>JBMOMD010000034.1:0-1030 GCA_049325295.1 Nitrospirota bacterium
CGGCACACCCGCGGGGCAGTCTTCTAAGAGCGTGTGGTACGGGTCTGTTGCGTCGTACCCGCAGCGTTACGACCTTGGCAACAAGTTCGCTTGGGTGCCAGTCCAGGCGTACGACGGGTTCGACAAGCTCGCCCGAGCCAAGATCCCCCGCACGGTCCTCGAAGCCGAGATCCTCACAGACTCGCCCTTGGGGTATTGGCCGCTAGACGAAACGTCTGGCTCCGTGATGGTCGACCGATCAGGCAACGGGTACGACGGGGTTTATGTGGACGGGACCACGGACCTCTCCGTGGAAGTGTCGACAACCGGCCAAGCAAAGTTGCGGGGAATCGAGTTCGACGGTGAGCACCGAGGAGTCGTCGAGGACTTCGCCGTGGGGATCACCGACCGGCCAGCTGCGGTCGAGTTCGTGACTCGTGTAGATGCAGACAACCCTCCCGCGGCGCTCACGGTCAGTGCCGTCAGTTTCGGGACGGGCGCAACAGCCGAAGGGTTCGACTCGACCTTCGCATGGGACGCCTCCACTTGGACGGTGTCCGGCCAGCTCTACGACGGCGACAGCAACAACAGCGTTAGCAACCAGAGTGATGACACGGCCCACCGGACACCGCCGTGGCATGTCGCCTACCGACGCGCAAGTTCCGGGGACGCCGTCATCTATCTCGACGGTGTCGATACGACCACGAATACTGGAACGCTTCCCGGTCCGGATGCTGGTCAACCGGGTGCGTCCATCGGTGCTCGGAAGGCTCAGGATCTAGGCACAGGGTTCCACGGGTTTCTCGCCGCGGTAGCGGTGTACGACCATGACGTGAGCGCAGCCAGGATGCTCGCGCACGCCAACGCCGCTATCGCTCCGCTCGACAACCAGACCACCGATCAGCGCATCGGGTATGTGCTCGACGAGATCGACTGGCCTACGAACCTCCGCAACTTGGAGTCGGGTGACACGACGTTGGGGCCGGCGACGTTCAAGCCGGGTGACTCGGCGTTGGAGTACCTGCGGCTCATCGAAGCAACCGAAGACGGC
>JBMOMD010000035.1:0-1011 GCA_049325295.1 Nitrospirota bacterium
TGGAGAACGACGATTCGGTCGGTTGCGGACCAGGGTTCTATCCGTGTCCGCCGCCCGCCGTGACCGAGCAGACCGTCAAGAGCGCCTTCGAGATCGCATGGCCGACCGACGGGGTCTCGGCCGAGATCCCCGCGGATCGACCCGTCACGGGCCGCGCGTGGTCGCCGGCCGCCAAGATCAAGCGGGTCGAGGTCAGCGTGGACGGGGGGGCATATCACGACGCGGAACTGACCAAACCCAATAGTCCTCAGGCGTGGGTGCGGTGGGGCATTGACCTGGATCTGCCGCTCGGCCCCCACGTGCTGCGGTGCCGGGCCATGGACGACAAGGGGCATACGCAACCCGACAGCGTGCCGTGCAACCGGCAAGGGTACCTCTACAACGCGGTGGTGAGCCACCCTGTGATGGTGGTCTAATCGAGAAGGCCGCCGGCGTTCAGCTTGGCGGCCTTCTCGGGCAAACGGTAGCGAGGCGGTGCGGACCAGCAGGTGCGCGTGATTGGTGACGAGCGACCAGGCGGAGACGCGGACCTCTGTCGGCCCTCGCGCGCGCGGCGACGCGCCGGACAACGTCATCGCGATCGTAGTCGTCGAGAAAGATCGGCTGGCGATCGATGCCGCGCGCCATGACGGGTCGCTACCGTAGGACAAGGCCACTAAAGCCGCAACGTCCCCGATCGGCCCTTCACTCACGCGCTGCACCCCTGAGCCAACCCGAAGCCGTGCTCGTGCGCGAAGAAATGCATTGACACCGTCCGTACCGCCGTGGTACAAACCATCCAGGTATTGTGAGTGGTCAGAGGTCGAGTGAGTAAGACTTCCGCAGCGCATGCAAGCCGCCTGCGGTTTTTTTTCGCCTCCGTTCGCTTCATACCCCGGGAGCAATCCCGAGTTCGATGAAGGGAGGTGATTGCATATGGCAAAAGGAACAGTGAAGTGGTTCAACGGCAGCAAGGGCTACGGATTCATCACACCGGAAGAGGGTCGCGATGTGTTCGTGCACTTTTCAGCC
>JBMOMD010000036.1:0-277690 GCA_049325295.1 Nitrospirota bacterium
CCACAACTCATTGATTTGAAGCCTTAATCGGGAAACCAGGCCACATATCCATGAGGTGTATAGTTTGGCCTAAACGCGCTCATAACCCGAAGGTCGTCGGTTCAAATCCGGCCCCCGCAACCAACTGAACATCAACAACGGGCCGGCTCAAAAGAGTCGGCCCGTTTCGTTTGAGCGTCAGATTCCCACGCGAGACGCCTCGCGGCGGAGATCAGAAACAACTCACCCTCTCGGAAGGCACGGGACCGGAGACGGGATATGCCGCCGGTGACAAAAAGGGGGGGGAATTCAGACTGTTCACGCACACCACGGGCCGCGGCCGTGAAATCGGGTCCGATACCTCATCCCTCGACGGCGTCGATTACGCGAATCCTGGAGCGGATGAAAAGAGGGCGAACCGCCGCAGGCTCATCGCTTTTTTCACCCGCTGCACCGCGAGGTCCATCGCGGCCTGTCGCGGCAGGATGCGTTGCTTCGCGGACGCCTCCAGCACCAGCCGCGTGGTGCGCCGCAGCTTGTCCTCGATAACCTGGAACACGGCGGACTCGCCGGCGCCGTGGTACTCCATCGCCGCGCAGATCACCCCGCCCGCGTTGGCGATGAAGTCGGGTACACACACGATCCCGTTTCCCGCCAGGATCTGTTCCGCGCCCGGGGTGATCGGGATGTTGGCGCCTTGGACCACCAGCTTGGTTTTTAAGCGGTGGACATTGGCTTCGGTGATCACGTCGGGCCGCGCGGCCGGAATCCAGATGTCACAATCCACGTCGATGATGGCGTCGCGGTCGATCGGCTTGCCCTTCGCGAACTGGGCGACGCTTTTGCCCTGCTGTTTAAGCGCGATCAGCGCATGGACATCGAGCCCGTCCGGATCGTGAATGGCTCCGGTTGAATCCGAAGCCGCGACCAGGACCGCGCCCTTGTCCGCGAGAAATCGCGCCGCATGCGTGCCCACCGCGCCGAACCCCTGCACCGCGACCCGCGCGCCTCGCTTGCGATCGATCCCGCAGAACTCCAACCCTACCTCCGCGGCTTGAGCGACTCCCCACCCCGTGGCGCCGATGTCATCCAGCGGAATCCCGCCCAACTCGCGGGGCAGGCCGACCGCGCGTCCGATCTCGTCGTGCACCCACGCCATGCACCGCTCGTCCGTACCCATGTCGGGCCCGAAGATGTAGTCCTCCTCGTTCCGTAGGGCCTTGGCCAGTCCGCGGATGAGCGCCTCTTTCTTCGACGCCGCCATTTTCGGATCCCCAAACACCACCGCTTTGCCGCCGCCATGTGCCAGGCCCGCGACCGCGTTCTTCAGGGTCATCGCCCGGGCGAGTCGGGCGCACTCCTCGACGCTCACGTCGGGCGCCATCCGCACGCCGCCGATGGAAGGTCCGGCCGACACGTTGTCGACCACCAATATCGCCTTGAGCTGGATCGATGGCTCGTACACATGGATGATCTTGACCGGTCCCAATTCGTCTCCAAATCGAAACAGATCGTCCATGTTTGTCCCCTGTTCGAGTCCGGCCTAAGTGAGACATATTGCACTTGAAGCACCCCTGAGAATCAAGTCCCGTCAATAGCCGTTGCCAGTGCCCTTGCATTGTGGACGCAGTGCTCGATTCGGCCCTCGCGCTGCCGATCCTCACCCGATGGAGGAATGGACATCCACCTCCTGAACGCGTTATGTTGTGACCGCACAGGAGGCTGGGTCATGAGCGAGCGATCCAAAACAGCGACGTTTCCCAACGGCGTGAAAGTGATCAAATGGGGACGGACCGAGGAGCCCACCGCGGAGTCCGTGGCCGAGGCGATGCGGGGATTCGGATACGCGGTGTACGACCTGCAAACCGTGGCGCCGTGGTTCGAACGCAGCCGCCACGCGCACGATGAGCCGGAAATTCGCGGAGCGGTGTCGGGCGCCATCACGTTTCACTTCGACGAGTTCCCGATCACGATCGAGGCCGGCGACATCCTACTGATCCCCGGCGGCCTGGCGCACGAGGTGATCAGTCACAACGGCCGGCCGTTCTCCGCCTACAAAGGTTCGCTCAGCGGCCAGCGCAAGGTCACGGAACACGGCGACGCCAAGGGCAGCGTGGAGCACCTCACGGCGCAGGGATCGCGCCGCGCGTGAACCTGATCGGCCTGGATCTGGACGGCACCCTGGAGGACAGCCGCAGCGACATGACCGCCGCGGTGCGGCGCGTGCGCGAGGCGCTCGGCTTGCCGTCGCGCGCTGACAAGGTGATCCGGCCGTGGGTCAATCGCGGGATGGACCAGTTGTATCGGGCGTGTTTCGACGACTACCTCAACGGCGACGACGCACGGTTGGCCGAAGTACGGGAACGGTACGAAGCGGATTATTTCGCCAACGTGGCGCGCGAGACCAGACTGTACCCGGGCATCGCGGACGCCTTGGCGCGGCTCGCGGACCGCGGCCGGCTGGCCGTGATCACCAATAAACCCGAACGCATCTCGCATCGCCTACTCGACGTCCTGGGCGTGGGCAAACACTTCAGCGCGATCATCGGGGGAGATACCTGCGCGAAGGGCAAACCCGATCCGGTGGTGTTGTCGGAAGCCGCCGCACGCTGCGGGTTCGTCACGGGGCGCGGCCGCGTGGTCATGATCGGCGACACCGCAGCCGACATGCAGCTCGGCCACGCGTTCGGTGCCGCCACGATCTGGTGCGCGTGGGGTTACGTGGACCAGATCGGCGGAACGCCGGACTTTGTCGCGAACCATCCGGATCAACTCTCCGATCTGGTGGACAAGGCGCTCGGATCGAATTGAGGCATCCGTGGGCGCACTGATAACCGGCACCGGGATCGGCCTGCCAAGCCGGGTCGTCACGAACGAAGAACTCGAAAGCAATATGGCGATGCCGCCCGGCGCGATTCTTCGGCGCACCGGCATCACCTCCCGCCGGTGGGTCCTCGAACACGAGGCCACGTCTGATTTAGCCGCGACCGCGGCGCGCGGCGCGCTTCAAGCCGCCGGTCGATCCCTTTCGGACATCGATTTGATGCTCGTCGCCACCACGTCCGGGGACATGGGTTTTGCCTCAACCGCGTGCCTGCTCCAGCGTGAACTCAAAGTCACAGGTTGCCCGGGCTTCGATCTGGCGGCTTCGTGTACGGGTTTTTTGTACGGGCTCTCGATCGCCCAGGCGTTTCTTCACACCGGACAAGCCACCTCCGTCCTGCTCGCGGCGACCGAGGTCAAATCGCGGTTCATCGACCAGCGTGATCCCGCAAGCGCGATCCTGTTCGGCGACGGCGCGGGCGCGGTCATTTTGACCGCCGGACCCGCTGATCGCGGCGTGCTCGACGTGGCGTTGCACGCGGACGGCTCGCGCTGGCCGCTGATCCATCTGCCGGCCGGAGGCAGCCGCGAGCCCTTGTCCGAGTCGAGCCTCGCCGCCAATCGGCACGCCATGCAGCTGGACGGCTCCGCGGTGTTCCGGACCGCGGTCCGCACCATCGAGCAAGCCGTGCGCGATCAGGCCGCGCGCTTTGACCTGAGCCTGGATCAGATCGATCACTTCATCTTCCATCAGGCCAACCTCCGCATCCTGAAACAGGTGCAGCGGCGGCTCGGCCTCCCCGAGGACAAGGTGCCGGTCACGATCAGCCGCTACGGCAACACCTCCTCCTCCGCGCTCCCCATCGCGCTGCACCACGCCGTCACCGACGGCCGGATCAAATCAGGAGACTGGGTCTTACTGGCAGCGTTCGGCGGCGGGATTACCTGGGGCACAGCGCTCATCCGCTGGCCATAATCCATCACTCGACGCGTCTGACAAATTCGAGAACGCCTGGATTCCCGCCTACGCGGGAATGACGACGACGTCCGTTACACCCGTCCGAGCGTAGCGAAGGGCGAGCCTGTTCAGGACCGCGCCAGATGCCAGGCGGAGCGAGCGCCCGCACCGGAGCGCACTGGTTCGTGCGTGAGGAGCGGACGCGCAGCGACAACGCCGCAGATGGCCGGTCATGGACAGACTCCTCTACGTGCCGGCGATGGTCATTGAGGCGATCTTGATGGTCGGCGCGCACGTGCGCGCGCGGAAGTCCAGATCATTCCCGACCATCTCGATCTGCCGCAACATGTCCTTGAGGTTGCCGGCAATGGTAATCTCTTCGACCGGAAACGCGATTTCGCCGTTTTCGATCCACAGCCCCGCCGCGCCCTGCGAATAGTCGCCGGTCACGGTGTTGACCCCGAACCCGATCAGATCGGTCACGTATAGTCCGCTGCGCACCGAGGCGATGATGTCTTGCGGAGACGACGAGCCGGCCTCCAGATAACAATTCGTCGGAGACACGCTCGGCGTGTCCCCGATGCCGCGGGCGGCGTTGCCGGTCGTGCCCAGACCGAGTTTTTTCGCGGAGTACGTGTCCAGCAGGTAGCTGGTCAAGACGCCCCGATCGACCATGACGGTCCGACGGGTCGGCAGCCCTTCCCCGTCGAACGGCTTCGAGCCCAGCCCGGTGGGCAGCGTGCCGTCGTCCACGATCGTCACCAGCGGGGAGGCCACGACCTGACCCAACGCGCCGCCAAGAAAGGACGCGCCTTTGTACAAGGCGTAACCCGACGCCGCGCCCGCCAACGTACCCACCAGTCGCGCCGCCATCTGCGGGTCGAAAACCACCGGTGCCTCTTGTGTTTTGACCTTGCGCGCGCCCAACCGGGCCAATGCGCGTTGCGCCGCGACCTTGCCGATCGCCTCGGGCGGGTCGAGCAAGCGAAACTTCCGTTTCGCCGAATACCAGTAGTCGCGCTGCATCGACTCGTCGCGCGACGCGATCACCACCACCGACAGTGAAAACGACGAACTGCGATACCGCCCGTACACGCCGTTGGTGTCCGCGTAGACGATCTCCGAGAATCCGTGATCGAACTCCCCCCCCTCGGAGTTGCTGATTCGCGGGTCGTAGCCGAGCGCCGCGGCTTCGGTCGCCCGCGCCAACTCGATCTTCTCGTCCGCGTCCGGTTCGCCGTAGCTCCCGTCCCACAGATCCAAGTCCGGAACCGACGTGATCCCCTGGCCCTTGGCGGGCAGCCCCGCGTGAGGATCAGGCGCCATGCGAATCGCGCGGGCGCACGTTTCCGACACCAGTTCCTCGAGCGAGGCGCGCGAGAGATCCGCGGTGGAGCTGACCGCGGTCCGTTGATCCACGATCACGCGGAGTCCCAATCGACGCTCGCCCGCCTGTTCCAGTTTATCGACCGCCCCGAGTCGAACCCGGGAGGAAAACGTGGTGCCCTCCACGGCCATCACGTCGGCGTCGGTCGCGCCGAGACGGCGGGCCTTGGTGAGGAGTTCTTCCGCCAGGTTCCGATCGATCGGCATGTCAGCCCTGCGTGCCACCGACGGTCAGCCCGTCGATTCGAATCGTGGGGAGCCCGACGCCGACCGGAACGGATTGTCCCTCTTTGCCGCAGGTACCCACGCCGGGGTCCAGCGTCAGGTCGTTGCCCACCATGGACACGCGCGTCAACACGTCAGGGCCGTTGCCGATCAAGGTCGCGCCCTTGACCGGGTGCGTGATGCGTCCCTTTTCAATGAGGTACGCCTCGCTCGCCGAAAACACGAACTTGCCGCTGGTGATGTCCACCTGCCCGCCGCCGAACGAGACCGCGAAGAGGCCGTGGTCGACCGAGGCGATGATGTCCTCCGGGGTCGAGGAGCCGGGGAGCATGAAGGTATTGGTCATGCGCGGCATGGGCGCGTGGGCGAAGCTTTCGCGGCGGCCGTTGCCGGTCACCGGCATCTTCATCAACCGGGCGTTGAGTTTGTCCTGCAGATACCCGCGCAGGATCCCGTTCTCGATCAACACCGTCCGACCGCTCGGCGACCCCTCGTCGTCCACGTTGAGCGAGCCGCGACGCCAGGGAATGGTGCCGTCGTCCACGATCGTGCAGAGCTCGGACGCCACCCGCTGCCCCAGCCGATTGGAGAACGCGGACACGCCCTTGCGGTTAAAATCCGCCTCCAGTCCGTGGCCGATGGCTTCGTGCAACAAGATGCCGGGCCACCCGGGCCCCAGCACCACGGTCATGGTGCCGGCCGGCGCGGGACGCGCCGACAGGTTCACGATCGCGCGACGCGCCGCCTCGCGCGTGAACGTGCGCCAGCGGTCCTCGTCGAAAAAGAACTCCCACCCGATGCGCCCACCGCCGCCGTAGCTGCCGATCTGCCGGTTGCTCCCGTCTTGCGCGATGCAGGTCACGTTCAGGCGCGCGAGCGGACGCACGTCGCCGACCACGGCTCCGTCCGACGTCACCACCAGCACCACCTTCGACTCGCACGACAGGCTCGCCATCACGTTGCGAATCCGCGGGTCGTACGCACGAGCCAGTCGGTCGATCTCCTGGAGGAGGTCGATCCGCGCGGGCAGCGGCGCGTCCAACATGGAGTGATCCACGGAATATAGATCGCGAACCGCCGGCCCCGCGCCCGGAACCGGCACGGCCGCGGAGCCGCCCGCGTCCGCGATGGATCGCGCGGTCCGGGCCGCCACGTCGATTTGCGGGATCGTGATGTCGTTGGAATAGGCGTACCCGGTGCGCTCGCCGGCGATCGCGCGCACGCCGACCCCCTGCGTGATGTCGCGCGACGCGGTCTTGACCAATCCTTCTTCGAGCGAGACGCCCTCGGAGACCTCGTATTCAAAGTACAGGTCCGCGTATTCGACCCGTCGTTCCATGGCGCGGGCCATGGCGCTTTCCAAATCGCGGGACGTCAGGCCGAAACGCGATTCAAAAAACCGTTGCGGGACCACGGCACGTTCAGTCACGGGAATCTCCGGGCGGCGGGAACACGGCGGGCACGAGAAGGATTATAAGTGCAAGCTCGGAACACGGTCAACCAACGCCGGGCTTGACCGGCCCATGTGTTCGCCGGTACGATGCACATTCCCATGGCATCCGCGACCCTGATCAAACGACTCATGCGCGAGCGGCCTCACTTGCGCGAACCGCTGCGGTTTTACCGGCACGTGTCCGAGATCTGGGAGGCCGCGATTCCGGACGATCTCGGCGCGGTGCTGGCCCCGCCCGAGGAACGCCCGCTGCGACTGGCGAGGGGCCTGCCTTTGCTCGATCCCTCGCGGTTCGGTTCCGCCGATCTGACGCACACCGCAGACACGTTTACGCAACTGCTCGCCGTGCTGCGCAGCCGCAACCCCGGGTTGGCCCGCGCGCTCGACGCGCTCGACCACGAGGCGGGGCGCGGTCCGGAGCGCGCCCGATGGCTCGCCCGCCTGCTCGGCGGGCTCGGCGGGCCTCCGGAGTCCGCGCCGGTCGAGTTCGTGGGGTACGCGGTTCGGCTCGCGCTGCGCCCGTCGCTCGCCGCGCTGCTCCCGGCCCTGAGCGACGTGTTCACCGACCGGGCGTGGAATCGTCCATTGTGCCCGTTGTGCGGGTTTCCCCCGGGACTGGCCGAGGAACGCGAGCGCGACCGGCGGTTGTTCTGCAGCGTCTGTCCGACCGCGTGGATCTTCACGAGACCGGGTTGCCCGTTCTGCGGCAACGCGGCAGATCAACACTTGGCCTGTTCGATCGAAGACGTGGAGCCCGGCTATCACGTGGCGATTTGCACCGAATGTCGCGGGTATCTCAAGACCGCGCACGCCCATGAAATCGGGCGCGACATCGACCCCGCCCTGGAAGACTTGCTCACGGTGCCGCTGGACCACGCCGCGCAGCGCGACGGGTACCGGCCTCCGCTCGCCGCGGACGCTCGCGATGTCGACCTCGCTCGCTGAGTCGATCAAACGGGAAGCCCTCGCGCTGGGATTTTCCGGGGTCGGCATCGCCCCCGCCGCCCCGTTGGCCGAGCACCAGCGGGCGTTTCGCCGGTATTTGTCGGAGGGGCGGCACGCCGGAATGGCGTACCTGGCCCAAGAACCCGAACGTCGCGAAGACCCCGGCCGCGTGCTCCCCGGCGCCAAGAGCGTGATCGCGCTCGCGTGGGCCTACTATCGGGGCGACCATCCCCCGCCGCCCGACGCGCCGGCGGGCAAGATCGCCCGGTACGCGTGGGGATCAGACTATCACGCGATCATTGAGCCGCGCCTGACCCGACTCAAAACGTTTATCCTCGAACAACGGCCCGGCGCCGCGATTCGCGGCGCCGTGGATCACGCGCCGCTGCTGGAGCGCGCCTACGCGCAAGCCGCCGGGCTCGGCTTCATCGGCAAACACACGTTGCTCATCACGCCCGATCTCGGCTCCTGGGTTCTGCTCGCGGAACTGATCACCGACCTGGATCTGCCGGCCGATACCCCGAGCGTGGGAGGCTGCGGGAGTTGCACGCGCTGCTTGGACGCGTGTCCGACCAACGCGCTGACCGGTCCGTTCCAACTCGACGCCGGCCGCTGCATCGCGTATCTGACGATCGAATATAAGGGCGTCGTGGCCGAGGAATTGCGTCCCCAGGTGGGAGACTGGCTCTTCGGATGCGATATCTGCCAGGAGGCCTGTCCGTACAATCAGGTTGCGATGGACTCCCCGACCGCACCCCACGCGGACGACGACGTCACACCCGGTGGGATCGCGCCGTGGCTCACGCTCGATGACGCCGCGGCCCCGCGATCGCACGGGCAGTTTCGGGACCGCTTCCAAGGCACCGCGATCCACCGCGTCAACGCCAAACGCCTCGCGCGAAACGCCGCGGTCGTCCGGGAGAATTCCCCGACCGGCGACCGATCCGCCGTCTGATCCACCCAGCGCCGCGACACGGTGAAGACTTCTCGCGCCGGACGAGCGCGGACCGGTCGCTGCCTCGGCCCTGACAACGCGCGGTGAGAGCGCCGGTTATCCGCTGGCGCGGGGAATGATGAACGGCCGGCCCGGTTTCGGGCGGGAATGGCACCGGTTGCAGTCGGCCAGCGAAAACGCCACTTTCCCGTGGCAGCGACCGCAAAACTCTCCCTTCAGGATCGCGTCCATGGTCACGCGGTTGGCCCCCGCGCGCATGACGAAGATGCCGGGATGGCAATTCTTGCAATCGAGCCACAACGTGTGTCCGTAATGCGGATACACCACGTCGGGGAGGTCGCCTTTGACCGGGAACACCACGTCGAATTTCATGGGTTCGAGCGCGCGTCGCATCGGGTCGAGGGAGTCGATCGGCCGGATCACGCCCAATTCAACCGCGCTCACCCAATCCACGTACCCCTGTTCGGTCTGCGGCAGGAAGGCGAACGCGAGCGGATGCGGTTCCGACCCCGGCGCCTCCGCGGCTTCAACCGGGTCCTGAGACGGCACGCCGGTCGCCTCCGGCGACAGCCCTTCCACCGGCGCTTCGCCCAGCGTCACCCCCGGAGGCAGGACCGGCGTCTCGCCTTCGGCCGGCGCGGTGACGGATTCGAGGGCGGCTTCGAGCGGGGTTTTCCCGGACTGCGGCGCGCTCCGACACCCGGTCGCCGTCAGGGCGACGCCGAACACAAGAACGGCAAGAGTCACGGACGCGCGGTGCCCGCGCGCGAACCCACCAAGGTGCGGCATAGATCGCACGGCCGACAGGCTGCTCAAAAAGCTCCGGCTGCAAGGCCGCGGGGAGGAGGAAACCGGAAAGCGCACTGCGCCGCATTCTGGCGCTGGCAATGGTCCGTTCCTCTCGCTTGGCGAAGCAGCGTACTGGGTCGTACGTGAGGCGAGTGGCGCCACGACGAAGTGGCGCCAAGCCACGAGCGACGCCGAGACGGTGAGGCGGCCGAGGCTCCTCAGACGCAATGCGCAGCAGACGGACTTTTTCAGCAGCCTGCTACCGGTCAACGACCACGACCTCGCCCTGCATCCGGTTGTGCACGAAACAAAAGTAGGGATAGCGACCCGGCTTGGTAAACGTGTGCTCGCAGGTTTTCCCCGCATATAAGTCTTCGCAGAAAATCTCCAGGTTCGTGTCCGGACCAAATCCCGGGATACTCGACGTCAGGTGCCGCCGCGTATCCTCGTTTCGCCACCGCACGGTGTCGCCGACCTCGACCGCCACGCGCGGCGGGTCGAACGCGTAGCTGTCCTTGGTGATGACCACGTCGACGGTCCGCGCCTCTTGACCGTTCGAGACCGCGACCGGCATCCACACGGCGATCAGGAACGCCAGTCCGGCCGTCCCGCGAAGCGCCCCGGTCATTTCGCCCGGTCCTTGGCGAGCACGTGACAGCGCAGACAGTCGGTTAATGGGAACGCGACGCGGTCGTGGCACCGTCCGCAGAACTCGCCCGCCGCGATTTTGGTCATGTGCATTTCCGGATTGCCTCCCGCCTTTTTCTTGAAGATTTTCTCATGACAATTGTCGCACGACAGCCACAACGTGTGGACCTTGTGCGAGAACAACACGTCGGGTTGAAATTTGCTCTTGGTGGTGATCACCACGTCCAGATCGAACGGCGGAACCTCGGGCGCGTTCGGGTCCACGGCGTCGCGCGGCTTGATCTTGCCTTGCAGCATGGTCGCGGCCCAATCCACCAAATCGTACTGATCCTTGGGAAACCCCGAGAGTTCCAACGCGGGCGGATGGGCCGCCTTCCCCATGGTTTCCGCCCGTCCCACCATGCCGGTGGGATCACCGGTCCCCGCGATGTTCCCCCGACTGTCCAGGTAAATGACCATCGAGGGATCGACGTTCTTCAGTTTCTCTTTGATCCGCTGCAGACGCTCTTGGTCGGCACTGGCCGAGGGTTTGGTGCCGCTGGCCGCCGGCGGCGGTTGGGCCGCGGCGTACGGACCAGCCCAGACCGCGCCGACAATCGTCAGACAGGCGACCAGCTTCCGGATTCCCAACGGCGAACCCACGGGTTTAATCTGGATGATTCACAACGGATCGAAACCTGGTGGCTTGAAGCCTGTTCAGGAATGCGTCAGATGCCCCCTTCGGGGACTTCCGGCGTTTATATCCTGGAAGGTGGGTCGCAAGGCGCCGCGAGCACCGCACCGGAGCGTACGGGGTAAGTACGTGAGGAGCGGATGCGCAGCGGCAACGCCGCAGATGACCATTCATGGACAGGCGCATCTAGGGGAGGGGACCGCCGCCCTCGGACGGCGCAATCGTGAACTGGCTCTTGCCGGAATGGCATCGGTCGCAATACAGCGGCGCCCACGCGATGCGGCCGTTGTGGCACTTGCCGCAATATTCGCCCTTGATGATCTTGATCATCGTCACGTCGTTGGCGCCCGCTTTCATCACGAAGATGTCGTCGTGGCACACCTTGCACTTGAACCGAATGCGGTGAAACCAATGCGGGAAGATCACCGGCGGCATCTCGGCGCGCTCCGCTTCACGATTCATCACGATGTCGCCGTACTCGGCGCGCGCCTCGACGGCCGACAACGCGCACCACACGCCGGCCGCCGCCACGGCCCACGTCATGATGACCCACCGCCTCATCGTATGCGAGCGCAGAACACCGACCCCGGCCATGTCAACCCGTCTCCTTTACCACTCATTATACGGCGTCCCATCGAGTCCAATGCCCTCGCTGGTGGAATGCACGTCGAACACGTCTTCCCCGCACCAGCTCGACTCATCGGGTTCATCGGTATAACAGCGCGCCGTCCACTCGGCCTCGCCGGTCATGGGATCCGTGGGAATCTTCCGGAGGTACCGGCGCACGGTCGTCCCCCGGATGTTGGCCGCCTCGCCCGACAACTCGACCCGCAACAAGGTTTCGAGGGTCGTGGGGTAACCGTTCACGCCCGCTACGTCGAAACAACTCAACCGGTTGTTTTTGCAGAAATCGCCGATCGGACGGTCGCCGTCCCGGTCCCAATCGAATTTGAAGCGATCGAGCGCCATTCGCATTTCGCGCAGCGCCTGGCGGAGTTCGATTTCCTTGGCGCGTTTGGCCGTGATTTTCGAGAGCGGCATCGCCACCGACACCAGGATCATGATGATCGCCATGGTGGCGAGGAGTTCAAGGAAGGTCACCCCGGTTTCGCCGCGGCCGTCCCTCATCGTCGCACGGCTCCCGGCGTTACTGCGCGGTCGAAGGCGTCGGGATCACCGGGTTCACCGGAAAGACCACCGGCGGGGTGCCTTGACGCGTGGGCTGGTTCGCGGGCGATCGCCCTCCCGGCGTGGGGCCCAAAGTCGCGGGCGGGGCGGGCGCCAACATGGTCCCGCCCATGGGCACGGTCTCGCCCGGCCCGGAGCCGGTCGGCTGGCTCACGGATTCGGTCGGCGTAAAGAGCGGTTGGGTGGAGAATCCCTCTTCCGTGCCCGACCAGAAGGACTGCACCCCGCCTTCCGGCGCGGACAATCCGCGAATGACGTGCGGCGTGATGGTCAGTACGACGTCGATTTTGCGCTTCTCATCCTCGGACGTGGCGAAGAGTTTGCCCAGCACCGGAATGTCGCCCAGCCAGGGAAGTTTATTGGCGGACTTCCGGTCTTCATCCGCGATCAACCCGCCGATCACCACCGTCTCGCCGTCCCGGACGTTGATCGTAGTATCGGTGGTGCGGGTCCCAAACCGGTATTGACCGGCGCGCTCGTCGAACTCTCCCAACGACGTGACGTCGAGTTTGAGATCCATGGTCACGTCGTTGTTCAGGCGAATATTGGGCTTGATCTCGAGTTTAATGCCCACGTCCTTGTATTCCGTCGAGGTCGTGGTGGTCTGGTTGCCGGCGACCACGGTGGTGGCCGCCGCCGTGGTCGTGGTGGAGAGCAGGATCGGAATCTTGTTGCCGATGTTGATCTTGGCGGGCTTGTTGTCCACCACGCGGATCTTGGGGTTCGCCAGCGTCTTGGAATTCGCGTCCGTCTTGATCAGACTCACCTCCACGCTCGGCAACGTCAGCAGAAAATCCGCGCTGCCGAGCCCCGAGACCGCGTCCAACGCGATCGGGTTGGGCGTCACCCCAAGGCTCGCGGTGGAATCCCCGGCCCCCGACCTGAGGTTCCACCCGATCTTGTAGTAGTCGATGTTCGTCACTTCCAAGACCTCGATTTCGAACATCACCTCCGCGACCTGGCGGTCATTGGCCTCGATGATTTTCTCCGCGATTCGGATCTTGTCAGGCGAATCTCTCATGACGATGGTGTTGAGATCCTCGTTGACGAACATCCGACGCGTGTCGAGCATGGTGCGCAACAGGTTCACCACGTCCTTCGCCTTGGCGCTGGAGAGATAAAACGTACGGATCATCAAGTCCTGGTACTGATCGACCTTCTGCTTGGTCTTCGGCAGGATCAGCACGGTGTCCGCCGCCACCCGCTTCATGAACAGGTTGTTGGTCGTCAGCACGAGGTTGAGCGCGTCGCGGAAGGACGTATTTTTGACGAAGACCGTCACGGGCTCGTCGCGGATGTCGCGGTCAAACAGGAAGTTGACGCCGGCCGTCTTCGAGAGCAGATCGAAGACCTCCTTGAGCCGCGCGTTTTGAAATCGCAACGTGATCGGTTGATCGGAGGTCAACGTCAGTTCATCGGCCGCGGCGAGCATTTTCTGCCGATCCGTGGCGTCGCGGATCCCTTGAAGGGCGCCCGCGTGCGTCGGGTCCAGGACAAGGACCCGTTCGAACTCCGCGATGGCGTCCTGATGTTTTTCGGTCTTGAGCAGTTGGAGCGCGGCCTGGTACCGCTCCTCGCCTTCTTTGAACTTGAGCGCCTTGGCCAGCGACTGGCGATACGCCTCCGTGTTGGGGTCGTACGCCACCGCTTGCTTCAACGCCTCCACGGCCGGCGCAACCGCGTGTTGCGCGAGCAACGTCGTGCCCCGGGCGTGTTGGGACTTCGCCGCCTCCAATTTGGCGCGATCCAGTTTGGCTTTGAGCTTTTGGTCGTCCGGGCGCTTGACCAGGGCTTCCTGGTAGATCAGGACGGCCCCCTCCCAGTTGCCCTCGCGCGCGAATTGATCGCCCACGCGCGCCGCCTTGGGCGCGCATCCGGCCGCGACCAGGAGCACGACAAGGCACGCCGTGCCCTTGAGCCACGACAACGGGCGGGATCGTTGGGTCATCGATCCTTCACCGTCTCACGGAAGTACTCCACCGTGCGTTTGAGTCCGTCGGCCAAACTCAGGCGCGGCTCCCACTCCGCGGCCCGAAACAGTTTGGCCGCGTCCAGACAACTGCGCAATTGTTCGCCGCGCCGCTCCGGCCCGAACCGTTCCTTGGTGGGGGAGCCGACCGCTTCCGCCAGCAGATGAAACAGTTGATTAACCGAGGTCTCGCGCCCAGTGCCGACGTTGAACGTGTCGTTGACCCCGCTGTTCAGGACCGCCATGTTCGCCTCGACCACGTCGTCCACCGCGATGTAGTCGCGCGTCTGTTTGCCGGTGCCGTTGATCACGGGTTGTTCGTTCTGCAGCAGCTTCAGCGTGAAAATCGCCACCACGCCCGCTTCCCCGAACGGGTCCTGGCGCGGGCCGTACACGTTGCCGAATCGCAGGCTGGTCCACTGCAACCCGTAGGTCTTCCCGTAATAATAGAGGTAGTGTTCCGCCGCGAGTTTACTGATCCCATACGGACTCACCGGGTGCGTGGGGTGATCCTCGGCCGCGGGGAACCGCTCCTGCTCCCCGTAAATCGCGCCGCCGGAGGACGCGAAAATCACGCGTTTGGTTCCGATCTTCACCGCCTGCTCCAACAAGTTGACGGTACCCAGGATGTTGACCTGCCCGTCGAAGATCGGGTCCTTGACCGAACGTCGTACGTCCATCTGCGCGGCCAGATGAAACATCGCCTCGGGTCGCTGCTTGGAGAACACGCGTTCGATTTTCGGGCTGAGAATGTCGAGTTTATAGAATTCGGCCTTGGGGTTGAGATTCTTCTTTTTCCCGGTCGAGAGATCGTCCACGATCGAGACCTCGTGGCCCTCTTCGATGAGCCGATCGACCAAGTGCGATCCGATGAACCCCGCGCCGCCTGTGACAAGAATTCGCATGTCCCGTCGGTCCTTGCGTTACGCTCCGGTTGTTGCCTCGCGATACCACGCCACAAAACGCGCCAATCCGTCATCGATGGACGTCGACGGGGTGTAGTCCAACAAGGCCTTGGCTTTCGAAACATCGGCGTACGTCACGGGCACGTCGCCCGGCTCCGGCGGCAACGCCTGCACGTTGGCTCGTTTGCCGAGCAATCGCTCCAGGCGCGCGATCACGTCCCGCAGCGCGATGGTCTGCGATTCGCCCAGATTGATCACCTCATAGGGATGCGGGCGATCGAGCGCGGCGGTCACGCCCGCGATGATATCGTCGATAAACGTAAAGTCCCGTCTTGCGCTGCCGTCTCCGAACTGCTTGAGCGGTTCGCCCCGCGCGATCGCGCGGGTGAACGCGTGGATCGCCATCTCCGGCCGTTGCCGCGGACCGTACACCGTGAAAAAACGCAGACAGGTCACCGGCAGCTTGTACAAATGGTGATAGGTAAAACACATCAGTTCGCACGCCTTCTTGGTGGCGGCGTAGGGCGAAATCGGGTGGTCCACCGGGTCGGTTTCGGCGAACGGCACTTTCTTTTGCTCTCCGTACACCGAAGAGGACGACGCGAACACGAAATTACCCACCTGGTGCTTGACCGCGGCTTCCAGCACATGGAGCGTGCCGCGCACGTTGACGTCCTCATACAACAACGGGTCCTTGAGCGAGGGGCGAACGCCCGCGCGCGCCGCGCCGTGAAAAATGCGGTCGATCCGTCGCCCGACAAACAGGCCGTCCACGTCCTCGCGGCGGCGCAGATCGCCCTCGATAAACGTGAATTTCGGATGCGACGCGACGTTCGAGAGATTGCGGCGTTTGATCGCGGGGTCGTAAAACGGGTCGAAATTGTCGAACCCGACCACCGCGTGGCCCAAGGCCAACAGGCGCTCGGTCAAATGCGATCCGATGAACCCCGCGTTGCCGGTAACGAGAACGGTGGGCATAACCTCCATATACCGAATCAGTCTGCGCGGGCTCATCCCGCGAGCCGGCCGTACCCTATCAGGACGGCCGGGGTAAGTCAAACCAACTCAAGGTCACCTGTCAATCCGACGCCCCGCTCGGGTTACGGCGTAGACGTCGGTCCGCCGCGGTTCCGCAGAATCGAGACCGTGTCGTCATCATTGTTCGCCACGGCCACGTCAGGCCACCCGTCGCCGTTAAAATCCCCGACCGCGAGCGCTTGCGGGGTCTGCCCGACCGTGTAGGTCTCGGATTGGACCAACATGTCATTGGCCGGGTCGAATAAATAGATCTTGATTGTATCGTCGTCTTGATTGGCGACCACTACATCCGGCGCGGCGTCCCCGTTGAAGTTGCCGATGGCAACCGCAACCGGAGTGGTCCCGGTCGCAATCGGCGGATCCGGGGCGAGGAACCGAGGATCAGCGGACGGGTTGTTTAATTCATTCGAGTTGAAGATGGCGGTCAGCCCGCCGCCGGATCCCGTTGTCGTGACAACCAGATCAGGGTAGTTGTCCCCATCAAATGACACGACGGCTAAGGCACTGGGACTGCTACCAAGTGAAAGCGCGATAATCTGCGGCGGGGCAAACGTCCCGTCGGCGTTACTAAGGTATATTGACACGGTATCGCTACCGCTGTTCGCCACCGCAAGGTCGTCCCACGAGTCGCCGTTGAAATCCGCAGTAGCGATGCCCAGCGGGGCCGACACACCGGTGGTGATCGTGGGCATGAGCTGGAAAGTCCCGGTGCCCGTACCGCGCAGAATGTCCACCGTGTTTGTGAGGAAGTTGGCGACAGCAACACCTTCGTATCCCGTTGAATCGAAGTGCCCGACGGCAATGGCGAGCGGGTTGCTGCCCGACGGTAATGCCGTCTCGCCCTCGGCACCAAACGTCCCATCGCCGGTACCCAAACGCGTCCGGATCGCCACCTTGCTGGGATTTGTCGAAGCGTCCGCGTCGGCGATGACTAGATCAAGCCGCGGGTCCAGGGCGGGGGTCTCGTCCTGATTGAGATTTGCCACAACGAGCGCCTGAGGCTCCCCAGTGACTGGGTCTCCGACCTGTAACCGATACGGGACGGAAAAGTGCGACTCGTCGGCGGAGAGCAAGAGCGAGAGCGTGCCGGTTCCGCTGTTCGCGGTGGCCAGATCCGAGAGCCCGTCGTTGTTGAAATCCGCGGCTACGATTGCGTTGGGTTCGTCAACCGCGCACTGCGGCACGCAGGCGTCGACTTGGACCGCTTCCGGCTCCAGGAACCGAGTAGCCCACATCGCGACACCCGAATTCGCCACAGGTGTAACGAACGGCGGAGGCGCTAAGCGAAAATCGATTGTCGCTGTCTTCACTGCAGTGGTGGATGTCGGCATCTGATACGGCGCGATGTAGACCCCAGTTCCAGTGATCGTACCGGCCGCCGCACTCCCAAACGGAGTGTCATCAACGAACCATTGCCCTGCCTTATCCGCGGATACGGTGAACTCGACGCGACCTCCTATCGGCACTGTGACATTGGTGGGAGAGATAAATACATCGGAGGAAGGCGTCAGAATATTCACTTGGACTTGGTCAAAGGCATTCGAGTCGACCTCGCTTGTTGCGACTACATAGTCGATCGTGCCTCCAGACGTCGTACCCGGGGCCGTATAAATTCCAGACACCGAATCGATATTTCCACCTGCACCCCCCGGCTGCACCGACCATGTAACCACGGCATTGTCGGTCCCGGTCACCGTAGCAAGAAATGTCTGGCTGCCCCGGACATCGACCGTGACTGGCCCCTCTGGGCTGATGGTGACCGTGATTGCCGGCGCCGGTTCAACGGTGACTTCGGCCGTTGCGCTGGCGCAGGAGGCGGCCGTGCTGGTGGCAACCACGTGGTAGGTGCCTGGGGTCGTGGGTGCGGTGTACACACCTGTCTCGGACATTTCCCCGTCTAGGACCCCCTCTTGCACGCTCCAGTCGACGTCAGCATTGGCGGCTCCGGTCACCGTGGCCACGAACGGCTGGGGCGTTCCCGCAACCACCGTGGCCGCGGCTGGCTCGATGGTCACGCTGACCAGGGACGCGTCGCAGGTGGAAACGTTGTCGCCTCCGCCACCGCCGCCCCCGCCGCCGCACGCGGCCACCACGGAGCACAACGCCACCGTGAAGCCTTTGGCCCATCGGATCCAATCGCGCTTTCCTTTATACATCGTGTACCTCGAAGACCCCGTTATCGATCAACCGTGTGTTGCCCACTCGAACCGCCAGCGCCACCACCACTCGGCCCTCCAAACGCTCAAGCGGCTGGAGCGTGTCCAGGTGCACTACGGCGACGTACTCCGGGCGCACCGAGGGCGCATTCGACAGCAAGACCTGCAGCGCTTCCCGAATCTTCCCGCCCGATCGCTCCCCGGCCGCGATCAGCCGCCCGGCTTCAGCCACCGCGGCCGGCACGGCGAGGGCAATTTTTCGTTCCGCCGGCGAGAGATACGCGTTGCGGGAACTGGCCGCCAGGCCGTCGGCATCGCGCACCGTGGGACAGACCACGATCTCCACGCCCAGCCGCAAATCATCGACCAAGCGCCGGATGACCACGGTTTGCTGGTAGTCCTTTTGTCCAAAATAGGCCCGTTGCGCCGCCACGATGGCAAACAGCTTGGTGACGACCGTGGCCACGCCCCGAAAATGCCCGGGGCGCGAGGCCCCGCACAAGACCGCGCCGAGCGGGCCCACGTCCACGAACGTCTCCCCGCCCGGCGGGTACATCTCCTCGGCCGAGGGCGCGAACACCACGTCCGCACCCTCGCGTTCGCACAGGGCGCGGTCCGCGTCAAACGTCCGCGGATAGCGGCCGAAATCTTCGGTGGGACCGAATTGGGTGGGGTTGACGAAGATGCTGACTACGACCCGATCACAGACGGCCCGCGCCGCGCGCATCAGGCTCGCGTGGCCGTGATGGAGCGCGCCCATGGTGGGCACGAAACCGATGGTCCGGCCGGCACGGCGCTCCGCCTCCGACCAGCGCCGCATGTCCGCGGCCGTGGTGAGCGTCAACACGGCCCGATCAGGCGGACTCACCCCGCCGGCACATAGTACTGCACCCCGCCTTTCATCTGGCGGATCTGCCGAATGAGGTCGGACAGGTCGCCCGAGTTCTTCACGAAGTCGATGTCGGTGGTTTGAATCACGAGCAGCGGCGTGTCGTTGTATGAAAAAAAGAACTCGTTGTACGCCCGGCTCAACTCGTCGAGGTACTCCCAGGTGATGTCTTGTTCGTACTCCCGTCCGCGCTGCTTCACGCGCCGCATCAGCGCGTCGGTCTCCGCGTGCAGGTAGATCACCAGATCCGGCTTGGGCAGCCGGCTGCGCAACAAGCCGTAGACCTGATCGTAGAGCACCAACTCGTCCGGCGTGAGGTTCAGCGTGGCGAAGATGCGATCCTTGGGCAGGAACACGTCGGTGATCGTCACGTTGGAAAACAGTTCGTGCTGCGCCATCTCTTCCTGCTGTCGATAGCGCGACAGCAGAAAGAACATCTGAGTCTGGAACGCCCAGCGTCGCCGGTCGCGGTAAAACTTGACCAAAAACGGGTTGTTCTCGGATTCTTCGAGGATCGGGGTGCCGTTGAGCTGCTCCGCGAGCAGCGTCACCAGGCTGGTCTTCCCGACGCCGATCGGCCCTTCCACGACCAGGTACTTAAGCTCCATCCGTTGATCGAACGTCCCCGGTCACGCGGACCGGGGCACCGCCTCGTACAACCGAATCTGGTGAGTGTCCACGAGACCCGCGCGCAACTCGCCGATGGTCCGCTCGAGCGTCGGATGGACGACGCGCGGCGCGATGTCGTCGAGCGGAACCAACACGAACGCCCGCTCGGTCATGCGCGGGTGAGGAACGGCCAAGTCGGGCGTGGCGATGACCTGATCCCCGAACAATAAAATGTCCAGATCCAACGGACGCGGGCCCCCGGGGATCTCGCGCGCGCGGTCACGGCCGCGCGTGCCCTCAATATACCGACACCGCGCGAGCAACTCGTGCGGCGACAGCGTGGTCTCGACGCCCACCGCGCCGTTCAGAAACCACCCCTGCTCCACCTCGCCAACCGGCTCGGTCTCGTACCACCGGGAACAGGCGGTCACCCGCGTCCCGCCCAGGCGATTCAACGCCTCTACTGACGCCAAACAGTGCGCGAACCGATCGCCCACGTTCGACCCGACGCCGATATAGGCCCGAATCGGGGTAGCCGTCATCGTCGCGTGGCCATCAGCATGGTAGGGGCGACCGGCCGGTCGCCCCTACGGTCGGGCAATGATGGCCGCATCGGGAGACCGTCAAAACGCCAACCCCAAATCGGACAGTCGACTCTTGAACTCATCCAGCACCCGCCGCTCGTCCGCCTCATCTTTCGCCAGGAACGTGGCGGAAAAACGGAGGTAGTGCCCCACGTCGTCCCACGGCACGGTGGAAATCAATTTCTCCGTAATCAAGAACTCGGAGACCTCTTCCGCGCCCTTGAACTTGCGGCCGCCCGTGACGGCTTTGGGCGCGCGCGTGTACAGGAAAAACGAGCCGCGCGGCATGGTCACGTCGAAACCCACCGCGCCCAGCGCGTCCACCATGCGTCGCAAGCGGCGCTCGTATTTGCGGCCGATTTCGGCCGTGATCTCGGGGTGTTCCAACGCGTGGATCCCCGCGCGCTGGATCGCCTTGAACTGCCCCGAGTCGCAGTTGTCCTTGACCATGCCGAACGCGGACACGACCAAGGGATTGCCCGCCACGAACCCGAGGCGCCAGCCCGTCATGTTGTACGCCTTGGACAACGAGTGCAGCTCAACCCCCACGTCCTTGGCTCCGGGCAGCGACAGGAAACTGAACGGCGGTTCGCCGTAGGTCAACGCCGCGTAGGCCGCGTCGACCACCACGATCAGTTGATGTTTCTTGGCGAACGTGATGACGTCTTGATAAAAGTCACGGGTCGCGGACGCGCCCGTGGGGTTGTTGGGGTAATTCAGGTACAAGAGTTTGGCCCGCTTGAGGTCCGCTGCCTTGAGCAAACCCAAATCCGGCAAGTAATTGCGCTCCTGCGTGAGCGGCAGTTCCACCACCCGGCCGCCGTACCACTTGGTGTGGGTGGCCATTACCGGATACCCGGGCACGGTGACGATCGCCACGTCGCCGGGATTGATGAAACAGGCCGGCAACATGGCCAGCGCGGGTTTGGAGCCGATCGAGTGGATCACTTCGGTCTTCGGGTCGATGCCTGATGCGCCGAACACGCGATCCAGATAACGCGCCGCGGCGTCCTTCAATTCCGCGATCCCGTTGTCCGCGTATCCGCGGTTCTCCCATCGCGCGGCCTCACGTTGCAATGCCTCGACCACGCCGGGAAACGCCATGTCGTCGGGTTCGCCCACCCCGAAGTCGAGTAATTCGACCCCGGGGTGCGCTTTCTGCGCGGCCGCTTTCGCGCGCTTGATCTTCTCGAACTTGTAGATCTTGGTGGACTTGCCGAACTTGGCCCCGCCGATCCGTTCGGCGAATGTTTTCTGAATATAGGATGACGCCATACCGTTCCTCGTTCTCTCCTGAACTCGTTACACCACTCGGTTTCGCAACGTGCCGATGCCCGCGATGTGGACTTCCACGACGTCGCCCGGCTTCATCGGCCCCACCCCGGACGGCGTACCGGTGGTAATCACGTCGCCGGGCATCAACGTCATCACCGCGGATACACGGCTGATGAGGGTCGGCACGTCGAAAATCATGGCCGAGACCGGCGCGTCTTGTTTGACCTCGCCGTTGAGCCGCGTTTCAATCCGCAACTGCGACGGGTCCAGCTCGGTCGCGATCACCGGCCCCAATGGGCAGAACGTGTCGAAGCCCTTGGCCCGGCTCCACTGGCCGTCTTTCTTTTGCAGATCGCGCGCCGTCACGTCGTTGCAGCAGGTGTACCCGAGAATCGCGGCCGCGGCTTGCTCCAACGTGGCGTGACGCGTGCGCTTGCGGATCACCACCGCCAGCTCGCCCTCATAATCCATCCGTCGCGTCATGCCCTCGGGATAGACAATCGCCTCCTCCGGCGCCAACAACGCGCTGGGGGGCTTGAGGAACATCAGCGGCTCCTCCGGCGGATCTTTCTTAAATTCCGCGGCGTGATCCTTATAGTTGACGCCGATCGCCACGATCTTGGTCGGCACGCAGGGCGTCAACAATCGCGCGGACGCCAACGGCACGGTCCGCTCGGTGACCCGATACGCCCCGAACAGGTCGCCCTCGATCAGCCGAATGACGTCGCCGTCGAGCCGCCCGTACATCGCCCCGTCCTGCTGCGCCACCCGTAAATACCGCATCAATCCCGCCTCAAAGGACCGCATCTTCGCATGATCGCCGCAAACCGGTCAAGGCAACACGCCTCGCGCATTCACGCCTTAAAAATAAAGTACACCGCGCCCACCAGGCAGCATCCCGCCCAGAGGAAATTCCATTTCAGCGGCTGTCCCATGAACCAAATTGCAAACGGGACGAACACGACCAACGTGATCACTTCTTGGAGAATCTTGAGCTGGGCCAAACTCAACGTCTGGTATCCGATTCGGTTGGCGGGCACCTGGAGCAGGTATTCAAAGAGCGCGATCCCCCAACTGACCAATGCCGCGATGTACCAGGGGTGGCCGCTCAGGTTCTTGAGATGGGCGTACCAGGCGAACGTCATGAACACGTTCGACAGCGTGAGCAAGAGCACGGTCTGCATCGTGATCGGCATGAGTCCCCCTTGGCGACAAACCCTACGGAATGTGCGGCATTGTAGACGCGCTCCGGCGTCCGATCAAGCCGGACGGGACGTTTGGGAATCGTGTGCTATTCTTACCGACCGTCCCGAAGCAGGGAGGCGTGGTGACCACCCCGGAACGGTTCGGACCATACCTGTTATTGAAGAAAATCGGCCGCGGCGGCATGGCCGAGTTGTATCTGGCGCGCCAAACCGGCGTGGCGGGGTTCGAGCGTCTGGTCGCCATCAAACGAATCCTTCCGCATCTGACCGAAGATCGCGAGTTCGTGCAGATGTTCGTGAACGAAGCCAAACTCGCGGCCCAAATCACGCACCCCAACGTGGTGCAAATCTACGACTTCGGCGCGGTGCTGGGCACGTACTACATGGCGATGGAGTACGTCATGGGCAAGAGCCTCGCGGCCGTCTTGGCCCAGGGCCAAAAACTCGGCAAACCCATCCCCGTCTCCGCCGCGGCCCACGTCACGGCGCGTATCGCCGCGGGGCTGGATCACGCCTACCGCGGCGCCGCGGCCTCGGGCGCGCCGCTCGGCATCATCCATCGCGACATCAGTCCGCAGAACATCTTGATCGGGTACAACGGCGACGTGAAGTTGGTCGACTTCGGCATCGCCAAAGCCGCGTCTTCCTCCACCCACACGCAGACCGGCGTGCTCAAGGGCAAACTCGCGTATCTCTCCCCGGAGCAGGCCTGGGGCAAGACCGTCGATCATCGTTCGGACCTCTTTGCGCTCGGCATCGTGCTGCACGAAATGTTGACGGGTCAGCGGCTGTTCAAGGCCGAGAACGAATTCACCACGCTCGAGCGGGTCCGCACCGCGGACGTGACGCCGCCGTCGGCCGTCAAGAAGGGCTTGCCGCCGGAGTTGGACGGCATCGTGCTGAAATCCCTCGCAAAGAACCCGGACGATCGATACCCCAACGGCCAGGCGTTCGAAGACGCCCTCCAGGAGCACCTTCGGCGCCTTTCCGCTCCGCCCGGCGCGCGAGATCTGTCCGATTACTTGCGGACCCTGTTCGATAAAGACATCGAGAACGACACCGCCGCGTTTCAGCAGGTCACCACGGTCACCAAAACCGCGGCCACGCCGGCCACGAGACCGTCGGGGCCCGGGCCCGCCGCACCGCTCGCGGAACCAACGCGCGCCGCGGCGAAACCGCAGCCGGTTTCGCCGCCGGCGCTTCCACGCCGGACCGGTCGGCACGTCGTGATCGGCTTGGGCGTGGCCGTGCTGGCCGCGCTGGTCGTGATCGGAGCCTGGTCGTTCAGGCAACCGGCGACCGTTGCGCCGCCCGTTGTGGCCCCGGTCACGGAGTCGGCCACGGCGGCACCGCCAATCGCGGCCCCGGCCGCGGCGGAGGCCGTCGTCGATCCGCCACCGGACGCGGTGTCCCCGCAACCGCCTCGGCCCGAGAATCGAAGAACCGACGACGTGATGCCGACGCCCGCCGACCGCCCCAAACGCGCGCCGGACGTCGTGCGGGCGAAGGCGACGCCTCGCGCGGCGCCCGCGATCGCGCGCGAAGCCAAAGTCACGACCCCAAGCCCGACGCTTCCGATCGCAACGGCGCCGCCCCCGCCGGCGCCCACCGCGCAGCGCCCAACGGTCCCGGCGCCCGCGCCGGTGGCGCAGGCTAAGCCGACGCCGATCACGCAGCCGGCCCTGGTCCGTCCCGCGCCGCCCGCGTCCGCCGCCCCATTGCCGCCGCAACCCGCGCACGAGGACGCGCCGCTGCCCATACTGCCGTAACCGACACGAGGAGGACGCTCTTGAATCGATTGATGCGCTTGGGACAACTGTTCGCCGCGGTGTTGCTCTGCGTCGCCGCGCCGTCCCTCGGCCGGGCCGAACCGATCCGCTACTCCGTAGGCGTCAAGGCCTGGGCGTCGGACTGGGTCGCCGTGAACCCACAGGGCGAATTCCGGTCCTATCTGGGCATGATGTACGGACCCGTCGCCATCGCGCGATACAAAAGGGCTTTTGTGGGCGCGACGTATTTCACCGGGACGTTGTCGTTCCCCTACACGCAGGTCTTTATCAGCCTCCCCACCGTGACCGTGGACAATACGCCGATCTCCGCCACGCGGACGGACCTGGACCTGACGGCGGGGTATTACCTGACCCCGACCTTCGGCCTGGTCGCGGGGTACAAGCAAGTGACGTACGACTACCTGATCCCGGCGCCGACCAATACCGGCGGCTCCGCCACCCGCATTGAACACACCTCGTCGGGCCCCTTTTTGGGCGCGCTGGGCAGCTACGCGCTCGGGCGCACCCGGTTCGCCCTGTACGGCAACGTCACGTATTCGTTTTTGCAGCGCGACACCGGCACCGCGACCAGTTCGTTCGGCGGTCCCTCCGGGGAGGTCGGCGTGGCCTACCGGTTCCCCACCCGGCCGATCATGATCACCGAGGCCTACAAATATCAGCGATTCACGGACAGCGCGGGGGACAACTCCGACACGTTTCAAGGCGTGATCTTCAGCGTCACGTACTCGTTCTAGTCCGGGATCTTCATGGCGGCCGCGACGTCGCGCGTCCGTCGAACGTCAGGCCGTCGCCCGATCGGACCCGCTTGCGCTTCACCGCCCAGTCGTCCTACACTGGCGAACGTTTCGCCCGTTTGCGTCCGAAGGAGGAATTCGGGACCGCCGGGGCCCGCCGCGCGAGCGCCCCGATCGCGTCCCGGCCGACACCATGCGTGCTCGCCCAGCTGATCCGTTGACGGGGACCCTATCCACCGTGCTCGTCGCGACGGTCGCCCTGACGATCGGCGCTCCGCGTCACGCCCCAGCCGGCGACGTGATCGTGGAAGACCTCGTCGCGCGCGTCCGGGCGCAAGACGACGCGGTGCGGGATCAAACCGCGCGCGTGGAAATTCGCCAGATCGACGCCACGGGCGCCGAACACCTGAGCACGCACCGGTTGTACTGGAAAAACCTTCGCGGGGAGAAGGGCCAGCTCGGCAAGACGTTGCTGGTGTCCCTCTCGCCGCTGGAAAAACGCGGGGAAGGGTTCTTATTGTGGCACGCGGAGCGCCCCAACGAGTCTCAGGCGTGGTTGTACTTGCCCGAATTGCGCCACGTCCGGCGGGTCCCGATCGCGGGACACGACGAACACGCGCACGAGCGCGATTCGAACGCCGACCTGAGTCTGGGCTTTGAACAACTCGGAACCCGTGTGACCGGAGTGACCGGCGCGCTGATCGGGAAAGAGGTCCTCGACGGCGTCGCGCATCTGATCCTCGAAGACCGCTCCGCCGCGAGCGCCGACCTCCTGCCGCTGCGGCGCTTTTGGATCTCCGCCGCGGATTGGACGATCGGCAAAATCGAATATCGCGACGCGGCCGGACGCCTCGCGCGCACGCAACGTATCGTCTGGGACCGCATCGGCGGCGCGTGGGTGTGGAAGCGCACCGAAATTCACCCGGCGGACGGGTCCGGCAAGACCATCGTGGAGTTCCGCGACATCGCCCTCAACACGGATCTGGCCGACCGTCTGTTCACGGTCGAAACCCTCAAATCCGGACGCGTCCCGTAACGACGCGGACCGTCAGGACGCGCCCGCGTCCTCGGCCGCCTCCCACCGCAACGCGTGGGGATCGAATCCCCGTTCGATCGTCGGCTTGATGATCTGAAAATACGGCGATACGTCGAAATCCCTGGGCACGAACAGGCTGTGGTGCCGGATGTGCAACACCTCGCGATAACAGTCCGCGCACGCGGGATCGTCCGATCGCTCGAACATCACCTCGGGTAGGATCGGATACCGCACCGACGCGAACGCCTCCGCGATCAACGTGGAACAGATGGCGCGGGTGGGATCGCCGCTTCCCAAGCGCAGCAACCGACGACGAAACCGCGCCGGGACCGGCGGCGTGCGCAGCACGTAACGCGTGAGGTCGATGACGTTCTTCAGGTCGTAACGAGAACCCACCCGCGACACCGCGAACGCGACCACCCGGTCGATCTCCTCCGCCGACAGCCCGATGGGCCGGCACACGCGGGTATTCAACGCCGAATACATGCTCAACGGAATCGCCCGCACCCCGTCGAGCATGTCCGCGTCCACCAGCGCCTTGACCTCCGTGCCCGGCGGCGGAGGCCCGAGCGTGTCGCCGATGCACAACGCGGCGTGGGACCAACTCGATTGCGTCAGATACTTGATCGCCACGCTGACCCGACTGTTGCCCTCGACCAGCAGCACGTCGCCCTTGCGGATGGTCGCGACGAGCGCCCCGGGACGACTCGTGGAGAGCTGCAGCCCGCGGTCGCGGGGTTTGGTCAGGTAGCGCGCGAGCGCGCGGCCGACGAATTCAAACATGCGGGGCCCGGCGTGTCGATGGACGACGTCGTGCTCACCCCACTTCGCGGGCTTTGACGTTGGGTTGGTACGCGGCGTACACGAAGACCGGGATCAGCGCGTCGCCCAGGTGTTTGTCGATCAACGGCCTGACGTCCTTCCAGTCCAGCCCGCCCACGCCCGTGGCCAATCGCGGCAACGCCAGGCTGCTCAATTTCTCGCCGTCGATCGCCTTGCGCAACGCCCGAAGACAATGGTTCACCGACTCCAGTCGGGCCTTGCCGGGGTTCTCGCCGTGCGCGGGCGGCGGGTCTTGGGTGAACAGGTTCACGATCCGAACGCCGCCGGGTCCGGACCACACCCACAGCTCGCCGGGTTTGGGGGAGGAGACCTGGCAATAGTGCCGGAAGTCCTTGTACATCCCCGGCCATCGCGAGCGCAACGCATGCGCCAACCCGCTGGCAAAGCTGTCGTTCGGCGCGACGCCGTGGGCCACCGCCGCGGCACTGAGCAAAATATCCCCCGTGACTTCCGTGATCATCATTTCTCCTCTGGTGAAGTTCTCCCCGATCGCCGAATTCGACGCGCCGCATTGTAGCACGGCGGCGCATGATCCCAGGCGGCCGCCCGCGGGCGGATGGTTATCGCCGCCGGTCGAGCTCGGCCAACAATTCGAGTTGGATCTCCTGGATCTGCACCAGGCGCTCCCACTGGTGCGACAACAAATGGTCCATCTTTTCGTGCAGGTGACGGATCTCCAATTCCGCCTTCAAGTTGACTTGGTAGTCGTGCTGCGACCGGAGCCGATCTTTCGCTTCTTGCCGATTCTGGCTCATCATGATGATCGGCGCCTGGATCGCGGCCAGACACGAGAGCACCAGGTTCAAAAGGATAAAGGGATACGGGTCAACCGGTCGCGCCAGGAACACGGCGGTGTTCATCACGATCCAGAGCGCGAGGAACGCGCCGAAGCAGATCAGGAACGTCCAACTCCCCCCGAACGCCGCGATGCGGTCCGCCAGCCGCTCGCCGAACGACCACTCGCGCTCGAACTCCGCGTCCACGTTGGTGGCCAGAATTTCGTGTTCCCGCAGACTGTGCAGTACCTCCTGTTCCAACGAGGTGAGATCGCCTTTTTCGGATTCCAGAATGGAGTGGACGTATTTGCTGCGATAGCGGGTGAGGTCCGGCCGGCAGATCACGCTCTCGGACGACCAGTCGGGGTGCTCGCGCCGGATCTCGTCGACCACCGCGTCGCGGATAAACGCGCCGCTGACCACGTCGCGCGGCGGGAAGGTCTTGCCGCAAATCGCGCACGTGCGCCGATGATTGCCGGTCTTGGTCATGGCCAGTCCCTGGGGTGGGAAGAAATCCGCGAACCGCGCCGTGTGCGGAGGCTAACACGGCCCGGGAGACCGAGTAAAGCGGACGGCACGGGTCGGAGATTGTGAGCGGGGGCGGACAACTCGCCGTGCGACGGCCCGGAGTCCGCCCTGTTGTTGACACTCGCCGACGCGCTCAGCTAGGATCGCCGTGCCGGTGAGCCCGTTCGGCGACGTCAACTTCCACGAGGCGCTGCGATGAGTGCGTCGACGAAAATCAGCGTCATGGTCGTGTCCGGTTCGCACGAACGCCTGCAGATGGCCGCCATGGTGGCGTCGGTGGCCGCGGTGAGCGGCGATCAGGTCAGCGTGTTTCTGTCGATGAACGCCTTGGGCTACTTCCGGCGAAGCTCCGGATCCGCGCCGCCCGCGGAAGGCGACTTCGGCCGGGTCATGGCGCAAAAAAAGGTGCCCAAATTCAAGGAGCTGTTTGCCCAAGCCGTGGAGTTGGGCGACGCGAAGATCTTCCCCTGTTCCATGGCCATGGACGTGCTGGCCCTGCAACCCGGCGACCTGGAGCCGTATCTGGCGGAGCCCCTTGGGTTGACCGCGTTCCTGATCGACGCGGCCGGCAGCCAGGCCTGGACGTTCTGACCCAAGGAAACGCGATGGCCGATAAACAAGTGATCGACGCGCGCGGCGCGTTTTGCCCGGGCCCGCTGATGGAACTGATCGCCAACATCAAACTGGCCGGCGTGGGCGATGAGCTGGAAGTACTTTCCACGGACAAGGGCTCCGCGACCGACATCCCGGCGTGGGTCAAAAAGGTCGGACACCAACTCGTCTCGTCGGCCGAGGACGCGGGTGTCTGGCACATCGTGGTCCGCAAGGCCAAGTAACCGATCGATTCGACCAAGATCCCTTCGGGGATAAAAGGAGACGACGCATGAAGATTCTCATCGTAGGCGGCGGAACCGGCGGCACGATCCTGGCGAACAACCTGGCCCGGCGGCTCAAGCACGAGATCAAATCCGGCAAGGCGCGCATCACTATGCTTTCGGCCTCCGACAAACACATGTATCAACCCGGGTTGCTGTACGTGGCGTTCGGGCGGATGACCACGGACGAATTGTATCGGGACCAAGCCAGCTTGCTCGAATCGGGCATCGAGTTTCAGGTCGATCCGGTCGAGGAATTTTCCCTCGACAAGAACCAGGTCAAAACCAAGAGCGGGAAAACCATCGGGTACGACTTGATCGTGATCGCGACCGGCTCGCGTCCCGTGCCCGAGGAGATACCCGGGTTCGCGGAACACGCGATCAACCTCTACACCGAGGAAGCCGCGGTCAAGTTCTACCAGACCATCAGCAAGTTCCAGGGCGGACGAGTGGTGATCGCGGTGGGCGTGCCGCACAAGTGTCCGATGATCCCGCCCGAGGTCACGTTCTGCCTCTACGATTACTTCAAGGACCGCGGGATATTGGATAAGGTGCAATTCCATTACACCTACCCGATCAATCGCCTGCACAACCTCGAACCCGTGAGCAAATGGATGGAGGGCGAGTTCGCGCAACGCGGCATCACGTCGGAAACGCTCTTCAACATCAAGGAAATCGACGGCGCGAGGAAAGTGGTACGCAGCGAGGAAGGAACCGAAACGCCGTTCGACCTGTTGGTGGCCGTGCCCGCGCACCGCGGCATGCCGGTCATCGAGAAAAATAACCTGGGCAAAGGCGGCTGGGTCCCGGTCAACAAGTTCCGGTTGAACATCGAGGGCCGGCAAAACGCGTTTGCGATCGGCGACACCACTAACATCCCGATCAGCAAGGCCGGCTCCACCGCGCACTTCGAAGCCGAAGCGTTGGCGGAGAACCTGGCCGCGATCGTCAAGACCGGCGAGCCCGTGCGCGACTACGACGGCAAGGTGTTCTGTTTTATCGAGGCCGGGAAGGACCGGGCCTCCTACGCGATGTTCAACTACACCACGCCGCCCGACCCCAAGCCGCCGACCAAATCCTTACACTGGTTCAAGATGGCCTACAATCAGATGTATTGGGCGAGCGCGCGTGGCCTGCTATGACGGGCTGCTGAAAAGTCCGTCTGCGGCGTTGCCGCTGCGCGTCCGCTGCTCACGTACGACCCAGTACGCTGCGCTCCGGTTCTCGCGGCGCCTTGCATCCGGAGCCTTTTGAGCAGCCCCGAGATGTCCCGCGAAGTCCGGTACGCTGTTATTAAGGAGAATTCTTATGGCTGATACCTCAGTCAATGGAGAAGTCGAACGGGTCGTGGCCGCGGCGCGGGACGCGCTGACCGACGACATCGTCACGCGCGTGAGCGCCACGCTGGTGCAAGGCCTCGAATTGCTCGACCGCGTGAACCGCAGCGGACTCGACCGGGCGCTCCCGACCATCGCGCGCCTGGCGGAAAACGGCGACCTCGACCGCCTCGCCAACGTCGCCCGGCTCGTGGCCGCGATGGAGGATTCGCTCAACGAAGACATCATTGTCCGGCTGGGCGCCACGGTAACCGGACTCGCCATGCTCGCGGACAAAGTGGCCCGCAACGACGGCCTCTTGAAGCTGATCGATCTGCTGGGTCGCGACGACGTACAGAAAGCCTTGCCCAAGCTGCTCGACGCAATGAGCAAAGCCTCGGCCGAATCCGCCGCCCGACCGCCCGCGTCCGGCGGCCTCGGCGCGCTCTGGCAACTCGCCACTGATCCCGGCACCCAGGAAGCCCTGCGCCTGGTGGCCTTGATGGGCAAACACCTGCGCGCGCGCTGACGACCGTCCTTTAGTAAGTCGCCCGCCCGCGCGGGCGTGATGGATTCGGGGGTCATTCCCGCGAAGGAGGGAATCCAGGGCTCCTCACGTCTTCGGATTTTAAGAACTCGCCGTTGGGCGTTTAAGTAGCGCCTCGATTTTGCGTTGGATCACTTCAGGATCTTTGAGGCCCGCGAGCCGGTCGGAGGTTCCATCCTCGCGATAAAGCAACACCGTGCCGATGCCAAGCAGTTGATCCAACCGACTCCGTCCCACGTCGACTGACGCAACCTCGGACAACGGCAGCCGTTCGTCCGTTCGACCGAACATCCCGGCTGACCGATAGATCGCCTCTTGGGTGAGGGTGTACTTGGTCGTGCGCCGAAAAAACACCGCGAGGCATACAAACACGGCCATGCCCGCCACGTGAATCACCACGATGCCCCACTGGCCCCACCACACCGACAAGCCGGTCCGAACGCCGAAGACCGCGGTGATGAACCAGAGAAAGATGTACTGGCTCCACGCCGGTTGTCCGCTCCAGCGGGTGACCTCATGGCCGCGTCGAGAAGGGGTCGGGGGCATCATTGGGAAGGAGCGCCGTCGCCGCATTATCCCCTCTTTTGAGGTCTCCATCAAACCGAAAGACCTCGACACCAGCCCCATTTTGGCCGTCACATTTCGATAGCCTGTCTCGTCTATACGGCGAAACATGAAAACTCTGCTGAGAATAGACTCGAGCGCGAGAACGAAAGGTTCCCACTCGCGGAACCTGGCCGACTATTTCCAATCTCGCTGGAAGCGGTCAAACCCTGACGGGAAAATACTTCTGAGAGACCTTGCGACAGATCCGGTGCCGCATCTCCAGAACTCCACGATCGCCGCATTCGATGCCTCGGCCAGCGCCGAGAAGCGTTCCGAAGCGGTCGCTTTGTCCGATGCCCTGATCGCCGAACTCAAGGCTGCTGACCACGTGTTGATCAGCAGCCCGTTGTACAACTTCACCATTCCATCCACACTCAAAGCCTACATCGACCACGTGGTGCGCTCAGGACAGACCTTTGACGCGAACGAGCGCGGTTACGTCGGCCTGCTCAAAGGGAAGTCGGCCTGCATTGTGACCGCCTGCGGAGGTAGCCCGTCGGCTGGAGGGGCGGACGTCCTCGATTTTCAAGGACCCTATCTCACGGCCGTGCTGAAGTTCATGGGTTTCGATACTGTGGATCTCATTGCGATCGAGGGAACAAGCGATGAAGGCACGTTGAAATCAAACGTGGCGAGGGCGCACGCACAAATCGATCGATTATCATGCTGGGAGGACGCGATGGCGCAAGACGACAACATCCAGTGGATCGGGGCGTTTACGGCCGAGGATAGGGAAGAAATCGAAGCGCTTCGCGCCGCGCAAATGGCTGCGATTGCGCGCGGCGACGCTGAGGCTTACGGACGACTCTGCACCGATGATATCCTCTTGATGCTTCAAGGGCATGACGTTGTCGGGGGTCGGAACAACTTTCTCGAATGTGAGTCGGCGCTCTTCCGGGCAACGAAGTTTCAATCGCTCAGGCAGTTACCGATCCGGGTGGAGAGGCGTGGAGAGCTGGCCGTCGAGGTGGGACGCCAAGAAACCGTTGTCGCCCCGGACTCTGCGGAGGCGGAGGCATTCAAAGCGCGGCGAAAGTACACGCACGTGCTGCGTCAGACTCCAGAGGGCTGGCGCTTCGCCGTGTTAATGTCAAACAACAGCGTGTGACGTGTGATGGACGACAAGACCTGCGTCTTTGAAGACAATCGCCATCTCTTGGAGGGTCTCGCGTACCGCATGCTGGGAACCCTCGCCGATGCTCAGGACGTGGTGCAGGACACCTATCTGAGGTGGAGCCATGCGGATACCAGCCAGGTCCGAAATCCTCAATCGTGGCTGGTGACGGTGTGCAGCCGTTTGGCTGTGGATGCCATGAAGTCGGCGCGGGTGCGCCGCGAAGCCTACTACGGCGTGTGGTTGCCCGAACCCTTTGTCGACGATCGGGCGGTCAATCCGGCCAAACAGGTGGAGATCGACGACACGGTGTCCGTGGCCCTGATGCTCGCACTCGAAAGTCTTTCCCCGGAGGAGCGCGCTGCGTTCCTTTTGCAGGAGATCTTTGACTACAGCTTCGACGAAGTCGCCACGATCTTGGGCAAGTCCACTGCGGCCTGTCGAAAACTCGCATCGCGGGCGCGGGCCCGCGTCAGAGCGGCCAAGCCCCGATTCCACGCCTCCCCAAACGAACATCGTCGCCTGGTGGACGCCTTCCTACAGGCGGCCCGCTCCGGCGATCTGGATCGCCTCAAAGCCGTGTTGGCCGAGGCCGTGGAACTGCACTCCGACGGGGGAGGAAGGGTGGAGGCCGTCCCCGAAGTTCTCCGAGGGGCGGATCACGTGGCCCGATTTTTCATGCGCATCTGGGCCCATCTGACGAAAACGCATTCCACTGTCGAGGTGAATCCTCGCTGGTTCAACGGTGCACCAGGAGTCCTCATCTACGAAGGTGGCCAGCTCGCAACCGCATTGAGCGTGGCCATCGAAAATGGGACTATCCAGCGTATCTACGCCTTGAGGAACCCCGAAAAACTCGCTGCGTTCGAGCATCCAGGGCTTTCACCCGCGCAGTAGTCTGCATCTCTGCTCCTAGTTCACTCCGTTTACGAAATTCTTAAGAATTGGTGATTATCAAACATCTGGTACCGACTTTGTGAGGGCATCGAGGAACCGTTGGAATAGAGGAACAGGGGACGTTCCTAACTAATTAAGTAATTTTTGAGACCGATTCTCAAGTCCATCCGTTGCATCAACAGTCTGGCACCTCGACGCTCCGCCAACGTGATAGCCGGCTCGCTCGTCCCCAGTGCGTCGGCAAGCTCCGCGCACGGGACGTGATACCGCGTGCGAGCCACGTATGCGACCACCGCGCGTCCATTGGAAAGCGGTCGCGTGCGGCGGCGCGATGCCAGAGCCTTCGGCGAGAGCCCTAAGACACGGCACACCTCGTCCACCACGGTCTGACAGTTGACGGACTCTCGCCCGGTGGTTTGTTTGCGCTGTGAACGGACGTTCACTGTAAACTCTGGACTTCCCAAGATCGTCGTTGAACCCGCCCTATCAGTCGAACACGCTGCCGCCTCCATGATCGCGCGCAAAATTTCTCGACCGGTCGCTCCAGTGCGCCGTTCCGGAGTTTGCTCCTGATCCAGCCCCTCCCCGACAAAGCTGACATACGCCCGACCCGCCTGCTCAGCATCCTGTCCAAATCGCTCCAACACCTCCGCGGTCTCCTGCCACGCGTGACGGCCGCTTCCCACCAACGCGCCGTGCCCGCACCACGGGTAGTCGGCCAATGCCTTGACGCTCGGCACAAGGCCCGCGCGTACGGGGTTCAAATGGACATACCGCACCAATACCAGTAGGTAGAGATCCTCCTCGCAGAGAAGGGAGCGATAGCGGTTCTGAAAGAGATGTCCAGCGCGGCCGTAGCGGCGATTAAACGCGCCCGCGTACCCGGTCAATAGCCGGCGCATCAGGTGCGCCAAGCCCCGGGGGCCCGAGCGCAGCACCAGATGGAGATGGTTGGAGAGGAGGCACCACGCCAAACACGTGGTCTGGGTGTCCGGCAACAAACGGGCCAGTCGCCGGACAAAATCCCCGCGATCCTCGTCGCTCCGGAAAATGTCGCTTTGCTCAATGCCCCGCACCATCACATGGTGCACCACTCCCGGAGCATCGAGGCGCGGCCCGCGTGGCATGGCCGACGCTATAACACGTTCCGAAAGACCCTGTAAAGAAAAAATTACTTAATTAGTTAGGAACGTCCCCTGCTTGGTTCTTCCCCATGTTCGCGTTGAACTTCACACCAACCCCTTCGCCGCCTTCATCGCCGCCTGCATATCCGGCAGGTTCGTGATCTCCGGCACCACCTGCATGTAGCGAATCACGTTGTCTTTGTCCACTACTAACACGGTGCGAGCTAAGAGGTGCAGGGGTTGGATGAGGAGGCCGGTGTTTTTGCCGAATTCCCCGGCTTTGTAATCGGAGAGGAAGGTCACGTTGTTGATCTTGGCCTCTTTGGCAAAGCGTTTCTGGGCGAACGGCAGGTCCATGCTCACGGTGATGAGTTCGACTTGTTTGTCGAGGCCGTCGTTTTTCTCGGACAGTTCGTGGGTTTGCTCTTCACACACCGGCGTGTCGATCGAGGGGACAAGACTGATGATCCGAACCTTGCCCTTGGACTCGGCCAGGTTCACGGGCTGGAGGTCGTTGCTGGTGAGGACCGCGGACGGCAGCACATCGCCGACTTTGATGGCCATGCCTTCGAGCGCCAGCGCGTCGCCCTTGAAGGTCACGGTTTGACCGTCGCCGGGGGTGCCGCTGGTGGTGGCCACCGACATGGCCGGGGGTTTGGGTGAGGCGCAGGCGGTCAGGATCGTGAATACACTAACGAGAATGGCCCATCGCTTCATAACAGCACCTCCGCATGTGGTTCGACAGGCTCACCACGAACGGTTCGAGACAACGAACCGTTCGCCCTGAGTATTGTCGAAGGGTCGCGATCTCCAACTTTGTTACACCACCACCGGTTTCACGAGGCTCGCGGCCAGTTTCGCTCGCTGCCGCGCTTCGTCCGCATCCTCCCCGATCGCCAGCGCCACGCCCATGCGGCGCTTGGTGAATGCCTCGGGTTTGCCGAACAAGCGGATTTCGGTTTGCGGCACGCGTAGCGCGTCGGCCACGCCCTCGAACGCGACGGCCTTGGCTTCCACGCCGCCGTAGATCACTGCGCTTGCTCCGGGCGCGCGCAAGACCGTCGAGACCGGCAATCCCAAAATGGCGCGGGCGTGCAGATCGAATTCGCTTTGCCATTGGCTGATCATGGTCACCATGCCGGTGTCGTGCGGACGCGGGCTGACTTCCGAGAACCAGACCTGATCGCCCTTCACGAACAATTCCACGCCGAAGATACCGCGGCCGCCCAGGTTGTCGGTGACCAGCTTGGCGATTTCGCGCGACTTGGCCAGGGCCGCGGGCGTCATGGCTTGCGGCTGCCAGCTCTCCACGTAGTCTCCCTTGATCTGGACGTGGCCCACGGGCTCGCAGAAGAAGGTTTCGACCTTGCCCGACTCACCCATCGCGCGCACGGTCAGTTGCGTGATTTCGAAGTCAAAGTCGATGAACGCTTCCACGATCACCTTGCCGTGGTTCACGCGCGTGCCGGTCATGGCGTAACTCCAGGCCGCGTCCACGTCGGCGCGCGATTTGATCACGGATTGGCCCTTGCCCGATGAGGACATCACGGGTTTGACCACGCAGGGGTAGCCGATGCCGGAGTCGATGGCGTGCTGCAAGGCGTCGCGGCTTTCCGCGAACGCGTATTTGGACGTAGGCAGCTTGAGTTCTTCCGCGGCCAGGCGGCGGATGCCTTCGCGGTTCATGGTCAGGCGCGCGGCGCGGGCCGTGGGGATGATTTCGGTCCAACCCTCGTGTTCGATCTCCACGAGCATGTCGGTGGCGATGGCTTCGATCTCGGGCACCACCAGGCGCGGCCGCTCTTTCTCGATCACCGCCCGCAGCTCGCCGCCGTCCGCCATATTGATGACGTGACTGCGGTGCGCCACCTGGTGGCCGGGTGCGTTGAGATAGCGGTCCACCGCAATGACTTCAGCGCCGAGTCGTTGCAGCGCGATGATGACTTCTTTGCCCAACTCACCCGCGCCCAACAACATGACGCGCGTGGCCGATGGGCTCAGGGGGGTGCCGATGCGCATGGATCAACCTCCGTGGAGAGGGTGGGATCATAGCACGGCGCGGGGGAACCACGAAAGCGCGGTGTTGCTTTGTCACATGAGGAGTGGCCTGCGGCCCATGGGATCGCGTGCCGCTGCACGCCGCGCTGCACGTTGACCCTGCTGGAAAGCCTGTGTTATCACCAGCGCATGGGCAGCCTGCCGTCCGCGCCCCGCGATTTCGGGCTCCAGGAGGAGAAGGTCTGGAGCCTGGAGGAATCCTACGCGCATTGCGAGCAGGTCGCGCGCGCGCATTATGAGAACTTCCCGGTGGGCTCGTGGCTCCTTCCCGCGGACAAACGCAAACATTTGTGGGCCATCTACGCGTTCGCGCGCATGGCCGACGATTTTGCCGACGAAGCGCAGTACCTGGACAATCTGCGCCTACCGCTGCTGGAGAATTGGGAGGGGCAGCTCCTGCAGTGCATGTGGCGCAAGCCCCAGCACCCGGTGTTCATCGCGCTCAAAGATACGATCGAGACGTTCCGCCTCCCGGTCGAACCGTTCCAGGACCTGCTCATGGCGTTCAAGATGGACGTGTTCGTTGAGCGCTACAAGACGTACGATGATTTGCTCGGGTACTGCCGCTTGTCCGCCAACCCGGTGGGGCAACTGGTGTTGTCGGTGTTCGGCTACCGCGACCCCGCGTTGCATGAGCTCTCTGACTCGATCTGCACCGCACTGCAACTGACCAACCACTGGCAGGACATTGCCGTCGACGCGAAGAAGCCCCGGATCTACGTGCCGATCGAGGACATGGCACGCCACGGGTACGACGAAGCGCGCCTGCAGTCGGGCGTGGCGGACGAGGCGTTTCGTGGGATGATGGCGGAGCTAGTGACCCGCACGCGTGCGTTGTTCGACCACGGCCAACCCTTGCTCGATCGCGTGGGCAAAGACCTCGCGTTTGAATTGCGCCTGGTCTGGCACGGGGGCACGTCGATCCTGGAGCGCATCGAGTCGCGCGGTTACGACGTGTTTCGTAGCCGGCCCACGCTGGGAGTCGCGGGCAAGGCTCTGCTGCTGGCCAAGGCCGCGCTCGGGTCCAGACGCCGAGCCTCGCCGTGAGCGCCGTGGTCCTGGAGCGCCCCGCGTCCAGCGGCAGCACCTTCCGGTACGCGTTCTTGGTGCTTTCGAGGCCGCAGCGCCACGCGCTGGACGCGGTGTACGGGTTCTGCCGCGCGGCGGACGACGCGGTAGACCATGCGACTTCGCAAGAGGCCGCGCGCGCCGCGCTGCTGACCTGGCGGCGTGAATTGGACCGGATCTACGCCGGGAACCCGGACACGCCGGTGGGTCAAGCGTTGGCGCCGGTGGTGACGTCGCTGCGCCTGCCCCGCGAACATTTCGAAGAACTCTTGCTGGGCGTGGCCATGGACATCGGTCGACCACGCTACCAAACCATCCAGGAGCTGTCGCGTTATACCTATCGCGTGGCGTCCACGGTGGGACTCTTATGTCTGCCGATTTTCGGAGTCGATGGCGAACAGGCTCGCGCCTATGCGATCGAACGTGGCCTGTCGCTGCAACTGACCAACATCATTCGCGACGTAAAAGTCGACGCGGCAATGGGGCGGATCTACCTGCCGCTCGACGAGCTCAAAACCTTCGGCTGCGGCGAGGAGGATGTCTTGGCGGGCCGCCACACCCCGGCGTTCGAACGCCTGATGGCGTTTGAGTGCCGACGGGCTCGCGAAGCCCACGCGCGCGCCCGGAGCCTGGTCCCGGATCGCCGGAAACTCCTTGCGCCCGAGATCATGGGCCGCACGTATGAAGCGCTCTTGGATCGGATCGAAACGTCCGGTTACCGGGTGATGGACGCGCCGATCCGCCTCACCGCGCCCACCAAAGCCGTGATTGCACTTAGAAGTTGGGTAGGTGCGTACTGGGGCTTCGGAGCGTAACCCTTGAGGAGGTGACCATGGGACTTGCCGACAATGCGTGCATCCCCTGCCGGGGCGGCGTGCCCCCACTGCCGAGCGAGCGCGTCGCCGCGCTGCTCAAACAACTTGATCCCGGCTGGACCGCGACCCATGACAACACGCGGATCGAACGCGCGTATCAGTTCAAGGAATTCGCCGACGCCCTGGCCTTCGCCAACCGCGTGGGCGAGATCGCGGAGCGCGAAGGCCACCACCCCGACCTGCACGTGGGCTGGGGCCGCTGCCGCGTGGAGATCTGGACGCATAAGATCAACGGCCTCACCGAAAGCGACTTCTACTTGGCCGCGAAAGCCGACCGCGCGTTCAAAAGCACACAGTAGTTAATGGTTTTTCTGTGCCGTTGACGGTGAATTTCCGTCGACGGCTGACCGCCGGGACGGGGTCAGCCGCAAGGCGGAGCAAGAGTCCTCACCGCAGCGTACTGGGTCGTACGTGAGGATGAGGACTCGCCGCGACAACGCAGCAGATGACCCCGTCCCGGCGGTCAGACTCGGTCAGGACCGGTAAGACGCGTTGATTCTGACGTAATCTTGCGACAAGTCGCAGGTTCTGAGTACAGCCTCAGCCTTGCCTTGCCCCAAGTCCACGGTCACGCTGAATTCGGACTGTTTAAGAATCACCGCGGCCTGGGCTTCGGCCGAGGCGCCCACGCCGACCCCCTGTTTCACCACGGCCACGGGGCCGATGTACAACGCGATGCGGTCGGGGTGGATCGGCACCCCCGCGTTGCCGATCGCGGAGATGGTACGGCCCCAGTTCGCGTCCTCGCCGTGCCACGCGGTGCGCACCAGGGGCGAGCGCGCGACCGCGAGCAACACGTGTTTGGCCGCGGCCGCGTTGGCCGCGCCTTTGACGCGAAGCGTCACCAATTTGGACGCGCCTTCGCCGTCGCGCACGATCATCAACGCCAACCGTTCGCATACCTGCCGCACCATGGCCTCGAACGTGGTCAGCGCCTGGCCCGAGGCGACCGGCGTGTTCTTGGCCAACCCGTTGGCCATGAACACGACGAGGTCATTGGGGCTGGTTTCGCCGTCCACGTCGATGGTGTTGAAGGTCGCGTCCACGCACCGCTTGAGCACCGCTTGCAGCGTGCGCGGCGCGACCGCCGCGTCCGTGGTCAAAAACGCCAGCATGGTGCCCATCTGGGGATGGATCATCCCCGACCCCTTGGCCATGCCCCCGACCGTGATCGCCACGCGCCCGCTGGTCTCGCGGATGGCGATCTCCTTGGGCATGGTGTCGGTGGTCATGATCGCGGTCGCGGCCTGCGGCCCGCCCAACGGCGTGAGCTGCGCCGCCGCCCGCATGATGCCGCCGCGGACCCGGTCCATGGGCAAGCGCGCGCCGATTACCCCGGTCGAGGCCACCAACACGTCGCGCTCATCCAACGACAGGACGCGGGCGGTTTCTTCCGCCATGGCCTTGGCGTCTTCCAAACCCTCGGGTCCGGTGCACGCGTTGGCGCACCCGCTGTTGATGACCACGGCGCGGACTCTCCCGCGCTTGAGCCGCGGCTGATCGATCAGCAACGGCGCGGCTTTGATCCGGTTCGTGGTCATCACGCCGGCGACCGACGCTTCGACGTCCGAGACCAGCAACGCCAAATCGAGCCGCTCCTGTTTCTTAATCCCCGCGCACACGGCCGCGGCGCGAAAGCCCTTGGGCGCGGTGACGCCGCCCGGCACGTGAATCGGCGCGTCGGCTTGCCGCGTCATGGAAACACCGGGGCAGCGGTCAAGCCGAGGGTTTCCGGAAAGCCGCACATGATGTTCATGTTCTGAATGGCCTGTCCCGCCGCGCCTTTGACCAGATTGTCGATGGCCGTCATGAGCACCACTCGCTTGGTTTCAGGGTCGGATACCACGCCGATGTCGCAGTAATTGGATCCCCACACGGCCTTGGTCTGCGGCGACTCGCCCGGATCGAGCACCCGCACGAACGGCTCGTCGCGGTACACGGTGCGATAGAGCGCCGCGAGCCGTTCCGACGTGAACGGTTTGACCGTTTCCACGTAGATCGTGCAGAAAATGCCGCGCGTCATGGGCGCCAGATGCGGCGTGAACAAGACGCCCGGCGCCCGCTTCGCCAGCCGCGACACTTCCTGGACGATCTCGGGTTGGTGCCGGTGTCGGCCGACCTTATAGGCCATCATCCCTTCGTTCGCCTCCGGAAAGTGGTACGGCAACGACGCGCCCCGTCCCGCGCCCGAGATGCCGGACTTGGCGTCGACGATGATCGGCGTCTTGGACGCCAGCAAGCCTTTTTTCGCGAGCGGAGCCAACGCGATGATCGCGCCCGTGGGGTAACACCCGGGATTACCCACCACGCGCGCCTTGGCGATGCGGCGGCGGTGCAGTTCGGGCAGCCCGTACACGGCGCGGGCCAAGAGCGCTTGGTGGCGGTGCGGTCCGCCGTACCAGCGCTGGTACACCGCGGGATCCAGGAAACGATAGTCCGGACTGAGGTCCACCACGCGGCATCCCATCGCCGCGAGCCCCGCCGCCGCGTCCATCGCCGCGCCGGACGGCAGCGCCACGAACGCGAGGTCCACGTCGGCGCCGACCTTTTCCGGATTGAACGCGGCCAATGGCAGATTGATGATCCGCGCGAGCGAGGGGAACACGTCGGCCAGCGCCTTGCCCGCGGATTGCTCCGAAGTCACGGCCGTGATCGTGGCCCGCGGGTGCCCGGCCAGCAGGCGCAGCAATTCGCCCCCGGTGTACCCGGTTGCGCCGACCACGGCGACTCGAATCGGTTTGTTGGATGGTGCCATCGGTCCTCTCAGTGAAACGCCCGCGTCCGCGCGCCCCGCCGAAGAGCCGTCGCACGCCGAAGGGAGTGCGCGACGCCGAGCGTCAAATCCATAAAAAAGGGGAAGGTCTGACGACCTTCCCCCGCGAAAAGATCCAGGTTGAGGTCGTTACCGCTTCGAAAACTGGAACCGACGACGGGCGCCGCGCTGCCCGTATTTCTTGCGTTCCTTGACCCGCGGATCGCGGCTGAGCAAGCCATCGGCCTTGAGCTTGGGCCGCAACGCGGCATTGACCTCCAGCAGCGCCCTCGCGATACCGTGACGCACCGCGCCGGCCTGTCCGGTCAAGCCCCCGCCCGCCACGTTGACGGACACGTCGTAGCGCCCGATCACCGCCGTGGTTTCGAGCGGTTGGCGGACCTGCAGTTTCCAGGCATCGCGCGGAAAGTACTCCTCGTACGGCCGTTCGTTGATGAGGATGGTGCCGTTGCCTGGCCGCAGGATCACCCGCGCCACCGCGTTTTTCCGCCGTCCCGTTCCCGCATACTGTGTCGCCATCACGCGGCTCCTTGCCGGCGCGGCTTGATCGCAAAGGGTTGCGGTGCCTGCGCCACGTGGGGATGCTCCGCACCGCGGTACACCCGAAGTTTGGTCGCCAAGTGTTTGCCCAATTTGTTTTTCGGCAACATGCCTTTGATCGCCAACGTCACCAGGCGTTCGGGCTTTTCCCGGATCAACGTGCCCGCGGACACCTCTTTGAGGCCGCCCGGGTAGCCGCTGTGGCGACGGTACATCTTCTGCCGCAACTTGTCGCCCGTCAGTCGCACTTTGTCGGCGTTGATCACCACCACGTGATCGCCGGTGTCGACGTGCGGGGTGAAAATGGGTTTATGTTTACCGCGAAGCAACACCGCCGCCTGCACCGCCAACCGGCCGAGAATCTGTCCCTCCGCGTCGATCACGTGCCAGGCCGACTTCACGTCCGCCTTTTTCGCTGAAAATGTCCGGTTCATCGTCACATCCCACCCACGAGAAAGAACTTGCGCCTCTGCAAAGCCCCTATTTCTACAAAAAGCGACCGGGCTTGTCAAGGGATTTCCGTGGCATCGGCTCCCGCGCGGCGTCCATTTCGCTTCGACGCGATTTCTGGTACAAGCGTGCCTACCACCAACCGGGATCGCCCGAATGTCGCCCGCGATGTACGCCGCCTACAAAATCCTGAAGCTCGCCGTGTATCCGCTGACCTGGATCCTGATCTGGTTGTTGCTTGCCCTGCTCGCGTCCTGGCGCGGGCACCGGCGGTGGCTGCACGCGTGTCTGATCACGGCGTTCGTCGTGACGTACTCCTTGTCGCTCCCGCCGGTTGCGCGGATGTTGACCGGAGCAATCGAGCACCGCTACCCGCCGCCGGAAACACGCGGTTCATCCGACCCCCCTCGCTACGACGCCGTGGTCGTGCTCGGGGGCGGCGTCCGGCACCAGGGCGGGCTGCGCCGCGAGGCTCGGCTCGCGCCGGAATCCCTTGATCGACTCCTGTGCGGACGGGCGCTGATGGCCGGGCGGATAGCGCCGCTGCTCATCCTCTCGGGTGGGAATATGGATCCGTTCGCCGACTACGCGCCGGAGGCGGAGATCATGGCCCACGCGCTCGAATCGCTCGGGCCGGTGCCCGGAGAAGTCCGCCTGGAAACCCGCTCGCGGACCACGTATGAAAACGCGGCGGAAACGCGCGCGCTGCTCGGCCCCGGTAAACGCATCGCCTTGGTCACCTCCGCGCTGCACATGCCCCGCGCCCTGGCCATGTTCGCGCACCACGGCGTCACGGCGACCGCGTTTCCCTGCGGATATCTCACCGGCCCCCGCGAGGCCGGAGCGCGGGAGTACCTGCCGGATCTCCTGGCGTTTCGCGCCAGCTCTCTGGCGATCAACGAATGGGCGGGCTTGTGGCTTTACCGGCTGACCGGGAAGGCAGCCCCATCCTGACGCGCGTTATTGATACGATCGGCGGCCGTGGCCGCCGCCCTTGAAGGGCAGCGCCTCCCATTGGGTTTTCAAGTCGGGATGCGCGTTGAGAAAGGCCTCGACCGCGGCCTCGTCTGCGAACACCTCGCGCTTGCGCCGGTTGTACTCCTCGGTGGTGAGTCCATACTTTTTCACGATCGCGTTGACCGTCTGATCGACTTGTTCCACCATCGCCTCCCGCTGGTCAGGCGGCGGGTTCACGGCGCCCGGCCCCATGCTGGAAAAAAAGTCCTTCATGGCCGCGCCGATCTCGATTTGGATCCGAACGTACCGCTCCAACTCGGACATCTCGGACGGTTTGGTCGGCGCATCCGCCGCAAATCCGGGCGTGAGCATCAGGAACAGGGCCGCCCACGCCACCAGGCTACGACTCATCAATCCGATCATTCTCATTCGACGCATCCTTGCATCCTTTTCGACGTGTAACCGCGCCCTGTACCGGACTTCCCGCCGAAACGGCGAAGCGGCCAGGGCGCGACGGATGATAGGCATGGCGCCGCGCGCGTGTCAATACGCCTAACGCGGGCCCAGAAACCCGCTTCAACGGGGTCGAGGCGCTGGGGAACGAGTCCGATTTATGACGGAGCGGAGCCGGGTTGCGACCGCAACGCGCCGCCGGTGGCGGCCGCGGGCAGCGCGATCGAAAACAAGACGACTTGATACCACAGGGGCATCCACCCCCAAAACACGAACATCCAGATCAGCCCGAACACGGCAATGACCGCGCCGAGCGCTACCGTGTGCGCGATCGGCGCGCGCCGGGCGATCACGGCCGTGACATACCCCGCGCCGATCATCAGCGCCAGGTCGGAAGCGAGCACGGTCAGAAGCCACGCGGTATCCGGAAACACATCCTCCCCCGGCGCGGGCAGGATTTCCGGCAGAAATCGCTTGATCGCAAAAAACTTGGCCGCGGCGGCACCGGCGAGCGCCACGTACCCAATCACCACCGCGGCAAGGCTTCGACTCATGGTTGGCGAGACATGTGGACGTCCGATGGCGCGGAATCGTACGGCATCCCCACCGGTGGGTCAAGCCGGGCACGGTCCTCGGCGTGAGGGTTCGGAACCGAGACGGACTTTCGAAAGAATCGACCGGGCATCCCTTCGCGTGCTCTCCGTCGGGGAACTTGGCGGTCGATTCCAAGCTAGGCGGCGCGTTTTCCGGATCGGTGCGGGGGATCGCCCGTTGCCGGCGACGTCAGCGCTTCGGGTTTGCCCACCAGATAGCCCTGGACCAGATAGAGACCCAACTCCCGTACGACTTCCAGCTCCTGGACGGTCTCGATCCCTTCCGCGATGATGCCGTCCGTCGAACAGTTGCGAAGACCCAGCAACAAATCTTTCAAAATTCTCCTGAATCGGGTGGACTCGACCGCTTGGAGAATAGTGGACCGGTCCAGCTTGATGTGTTCCGGGATCAATCGGGCGATGAACGGCAGGGACACAAAACCCGCCCCGAAATCATCGATGGCGAACTTGTAGCCGTACTCTCTCCATCGTTTGGCAATCGCCAGATGGCTCTCCACGTCGTGCAGCGCTTCTCCTTCCGAGATCTCAAGCACCACGTCCAAGCCCGTCGGCACCACGGACGGCTGGAGAACGCCGAGGAGTTTGAAATCCACGTTGATGAAGACCTTCTTCAGACCCACGGTCTGAGCGGCCTTGATTTGACTCCTAAAGCAGAGGCGCTTCAAATCATCCAACAGTCCGATGGCCTGGTACTTCTTGAACAACTCCAAAATACCAAGTGTGCCCTGGGCGTCCCGGCTGAGGGCTTCAAAACCCACGGTCTCATTGAGGCGCAGGTCCTGCACGGCCTGAAAGACGACGCGGATGGTGTCGTCCGTCAGGTGATACTCCTCTTCCCCGATGTGGACCTTGTCGCCCCCTTTCTTGGCGATGTACAGGGCGCGATCCGCGAGGCGGACGAGGTCGTCCGCGGTGCGACCGTGTTCGGGATACAAAGCAATGCCGATACTGATATCGAGTGCGCCGGCGGACGCGGCGTTCAGTTTGCCCACGCTGTCCCTGATGCGTTGCGCCGCGACCAGCACCCCCTCCTTACTGGTATTGGACAGCAAGACGGTGATTTCGTCTCCACCCCAACGGTACGCGCTGTCGGCGCCGCGGATCGACTCGTTGATCCGCTTGGCGACTTCTTGCAAGACCCGATCGCCGGCTTGATGACCGTGGGTATCGTTCAAATATTTGAAATGGTCGAGGTCGCACGCCAACACCGCCAGACAGTGGCCTTTCTGCTCCGCCAACGTGATACTCTCCCGGAGACGAGAGTTAAAATAGCGACGGTTATAAAGATTGGTGAGTGGATCTCGAATCGCTTGCTCCGCCAACGTCTGCTCGGCTTGTCTGCGGAGCAGCACATTGGTCAACATCTCCCCCACCACCTTCAGGAGGTTGATGTCCTCATCGGTCCACGTCTTCTCATCCGTCACCGATTCAAATCCGAGAAAACCGATGACTGATTGGGCATGTTTCATCGGAACGAAGAGCACGGACCGCACCCCGGCATCCTGTAATGCGCGTTGCTCCGAAGCCGCCTCGGACGGGAGTGACGCAGGGGTCGGAATGTGTACGATGTCCGCCTTCCGGATGTTGGCCATCAACCACGGGAACCGCTCCATCGACCCGTCGTTGAACCGTTCGCGTTGGGGCGCGCCCCCCTCCGCGCACCACTCATACGCATGGCCGGCCTCCGCGTTATCCTCGGAGAACAGGCACACGTAACTCCGATCAACGCGCGAAAACGCGCCGATCTTCCGCAACGCGTCATTGATGCCGTCGCGCGTCTTCTCCGACGGGAGATTCACGAAGCGGGATGAAATCGCGGAAAGCGTCTGTTCCAATTCAAGTCGATGTTGTAAACGCTCCGCCGCGCGCCGGCGTTCGGTGACGTCCCGGAGCACCACGGTGAAAAACGTGTCGCGGCCCAGCGCCAGCCTGGATAACGAGGCTTCCGCCGGGAATTCGGTGCCGTCCTTTCTGCGCGCCGAGATCTCCCGTCGCTCGTCCATGCGACGGGACGTCGTTGGCCCGGCCGCAAAGGCGTCCACGTGATGGCGATGCGCCGCCTGGAAGCGGGCGGGAATCAAGAGATCAAGGGGTTGCCCGAGGGTTTCGCGTTCGGAATAACCGAAAATACTTTCGGCTCCCTTGTTAAAGAGGACGATCCGTTGCTCGGCGTCCACGGAGATGATGCCTTCGGGCGCAATCTCCAGAATGCCGGCCAAACGCGCCTCGTTCTGTTCCAAAGCTTTCAGCGACGACGACAGGTTGCCTTGTAGATTCCTTTCGACGCGATTTCCCCACCACTCCTTGATCCCGACGAACGCGATCCCGACGAGGCTAAAGACGAACGCGTGAGTGGCGATGTCGCCGCGCAAGTTCTGACGAAACAGATACAAAACGGTTGCCACCACCACCAGGGCGGCCGCGGAGACAAGGTTCTCCAGTTCGCTCACTCGCCGGAACTCGTCATCGCGCCCCTGAACGGATCGGGCCGCGTGCATCGTGCCTTGATGGACGGCCGCCGCGTAGATCAGCGCGAATCCGACGATCCAGTACACGTCAAGATAGTTTCCCGCCTCGTAGGTTCGTCCCAACAACGCCGACGCGTACAACGTATCCGTCATGGCGTGGACCCCGACCCCGGCCAGAAGCAACGCAAAGACCCGGCGGTTCTCCCCCCAGACGTACAACCATAAACACACGACGCCGAAGACGAGCACGGCCAGATACAGCACCGGGTAGGTGACGGCCGTCGCCAGATAGAGACGGGATTCCGACGAGGTCCTCAGGGCGGTGCTGAGAATCACCGGCGCGGCGATCGCGATCGCGGACACGATGATTCCCAGGTTGCAGATTTGTTTCAGGGTGACCTGGGCGGTCGGCGCTTCGGCCCGATACGACACCATCCCGGCCATACACAGGGGCGCAAACAACATGAACCCGACGTCGGACCATGCCGGAAAAGGAGTGACGGTGCGTCGCACGAGTTCCTGATAGTCCCAGTAGAGCATGCCGAGAAACCAGGACAGGCACGCGGCGCCAAACAGGATCCACGCCCGCCGGTAGGGTTCGTGTTGGTGTTTGGCGGTCTGAAGGCACCTTAACCCAGTGAGCAACGATGCCAGAGTCCACGCCGTGTCCGCCCACCAGTGGACTGTCCATTGCGCGAACCCAAGGCCGTAATTGCCGATCGCGAACACCCCAACCGTTCCGGCTAAGACGGCGACCGTCACATCATTCTTGTTCATCGCCGGCATGAGGGATGTAATCTCTTGCCTCAAAACTGCGCGGTTACGGTCGCCACGACGTGGCCGTCATCCCACGTCCCGAATTGATCCTGATTCGTCGTGGTGTAACTCAGTTCAAAAGTCACGCTCTGGTAGGTATACGAGACGCTGCCTTGATAGTCCGCGTAGTCCTTGATGCCGACCGCGGGATCGAACACCGAGTATCCGGCATGGAGATTTACGCCGATGGCGTGTGGGAGTTCCCACTTGAGTTCTCCATCCCAATACTGTTCGTCGCCTCCTGTCCCGAAGTAGTCCGGGGTGAACCACCACTTGGCCGTGAGGACGGTATAGGTCAGTCCGACGTATAGCTCATGATAGTTTGTCGTGGAATCCCCGGGATACGAGTAGTACGCGACCCCGATATCCCACGAAGAGCCATCGGTAATCGGGCGGGTGATACCGCCATAAACATCCAGCTCGATCCGGGTCGGCGTATCGAAGTCCACGCCAGACCCCCATGCGCCCACATAGATGCCGGACGAATGAGAATAATCCACGCCGCCTTGGACTGCGGGGGCATTGTCCGAATAGGACACGCCGCGCGACACGTAGTTCGAGGTGAGTGCAAGATTGCCGGTCACCTCCGCGTTCGCCGAGCCCACCACAATCCAGGCAACCGTCATGAGCGCCCCGAGCCAGTACGTACTGCGGCGCATCTCCGTCCTCCGACAACCAAGGCTCCAATGGTGACGGCGATAGTCTAGACGATTCTGGGAGTTTGTCTGTTCGGAGAAGGCCTCGACCTACCGTCGCGCTCCAGGGTTGCCCCGTGGAGCGGCGGAAACCAGCCTGCCTCACGTCAGCGGTGAACGTCAGCGCTGGACCGCGAACGTCTCGACGGTGTGACACCGCTCGCAGCGCGGACCCAGCGCGCCGTCGTGCGCGTCGTCGTTGCGGTGGCACACGCCGCAGACCGTTGACGTCTTGGTGGTAAACAGCGGTCGAGTGTGACACGTCAAGCACTTCACTTTCTTGTGCGCGCCTTCAAGCGCGTAGCCGGCCTCTTTCTTGTGATCGAAATCCTTGCGCTCCCACGTCCGGTCGGTATGGCAGTGCTCGCAGCGCGCGCCGAAGCGCCCCTTGTGCTCGTCGTCTTTCTTGTGACACTCGACGCAGACTTTCGCCACGTCCGCGAATAGCTTCGTGGCGTGGCACTTCTCGCACGCCACGGGCTCGTGTTTGCCTTTGAGCGGGAACTCGGTTTTCTGATGATCGAACCGCGTCGCCTTCTTCCAGGTCTTGGCGTCGTGGCATTGCTCGCAGCGATCGCCCAGTTTGGTTTTATGCACGTCGTCCTTCTGATGACACCCGTTACACGTCGTCGGCGTCTCTTTCAACTTCGGCGTGGTGTGGCACGTCTCACATTTGACCTTCACGTGTGCGTCACGCAAACGAAAATCGGTTTTGTCGTGATCGAAGGTGGTCTGTTTCCAACCGCGCTCCACGTGACAACTCTCGCAACGCGGACCGAGCAACCCCTTGTGCGCATCGTCTTTCTTATGGCACGCCACGCATTCCATCGGCGTGTTCTTGTATCGCTCGTTGGCGTGGCACTTCTCGCACGTCACCTCCTGGTGTTTGGCCAGCAGCGGATACTGGGTCTTGGAGTGATCGAAACGAAACCGCTTCCAGTCCGCAGGCGTGTGGCAGTCCGCGCACTGGGTTCCGAGCGATCCCTTGTGCCGATCGTCCTTCTTGTGACACGCGTAACAAACCCGAGAGGTTTCCGCGAGCTTGGGCGTTTTATGACAGGCCAGGCATTCCACGGGCCGGTGTTTGCCCACCAGCGGGTAGTCGGTCTTATCGTGATTGAACGTGCTCCGCTTCCAATCCGCCGCCGTGTGGCAACTCTCGCACCGCTCGCCCAGGATCATCTTGTGCGGGTCGTCTTTGCGGTGGCACGCCACACAGGCGGTCGGAGTGTCTTTCGCGTCGAGCCCCTTAACGTGACATTGCTCGCATGTGACCGGCTGATGTTTGCCCTCCAACGGAAACTTGGTCTTGGCGTGGTCAAAGCGGATCTCCTTCCACGAGGCCGGGACGTGACACTGCTCGCAGGCGTCGCCGAGCGTGCCGTGGTGATAGTCGTCTTTTCGGTGGCAGGCCACGCACGTGGAGGGGGTTTCACGGAACTTGGGTTTGAGGTGGCATTTCTCGCACGGCGCGTCGCGGTGTTTGCCCTCCAAACGGTACTCGGTCTTGGCGTGATCGAAGCCCTTGGAATCGAACGCCACGAGTTGAAACTCGCGGCCCTTATGCTCCGCGTGGCAGCTCTCGCACCGCTCCGTGTCGGTTTTGCCGTGGAACCCGCGCTTCTTCTGTCGGTCCACGCCGACTTCCTTGTGACAAGCCACGCATTTGGCGATGAACGACTTGCCCAATGCGGCGTGACAGTCAAAACACTTCTCTTCGGTCTTGGCGTGAGGTTCGGCGACTTTGCCCGGCATCACGCCTTTGAACAGACTGATGCCGTACGCCATGGCGGGCCAGAGCGCGATCACCAACAGGAGGACAGGAAGACGGCGGAGAACCCGCCCGGCGATCAGCCCCACACGGTTAGAATAGCAGGACCGCCGTGAGGTGAACCAGCACGGTTAGGACCAACACCAGCAAGAGCGGCACGTGTAAATGGTGCCAGAAGCGAAACGCGCGTTCCGTCGCCTCCATCAAGGCGATGCGTTTTTCAAAACCGGTTTTGATCGCCAGGCCCTGGAGCCCGTCCACTTCGATCGTGGCGCGCTGTTGCGGCCGCAGATCGCAACGCGCAACCAAGCCGGCCTTGAACTCCTGCGACGCCTGCCGGAGAATTCGGCGTTCGAGCCAATCCAATTTACCCAACAGGTAGAACGATTTGACCACCCCGACGTTCTTGCTCGTCGTCCGAACTTCGAAAAACTGTTGGATTTTCTGCAACAGGCTCGGCGGCACGCCGTTCTGGCCCGCGACGTCCAGGTCGATTAGCGTTCGCTGCTTCTCGATTTGCTTGAGGCCCGCTCGCTCGCCGCCCAGGGTCTGCAAGACGTGACCGTGGATGTACTTGCCGAACAGGCCGCTGCCCACCACGATCAGCATGCTGTAAATCGCCACCCCCGAATTCGGCGCCAAAATATTGAACGTCGCATGGTACATGATGAACGTGGGGCCAGCCAGGCACAACGCAATGTGGACGGACAACCATGTGTTCAGTTTTCCGAGTTTTTTGAAGCTGGCCACGTGTTTGCGCACCACGTACATGATCGCGCCCACGAGCATGCACGAGAGGCCCGTGATGCCGAGCGCCAGTCCGAACGCTGATTTGGATTCATACGGTTGGAACGCGATGACGTACGCGGGGCCTACCCCCCAGATGAGCGCAAACCCCAGGTACTTCAGCGCGGTAAACACCCCGGGCGAGGGCCGAATCCACTGCAGGCGTATCGGGGCAACGTCGGTTTGAGAAACCACGGCATCCATCAGCGAGTATCCTTTCGCGCCAACCGGCCTTGATCATCCACTCGGTGTTTCCCGCCTCGTCACATCGTGATTTTGAGTTCGGCTCCGTCCACGCGCACGGGATAGGTATCGACCTGAAATCCCGGGTGCTCGTCGGATTCCCCGGTCTTGAGCGAGAATTCCCACTCGTGCGTGGGGCAGACGATCGCGCAGCCCTTGACCTCTCCGTCACAGAGGGGATTACCCTCGTGCGGGCACTCATTGTTGATTGCATAGTAGACACCGCCCTGGTTCACGAGCACGACTTTGGCACCGTTTACGGACACCAGCTTGCGTGCGCCGGGTCCCACTTCCGCGACTTTTGCTACGGCGAATTCCTTCGGCATCTCAGTTCCTCCTGTGAGTTGCGCGGTCCCTCCTCGGGCCGCTGGTGTTGGTGGTCCGCATCAGAAGATCAGCGTCACATTCAGGCGCGATAAAATGGCGGTACGCCCAGCCTGATACAACTGATCCTCGAAAGTGTACTCTCCCTCCGCCGTCAGCGACAGAAAGGGAACGGGATCATAGTTCAACATAAGCCCCGGTATATACCGAATCGAGTCCGTCGTGCTCCCGTCCTTGAAGGAGGTGTATTCCACACGGGCTTTCAGTTGACACATGACCGACGGCGTGACCCGCTTCCCGCCGACCAGCGAGAGCGTGTCGATGGCCAGCACGGTCCCGACCTGGTGGATCACCAGCGCCGACGTGGTGTCCAATAGTCGCCACGCATTGGATTGGGCCGCGTAAACGGAAACCCGATCAAAGGTCTGTTCAGTGCGGCTCCCATCCGTCTGCGTGATCTGGCTGACGGTGTGGGAATAATCCGCGGTGGACAGCCAGTGCGGACCGATCGTCCACCGAAGCCCCACCCGCGTGTCGGTCGAATTGATCGTGTGATCGCGCGCCAGCTCCCGTACCGTCGCTTCGCTTTGTCCCGCCAACAAGTCCGGCAGTGAGGTAATGGGAGGACTGGCCGCAGTCGCCGTCTCGTCCAACAAGGCCGTGGTCATCTGCAGGTACGGGTCGTTCCGCACATCGCGGGCCAGTGTCACGCGGAGCGACTCGACGAGCGCATACTCCACCGCAAGATACCGGTCGTTGAATTCGCCGAAACTCAGGTCGTAATCCACGTTGCCGTTCGCGCCCAGTCGGCCCCAGGCCCCTTGGAAGTTGCCGCCGATCGCCTCCCGATTCACGACGTCCTGCTCAAGCTGGCGCACGCCGTAGAAGCGCGCGGTGGTGCCGCCGACGTCGGCCAGGTTGAATCCGGCCTCGTAGAAGCGCGAGTCGACAGACAACGCGCTGCCGCGGGAAAAATCCACCGGAAAACCCGCGGCGATGTCGAATGCCACCGTGGGGGCGATGCGGTAATGGAGCTCGGCGCCGTCATACCGGGTCGTGACCGAACCCGCGGTGGAAGGCTGCCTCCCGAACCGCACGAGGAAGGTGTCGGCTTGGTTCCGCCAGTCGGCATAGAGTTTCTGCAGCCGCGCGCGGTCATCCCGTTGGTCCTCCAAGTCAAACGACCGCAGCGCGCTCACCACGACCTTTCCCCGCCCCTCGTCCAGATTGCGAATTTGGGCGTCCAGCCGCGTGGTCACGCGGTTCAGCACGGTCAAGGGATCGGGGCTCAACTCACTGGCATACTCATAATCCGTTGACAGCGCGCCGAGCAATCGAACCGGCTTTGTCGGTTTCGGACGCGCCGCGCGCTCCAACTCGCGAATCCGATCGTCGGCGTCCGGCGCATTGGGATGCTCGGGGTAGTTGGCCAAGAACCGCTTGTACTCGGAGACGGCTTCGACCGCGCGACCCTCGAGGTCATAGGTCTTTGCGATCAGCCACTGAACCTGCGCCAAGTCGTTCTCCCCCGGGTAGCTGGAAACGATCTGCATCAAGACCCGACGGGCTTTGACGTAGTCCCCATTGAGCAACGCCTCTTCTCCATTCTTATATGACGCCTCGATCTCGGTATTGGAGAATCGTGGCGGGGGCGGCACCCGTTTGGTCGGTCCGCCGCAGCCCTGTATCAACAGCGTCGCGCACAAAAGCAGCGCCGCGAACCAGTGAACCCCGTGCGTCATTACCAGCGATATCCTGCATGTTCGTGGCAATTGGCGCAATTCGCGTTGACCTGCAGGCTCGCGTTGTTGTGGTCATCCCTACCGGGATCGTAGTCCCGGCGGTGACAGTTGGAGCAGAACCCGAATTGCACCCCGTCGCGATAGAAGGCGGAGGTGAACGATTGCGGATGGCACACCTTACATTCGAGTCCGGAGTGCCCGCCGATCAGCAGCGGGTTGGCGTGGCTCGCGTAGGTTGCGGGCACCCAGCCGGTGGTTCGATGGCATCGGTCGCACTGAAATGTCGTGGCGATGTGTCCGGACGGCTTGCCTGGGGCCGCCTGTCCGTTATGGCATGTATCGCAGCGGCCCGCCACGGTCGCGTCATGCCGGAACGTGGTGCCCGTAAAACTTGTGGTGTTGTGACAGGAATCGCACTGCGCCGTGGTGACAATGTGGTTGGACGGCTTCCCGAGCGCGGTACGCCCGTTATGGCACGTGTCGCACCGCCCCGCCGCGCTCGCGTCGTGCGCAAACCCCGCCCCCGCGAAGCTCCGCGTGTTGTGGCAGGTGTCGCACTGCGCCGTGGTCGCAATGTGGCTGGACGGCTTCCCGAGCGCGGTGCGCCCGTTATGGCACGTGTCGCACCGCCCCGCCGCGCTCGCGTCGTGCGCAAACCCCGCGCTTGCGAAACTGGTCGTGCCATGGCACGTTTCGCACGGCGCCGTGGTCGCAACATGACTCGAAGATTTTCCCGGTGCGCGCTGGCCGTTGTGACAGGCCGCGCATTGGGTCGCCAGGTTCTCGTATCGGCCGCCGGTATGACATTCCTCACACTCGATTTGTCGGTGTTGGCCGGTGAGGGGGAAGTGGGTCCGATCGTGGTTAAAGGTTGAAGGCGGCGCGGCGGCGTGTCCGAGCAGCGCCCCCCACCCGATCCACACCAGGAGCCCGACGGCAAAAATTACGGGAACGTGTTTGGCCCAATAGATGTTGTGTCGTTGCATGGTCATCTCTGCTCCGTGCTCCCGTTCACTGCGTCTTCCGACGGTGTGTGGATGGCATCGGGCGAAAGCACGCAAATCTCATACCAAACCTGACTCCGCGAATTTGCCCAATTAGATTGAAGTTTCCCCCTCGGATTACACGTTCGTCCGCTCGAAATACAGAAATTGCCATACCTTTCAACACCAACATTTCGTCACTCCAGCAGCGGGTTTGCCGAATTCTCGGCCGGCCTCGACTCGCCTCTCGGCGTTGGCAATCCGTCCCATTCGGATCACACGTGCGTGCAGCCGTATCGACTGGCGCGAGTACTTTAGCAGACGAATGATTAAGGAACGGTTAAGAAGGTCTGGCGAAAGGGAGGGATCTGAATGCTCGCTGCAACCGGCATGACGCGAACGGCCGTCACGCCCGCGAAGGCCGGGGAGTCAGTTCATCATCCCGTTGACGTGGTGTGACCGGGGAGCACTTCCTCACGGGGGACCGTCCTCTGAACCGTTTAGGAGCGCGTCAAGTCGACGGTTCACGTACTGCTCCGTCAGTCCGACGATCTCAAACAGCTTTCGCGACGACGCGTGCCCCGCGACGCATCGCACGCTTGATGCCGGGACATCAAGGGATGAGGCCAGCAAGTCCGCCACCGCGGCATTGGCTCGACCGCCTTCGGGCGGGGCGGTCACCGCCACCTTCAAGGCATCCCCGAGCCAGCCGATCACACGGTTACGCGACGACCGAGGAATCACTTTGACCGTCAAACGCACATCACTCCCCGCACAACATGGAGGGTTCACGGACCGTCGACGGTGTCGGCGTATCTCGTGAAGCCTCCCACCGTATCGCGCCCGATGCCCCCATGCCATACCACGGCGCATTCAAAAAATCGAGACTAAACCGCTCATGATTTGACGATCGCGACCGCCCGAGCTTGCTCGGAATCAAGACGCGGTACGTGATGAAAAGCTGGCAGCCACGTGTCGGCGTCGGTAAGATTTCGGCAGAAACCCTCTGCCGTCCGACCTGCTCGGAAAACGGCCTGCGGCTTCACCCTGACCGACCGAACGGTAATTCGAATCACGGATTTCGCATCGATTTCCAGGGCAAACGCACGTGCGCACCCGGTGCGTGGCATGGCCTCGCACGCCAAGCGCGCGGCCGAAACAGCGGTTTAGAGGTCGCGAGGCCTCGTGGCACCCGGTTTGCTCTGAGAACCTCCCTTGGCAAGACGCGCCGCACGATCTTAGACGCGCACGGTACCAGCAAGCACTGTTACTGAAAGGCGGGACAGCACCATGGATCATCGTAGTCAAATCTCCAACCGTACGTCGATGACGTCGTCGTGTGCCGGCATTATAGGCTGGGCCTTCGCGGCGTTGCTCTTGGTGACAGGGCCCGCGTTTGGAGCCGACGCCCTTCTCTCATGGAATCCCAACACCGAGGCGGACCTGGCGGGCTATTCCGTCCACTACGGCGCCAGCTCGGGTGTCTACACGGTCGTTATTCCGGTGGGGAGGACGACGTCCTACACCGTCACCGGGTTGGGTCCCGGCACCTACTATTTCGCCGTGACCGCTGAAAACACATCCGGCGGAGACAGCGGGTACTCCAACGAAGTAAGCAAGACGATCGCCGATACCGTCCCCCCGACAATATCCGCGGTGGTCGCGAACGGGATCACCGCAACCGGAGCGACGATTACGTGGACGACGAACGAAGCCGCCACCACCGCGGCCGAGTACGGAACCACGACCAGTTACGGCGCATCCACGGCGATTGATTCAACCCTGGTGACCGCGCACACGCGCACGCTGAGCGGTTTGACCCCGGCCACGACATACCACTTTCGCGTCGTAAGCCTTGACGCCACCGGCAACGTGGCCGTGTCCGCCGACTACATGTTGACGACCGCGGCCGCCGCCGACACCACCGCGCCCACGCTCTCCAGCATTGCCGCGGGCTCCGTGACCGGCACCGGCGCCGTCATCACCTGGACCACCAACGAGGCCGCCTCCACCCAGGTCGAGTACGGCCCCACCACCGCCTACGGCGCCTCCACCGCGTTCAACGCCACCCTCCTGACCGCGCACAGCGCCGCGCTCTCGGGCCTGCAGGCCGCGACCACCTACAACTACCGCGTCCGCAGCACCGACGCCGCCGGCAACACCGCCGTCTCCGGCAACCAAACGTTTACGACGGTGGCCGCCCCCGACACCACCGCGCCGGTGATATCGGGCACCACCGCCAGCACCACCGGTGCGACAAGCGCCGTCATTACCTGGACCACCAACGAAGCGTCGACATCCATCGTCGAGTACGGATCGACGACCGCGTATGGCTCGTCGTCGACCAACGCCACGCTGGTCACGAGCCATAGTCTGACGTTGACGGGTTTGGCGGCATCGACGGTCTACCACTACCGCGTCCGCAGCACCGACGCCGCCGGCAACACCGCGTCATCGAGCGATTTCTCGTTCACGACGTCCGCCGCCCCCGACACCACCGCGCCCACGCTCTCCAGCATTGCCGCGGGCTCCGTGACCGGCACCGGCGCCGTCATCACCTGGACCACCAACGAGGCCGCCTCCACCCAGGTCGAGTACGGCCCCACCACCGCCTACGACGCTTCCACCGCGCTCAACGCCACCCTCCTGACCGCGCACAGCGCCGCGCTCTCGGGCCTGCAGGCCGCGACCACCTACAACTACCGCGTCCGCAGCACCGACGCCGCCGGCAACACCGCCGTCTCCGGCAACCGCACCTTCACCACCGCCGCCGCCCCCGACACCACGGGTCCGTCGATCTTCAACGTCGCGACCACTGACGTCACGCCGACGTCGGCGGTCGTCACCTGGACCACCAACGAACCCGCCACGTCGCAGGTCGAATACGGCGCGACCACGTCATACGGGCAGCGGTCCGTGGCCAACGCGACCTTACTCACCACCCACCGCGAAACATTGTCCGGCCTGAGCCCCGGCACGTCGTATCATCTGCGCGTCCGCAGCGCGGACGCGGCGGGCAACCTCTCGGTATCCGGCGACCGCGTGGTTGTCATCCCATCGGCGCCGGATACGACGCCGCCTCAAGACGTGCAAAATTTCAGTGGAGTCGGCGCGCCCGCGCAGATCAGGCTTACCTGGACCAACCCGCCCGACGCCGACTTTTCGGGCGTGCAGATCCGCTTCCGAACCGATCGATACCCGTCGGGGCCGAGCGACGGCACGCTCTTGGGTGACTTCAGCGGCAACCCCGGCGAATCGGGACAAGCGGTCCATGACGGCGTGATCAACGGCATGACGTATTACTACTCGGCTGCCTCATACGACCGATCCGGCAACCGTCAGAGCACCATGTACACGTCCGCCACGCCCGGGGCGACCGACAACCCGTCCGCTGAGACCGCCCAGACCGGTGGTTGCGGGATGATCATCCCGAGCGGGGGCGATCCTCCCGGACCATGGCAGGCGGCGGACTTGCTGATCCTCGCGGGCGTGGCTCTATACCTGATGACGCGGCGGCCTGTTCCTCGTTCCCGACTCGTGATGCCGCGTCACTGGGGATTCACGTCATCCGGAGCGTTCGCGGTGGCCTGTTCCGGTTGGTGGGCCGCAGGGCCGGCTCTCTCGGCGGACACGGCCGGGGGAACCGTGCGCTGGGCGGCGGTCTGATCGGATTCCGGGCGCGTGTCGAACGAAATCGGCACGATCGAGAGACACGCCCAAAAGATCGCCCATCGTTTCATCCCCGCCTCCTTCACAACGACCCGACGCAACGTGAAGATGACAGAGATGGAGGACCTGTCAACGACGCGCGCCCACGCGGATCTCGAACCGGCTCGCGAATCAGCCGACGCCCAACCAGGCTGCGCGGCGCGCGCGCGGCGTCCCGTCGAGATCCGTTTTCACGGTCAAGAAGCAGGTGTCCAGAGGTGAGGCCTTGAGCGTGACGTCGAACATCATCATCTCGTCGCGACGAAACGCGTGGAGGCAAATGGTGGCGCCCGCCGGGTAGGCGCCGATCAGGGATTCCAGATTAGCCCGCGTGGCGCGGAGCCCTTCCACGGCCACAATCACGTCGCCCGCGGACAACCCCGCGGCGCGCGCCGCGCTCCCGTCGTGGACCGTGGCCACTTTCACGTCCGCGCCGCCCTCGGCCAACCGGATGCCCAGGGTTGGGCGCTGCGCGTGCGGAGTCGTCCCGGCCTTTCCGCCCTTGTCCTGTTCGGACTCGGACGCGCGAAGACCGACCGCGACACCGACCTCCTCCAAGAGCGCCGCCAGGGGGAGTTCCTCCACGCTGCGAAGCGCGCGGTCGAAAAACGCCCGCAAATCCACGCCGGAGACTTCCTGGGCGATCCGCTCCACGCCATCCTCGGGGACGCCCTCGCCGGTTTTGCCGTGGCGTTCCCACAAGGCCCGCATCACGTCGTCCAGCGATTTGGCGTTCCGCGTCTCGCGCCGAATGGTGAGGTCGAGCGCCATCGCGATCAACGCGCCCTTGGTATAGTAACTGACCACGGTATTCGGGGTGTTTTCGTCCGGTTTGTAAAACTTGATCCACGCGTCAAAGCTGGAGTCCTCGATCGTCTGCTTGAGTCTTCCGGCGCCGCGAAGCAGCCGCGTGATGGTTTGGCCCACCAACTCCAAGTAGCTTGCTGGAGAAATCAACCCGGTCCGAACCAGCGCCAACGCGTCGTAATAGGACGTGACTCCTTCAAAGACCCACAACAGCCGTGTGTACGCTTCGCGCGTCAAGTCATACGGGATGAACGCCTGAGGTTTGATCCGTTTGACGTTCCAGGCGTGGAAGTACTCGTGGCTCGCCAACGCCAAGAACGTTCGGTATTTCTCGCCCACCTCGTGATCCCCCGGTTTGGGGAGATCCTCGCGCGAACACAACAGGCTGGTCGACGCCCGGTGTTCGAGGCCGCCGTACCCCTCGCCCACCGCGGTGACCAAAAACACGTACCGATCGAACGGCGCGGGTTCCCCGAAGAACCGGATGTGGTGCTCGCAGATGGTCGTCAGGTCGCGGCACAATCGGTCGAGGTCCGCGCGGTGCCGTCCGGTGACGACCACGTCGTGGGGCACTCCACAGGCGATAAACGTCGCGAGCGTGAAGTCGCCCATCTCCACCGGATGATCGACCAGTTCATCGTAGTTCGCGGCGGTGTACGCGCCGAATCCGTAGGGCGGAGCGCCGGCGCGACGCAGCGCGGTTCCAACGCGCCACCGTCGTCCCGTCTCCCCGGAGGGGGGGACGAGTTCCACGGCGCACGGCTGGTGCTCGTGGCCATGGATTTGAAAGAACGCGCTGGTGCCGTTGAAATATCCGTGCGCGGCGTCAAGGTGGGCGGCGCGGACCGAGAGGTCCCACGCGTACACCTCGCTGATCAGGGTCAGCGGGCCTGATGCAGGCTCACATCGCCACGTGTTGCCGTCGAGTTTGATCACCGCAACCGGCCGCCCACCGCACTCAGCCGACACCCGTACCACGTGGCGGGCGAAGTCTCGGATCACATAACTGCCCGGAATCCACGTTGGCAGGGAAAACCGTTGGCCCGCGGGGTCGGGATTCGGAATCGTACAGCGCACCTCGAACAGGTGGGCCGCCGGATCACTGGGCGTGATCCGGTAGCGGAGCGTCTCGGTCACCGCGCGATTGTATCAGATGGGTGGCGGCATCGCGGGTGCGGGATTCCGCCCGACAATCATCCGGACGCCCCGACGAGCGCCTGCAATTCGTCGCCCGTCATGGTTTCGGTTTTCAAGAGCGCACCCGCGGCCTTCCGTAAGACGCCCTGACGCGTTTGCAGGATGCTCCGCACGCGTGTGAACTGGGCGTCCAAGATATTTCGGACCTCGCAATCGATCTCCCGCGCGGTTTCTTCGCTGTAGTCCGAGGGCCCACTCGGTTGCCCCGCGGGGAGGAACACGGGTTGGCGGGCTCCGTCGAATGTGACCCCGCCCAACGTGCCGCTCATGCCGTACGCTTTGACCATGCTCTTGGCGATGTCCGTCGCCTTCATCAGATCGTCTTGGGCTCCGGTCGATACTTCGTGATAAATGATCTCCTCGGCCACACGTCCGCCCAAGAGCATGGCGATCTTGTCCTCGAGCTCCGACTTGGTCATCAAGAACCGATCCTCGGTCGGGAGCTGCAGGGTATAGCCGAGCGCGGCCACCCCGCGCGGTATGATCGAAATCTTTTGCACCGGGTGCATGCCGGGGATGGACAGGGCGACCAACGCGTGCCCGATTTCGTGGTGCGCCACCCGCTCCCGCTCCGATTTGTTCAGGACACGGTTCCGCTTCTCAAGCCCGGCGATCACGCGCTCCACGGCCTCCTGCAGTTCCGCGGCCCCGACCAGATCCTTCCCGCGACGCACCGCGAGGAGCGCGGCTTCGTTGACCAGATTTGCCAGGTCCGCGCCGACGAATCCGGGCGTCATTCCGGCCACGGTTTCCAGATCGGCGTCGGGCGCGAGCGGAACGTTCTTCGCGTGCACTTTGAGAATGGCGATCCGGCCCAAACGATCCGGCCGGTCCACCACCACGTGGCGATCGAACCGCCCCGCGCGCAGCAAGGCGGGATCGAGGATTTCCGGGCGATTGGTCGCGGCCATGAGAATCACGCCGACCCGCGGGTCAAAGCCGTCCATTTCGACCAGGAGTTGGTTGAGCGTTTGCTCGCGCTCTTCGTGCGCCATCGGGCCCATGCCGCGCGCCTTGCCCAGCGCGTCCAACTCGTCGATAAAAATGATGCACGGGGCCTTTTGTTTGGCCTGGAGGAACAGATCGCGCACGCGCGCCGCTCCCACGCCCACGAACATTTCCACGAACTCGGATCCGCTGATGGAGAAAAACGGCACGTTGGCCTCGCCTGCGACCGCGCGCGCCAGCAGCGTTTTCCCGGTTCCCGGCGGTCCCACCAGCAAGATGCCCTTGGGGATCTTGCCCCCCAACCGCGTGAACTTGCCCGGCGTCTTGAGAAACTCGATGACTTCCCGAAGTTCCTCCTGCGCTTCATCCACGCCGGCCACGTCGGTGAACCGGACCTTGATGTCCTGCTCCATGTAAATCTTGGCCTTGCTCTTGCCCACGGTCATGAACCCGCCCTGGCTTTGGCCCATCCGACGCAACAGGAACACCCACACCGCGGCAAAGAGCAGGATCGGCACGACCCAGGAGAGCAGGTCGCGGAGGAACGTGCTCTCGATGATGCCGGTGACTTTCACCCCCTGGGCGTGGAGGTCGCGCAACAGGTCCGGGTCTTCCACGCGAATCGTGTTGAACGGTTTGGGGGCTTCACCCGCCTGCTCCGGCTTCAGCCGTCCATGAATCACGGTCGGCGCGATCGAGACGTCTTCGACCTTGCCGGCTGCCACCGCGGCCTTGAAGTCGCTGTAGGACAGTTCCGCGGGGCTGAACGCCGGCGCGACGAACAATTGAATGAGGGCGAGCACCCAAAGCGCCGCCACCACGTACCACACGGAGAAGCGAAGTTGTTTTTTGTCCATCGCCATGTCCGCTCCTTATCGCCCCACGGCCTTGCGAGCAACTAGGGCAAGGCGTCTTCTGGTGTGATACACGGAGCGAGCGCGAAAGCGCAAGCGGTTGCGCGCCCGGCAACCGCTCTGATACGGTTTGGAGATGACGCGCTCGAAACCGGATGCGCAACGGGCGGACGTCGCGTTGGTGGAGCGCGGCCTGGCGCCCAGCCGCGCCCGCGCCCACGCCATGATCCTGGAGGGTCTGGTGCGATCCGGCGACCGCCGGGTGGAAAAGGCGGGCGAGTTGATCGGGCTCGACGCGCCGCTGAGCGTGTCGGGGCCGGACCACCCGTTCGTGGGCCGCGGCGGGATCAAACTCGCCGCCGCGTTGGACGCGTTCGCCGTGGACCCGAGGGGCCTGGTGTGCCTGGACGTCGGCGCCTCGACCGGCGGGTTCACCGACTGCCTCCTGCAGCGGGGCGCTGCGCGCGTGTGGGCGGTGGACGTGGGGTATGGACAACTCGCCTGGTCGTTGCGCACCGATCCCCGCGTGCGGCTGCTGGAGCGCGCCAATATCCGCACGCTGCCGCGGGAGTCGATCCCGGACGCGATCGACCTCGCGGTTATCGATGTCTCGTTCATCTCCCTGCGCCTCGTGTTGCCGAGGATGACGGAGTTCGTCCGCCCCGGAGGACGCGTCATCGCGCTGATCAAACCGCAGTTCGAAGTGGGACGCGGCCTCGTGGGCCGCGGGGGCGTGGTCCGCGACTCCGCGCTGCGCGAACGCGCGGCGCGGGACGTGACGGCCGCCGCCGAGGCGATGGGGTTACGCGTGATCGGCGTTGTCGCTTCGCCGATCGAAGGCCGGGACGGCAACCAGGAATACCTCGTCGGCTTGACCGTCGGCGATTCGCCGGCTTGATCGTCGGGAGCGCTTCAAGTACCCTTTCGGGATGCGCGGGTCTTGCGCGGTCGTCGGGATCATCCTCGTCGGCATCATCGCCGGCTGCACCTTTCCCTCAACGTTCCACGCGATGCGAGAGGAATTGGCGGCGCCGCTCTCCGCGCCCCCCGCCGACCCGCCGGGACAGCGCCGCTTCAAGGGCGTGATCCACGTCCATACCAAACTCTCGCACGACAGCCGAGGAACCGAGGATGACCTCGTCCACGCGGCAAAGTCCGCGGGCTTGGACTTCGTCATGCTCACCGATCACAACACCCCCGAGGTGTTCGCCCAGGCGGGGACCCGCGAGCGAGACGGCGTGCTCTTGATCCGCGGCGCGGAAATTCGGTGCGACGACCGACACATTTTGGCGGTGGGGCTGGACCGGTTCATCGACAGCCGGGCGATGACGTGCCCCGACGTGTCCGCGGCCGTGGCGGAGTACGGTGGTGTCCCTCTGGCCGCCCACCCGTCGCGGTCGACCCAGTGGGACGACCCCGCGTTGGCCGGGGCGGAAGTCTGGGACCTGTACGATGAGGCCAAGGACGATCGCTGGCGGTACGCGGCGTGGGCGCTGGATATCCTCATCTGGTACGGCGTCTACCCGGACGCGATCCTGTCGCGGATCGTGCGACGCCCGGACCACGCGCTGGCCGCGTTCGACGCGCAAACCGCCCACCGCCGATTGACCGCGGTGGGAACGCCCGACGCGCACCAAAACATCCGGGTGCTCTGGCGGCAGATGGACCCCTATCCCTTGGCGTTCCGGCTCGTGCCCGTGTATTTGTTCGCCGCGGAGGGAACGCGCGACGCGTTGCTCGACGCGCTCCGCAACGGCCGCGCGTATTTTGCGTTCGAAGTGTTCAAACCCGCGCCGGGCTTTGCCTTTCGCGCCAAGGATGTCGGCGACCACGTGTGGAACATGGGGGATGAGGTCCCCCGTGCCGACGGACTCGTCGTTGAGGTACACGCGCCCGCGCCGGGCCGCATTACGATTCTTCGGGACGGCCACCGCGTGGCGATGATCGAGGGCGACCAGTTGTCGCTTCCGGTCGCCGTCCCCGGCGCGTATCGCGCGGAGGTCGACATTTCGGTGCAAGGACGATGGCGTCCGTGGATCTTTTCGAATCCCATCTACGTTCGTTGATGCCGCTCGCCGGTCTCGCGGCGCTGTGCGCGGCGTGTCTCCCCATCGACCGCGCGCCGGTGGAAACCACGCCGGCGTTTGCCGCCGCGATGGCTGCGGTGGACCGCGTGACCGCCCCTTCCGCGATGCCGATTCAGGCGGGCGCCGCCCGCGTGGACATGACGCCCGGCGCGAGGCCGCCGCTCGCCGGATACGGCAACCGACTCGGTCGATCGTCGCGCGGCGTCCACGATTCCCTCTACGCGCGGGCGCTCGCATTGCGGTCGGGCGATCGGACCGTCATCTTGATCTCGCTCGACCTGCTGGCGGTCACCGACGACATGCTCGCGGCGGTGGAGGCTCGCGTCCGGCGCGAGGCGCCTCTTCCGTCCGGAAGTCTGATCCTGACGGCCACCCATACGCACTCGGGATTCGGCGCGGTGGCTCGGCGGGTCTGGGAGAGTTTCGCCGCGGGCGAATACGACGACGACCTGTTTCGATTCGTGATCGAGCGCGCGGCCTCGGCTGCCGTGACCGCGGTCCGGACGATGGCGCCCGCGCGGATCGCGTGGGGGGAGGCGTCCGCGCCGGAACGGATCGCGAACCGAATGGTCCGGAGCGGATACCGTGATCCGGCGCTGCCGTTTTTGGACGTCCAACGTTTGGACGGCGCGCCGGTGGCTCTCGTGGTGAACTTTTCAGCCCACGCCACGGTGCTCAAGGCGGACAACTTTCTCTTATCGGCGGACTACCCGGGCGCCCTGACGCGGGCGCTCGAAACGCACGGAGGCGTCGCTTTGTTTACGGCCGGCGCCGTGGCGGACCAGACCGGCGCGCCGCCGCGCGCGGACGACCCGTTCGCCGCGGTGGACGCGATGGGCGCGGACTTGGCCGCGCGCGTGCAGGCCGCGCGCGACGCGCTCCCCGACACGGCGTGGACGGAGCGCGCAGCAATCGCGGCGTGGCGCCTCCCCATCGCGTTGCCCGATCCGCAGATCAAAGTATCGCCGCATCGGCGTCTGCCGTGGCCCGTCGGCGATCTGCTCCTCGATGCCCGCACCACGATGGCGTTCGCCGTGATCGGAGAAGGCGTGCTCATCGGCGTGCCCTGCGATCTGTCCGCCGCGATCGGCGCAACCTGGAAAGCCGCGGCCGAGCGATTGGGCCGACGCGCCGTGATCATGGGATTTACCGACGACTACGTGGGCTACGTGATCCCCTCGGAGTTCTATGAGACATCGCACTACGAGGCGCGCATGTCCTTCAACGGCCCGCACATGGATCGGTATTTGACGGCCGTGGTGGAACGGACGCTGGACCGGCTCGGCCCGCTCCAGATGGCGGCGCCGTGATCGGCAGGCCCAGTCCACTCGCCGCAGTAGTCGTGGCCACGGCGCTGGTTGGTTGCGCGGGCGACGCGCCGTGGCATCGGACCGCGGCGTCCGTCCCGGATCGCCACATCGCGCTGTTCGCCGTGCCGGCCGAGCCGTTACAACCGCGGATCGATCGGTCCAAAGATCGCGGGACGTACACGGTCCAACGGCTGACCTTCGAGTCGGTCCTGCGCGCGCCGGGTCTGCCCCCGGTGGAAACGTACTTCTACCTCCCCAAGGAGGGCCGGCGCTTTCCGCTCGTGCTCATTCTTCCGATTACGCGGGGGGACTTCTTCTCCACCGAGTTCGCCGTGTACTTCGCGGAACGCGGCTTCGCCTGCGTGCGTTTTCGCAGCCAGGGCGACGTGGGGCGTCTCTACGGCGATCCCGCCAGTCTTCCGATGTTTCGCGACCTGCTCCGTGCGCGGGTGATCGACACGCGGCGCGTGTTGGACTGGGCCCTTCGCCGGTCCGAAATCGACGACGATCGCGTGGCCCTGGTCGGGTTTTCGCACGGGGCCATCGTCGGCAGTCTGGTCGCGGCGGTGGATCATCGTATCAAGGCCGCCGCGCTCGTGCTCGCGGGCGGCGACTTGGCCGGCATCATCCGGGATTCAGGCGAGCAGTCCCTCGCGCGAATCCGGGAAGGGCTCATGGCCGACCACGATTTGACGGCCGCGGAGTTCTACGACGCGGCCAGCGCGGCGCTGGAAGACGTGGATCCGTTGACATACGCGCCCCTCGTGTCCCCCCGAGCGATCCTGATGATCAACGCCCGATTCGATCGCGTCATCCGCAGGCCCTACGCCGAAGCCTTATGGCGCGGTCTCGGCCGACCGGAATTGGTTTGGATTCCCGCCGGCCACTACACCGCCGGGTTGTTCACCTCGTACGCGCGACACAAGATTCTCGACCACCTGACGCGGGTACTGCGAGTCGGAACGTGACCGCCGCGAGACGGTTAGGGCGGCAGCCGCACGTCCACCGGGGCGGGGGCCAGCGTGAGGTTGTTGGCTTCTCGGCTCTCCACCACGTGGTTGGCGCCGTCAACCTTGCCGAGCAAGAAATACCGACCCGTGGTGAGTCCGCGTTCGGGGAGCGCCAGGCGGGTCTCCGCGGTGGAGGTGCCATTCGGATCAAGCGCGGGTACAAGCCGGTACCCGAGCGACACGTCGCCGGGGTCCCAGATGCCGTTTCTCGACAACACGAACAGGATCCCGCATTCGGCGGACGCCCGGTTCCCGCGGTTGATCACCGCGTCGCGCACCACGATCGCGCGGCCGTCTTGACGGGCCGACAATTCGGCGACCGCCAAGTCCGGCCCCATGAAGTACGCCGCGTCCGCGGTAAACCGATTGTTCTCGTCGTCCGACTCGGCGATCACGCGGTCGGGATCAACCTCCGCGGCGATTCCGTATTCGCCGACCGGCAAGTCTCCGGCGACCACCACGACCTCAAACGGCACGGTCTCACCGGGTCCGACCGTCGCCGCCGCCGTCCCTTCGGCGCGACGATCGCCGCCGCTTCGGGTCGTCCACCACGCGCCGATGGCCGGCGGCGCGGAGGGTTGCGTCCCACGGTTGACCACGCGCCCGGTGAGGGTGGCGCCCTCGGCCCCGGTAGTCACCTGCAGATTGTCGATGATCAAGTCGGGGCCGATCGCCAAGGGGGCGCCCCACATGGCTTCGGTCGGTGGCCCCGCGGCCTTCCCGGCGTCGCCGATCACGCGCGCGACCACGTAGTACCGACCGGGCGGTTTCGGCGGCAGCAACGGGGCCAGCTCCACGTCGAGCCGGCCGTCGGGCGCGAGCGACGCCAGTGGAAGGCGTGCCAGGCGCGCGTCGTCGGGATCGACCAATCCGTCTCCGGAAAGGTAGACTTCCAAGGTTCCGGGTTCGCTGGCGCGGTCGGCGCGATTGGCCACGGTGATCTGGATCGAGACGGCGGCGCCGTCCGGCGAAAGCGCGCCGCGAAGCGCGACGGGAACGGGAAGCCGATCAGCCGCGAAGGTCGGCGGCGTGAGCAGGCACGCGGCGAGCAGGCCCCACGCACCAAATGGGCCGCCGCGCCGCGGGATCATTCGTGCGGCGTACCGCGCGGACCGGGGCCGTCTTCCGGCACTTTGATTTCACCGAAGCGGACTTCGTACCGCGTAAGGTTTTCGCGCAGCGCGAGAAAAAACCGCTTGGTGTGGGTCGGGCTCGAAATGATCCGCGCGCGAACCTTGGCTTTGGGTTGTTGCGGCTGCACGAACAAAAAGTCGAAGAGAAATTCGGTCTCCGTGTGCGCGACCAACGCAAGATTGGTGTAGATGCCTTGCGCCGTGGCGTCATCGATCTCGACTTGGATTTGAAGCGGGGGGTTCGGCGGATTGGGTTGAGTCACGGAACGTCCTCGCGGAACGGGAGGCACTGTACTTAAACATGAGAGGCAAGTCAACTCGGCGTGGGCCTTGGCCGCGCCGCGGGCTCGTGACGGTGGCTCACCGGGGCGCGTCCAGTCTCGCCCCCGAGAACACCCTCGAGGCGTTTCGGCTGGCGCTGCGACGGGGTGCCCGGGCGATCGAATTCGACGTGCACCAGACGCGGGACCGTCGTCTCGTGGTCGTGCATGACGCGTCGCTTCAACGTACCGCGGGCGTGCGTCGGGCGGTCGATCGCCTGACGGCGCGCGCGGTGACCGCGTTGGACGCGGGGTCGTGGTTTGCTCCCGCGTTCCGCGGGGCGCGAATTCCCACGCTCGAGCGGGTGCTCCGTGCGTTGAAGGGATGCGCCGTCCTTAACATCGAACTCAAGGCCGGCGCGCGGCGGCTGCACCCCGGACTGGAATCCCGCGTCTTGTCGGTGGTTCGCCGCTTGGGATGGCGTGACCGCGTGGTGGTTTCGTCGTTTCACGTCCGGTATCTGGAACGGCTCCGTCGGCTCGATGCCGCGATCGCGATCGGCATTCTGGTCCACCCCTGGTCCGTCGAGACGGCGTTGGCACGGGCGGCACGGCTCAACGCGGTGTCGATTCATCCCCCGGCGCGCGTCGTGACCGCGGACTTGGTCCGACGCGTCCATGGCGCGGGCTACGCGATTTTGCCCTACACCGTGGACCGGATCCAGGACAAACGCCGTTTGACGCGACTCGGCGTGGACGGCTTCTTCACGAATACTCCGTAATCAGGCTGCTCACCCGGTAACCGCCGCTTGACGGTTCCGCCGCAGGCTTTTACCTTTAGCCCGCGTCACAACACCGCTTCATTAAGGAGCCGCGTCATCGCCAAGAAACGCCTCGGGGACTTGCTGATCGAACAGGGCAAGCTCACCCCCGCGCAACTTCAATCCGCGCTCGCCAAACAACGCGAAACCAAGGGTCGCGTGGGCGAGACCTTGATTCAGCTGGGCTATATCACGGAAGGCGAACTCGTCGCGATTCTGACGTCCCAGCTGGGACTGCCGCAGGTGGATCCCGAACAAACCGCGACGGACGCGGATGCCCTCGCCGTCATCCCCGAGGCGGTCGCGCGCAGATACACGTGCCTGCCGATCCGCTTCGAGGGCAAACGCCTGATCGTGGCGATGGCGGATCCGTTGGATTACGACGCCATCAAGGACCTCGGCTTTTGCAGCGGGGCCACGATTCATCCCGTGTTGGCCACGCGTCGCGCGTTGCTCGACGCGATCGACGCCCGATACGGGACCACGGACGCCGACCCCCACGACGCGGCCGTCGAAGCATTGGTCGAAGAAGGGTCCTCGCAACTCAACGAGGTCAACGTGGAGGTCGTGCCCGACCTCTCCACCACGCCCGACGAGATGCTTGCGCTGGCCGAACGCAGCCGCCTCGCCCCCATCATCCGGTTGGCGAATTTGATCTTGACCAAGGCCGTCAAGGTACGGGCGAGCGACATCCACATCGAGTCGGAGCGGCGCGGCGTGCGCGTGCGGTACCGCGTGGACGGTCTGCTGCGGGAGGACATGCGCCTGCCCAAGTGGGTCCATGGCCCGTTGGTGTCGCGGATCAAGGTGCTGGCCAAACTCGACATCGCGGAACGGCGTCTTCCCCAGGACGGCGCGGTGCGCGTGCTCGTCGATCACCAGGAGTTGGATCTCCGGGTGTCGGCCGTCCCCATGCAGTTGGGGGAAAAGATCGTCATCCGCGTGTTGGGGCGCGCGCCGGCCTCGTCCAAGCGCGAATCCTTCGGCATGTCGCCGCGCCATGAAGCCATCATGGAATCCCTGTTGCGCCACCACAAGGGGCTGATCCTCACCACCGGCCCGACGGGCAGCGGCAAAACCACCACGTTGTTTCGGATCCTCCGGCGACTGGCCACCACGGCGGTCAACATCGCCACGGTGGAAGACCCGGTGGAGTACCAGGTGGAGGGCGTGAACCACATGCAGGTCAACGCGGACATCGGGCTGACCTTTGCCGTCTGCCTGCGCGCGCTTTTGCGGCAGGACCCGGACGTAATCCTCATCGGTGAGATCCGCGACGCCGAGACGGCCCAGATCGCGGTGCGCGCCGGCATGACCGGGCACCTGGTCCTCTCCACGCTGCACACCAACGATGCCCCCTCCACGCTTGCGCGCCTGGTCGACCTGGGCGTTCCGCGGTTCCTGGTCGCTTCCCAGGTCGTGGGGATCATCGCCCAGCGCCTGGTCCGCCGCTTGTGCACGGCCTGCCGCCGTGAAGACACGGCGTCGGAGGAGGAATTATTGGCCTTGCGCGCGCCGCTTCGAACCGGTTCGACCATGCCCGTGTATCGCGCCGTCGGGTGTGCGGTCTGTCACCAGACCGGCTACGCGGGGCGAATCGGCATCCATGAACTGCTGGTGATGACGAGCAGGCTGCGCGAATTGGTGATGTCCGGGGCGCCCGACCACGAGATTCAACACGAAGCGCTGGCCGCCGGCATGGTGACGCTCTTTCAGGACGGACTGGCCAAAGTGAAAGAGGGCGAAACCAGCATCGAGGAACTGCTTCGGGTGGTGGAGGTCGAGGGTTCGTACGAGACGCTTTGCGGCAAATGCCAAGGGGTCTTGCACTCGGATTTTCTGACCTGCCCCGCGTGCGGCACGCCCGTCGCCAACCGCTGTCCGCAGTGTGGAAAAACCCTTCGGGAAGAATGGACCTTTTGTCCACGCTGCCGTCGCAAAGACGACCACCGTCAGACCATGGTCCTGTCCTCGGTCGAATCCCGGCGAGGCCGCCGCGCCGCAAACGAGTAACCGCGGCGCGACCAACGCGGCTTGCCTTGCCTGAGACGCGTCTCTATACTCCACACGTTCCGCCTCTGGTCCACCATCGTGAATCGCGTCGCGTGAGTTCGGTTCCGCCGTGTCGTCCGTGAGCAGAGCGCCCTCCGGGTGGCGCGCGGTCTGGCCCGCGCTCCGGGCGCCCCGAACCGCCGCGGTCACCCTCCTGTCGTTCTCCTCGGGCCTTCCCCTTGGTCTGGTCTGGATCGCCATCCCCACCTGGCTCGCGCAGGCAGGCGTCGATATCAAGGTGATCGGCCTCTTCACGCTCGCCCAGGCGCCGTGGACGTTTAAGTTCGCCTGGTCGCCGCTGATGGACCGGTACGCGCTGCCGCTGCCGCGCCTGGGACGAAAATTGGGGTGGGCGCTCGCCACGCAGGTCGCGTTGCTCGCGCTGACGCTGTGGCTCGCCCGGCTGGCCTCGCACCCCGACGCATTGTGGCTCATCGGCAGCGTGGCGCTCGCTATCGCCTTTGCCTCGGCCAGTCAGGACATCGCCCTCGACGCCTACGCGGTCGAAGTATTGAGGCCCGAGGAACAGGGCGTGGCCGTGGGCGCGCGCACCGCGCTCTATCGCGCGGCCATGTTTACCGCCGGGGGGTTGGCCATCACGCTCGCGGGGTCGTGGTCGTGGTCCACGGTCTTCGCGGCCCTCGCGATCGCGTACGTTCCGCTCGCGCTCGTGACCCTGGTCGCGCCGCGATCGGACCAGTCGGACGCGGCCGCGCCGCGCTCGCTCCGCGAGGCGGTGTGGGATCCGTTCGTGGGATTTCTCGCCACGCAGCGCGCGTGGGAAATCCTCGCCTTCGTCGTGTTCTATAAATTGGCGGACAATCTCGCGGGCGCGCTCGTGCGGCCGTTTTTGGTGCAAACGGGATTCGACAACGTGGACGTCGGCGTCGCCACGGCCACCATCGGCCTGTTCGCGACGTTGGCGGGCACCTTCGTCGGCGGCGCGGTGACCACCGGGCTGGGATTGGGACACGCGCTCTGGCTCTTCGGCGGGCTGCAAATCATTTCCAACCTGGGATACGTCGCGGTCGCCGTGGTCGGTCTCAACCGCGCAGTCATGTACGCGGCCATGGGCTTTGAAAGCCTGACCACCGGCATGGGGACCGGCGCGTTCGGCGTGTTGCTGTTGCGCATGACGCAGAAGCGCTTCTCCGCCACGCAATACGCGTTGTTCTCAAGCCTGTTTGCGCTGCCGCGATTGTTCTCCGGCCCGGTTACCGGCGTCCTCGTGGACGCGATCGGCTGGCGCGACTTTTTCCTGTTCACCATGGCCGTGGGCATTCCCGGCCTGGTCATGCTGCAACGCTTCTGCCCGTTGGGCGCGCGCGAGCCGCGGCTTCAAGCGCACGCCGCGGCGTCCGGGCCCGCCGTGTCGGTCAACAGTTTGTTCGTCAGAGGATGCCTCGGCGCCGCGGGCGCGATCGCGGCCGCGGCGTTGACCGTCGCGGCGTTGGCCGGCATGAAAGCCGTCCACAAGGACCCCGGCGCCCCGTTCGCCCTGCTCTCCCGCCTCGCGGATCTCACCACGCCCCAGACATTGGGCGGGTGGGCGCAACTCGCGGGGATCACGCTCTTCGGGCTCGCGGTGGGCTTGGCCATCGCCGCCACCGCCGCGGCGCGCGCCGGCGCGAAGCCGCCCGGCGATCCGCCGATTGCTTGACTTTCCTTCGCTGGTGTATTAAAAAACGCGGGCTTTCAAAGCGTCCGCACCGCGCGGATTTAAAAAAAACCGAAAAGCAACGGATCTGGCAGCCTCGCGCCGGGAAAGCAGGCGCGGCGTTGCCCTTCGCAAGCGCGGTTTACAGAAAGCGCCAATCAACGGCGTCTCGCTTCTCGGCCCGGAAGATCAGGCCTGCGAGGCGCTCCGCAAGCGCGGTTGGGTCCCATCGTCTAGTGGCCTAGGACGCTGGCCTCTCACGCCGGAGACACGGGTTCGAACCCCGTTGGGACCACCAGCCGCTCCGCCGCCGTTTTACCAACACCGCGCGTCCCGATACGCACGCTAACGCCGAGACCACTTGTCGGCCCGATCGCAGTTGTTATACTTTCCGTCGTGTCCACGCTGTTGTCGGATTGAACGGCCCACGCTGACCATCACATGTCGGAATCCTCGGCTCAGCCCATCGTGATTCATTTCAAGGACGGTCGGATCGACCGCGGCCTGCTCGCGTCCTCGTTGCTCACCCACGAGACCCTGCAGTATCGCCCGCGGACCATCGATGGAGAACGCCGCGGAGACTCCCGCCTGCCGGTGTTGACCGACGCCAAAATCGACCGCTTAACCGTGGTGCGCGTCACGGACGTGAGCGCGCGCGGCGCGTTCGTGGAAACGCTGACGCCGTATCCGGTAGGGACGGTCGTCACCGTGTCGCTTCGGCTGGGCGCCGAACCGATCGAGACCGCCGCGCGCATCGCGTTCTCGGATCCCGGAGTGGGGATGGGCGTGGAGTTCATTCGGCTCTCAACGGCCGAACGGCACCGCCTGGACGCCGGGCTGCACCGTCTCGTCAACGGCGGGAGCACTGCCGTATCCGGTCGGCGTCGCGCCGCGAACCGACGAACCTCCCCTGGACCCGATGCTCGGCCGCGCTGGGATGGGCGCAGACAGGATCGTCGTCAAAGCAATGTTTCCGTCATGGAGACGGCCCAGCCCATTCCCGTGGACTTGGAAACCGTGAAATCGATTTTCTTCGTCGAGTCCACTGTCCGACCGGAAGTCGCGGAAGGTGGGGCCGCCCTATTGGACCGGCAGGTTACGGTTGAATTTCGAGACGGGGAAATGATTCAGGGAACACTCGGAGATTTTTCGCCGGATACCGTGGGGTTTTTTATTGCGCTCCGTCTGGACGAGCGGCATGCCCACACGGTCTACGTGGTCAAGTCCGCGGTCAAGAGTCTCCAGACGGTATTTTGATCAGGACGGTCAGCTCGCGAGCAGTTTGGTGAGGGCTTGGAGCTTGGCCGCCAAACGCGCGTCGGTCATGGTCAGGATACGCGACTCCTCCAGCGCCAGGTCGAACTTCCCCGTCAACAAATAGGTCACGCCGAGGTCGAAGCGTGTCTGGGCGTCGTCCGGGCGCTCCGCCAATCGCGCCTTGGCGTGAGCGATTTCCTCTTCATAGGGCGCGCCGCCCGGCGAGGCCGTCCCAAGCGGCTTGAGCGCGCGGCCCGGTCCCACCGGCGGTTCCACCAGCGTAATCCAGCCGTCCCGAACGGCGAGGCCGCAGAATGCGGCGTCTCGCAGCGCGATCATGCGCACCAATTCCGCGGCCAGTGCGCCCCACAGGTAGTGGAGGATGAGCGCGGCTAAAAATACCAGGGCCGCGTACACGGGGCGTCCGGTGACCAGAAGCGCCGCGCCGGCGGCCAGCCCGCCGGCGCACAAGAGGCCCAGACCGCGGAACAGCCACCTCGTTCCCGACGTAATGTACTGGGTCAGCGGGGGACGGCCCTGGACGACCAACCGTCGCGCCGTCACCGGATCAACGTTGATCGCGGCGCGCTGTTCGGCGACGGCCGCTTGCAGGTTTTGAAGTTGGTGAAGGTCCATGCCCGACGCCCGGAGCGGATTGTACGAGAGCCCTGAAAACGGGTCAATCGCCGTGAACGGCGGAAGCAAACGAGCCCGCAGGCACACGTGTCTCGCGCGCCGCGCGGACCGCAGGCGCCGCATCGGGTCCGTACAATCCTCGGTAGAGCCACGAGCTGCGCAGCACGCGTTTGACGTATCCTCTGGTTTCCGCGAACGGAATTTCTTCGATAAACTCTTCGATCGACCGCGGAGGACCGGCCTCGAGCCATCGGGTCACGGCTTCGGGGCCCGCGTTGTACGCGGCCACGGCGTAGGCTTCATTGCCCGAGAAACGGTCCAGCAAGTCGGCCAGATACCGTACACCCAAGGTCAGGTTGACGTCGGGCGTGTAGAGTTGCTCGACCGCGAACCCGGAGAGTCCCACTTCGCGGGCGACCCGTCGCCCCGTTTCGGGCATGAGCTGCATCAGCCCGATGGCGCCGACCGGAGAGAGCGCGCGAGGGTCGTACACGCTCTCCTCGCGGATGAGCCCCGCGATCAAGAACGGGTCCACGCGGTCCTCGGCGCGACTGCGGATCGCGGCGAGCAAATGGCTCGGATACGCCCGGCGCCAAATGGTCGGCGAGAGCGCGGCGTCTCCGCGCTCCAGCGCCGGGGCAAAGTGACGGCGCACGATCCGGAGCGCTTCATCCTCCGCGCCCAGGAGGGCCAGGGCGTCCGCAACCTCGGTCGCGCGATCGGAGGCCGGCGGGGCGCGGCGCGTGGCCAGGAGCAACTCATCGCGCGCTTCGTTCCGCCACCCAAGCCTGACCAGCTCCACCGCGCGATCCGTTAACGCGAGGGTGGACACGGCCGCGTCGGGGGCGTTCTCGATGGACGGCGTGTCCAAAACGCCCTCGGCCGGTTTCCCTTGTTGCGCCAACAACCCATAATAGGTGAAGGGGAACTTGGACGTCAGCGTCTGCTCGTGTTCGGACGGCGTGACACCCGCGTCGCGTGGACGCTCGACTCTCGACGCCCAATAGAGCAGTTGCGGCACCTGCGGGTCGGACGGCGCGGCGAGGTCAAGCGCGAGGGCGAACGCTTCACGCGCCTCGGACACGCGGCCGCGCCGGTATTCGAGCCAGCCAATATTCCAATGCGCCTCAACCGCTTTATCGGGACGTCGCAACTCGACGGCGGTCCGCGCGAGCTCTCGGTACGCGGCGATCGCGGCGTCGGCCTCACGGTCAAACCGGTGTGCGGCCGCCCGGAGACTGATCAACTCCAGGCGGCGCGGACTCTCGGGAGCCGACGTGGCCAGCGCGACCTCGGCTTGACGCAGCGCCCGATCATCGTCGCGCCGGAACGCGGCTCGCCCCTCCCACAGTCGGGCCTCTTCCCGGAGTTCGGGACCCGCGTCGGATGTGGCCAGCCGGCGGAACGCGCGTCCGGCATCCTCCCAACGTCGGAGACGATAGCGCATGATCCCGACCTGAAGATCGATCTCCCGTTCAAGGCTCGCGGAAGGCGCCGATTTTTTGAGGTCCTTCCAGACCTGCAACGCGTCGGCGAATCTCGCGCCGCGGGCAAGGGCCTCCGCCCGACGGCGACGCTCCGCAAACGACAGCGCCGCCGTGTCGCCGTTTGGGATCGTCCCGCACACCGCGGCCGCGGATTGGGCTTCGGCTGACGCGGCGAATTCCGACAGGAGCCGTCGACACGCGGTCGCCGCCTCGGTCGGACGTCCCACCGAATGTCCCAAGGACACCGCGCGGGCCAGCGCCGCCGGGGTGCGCGTATCGTTGGGAAACTCGGTCGCGAGCACGGTGAAGGCCGTCAGCGCCTCGGCCTGCCGCCCCTCGATCGCGGACCACAGATCCGCCGCCGACCACCATGCCGACGGCGCAAGCGGTGAATTGGGGTAGCGACGGGCAAGGGTTTCGAAATATCCGGCCGCCGCTTCGGGCCGATTGTTGCGGCGCGACGCCTCTGCCGCGACGGCCAGCGCGTGGTCCCCGAGAATCGGCAGGTCGTCCACTGCGTGGAGCGCCAGCGCAACCGCCGTGTCCGGATCACCATCCACCGCGAGCTTCGACGCCAAAAGCGCGGCTCGACCGGCCCAGGGGGTCCCCGGCCACTCCCGACGAATCGCGTCCGTGCGGTCGCGAGCGTCGGCGATCGCGCCATTCGCGACCGCGGCGGTCGCCGCCGAGAAACACGCTTCGGCCTGGGGACACGTTCCAGCCGACGCAACGGACCCGCCGATCTCCGGAGGCTGGACGCCGCGTCCCATAGGCGGCGTCGCCGCACATCCGCCGATCGCAAGGGCCAGGACCACGCCTACCGTCGCACGACACCCGTATCCCTGTAATCGGGAGCGCCACATGGCGTGTAATTGTAGCGGCTGCTAGTTGAGTGGATCAAGCGCCAGGCCAAGCGGCGCGGACAGGCCGGTGCTGAGGCCTTGAATGACCCGTGGCGTCAGATCGGGCTCGGTGACGTTTTCCTCAACGGTTTCGAGGTCATCCAAGTCGAACGCCAGGATGCGGTTACTCAAATCCGAGACGTACAAGGTATTGGCGGCGCCATCCAATGCGAGGCCGAAGGGCGCAACGAGCGACGGATCTTTGATGATCCATCTGGGCGCCAGGTTGTCCTCCGGAGGCGACGCCGGTGACGCTGCGGCCGCTTCCACCAGCGCCCGCACGCCTTTGAACATCAGGACACTCTGCCCATCGCGGTTCGCCACGACCAACTGGTCGTCCGCCTGCTGGTCGGACGGATCAGGGTCCGGGATCAACCACAGTCCCGCGGGACGGTCCAGGGTGGTTTTATCCGTAGGGGTAACGGAACCGATTTCCGAGGGCAGCGGCGGACGGTCCCCTTCGATCTTCCAGGTCAGCGGCACGTTGCCGTCGATCGTACTCGCGTCCTGAAACGCCACGATCCGCCGGCCGGCCAAATCCTGGAACGTTTCGGCGTCCCGGTTGGAGACGTACAAGATATCGTGATCAGGGTCAATGGCCAGACCCGTGGGAAACACCATCTGCGTCAGATTGCCCGAGGAAAACGGATCCGTTCCGTCCGGCGGCCCGAGAGAGCGACTCGGGGCCACGTCGCCGCCCAACAACGGCGTCGCAAGACTTCCGTCCCCTTCCTCGAACACCGTCACCGCATGGCTCGACTGGTTCGCCACGTACAAAGATTTCGGGTGATCCGGATTCGACATCGCCGGCCTGAATAACAAGGCCACGGGATGATCCAACTTCGTGGTCGGTCCCGCGATGATGCGGTCGGGCGACGCTTGCCCGTTCGCAAACGCAAGGGGATTGTCATACACCGCAATCATGTTGGCGTGAAAACTGGCCACGTACAACCGCTGTGTTTCGGGATCCAAGGCCACGGCACTGGTCCCCAGCAAGGGATTCACCAGTACTCGGTCCGGGACGTTGTTGGTGATTCGATCCGCAAGACGGTCGGTCGGGTCGGGCACCGGATCGCCGGGGGAGATCTCGCCGGCGGCGACGTTGACGTCGAACACCGTGATAGTGGGAACCGGCGAGAGCCCGGTCGTACCGAACAAGCCCGGGGTCGCCACGTAGGCTTCGTTTACTCCGGCATTGTTCACCACCGTCACCGCGTACGGTCCTCGACTCTGCGCATTCACGTCTTTCGCGTCCTGCCCCAGCAGGGTCTTGGTCCCCTTGATGACTCGCCGCGGCAACACATTGCCGCCAAGGGCCAATTCGTCCTTGTCGAAGATCAACAGCGACTGTTCTTCGTCGGTGGTCACGTACACCCGGCGCGAAACGGGATCGAGATAGATCCCGACCGGTCGCGCCTCATCGAGCCCGGTGTCCGAGCCCTGAACCACGACCGGAACCTGCAAACCCGACGTGCTCTGCAACGACGCGTCCCGAAAGATCAGGATGTTGCTCTTGCCGCGGTTGATCACGAAGAGCCGGTCGTACTCCGCGTCGTAGGCCAGGGCCGTGGGCCCGCAGATACGGCCCGCGGGTTCGGACGCGGGAACCGCGCACGTGCCGGACGTCCCCGCCCAAAACGTGCGGTGGGGTGTTTGATCCATGCTTTCCAAATAATCTAGATACCGGTACACGGTAATCGTCGAACCGGCGTTATTCCCTACGCCGTTGAGGTCGTCGCGGTTCGCGATGAAGACCAGTTTGGCCGACTCATTGACGGCCAGCCCGATGGGACTGAAGAACGATCCCGGACGATCGATGGTGGTGATCGGCGGCTGATTGGTTCCCTGCGGCCGCCCCGTCACGTCGAACACCGCGATCTTATTCGGCAGGCACGCGGGGCGCGACACGCCCGCGGGCAGCGCCAGCGAGTTCACGACGTAAAGGATCTTGCGGTTGACCCCGTTGACCACCCGGCGCTCCAGACGCAATGTCCCCGGTCCGCACAACTCCGTCAAGTCCGTGCTGGTCAACGTACCCTCGATCGTCCACTCCGGAGCGATGTTGTGGCCCACGCTGTATTGACCGAAGTCGACGGTGCGGGTTTGGCCGTTCACGTCCACCTCCGGCCGAATCTTATATGCCGCGATTCGATTCATCGCGGCTTCAGCCACGTACACATACCCGTTGAGGTCGATCTGGTTGGGATCATTGTCGAGCCGATCCACCGCGATCCCGCTGGGGGCCACCAGACGCGTCTCGTTCACCGTCACCACGGTGGCGGGCTTGTTCCCGGCGGCTTGTCCGGCGTCCGGCAGCATCGACAAGGCGTTCGTCACCTGGTTGGCCACGTACAGGCGACCGGCCGGCGGCATGATGACCGGCGCGGCCTCCAGGATCACGTCCGATTGGTTGGCCGTTATGTCGCTCAACAGCACTCGAACTTGATACTCGGTGCTGGCGGACAACCCGGTCAGCGTGACGTGGTGCGCGCCGGGCACCGACGCCTGGGTCGAAAACGTCGAGTCCACCCGGCGCTTGTACTGCACCGTATAGATCAACCCATTGGAATCGAGGTTCGGCTGGTCAAAGGCCGCGGGCGGGAGCGCGTTCAAATCCTGATAATCGGTGGTCTTATCGCCGCACCCGTTGACTGATTGCCCGGACTCGTTGTTCCACCAACAAACGGTCATGGTGTCGTAACCGTCCGCCACCGCGCGCACGATCTTGCCGTCATACCACTCGGGCTTTTGACCGTCGAAACAGCAGCCGGTCGTGAACCGCCAAATAATCGAGTGCTCACCCGTGCCGGTATCAAGATGATTCGCGGAGCTCGAGGCATCGATCAACCCGTCGTCCACTCTCACGGTGTATTGGCTGTTCGCCTCCAAAAACGTGGTCGGAACCACCAGCAGCGTGTTGCTGTCGGGGACCCAGGTCGACGTCTTCTGAACCGGGAGCAAGGACCCTTCGTGCGCCTTGTAGATGGAGATGTAGGGTTCGTACAGAAACGCTCTCGTGACGTTCAACGGCTCACTAAAGGTGAGCGCGATCCGAGTATCGATCGCAACCGACGATTGTCCCTCCTCGGGAACCTTGGCAACGAGACGAGGCGGCGTGACATCGGTTCCCGTCGAGCCGGTCCCTGGGTCGGCGGTGCCGGGCGCCTGGCCGCCGCACCCCATGAGCGCGGCGCATACGATGAAGGCTCCAGATATCCGGTGGGTGATACGTCGCTGGGGCTGTGTGGCCATTCGGATGCGTCGGCGGTCCCGTAATCAAAACCACCGCTGAACCACTTTTATTTCCCTGACGTTTCGCGCACGGGCCTGTCCCTTTCTGACTGAACTATGTTATAAATCAATCGGTTAATGATCATGGGGCCCCTTTCCCTCAAAACCCTGACCGCCGCCCAGATGGCCGATTTCGTGGCGGAGCAGGGGTGGCCGCGGCATCGGACCCGGCAATTACTCGCGTGGATGTATCAGCGCGGGGTGACCCAATTCGATCGAATGACCGATGTGGGGCGCGCCGATCGGGAGCGTCTTGAGCAGCTCGCGGTGATTACCGAGCCCCACATTGTCGACGTGCGGCGCGACCCGGACGATGGCACGGAAAAGCTCTTGTTCCGTTTGGAGGACGGGCAAACCGTGGAATCGGTATTGATCCCCGATGACGACCGCCTGACCCTCTGTCTTTCAACGCAAGTGGGCTGCACGTTGGACTGCGGTTTCTGCCTGACCGGCACCATGGGCCTCACCCGGAACCTGAAAGCGCACGAGATCGTCGACCAAGTCTTGGGAGCCCGCGCGCACGCGGGCCCGACGCGACCGATCACCAACCTGGTGTTCATGGGCATGGGCGAACCCTTGGCCAACCTGACCGCGGTCCGCGAGGCGATCGAGCGATTGACCGCGGCATGGGGGGTGGGCTTCTCGCCCCGGAGGATCACGGTGTCCACCGCGGGTCTGGTGCCCCAGATGGCCGCGCTGGGGACCGGGCCTCACGCGGTGAATCTGGCCGTCTCGCTCAATGCCACCACCAACGAAACGCGCGACCGGGTGATGGGCACCATCAACCGCAAGTATCCGATCGAAACCTTGCTCGCGGCCTGTCGCGCGTATCCCTTGCCTCCACGACGGCGGATCTACGTCGAATACGTGCTCCTTGCCGGAGTCAACGACTCCGCGGAGGATGCGAGACGTTTGGTCAAACTTCTCCACGGCATCCGCTGCAAAATCAATCTGATTCCCTTCAACCCGTGGCCAGGCGCCCCATTCCAACGCCCGTCGGACGCGTCGGTCGCCGCGTTCCAGGCCGCGCTCCTCGCCGCCCACTTCACCGTATTCGTACGCAAAAGCAAGGGCCGACACATCTTGGCGGCGTGCGGTCAACTGCGATCAAGCCATGAGCGGGCGGCATCGCTGGTACCGCTTTCTACCTGATCGCGCGGCCCGCGCGCCGTTGACAAGTCTCGTAATGGGGTGATACAACCGAGCGCTCAGCGGCTGACGTGGTGAGTGTAGCTCAAGGGTAGAGCACTGGACTGTGGCTCCAGGGGTTGGGGGTTCGAAACCCCTCACTCACCCCACGCCGCCGACACCCAGTGTCACGAGTGCCGAGTTGGTCCCACCTCATGCGTTAAGCGGTCGCTAGGGATTCCGCGCCTGTAGCTCAGCTGGATAGAGCGTCGGACTTCGAATCCGCAGGTCGGGGGTTCAACTCCCTCCAGGCGCGCCAATCCGGCAAACCGGACCACGAGCATGACGGAACGGCCGCGATCGCACCCTTTGTCAAGACGTTTGACTTTGGTTGTTTTTCAGACCTAAGATGGCCGGGTTTGTCCGGACGGAGAGGGAGACGATTGAATGGGCGTTCGAGTTGGAATCAATGGGTTCGGTCGTATCGGACGAGCCGTGCTACGCGCCTCGCTGGGCGACCCTGATCTTCACATTGTCGCCATCAACGACCTCACCGATGCCAAGACTTCAGCCCATTTGCTCAAGTACGATTCGGTCCATGGCCGCTTGGACGCGCCGGTCGCGGCCACCGACGGCGCCATACGAGTCGGCGACCGTGAAATCGCGGTGTTGGCCGTCAAAGACCCCGCGGAATTGCCGTGGAAGAAACTCGGGGTCGAGTTGGTCATTGAATCGACCGGACACTTCGAGGACCGCCCCTCGGCCTCCAAACATTTGGCCGCCGGCGCCTCCAAGGTCATCATCTCGGCCCCGGCCAAGAACCCGGATCTGACGGTCGTGCTGGGGGTCAACGATGATCGGTATGATGCCGCGACTCACCATATCGTTTCCAACGCCTCGTGCACCACGAACTGTCTGGCGCCCATCGCGAAAGTGCTCCATGAAGCCTTCACCATCAAACGGGGCCTCATGACCACGATCCACTCCTACACCAACGACCAACGCCTCTTGGATTTGCCCCACAAGGACCTGCGTCGGGCCCGCGCCGCGAACCTGTCGATGATCCCCACCTCCACCGGCGCCGCGCGCGCGGTCGGCGAAGTGCTCCCCTCGCTCAAGGGCAAAATCGACGGCATGGCGATCCGCGTGCCCACGCCGAACGTGTCCATCGTGGATTTTGTGGCCGAGGTCGAACGCAGCGCCACCGAACGCGACGTGAACGCGGCGCTGCGCTCCGCGGCCGAAGGGCCGCTCAAAGGAATTCTGGCCTACACCGAGGACCCCACGGTGTCGATCGACCACAACGGCAGCGCGTTCTCGTCGATCGTGGACGCCGCGCTCACGCGCGTGATCGACGGCGGCATGGTCAAGGTCTGCGCGTGGTACGACAACGAGTGGGGGTATTCGTGTCGAGTGCGCGATCTGGTCAAATTCGTGGCGGCCCGTTCGCGGCGGGCGTAATCCATGAATATCCACAAACAGACCATCGACGACATTGATTTGCATGATCGCCGCGTGTTCATTCGCGCGGACTTCAACGTGCCGCTCGATGACGACCACAACATCACCGACGACACCCGGATTCGCTCCACCCTGCCCACGATCAACCACGCGATCGACGAAGGCGCCAAGGTCATTCTCGCGTCGCATCTGGGGCGCCCCAAGGGCCGACCCGATCCGCGGTACAGCCTCGCGCCGGTCGCCAAACGGCTCCAGCGTTTCCTGAAAAAGGACGTGCACTTCTTACCGGATTGCGTGGGCACGGCCGTGGAGGACGCGGTCGCCAACATGCGGCCCGGGGACGTGACACTGCTGGAGAATCTGCGGTTTCACGCGGGGGAAGAGGCCAACGACGACGGATTCGCCAAATCGCTCGCGCGGCTGGCCGACGTGTACGTCAACGACGCGTTCGGCACCGTCCACCGCAGCCACGCGTCCGTGACCGGCATCACCAAGTTCGTGAAAATTTCGGCCGCGGGGTTCTTGCTGAAGAAGGAGATCGAGTACCTGGAAGGCGCGGTGGCCAACCCCACGCGCCCCTTCGTCGCCGTGCTGGGCGGGGCCAAAGTATCCGGAAAGCTCGGCGTGATCAGCAACCTGCAAAAGAAGGTGGACAAGGTCATCATCGGTGGCGGGATGGCCTTTACCTTTTTCAAGGCGTTCGGCATCGAAGTCGGCAATTCGTTGGTGGAGCCCAACATGCTCGACGTGGCGCTGGAAATGCGGGAAACCGCTCGCACGCACGGCGTGAAGTTCTACCTGCCGGTGGACTGCGTCGTGGCCACCGGCATGGAACCCGGCGCGGAAACCAAGATCGTCCCGATCCAAGAAATCCCCAAGGGATGGACCGCGCTCGACATCGGACCCGCCTCGGTTCGGTTGTTCACCGAAGCCCTCGCCAACGCCAAAACGATCTTATGGAACGGTCCGATGGGCGTGTTCGAGCGGGACGCCTACTCGCGCGGGACGTTGGCCGTGGCGCACGCCGTCGCCAACGCATACGCGCTGAGCATCGTCGGGGGCGGCGACACCGCGTTGGCGGTGCACCGCGCCGGGGAATCGGATAACATGTCGTTCATTTCAACCGGCGGCGGCGCGGCCCTGCAATTACTCGAAGGCAAACAGCTCCCCGGTCTCGCCGCGCTCCCCAACCGCGAACCCTGATGCCGCCCTCCGCCGCGCCACCGCTCATCATCGCCAATTGGAAAATGCACAAGACCGTGGCCGAAACCGTCGCCGCGATCACCGCGTTGCGCGGTCGGCCGGATCTGCTGGCCGCCGTGGACGTGGTGCTGGCGCCGTCGGCCACCGCGCTCGACGCGGCCCGGCAGGCGATCGCGGGCGACCGCATCGGGCTGGGCGCGCAGACGTGTCATTGGGAGCCCGACGGCGCCTATACCGGCGAACTCTCGGTTCCCCAACTGGCGGACGTGGGCTGCGGATATTGTCTGGTCGGGCACTCAGAACGTCGGCAAGGGTTCGGCGAAACCAACGACCACGCCCGACGCAAGATCGCCGCGTTGCTGGCGGCCGGGCTCACGCCGGTGTTGTGCGTGGGCGAGACCGTGGCCGAGCGCCGAGCCGGTAAAACCGAGCAGGTGGTGGCCGAACAAGTCTCGATCGCGCTCCAAGGACTCGCGGCGGACCGCGTGGCGCGCGTGGTCGTGGCGTACGAGCCGGTGTGGGCGATCGGATCGGGGAAAACCGCCACGCCCGCGGAAGTCGTGACGGTTCATCGATTCATTCGCCGGCTGATCGTCGCCGACCACGGCGACGCGGCCGGCGCCCTGCGCATCCTATACGGCGGCAGCGTGTCGCCGGAGACCATCGGCGGGCTGCTGGAGCAATCCGACATCAATGGCGCCTTGGTGGGCGGCGCCAGTCTGAAGATGACGACGTTTTTGGCGATTCTTGAGCGGGCGGCGCAGCGCAACTCGGGGCCGTTGCCGTCCGCGTCACCTCGTTCGACCCCGACAACCGCAAGGAGTTTCGCATGACTGTATTGATTATCATCGTTCACGTCTTGGTCTGCCTGATCATGATCGGCGTGATCTTGTTGCAAGCCGGGAAGGGAGCCGAAGTGGGCGCAGCCTTCGGCGGATCCAGCCAGACCATTTTTGGCAGCCGAGGCGCCACCACGTTTTTGAGCAAACTGACCATCGGCGCCGCGTCATTGTTCATGCTCACCTCGCTCAGTCTGTCCATCCTCTCGAATCAACGTTCGGTGGCGTCCTCGATCATCAACGCGCTGCCGCCGGAAACCGCGGCCCCGGCGCCCGCTGTTCCGTCGCCCGGCGACGCCGCGCCCACGGCCGAAACATCCCCGACCTCGAGCGCCACGCAACCGTCCGCGACGCCATGACCATGCGCGCCATCGCGACAGCGCTGCTTGCGGCGGCGGTCGCGCTGGGCCACGGAAGGCCTGCGAATGCCGCCTCGGTCGACCCGATGCTCGCGCCGGTGTTATCCGGCCAGGCAACACCGTCGGCCCTGGGGTTGACCCCGCTCGGCGGCGCGACGGGCGCCGCCGCCGAACAGGATTCGTTGTTTTCGGTGAGCGTGCGGGTAACCGGTTCGCTCGACGAACTCCGAGCGCTCGGCATTCCGTTCGGCGGCGCGCTGGGCGACGTGGCCACCGCGGAAGTCACCGCCGCGCAACTTCGAATCTTGGCCGCCCACCCAGCGGTCCTATCCATTTCAGCGTCACGACCGTTGGCCCTGAACATCAACGCGAGCGTGCCGGATACCGGAGTCATCACCGACCCCAATACGCTCGTCACGCAGCCCACCGTCCCCAACCCCTTTCGCCGCCACGACAATGGCGCGTGGAGTGACACCAGTTATACCGGCCGCGGCGTGCTGATCGGCATCATCGACACCGGGGTGGACCTCGCGCACGACGATTTCCTGAAACGCGACGGCGCCACGCGCGTGCTGGCGGTGTGGGATCAGTCCAGTTCGGTCGGTCGCCCGCCGCGAGGTTTTTCCTACGGCGCGGAATGTACGTCGGAACAGATCGATACCAGGGACTGTCCGCAGGTGGACCGTGATGGACACGGCACCCACGTGGCCGGCATCGCGGCCGGAGACGGCTCCGCCACCGGTCGCGACCAACCGATCTTCCAATACATCGGGATGGCGCCCGAGGCGGATCTGCTCGTGGTCAAGTTGCGCTCGCAGACCACCACGCGCGTGATCGACGCCCTGGACTATCTCCACCGCAAGGCCGTCGCCCTGGAGAAGCCGATCGCCGTGAACTTGAGCCTCGGCTCGCCGCTGGGACCCCATGACGGCACCACGGACCTGGAGCGAGCCATCGACGAGTTTACCGCGCGGGGCATCGTGCTCAGTGATCAAGCCCGGACCCTCGGCGCGGTCGTCGTGGTATCCGGAGGCAACAACGGACAATACGTGCCGCCGTCGCCCAACCCCAGCGACCCCACGCTCACGCCCGCCCCGGTCCCCTTGCACGCGGTCGGGTGTTTCCAAGCGGCGACGGCCTGCCCGCCCGGGATTACCGCGTTGTCAGCCGGTGCTCCGACCGCGGTCAGCTTCAACGTACCGGGCGACAGTTCGCCGAGACCGGACACGACCAGCGTCACCCTCGACGTGTGGTATCCGGGGACGTCCACGCTTGGCGTGTCGGTCCAACACGCCACCCCCGGCTGCGGCGCAGGACCGGCGTCGCTGGCCGGCTCCGGATTCGTCAGCGTCACCACGCCGTGTGGCACGATCGTCATCTCCGCGGCGGACACCCAGAACAGTAACGGGGACCGCAACACTCAGGTGGTGATCACGCACGCGACGCGGATCACCCCCGGAGTCTGGACTCTGACCATCATCCCGGACTCGATCCCCGCCACCACGCGGTTCGACGTGTGGTCGGACGCCTCCCCCAGCGAGAACCGGATCGGCTTCAATAGCCTGCCCAGCGCCGCCACGACCATCGACTTTCCCGCTTCCGCGTCAGGGGCCATTGCGGTGGTCCCGTACATCACCAAGTTGTCCTGGACCTCGTTGGTTCCGGGTTGTTGCCAACTCGATCCGGCGCTCGGCAAAATCAACGGGCTCGCGACCTATGCCAGTCGCGGCCCGCTGAGACAATGCTCGCTGTGCGCGGTTCCCCCCCCGAAACCGGAGTTGGCCGCGCCCGGCTTGGCCATCATGTCCAGTTTCTCGTCGCGCATTTCCGGCACCTCGTTGTTGGACTTTCAGACCGATCCTGACCGGAGCCATTACATCCTGTCGGGATCCAGCATGGCCGCGCCGCACGTGACGGGCGCGGCGGCGATCCTGCTGCAAATCAACCCGTTGTTGACCGCTCAGGAGGTCAAGAACTACTTGATCAACAACGCGGTGCCGCCGGCCGGCAACGTGACCCCGCCGCCCACGCTCCCCGACACGCAGTGGGGAGCCGGCCGTCTCGCGATGCCCGCGGCGATCGCGGCCCTCCGGGCGACCGGCAGTGATCGCGTGCCCTCGTCGCCGGATGGTCTGCGCGTCACGTCGGTTCACAGCCGGCGGGTCGCGCTGGCCTGGGATCGGAGCGCCGATCTGGATTTGCAGACGTTTCAAGTGTTGCGTCGGGCCGAAGGGGACGCGGTGGCGATCCCGCTCCTCCCGTTCTTGAACCCGACCGTGACCACGTTCGAAGATCCGCCGAATGCCAATAGCGTCCCTCCCGAGAACGACACGGTGTACTACTATTCCGTCCAAGCCGTGGACATCGCGGGCCAAGCCAGCGTCCTCACGCCGTCCGCTGAAATACGCGCCGTACCCAACGCGGGCGAAGGCTCGGTCGGGTTCTGCTTTATCGCGACCGCGGCATACGGCAGCGCCTGGCACCCCCACGTGGCGTCGCTCCGTCGGTTTCGCGACGAACGGTTGCGGCCCTTTGCGGCGGGACGAGCCGCCATCGCCGTGTATGAAACCGTGAGCCCGCCGATCGCCGCCTTCATCGCGCCGCATCCCACGCTGCGCGCCATCACCCGCGGCGCGCTCACCCCGGTGGTCTTCGCCGTGGAATACCCCAGAACGGCGCTGGCGTGGATCAGCGTCTTTCTGCTCGGAACGGCCACGATCGTCCGTCGTCGACGTTCGGCTTGATTTCGCGACGCGGGCCCCTTATGATCCGCGCCGTGTTCGTGCTCCCTCGCATCGTGCCTCGCCCATGACGCGTGTCGTGCCCAGCGAACGTCCGGCCATCGCCATGCGGGTGGCGGCCGTCACGCCTCAAGGGGTAGCGGACATTCGCTCGGTTCGACTGGAGGCGGCCACCGCCGAGCGCCCGGAGTTCGGGTTCATTCCCGGGCAATTTCTCCACCTCCGGACGCCATCCGGGGAGGCATCGTACTTCGCGATCGCCTCGGTCCCGGGCGATCCCTACTTCGAGGTGCTGGTCAAACGCGCGCAAGGCGCGTCCAAGGAACTGTTCGACCTCCCGGTCGGCGCCACGGTCCACGTCGTGGGTCCGCAAGGCAAGGGATTTCCGCTCGAGGCACACGGCGGGCTCGATGTCCTGCTGATCGGAGTCGGAACGGGCATCGCCCCCCTGCGGTCCGTGGTCGGGTGGACGCTCAAGCACCGGGAGCGGTTTGGACGCCTGACCCTGGTCTACGGCGTGTTGACGCCTCCGCACTGGTGTTATCGCGCCGACTTTTCCGCGTGGCGGGCAGCCGGCGTCGGCACCTTCGTCACGGTGACTTCCACCGACGGCGCGGCGTGGGACGGCCCGGTGGGGTTTGTCCAAGAGCTGCTCACCGGATGCGACATTGATCCGCAACGAACCGTCGCGTGCCTGGTCGGCATGAAGGACATGGTTCGTGAGAACACCGAGCGTTTGAGCAAACTCGGCGTGCCGTCCCACCGGATTCTGCTGAACTTCTGACTCTCGGCCGCGTTGCGGCCCCGTCGCTCGTAGCGGCCCCCGCGGTTCTTTGCTATACTCGCCCCGTTCGGGGATACACCGATGGCCGGTCCGCAAACACCACCACGACTCGACGGCACCCGTCGGAAAGGCCTCGTCATCGTCCACACCGGTGACGGAAAGGGCAAAACCACGGCCGCACTCGGGTTGGCGCTGCGCGCCGTCGGACACGGGTGGCACGTGCTCATGGTCCAGTTCATCAAAGGCAGTTGGAGCTACGGAGAATTGGAGGCCGCGAAACGCCTCGCTCCCGAGCTCACGATTCAGCCCATGGGCGAGGGTTTTACCTGGGACACCAAGAATCCCGAACGCGACGCCGCCAAGGCGCGCGAGTGCTGGGACGCCGGAGTCGCCGCGGCGCGCTCCGGTCGGTATCAGATGGTCATTTTCGACGAAATCAACTACGCCGTGGCCTACGGATATCTTCCGCTGGACGCGGTGCTGGATTTTCTCGCCACCAAACCCGAAGCCGTCCACGTCGTGCTCACCGGCCGGGACGCGCCGAAGGAGCTGATCGCGGTCGCGGACACGGTCACCGAGATGCGCGCGATCAAACACGCGTTCGAACAAGGCGTCAAAGCGCAGAAGGGCATCGAGTTCTAAAACGCACCAGGAAACGGACACTCTCATCCACGAAAGGAGTCAGCGCATGAATGGGTTGAGGAGAGCAGTCGTCGCCGGCGTCATCGCCGGAGTGTGCTCGGTCGGGTTTACGTCGAACGCGTGGTCACAACCTCCGGGGCATCCCCCGATGGGAGGCGGCATGGGGATGGGAGCCGGAAAGGGCCCGGGAGCCGGACACCCCGGCATGATGTTCTCCCCGTCCTTCTTGAAGGACCAGCTCAAACTCTCGGACGAGCAAATCGAGAAATTCAGGAAGCTCCGCAACGAGTACGAGCGCGAGACCATTCGGCGCCGCGCCGACATCAAGATCGCGGAGATGGATCTCTGGGATCTGTTCGAGAAGAAAGATCTCACCGCGGATCAGCTCGAAAAGAAGGTCCGCGAGGTGGAGGCGAAGAAAACCGACCTGAGGATTTTTCGGTTCAAACAGGTGTTCTCGATCAAAACCATCTTGACCCCCGAGCAATTCGAGAAGTTTCGCTCGCTCGGCATGTCCATGTTCGGCGGCGGAGGCGGCTACGGCATGGGCGGGGGCATGGGCATGATGGGGCACCCCGAGATGGGCGGATACGGCGGCAAGAACCGCGGCGGGTATAAATACGGGTACGACCACGGGAGCGACGAGGACTAGCTCCCGCCGCCGGCAGACGTGATCATCGGGGCGCACGCGCGTGCGCCCCGATGTATTTCTAGACCAATCGTTTGACCGTCTCGACGATCGCGCGGGCGCTGATCCCGTACCGATCGACCAACTCGTCCGGTTTACCGCTGTGCGGGATTTCGCGCACGGCGAGTTTGTGCACGCGCACGCCCTCACTGCCCACCGCGCCGAGCACCGCGTCGCCCACGCCCCCGTGCGCGTAGTGGTCTTCAACCGTGAGGAGCACTCCGCCGGTCGCGCGCGCGGACGCCAACAGCGTCTCGCGGTCCACCGGGACGATGCTGTACAAATCGATGACCCGTACCGCGATCCCGGCCGCCTTGAGTTGGTCGTGGGCTTTGAGCGCCTCGAACAGGGTGATTCCGGCCCCTACGATGGTGAGCCGATCACTCGCGCTTTGGCGCACCACTTTGGAACCGCCGATCGGGAAACGCTCCTCCGGCCCATAGAGGATCGGGCACTTGGGTCGTCCGGTGCGAATATAGACGAGCCCCCGGTGTGCGGCCGCGGCCTCGACCAGCCGGTAGGTCGCAAACGCGTCCGCGGGATAGAGCACGACCGCGCCCGGCTGCACCGCCATCATGGCCAGGTCTTCGAGCCCCATTTGGGACGGACCGTCTTCGCCGATGCTGACCCCGGCGTGCGTGCCGACCAACTTGATGTTCGAACCGCTGATCGCGGCCATCCGGATAAAGTCGTACGCCCGGGTCAGAAAGCAGGCGAACGTGGCGGAAAACGGGATGTACCCGCTTGCGGCCAGTCCCACCGCGGCCCCGACCATGTTTTGCTCCGCGATGTAGTTCTCCAGGAATCGATCGGGAAACCGTTTGCCGAACGCCTCGGTGAACGTCGAGTTCTTTACGTCCGCGTCCAGTCCGACGACCAGCGGATTCGCCTCGCCGAGGGCCGCCAACGCGTGACCGAAGGCTTCGCGCGTCGCGACCGAATCGGACGGCTTGTACACGGGCGCCGCCACGCTCTTGCCGGCGGTCGAGTGGGCCGCGGGCGGCGATGGCCGCGCGATCGTGACCGCCGAAGCGGACGGATCGAGTCCCTTGGACAACTCCGCCAACGCGCGATCCAGCTCGTCTCCCTTTTTGAGCGCCTTGCCGTGCCAGTCCGCGCGATCCTCGATGAAGGAGATCCCTTTGCCCTTGAAGGTCCGCGCCAAGAGCACGGTGGGGCGTCCGCTCGTGGCCGCGGCCGTGGCGAACGCCGAGACCAACGCGTCCACATCGTGACCGTCCACGACGATCGCGTTCCACCCGAACCCGGACCAACGCGCGCGATACCCTTCCATATCGTGCTGAAGCATGGTGGGATCGCTCTGGCCCAGCCGATTGACGTCCACGATCGCGCACAGGTTGTCGAGGCGCTCGTGGCGCGCGATTTCCGCGGCTTCCCATACCGAACCTTCGACCGATTCCCCGTCGCCCATCAACACGTACACGCGGGCCGACGATCGTTGCAGGCGTTTGGCGGCCACGGCCATGCCCACGCCCGCGGACAGCCCTTGGCCCAACGACCCGGTCGCCGTATCCGCGAACGACAACCGCGGGGTGGGATGCCCTTCCAAATCGGACGTCAACGTCCGCAACTTGAGGAGCTCGGTCTTGTCGAACAACCCGGCCTCGGCCCACGCCGCGTACAACAACGGCGCGGCGTGGCCCTTGGACAACACGAACCGGTCGCTGCCGGGCCTGCGCGGATCCTTCGGATCGTACCGCATCACGGAAAAGAACAACGTGGCCACGATATCCGCGGCGGAGCAACAACTCGACGGGTGGCCGCTGCCCGCTTCGCTGGTCGCGCGCACGCTCTCCATGCGCAGGACCGCGGCTTTGTGGCGCAAAGTCGCTGCCACGGTGGACGTCGAAGTAGCGGTGGGGCTCATGAACTCTCCTTTTTGGACGGTGCGGTCGCGCGTGAACCGCTGATTGGACGCGAGGACGGCGAGAGCGTAGCAAAATCGCGTCGCGCGAGTCAATTTCCGAATGGCTGCCGGCGGATTACCTCCGGGCGAGGTGCACGCGCGTGTCGCGGTTCTGCGTGGAATCCGATCCGCACGGCGTTCACGCGGATTGTCGCCGGAACGCCCCTTGCCTCGGCGTGGCGTCTTCCGTATGCTCCTAGCGTGGTCCGGTTGGAGCGCGTCAGCAAGGTGTACACGCGGGGAACGCAGCGGGTGTGGGCCCTGCGCGACGTGACGCTCCACATTCCCTCCGGCGAGTTCCACGTGGTGATGGGCCCCAGCGGGTCCGGCAAAAGCACGCTCCTGCACCTCATCGCCGCGCTGGACCTGCCCACGGACGGCGCGGTGTGGCTTGAAGGGCGATCAACCGCGGCGTGTTCGGACGCGGAATTGACGCGCCTTCGACGCGACCGCATCGGTCTGGTGTTTCAATCGTTCCACCTCCTCCCGTATCTGACCGTGCGCGAAAACGTGGCGTTGCCGCGGCTGCTGCAACGCGCACCCGCGCGCCAAGTCCGCGCGGAGGCCGACGAATTGCTCGCGGCCGTCGGGTTGATCGAGCGCGCCGAGCACTGGCCCCACGAGCTCTCCGGCGGCGAAGCGCAGCGCACCGCCATCGCGCGGGCCCTGATTACCCGTCCACACCTGTTCCTGGCCGACGAACCCACCGGAAATCTGGATTCCGCCCGCGGCCGGGAAATTCTCGATCTGATCGCGCGGCTGACCGCGGCCGCGCGCGTGACGACCGTGCTGGTGACCCACGATCCCGACGCGGCCACGGTCGGCGACCGCGTCACGCGCATCAAGGACGGCGGACTCGACGCGTGATCCCGTTGGTTCGTTTCACCACTCTCCGGCACCTGCGGCACGCTAACCTCCGAACCGGGCTCACCGTCGTCGGTCTCGCGTTGGGCGTCGCGCTGTACGTGGCGATCCGCCTGTGCAACGCCAGCGTGGATGCATCGTTCCAAGACACCGTGGCCGCGGTGAGCGGCCAGGCGACCCTCGAAGTGCTGGGGGGCGAAAACGGGATCGACGAAGAGTTGTTCGCCGCGGTCGCGCAAACCCCGGGCGTGCTCGCGGCGGCGCCCATGCTGGTCCGACAGGTCGCCCTGGATGACCGCGCATCGTTGACGGTGTTGGCCGTGGACCCGCTGCGGGAAGCGCCGTTTCGCGCGTATGGGATCGATGCGCGCGTCGATCCCGACGACACCTGGCTGCTCGACCCGGCGGCCGTGTTTCTGACGGGCCCCGTGGCGACGGCGAGGGGACTCCGTCCCGGCGACGCCGTCACGGTGTTGGACCGCGACCGCGCCGTCACGCTCAACGTCGTGGGCGTCACCGCGGACGACCGGTTGGCCCGGGCTTGGGGCGGGGCCGTGGCGATCATGGACATCGCGGCCGGCCAGTGGACCTTCGACCGGGTCGGCCGACTCGACCGTATCGACGTGCTCACGACGCCCGAACAAGCCGACGAGGTTCGGGCGCGATTGGCCGCGGCGTTGCCGTCGGACCTGGTGGTACAACGACCCGACCGGCGCGTGGCCCACGCCGAGCGGGTGGTGCGCTCGTTCCAGGTCAACCTGACCGCCTTGAGCGGGATTGCCCTGCTCGTGGGACTGTTCCTCATCTACAACACCATGACGCACGCCTTGTTGCGCCGGCGCGCTGAAATCGGCCTGTTGCGCGCGTTGGGCGTGGGCCGGAGCGAGTTGTTGATGGTCTTGGTCGTGGAATCCCTGTTGTTCGGGCTCGCGGGCGGCGCGCTCGGCGTGCCCCTCGGATGGGTGCTGGCGCGCGCCGCGGTGGACACGGTGTCCGCCACGGTCGAAGCGTTGTACGGCGCGGGTCCCGCGCGACCGGTCCTGCTGACCGCGTCCCTCGGACTCGAAGGCGTGGCGCTCGGATGCGCGGTGGCGGTCGCGGCGGGGCTGGTGCCGATCGCCGAAGCGCTCACCACGGCGCCGCGCGAGGTCCTGCACCCCGGATCCATGGAACGGCGTCGCCGGGTGCGCGCCGCGTGGTTCGCCCCGCTTGCGCTGGGATGGATCGCGGCCGCGTGGGCGCTGTCCGGGGCCGGGCCCGTCGCCGGAATTCCCTTTTTCGGTTACGGCGCGGCGTTCTGCCTCGTGCTCGCCGGGGCCTGCGCCATGCCGCTGTTCACCGTGGGAGTGGGTCGCGTGGTTCGCGCGCTGGCGGTGCGGGCTGGCTGGCTGGAAGCGCAACTTGCGGTGGGAACGCTCGGCGCCGCGCCGGGGCGCACCGCGGTCGCGGCCGGGGCGCTCATGACCGCGCTCGCCATGTCGGTCAGCGTGGTGGTGATGGTCGGCAGTTTCCGGCGCACCGTGGAACACTGGATCGACGCCACCATCACGGCGGACTTTTACGTGAGCCCCGGGTCGCGCCCCGCGGTCGGACCGTCCGCCTCCTTCGCCGACGACGCCATCGTAGCGCGCCTCGCCGAAGTGCCCGGGGTCGCGGCGGTTGACCCCTACCGGCAAGTGCCCGCCGACTATCACGGCCGGTCGATCCTGCTCTCGTCGCGCGATTTAGCGATCGTGCGCGAGCGCAGCCGAATGCACTTCGTGCAGGGCGATCCGGTCGAATTGCTCGACCGACTGGCGCGGGGCGAGGGCGTCGCGGTTTCCGAGGTGCTCGCCGCTCACATCGGCGTGCGCCCGGGCGACCGCCTCGCGTTGGCCACCGCGGACGGGCAGGGGCTGTTCCCGATTCTCGGAGTGTTCTATGATTACGCGACCGACGGCGGCCGCGTGTTGATGGATCGCTCTCTGTGGCATCGGCATTGGCGCGATCAGGGCGTCACCGCGCTCGCCGTGTACGTGGACGAGCGCGCCGATATCGATCGGGTTCGCGCGGCCATCGAGACCGGACTGGCGCCGGCGCATCGACTGTCGATTCTTTCGAACCGCGCGCTGAGGACCGAGGTATTGGAGATTTTTGATCAGACGTTCGCCATCACGCGCGCGCTCGACTTGGTGGCCATGGCGGTCGCCGCGCTCGGGGTGGCGGGCGCGGTGCTGGCCATCGTGATGGAGCGGCGGCGCGAAATCGGCGTGGTGCGGGCGCTGGGCGCGACCCGTTCCCAGATCAGCGGCGTGGTGGTGTGGGAGGCCGCGCTGATCGGGATGTTGGGCACGGTGCTCGGGGTGGCGGTGGGATTCGGAGTCGCGGTGGTCCTGATCAACGTGGTGAACGTGCAATCGTTCGGATGGACGATCATCTTCTCGTGGCGGTTTCCGGAAATCGCGGTCGCGGCGTCGATCGCGCTGGCCGCGGCCGTGACGGCCGGTTGGATCCCGGCCCGTCACGCCGCGAACACCCCGTATGTGGAGGCACTGGCGGATGAGTAAGGCACTGGTGGGGACAACGTGGCGGGTGGCTCTCATCGCGTGGCTGTCGATCGCCTTCGGTCTCGGAGCGACTGCAGCCGCGGCGCCCGCCAAGGGATTCGCGGTCGCGGAGCCCGGATACCGCTATGTGTTCCCCCGCGACCACGGCCCGCACCCCGCGTACCAGACCGAGTGGTGGTATTACACCGGGCGACTCACCGCGGAGTCGGGACGGAGTTACGGCTATCAGCTCACGTTTTTCCGGCGCGGCATCGACGCGGCCGGCGTCCGCAACAATCCCTCGAAGTGGGCGCTCAAAAACGTGTTCCTGGCGCATTTTGCGATCACGGATGAAACCGAAAAGACCTTTGCATTCTCGGAAAAAACGACGCGACCGGGTGGCGGCGCCGCGGGCGCTGATTCCAAACGCCTCAAGGTCTGGAACGGTCCTTGGTTCGCGGAGGAGAAGGACGGGGTGATCGTATTGTCCGCGGTCGCGGAAGACCGGTCGATCATGCTGCGGTTAAAGCCGTCGCGCGCGCCGGTGATCCACGGAACGGGCGGCGTGAGTCGCAAAGGCCCGGGAAAGGCGCAGACCTCGCACTACTACTCCATGCCGCGGATGGAAACCACGGGCACGCTTACCATCAACAAGCGCCTGGAAACCGTCACGGGGCTGAGCTGGATGGACCACGAATTCGGGTCCAACCAACTGTCCGAAGAGCAGGTGGGGTGGGATTGGTTCGGGATTCACCTCGATAACGGCATGGATCTGATGTTGTACCGCATGCGTCGCAGCGACGGCACGATCGAGCCGGTCTCCGGCGGCACGTTGATCGACGCGGACGGGCGCGCCGTCCACCTGCCGATCGAGGCCTTCAATTATTCAATCCGCAACACTTGGACGAGTACCAAAACCCGAACCGTGTATCCGAGCCGGTGGGTCATCGCGGTGCCCGACCGTGGAATCGAGCTTGCCATCACTCCCACGGTCGCGGACCAAGAACTGGTCACCGCGCAAAGCACGCGGGTCACGTATTGGGAAGGCAGCGTCGCGGTCAAGGGCCGAGTCGGCGACACCGAGGTGTCGGGACACGGATACGCGGAGTTGACCGGTTATGCGGAATCGCTGGGGAAACGGTTCTAGGACAATGTTGGCCGGTCGGCCGGTTTCCCGGTGCGCCGGTGAAGAGAAACCGCGACTACTCTCGAAGCCGTCGTGAACCGGTTAACCGACCAACCGGCGCACCCCGTTTCTAACCCTGGTTGCTATTTAGGCCTCGTCCCCGACGTCACCCACTGCGACCGGCTCGAGCAATGTCATCAAATCATCCCGTTTGATCCGCAACACTTTCTCGCCCGCCAAGCGGTAGGCCGGTAATTTCCCCGATTTGATGTAACCGCGAAGCGTTTGATGATGGACGCCGAGGAATTCCGCGGCTTGATCCACGGTAAACAACTCGCGCGACAACACGCCGGTCATTGACCGCGGCGTCTCAGCGGGCGTAGCCGGAGCCATCGGCGAGGACGCGATCGCCGCGCGCACCTGCGCGCGCAGCGCGTCCAACGTGATCCCCCGGCCCGCGAGCAGCCCCGGCAACGTCCCTTGTCCACTCACGACAACGCCCAACAACACGTGGCCGCTGCGCGTGAGGCGTCCTCCCAATTGCCGCGCTTCCTCCGCGGCCGCCTGGATGATCGGTTGGAGCGCCGCCCCCCACCGCGACCGCGACCCGCGCCGCGGAGGCGCGCCGCCGCGCGCCACGTCAGGCTCACCGATCCCCAAGGCGTCCAACACGGTTGCGCCGGACCGGTCCGCGGCGCGCAACACTCCCAGCACGAGATGATCCGCGTTGACATCGGTTCCCGCGTCTTGGGCTGCAGCTTCCGCGCGTTCAAACACGTCTCTGACGTCACGATAGGCCGAGAGATCTCCGCCTTGGTGACGCATCCGCGGCGGCCTCGGCACTCCCACAAATCTTGGTCCAGGAAACATGGATGCCTCATATTAAGTTATTAATACTAATTCAATATCATGAAATCGCATTGAAACGCAATAATTTTCTGTTAAGGGATTTTAGGCGCCATCTGTTTCACGATATCCGTCATTACATCCCTATGTTATTCTGCGGCGTGCCCGATTCGTCCCCATCAGCCGCCGGAACCGGAGCGCACGGAAGACGGGCGACGATCGGACTCTTCCTCGGGCCGCTGGCCGCGTTGACCGTGTGGTTGCTGCCTCTCGGTGTATCACCGGCGGCGCACGGGCTCGCGGCCATCCTCGCCTGCGTGGTCATTTTCTGGATCACGGAACCCATTCCGATTCCCGCCACCGCGCTCCTGGCACCGGTCGCCGCGGTGTTGCTCGGCGTCGCGGGTGCCAAAGAGGTCTTTGCGCCGTTTGCGCATCCGGTGATCTTTCTGTTCATCGGCAGCTTCCTCATCGCCGAAGCCATGACCGTGCACGGCCTTGACCGCCGCATCGCGTTCTGGGTGCTCACGCGCCGGATGATCGGCGAGAGTCCCGGCCGGATTTTGTTCGCGGTCGGCATCCTCTCGGCGGGGTTGTCGCTGTGGGTCAGCAACACCGCCACCGCCGCGATGATGCTGCCGATCGCCGGGGGGATGCTTGCCGCCTTGGCGCATCAGTCGAACGACCCGGCAACCGGGCGGCACTCCTTGCCCGCAGGATCGTCCTACGGTACCGGCGTGATGTTGATGGTCGCGTACGCGGCTTCGATCGGTGGCCTCGGCACCCTGATCGGCACGCCCCCCAATCTGATCGGCAAAGGACTGATCTCGGAGCGTCTTGGCGTGGATATCGGTTTTGTGCGGTGGATGCAGTTCGGCATGCCCATCGTGCTCGTCACGTTCTTCGCGCTGTTTAGCCTTCTGTATTTTCTGCACAAGCCCGCGGTCGGCACCCTTCGGGGCGCGGCCGCCTTGCTCGCTCGCCAGCGGGCGGCGCTGGGCCCGATGGGACGCGGGGAGCGCAACGCCGCCGTCGCGTTCAGCGTGGCCGTCACCTTGTGGCTCGCGCCGGCCGCGCTGACCCTGCTCGGCGGCACGGACTCGCCCCTGACCCGGTGGTACGACGCGCACCTGCCCGAGGGCGTGATCGCGTTGCTCGCCGCGGGGTTGTTGTTCGTTCTGCCGGTGGACTGGCCGACTCGCCGCTTCACGCTTTCCTGGGAGGAAGCCGAACGCATCGACTGGGGGACGATTCTGCTCTTTGGAAGCGGGTTGGCGCTCGGGGAGTTGATGTTCAAGACCGGGCTGTCGGAAGCGATCGGACACGGGGCCGTGACGTGGTTGGGCGTTGACGGGCTGTGGGCCATCACGGGGTTCGCCATTGCGACGGGCATTGTGTTGAGCGAGCTCACCTCGAACACGGCCTCCGCCACCATGGTCATCCCGGTGGTGATCGCGATCGCGGAAAGCGCGGGGGTCAGCGCGTTGCCGCCCGCGCTCGGCGCGTGCCTGGGAGCCAGCTTCGGCTTTATGTTGCCGGTGTCCACGCCGCCCAACGCGATCGTGTACGGATCGGGCCTGGTTCCGATCGGACGGATGATCCGCGCGGGCGTGCTGCTCGACGTGATCGGGTTGGTCGTGATCTGGAGCGCGCTGCGGATGCTGTGCCCGTTGTTGGGTTTCATCTAAGCGCGCGGCCGCCCCGCTAGGGGGTGAACCGCAGGACGCTGCCGACCACCAGCCCCTCGCGTTTGGCGGCGCCGCTCGGGATCTCCAACACGTACCGGGTCGGTACGTCGAATTGGTAAATCGGACACGGATCGGCTTTGCACGGAGGCGTTTCGGGCAAGATGGCCACCACACGTTTGGCCTCGTCGATCCACACCAGATCCAGCGCAATCAGACAATTCTTCATCCAAAAGCCGTACCGGCCGGTCGTCTCGAACACAAACAGCATGCCGGTGCGACGCGGGAGGTCGGCGCGAAACATGAGTCCGCGCATGCGCGTCTCCTCGGTCCTGGGGATCTCGACCGCGTAGACCGCGCCATTCGGCAGGGTGACCGTGCCGCGGTCGATCGCAGCGGGGTCCGCGCGGACCGCCGGAGGAATGAGCAGCAGGCACCACGCGAGCAAACCCCATACGAGCCGGCGCCAGGTCATAGCGGCTACGCTACCAAAAGGCCCGTCCGCCCGCAATACGCCCCCCCTGACAGAGGCGGTGACACTGTGATATGATGCAGGCCATACGAACACCTGACCGGAGGCAGCTATGCAGACTCTATCTCCAACCATCACCATGACCCAGACGGCTCGCGAGCAGATTCTGGCGGCCATGAATATGGAAGGCCGCACCGCGCACGGCCTACGTTTGATCGTCAAACACGCCGGCACTCGGAACCAGACCTACGGCCTCAGCCTGGTCGAAAAATCGACGCCCGACGTCAACGACTTGGTCATTGATGTCGACGGCATCCGGGTGTTCTTGGAAAAACACAACACCACGTTCGTGGACGGAGCCACCATCGATTTCTTGAACGGTCCCAGCGGCAGTGGCTTTAAGATCGACAGCCCCTACAAACCGACCACGGTCGAGATCCCGGCCAATCCGCCCACCGGACCGATGGCCGATGCCGTGCAAAAGGTCATCCGTGAGCAAGTCAATCCGGCGGTGGCCGGCCACGGCGGGTACGTGTCCTTGGTGGATATCCGGGACGACGTCGTGTTTGTTCGTTTTGGCGGCGGGTGCCACGGCTGCGGCATGGCCGACGTCACGCTCAAACAGGGCGTGGCCGCCATGATCAAGAAGGCCGTGCCCGAGGTCAAAGACGTGCTCGATATTACCGATCACGCCAACGGCGCGAATCCGTACTACCAAGCGCACTAACGCGGCCGCATCGCGAAAATTCGGATCAACCGTCGGTGGGGCGTTGCGATGCAACGCCCCACCGTTTTGTTTTCGATGATCCTGGTCGAGAACCGCGACGAAAAGGGGCGTGTTCGGCTTACGCCTGGCGGTAAATGTACACGCCCATCAGCACGCCGATGATGCTCAAGAGATTGATCTTCACGGCGGCGCCGAACGTAAACGAAATAAGGACTAGATCAATCGTGATGGGATCGGTCACGCCGATATCGAGATTCTTGAGAAAGAGCCCGCTGATGGGGCCGCTGGGAGCCACCGCGCGCAGAATCTCGGCGACCACGCCTCCGAATAGTCCGCCCACGATCACAAAAAAAATCAGCAACCACGGTGTCTTGCGAAGCACTGCCATTCCGGTTATCCTTCCTCGCGCGCGAAAATTTTCGAAGGACAGTAAAGCGGTTGCTCCCTCGTTGTCAAGACAATCGCGCACGTTGATTTGCCGCAAAGCGGAGTGCTACGATGCCGCTTCACTTCAAGGAGTCGAGCAATGCGTTCCGTGATCATCTTGGGCTCGGGGCCGGCCGGATTAACCGCCGCCCTGTATGCCGCCCGAGCCAACCTCAAACCCCTTGTGGTCGAAGGCGTGCAGGCGGGCGGCCAGCTCACCATCACCACTGAGGTGGAGAATTATCCGGGGTTTCCCAAGGGAATTCTCGGTCCGCAGTTGGTCCAAGACATGCGCGAGCAGGCCGAGCGGTTCGGCGCGGAGTTTTTACGCGGCGACGTCACCAAGGTCGACCTGTCCAAACCGCTGTTTCGGCTGTGGGTGGAAGGTGAGACCGAACAGCAGTGCGAAACGTTGATCATCGCCACCGGCGCCTCGGCGAAATTGCTCGGCCTGGAGTCCGAACGGCGTTTGATGGGCCGCGGGGTGTCCGCGTGCGCGACGTGTGACGGCTTCTTCTTCCGCGATCGACGCGTGATCGTGGTCGGGGGCGGCGACACCGCGATCGAAGAGGCCACGTTCCTGACCAAGTTCGCGTCGCAGGTGACGGTCGTGCATCGTCGCGACCGGCTGCGCGCCTCGAAGGTGATGCAGGATCGCGCGCGGAAGAACCCAAAAATCGACTTTGCGTGGAACAGCGCGATCGAGGAGATTCTCGGCGCTGAACACGTCGAGCGGGTGCGCTTGCGCGACGTGAATACGCGTGCCGTGACGGAACGCGCCGTCGACGGCGTGTTCGTCGCGATCGGGCACCAACCCAACACCGCGCTGTTTGCGGGACAATTGGCCATGAACGACGTGGGGTATATTCTGACCTCGAACGGGACCAAGACCACCGTGCCGGGCGTGTTCGCGGCCGGCGACGTGCAGGACCCGGTGTACCGTCAAGCCGTGACCGCGGCGGGGTCGGGGTGCATGGCCGCGATCGACGCGGAACGGTACCTGGAAGCGCGTCACGGCTAAGACGAGGAGACCATGGGAGAGATCAAAAAGCTCGCGGCGCTTCAGCGCTTTTCAGCGGAGAAAATGCAGAAGGTCGGGCTGTTCGAGACGCCGCGGTTGTTTTGCGATCTGTACTGTCTTGAGGCCGGTCAAGCCCAGAAGGCGCACAGCCACGGCGACGCGGACAAGGTGTATCTGGTGCTTGAAGGCCGCGCCCAGGTGCAAGTCGGCGCGGACCGGATCGAGCTCGGACCGCACGAGGCCGTAATCGCGCCGGCCGGCGCGGACCACGGGGTGAGCAATCCCGGGCCCGGTCGACTGGTGCTGTATGTATTTGTGGCGCAGAGCCCTGCAACGGGCGGCGGTTCGCACGGACATGGCCACGGGCATGACCACGGGCACGGCCATCGACATTAAGGACGAGTGACTCGACCGACGCGGGATACGTCGGTCGGACGAGAAGATTTCAGCCAGGAGGGCGTTATGGAACACCGCACGACACACTGCCACCGCTTCACACAGATCATTAGCGCGTTGATCTTGGTCCTTGTCGTGGTTCTGGGATCAACCGTGCAATCGGTTGTTCACGCCGCGTCTTCCGCGTTGGAAGCGGGGAAGGCGGCCGAGTCGCGCAAGGACTATGAGGCGGCCGCCGCCGCGTACCAGCGAGCCGTCGCCGAAGCGCCCACATCTTCTGAGCCTCTCTACCGGCTGGCCATCGCGCTTCGCGCGCTGGATCGCCGTGACGAGGCCGCCGAGTCGCTGACCAAGGCGTTGGAGATCACGCCCGGCTACGGCGACGCGCTGGTGTTGTTGGCGCAAGTCCAAGAAGAGCGTGAACTGTGGACCGACGCGATCGCGGCGTACCTCAAGGCCGTGGAGTCCGGCGTCAAAACCGTGGATCTCTATGGCCGCCTCGCCGGGGCATATCGCCACACCCGCGACTACGAGAACGCGCTGAAGATTTACCAACAGGCGCTCGCGCAAGAACCCGCCAATATCGCCACGCGTTATCAACTCGCCAACACGCTCGCGGAAATGGACCGCGGCGACGAGGCGTTGGCGGAGTACGACAAGATCCTGGCAAAAGACCCGAGTTTTTACATGGTGCATTTCCAGAAGGGTTTGGTGTACAAACGGCAAGACAACCTCGATCCGGCTGAAGCCGAGTTTACGGCCGTCTTGACCGCCAATCCCGAGATGGCCAGCGCCTTTTTCGAGTTGGGACAGGTCTACGCGCGGATGAACAAACCGGGGGCCGCGGCCGCCGCGTACCGCGAGGTGGCCGCGATCAACCCTTACGTGGGCAACGTCAACACCCGTCTCGGAGAGATGGCCCTGGCCGACAACAAACTCGACTCCGCGATCGCATACCTCAAGAAGGCGCTTGAGCGCGACACGGAGCCATTCATGATCTATTTCCACCTTGCCAACGCCTACCAGAAACGCGGCAATCTCCTTGAGGCGGCCGATGCATATCAACAGGTCATCAAGCTCTTCCCCGTGTTGTTCGACGCCCGCTACAATTTGGGAATGGTCTACAGCAAGCAGAAGCGCTGGACTGAAGCGGCCAGCGAGTTCGAAGAAACCCTGAAGCTCAACGCGCGATTCAGCCCGGCTCATTATCAGTTGGCGGCGGTGCAGTCGAAACTCGGCAAGCGACAGGAAGCCAAGCAGCACCTTGAAATGTACTTAAAGAACGCGCCGGACGGCGAGTATGTCGCCGATGCCAGGAAACTCCTCGCGTCCCTGTAGCGAATGGCGCGTCCGAAGCCGATCCGCCTGAATACCGCCTCGGCGCGTGCGTTTCAGCGGCGGCTATTGGCCTGGTATCGCCGCCATGGACGGGACCTGCCCTGGCGCAAGACCTCCGACCCCTACGAAATTTTGGTTTCGGAGATCATGCTGCAGCAGACCCAGGTCGAACGCGTGATTCCGAAGTATCACGAGTTCTTGGGGAAGTACCCCACGCTCGAAGAGTTGGCCGCCGCGCCGGTGGATCACGTCAAACAAACCTGGTATCCGCTCGGATACAACATTCGGCCGGTCCGCCTCCACGGGATCGCGTGTGAGGCCGTGGCTCGGTACGGTGGCGAGATCCCGTCGTCCGAGGAAGACCTGTTGTCGATGAAAGGGATCGGCCGGTACACCGCGGGCGCGGTGCGCAGTTTCGCGTTCGGCGTTGACGCGCCGATTCTGGATACGAACGTGGCGCGCGTGCTCTCCCGCGTGTTTCTTCCCAAAGCCGACCCCAAACGCGGGGCGGACAAGACCAAGCTGTGGCAACTCTCCGAAGCCCTGATCCCGTCCGGCAAGGGATACGACTTCAACCAGGCGCTGATGGATTTCGGCGCCACGGTGTGCACGGCGCGCAAACCCGCGTGCCCGACCTGCACCATGCGGCCGATTTGCAAGAGCTATCAACGCCCGGCGCGCCCGCGTGTCGCCCGCAAACCCCGAACCCCGTCCCGCGGTTGAAGTCGCCGCGGCCGTGATCGTGGACCGCGGCCGCTACCTGATCGCGCGTCGGCGCGACGACGCCGTGTTAGGCGGGTACTGGGAGTTTCCCGGCGGCAAACGTCGCCCGCATGAAACGATCGCGGCCTGCCTGCGTCGCGAAGTGCGGGAGGAGGTGGGCGTCGACATCGCGGTCGGCGAGGTCATCGAACACGTCGTTCACCAGTATCCTCACGGCACGGTGGACATCACGTTTGTGCGCGGCACACTGGCGCAGGGTGAACCCGCTGCGCGCGGCTGCGCGGAGGTCCGGTGGGTCACCCCGTCCGAGCTTCCCGCGCATCGATTCCCCTCGGCGAACGACGCGCTGATCCGTCGATTGTCCGGATCCTGACTCCTCGTCCGGCTTGCAACCCGCCACACGCTCCGGTATCGTACCGGCGTGCGGTACGCGCTGGTCCATTACCATGAACTCACCCTGAAAAAGGGCAATCGCGCCTATTTTGTCAGGCGGTTGATCAGGAATTTACAGAAGGGGCTCAAGGGCACCGGCGTCAGCGAGATCACCCAGGAAGGCGCGCGACTGTTGGTCGCGCTCCACGATCACGCAAATGAGGTCGAGATTCGCGCGCGGCTGGCCCGTACGTTCGGCGTGGCCAACTTCGCCATTGCCCGCTGGCTTCCGCTCGACATGGCCGCGCTCACCCAGGCCGTGACGGACGCGGTGAAGTCCCGCACGTTCGCGTCCTTTCGCATATCAGCCAAACGCGGCAACAAGGCGTTTGCGCTCACGTCCAATCAGATCAACGTCCAACTCGGCGACGCAGTCCGTCGGCTCACCGGGGCGCGGGTGGATCTGGAGGGCCCCGAGCTGACCATCCACGCGGAAATCATCGACCGCGGCATTCTGCTCTCGCTTGATCGTTGTGCCGGACCCGGCGGCCTGCCGGCCGGAGTGTCGGGACGGGTCGCGTGCCTGATGTCGGGCGGGCTCGATTCGCCGGTGGCCGCGTATCGCATGATGAAACGCGGGGCGTACGTGGTCTTCGTGCATTTTCACAGCCACCCGTTCGTGTCGCGCGCGTCGCAGGAAAAAGCCAAGGAGTTGGCCGAGCTGTTGACTCGGTACCAGTATGCCTCGCGTTTGTTCCTGGTTCCCTTCGGCGAGGTGCAGCGCGACGTGGTGCTCGCGGTTCCCGCGCCGTTGCGCGTGATCGTGTATCGTCGGTTGATGGTCCGCATCGCCGAGGCCGTCGCCCGCTCGGTTCGCGCGCAGGCGTTGGTCACCGGCGAGGCGTTGGGACAGGTGGCGTCGCAAACGTTGTCGAACATGACGAGCGTGGACGCCGCGGCAACCATGCCGATCTTGCGCCCCTTGGTCGGAATGGACAAGGAAGAGATCGTACACCAGGCGCAAGCGATCGGGACGTACGACATCTCGATCCAACCCGACGAAGACTGCTGCACCCTGTTTACGCCCAAACACCCGGCCACGGCGTCGACCGTCGAAGCGGTCGAAGCGGCCGAAGCCAACCTCAACGTTGCGGCATTGGTCCAATCGGCGGTGGACAAGGTCGAGGAAACACGGTTCGCGTTCCCCGCGTAGCAGATCAAAGCAGACGACGGAGTTCCGCGAGGTCGGCGATGATCGGATGGTGGATCTCCCGATCGATCGGACGCCCGCGCGTGTACCACGCCGCGGCAAGGCCGGCTTGAGCGGCGGCCTGCACGTCCAATTCGAAGTTGTCCCCCACAAACAGCGCCTCATGAGCGGAGGCCTCCAATCGCTGTAATGCGGTTTCGAACATCACGCGGTGAGGTTTGCGCCAGCCGACTTCGTCCGAAACGATCACCACATCGAAGAACTCCGCCAGACGATCGCGCCTGAGCACCTCGTGCACGGTGGGCGCGTGGTCAAAGTTTGACACGATGCCGAGGCGAACCCGTTGCGACAAATCCGACACCCCTTCGCGATGGTGCGAGGGCGTGACCAGCGCGTCCGCCAACCGGCTCATGTGAGTCTTGACCAATCGAAGCGCCTCTACGGGCCCTGCCGGCAGGGCGAGTCGTTCCAGGACGCGGCGAAATCGCTCCTGCGAGGTCACTTCGCGGTGGTCAGCGTCGCGTTGGGCCGCAATCTCGGCGGTAACCGCTTTGAGGCAGGCAAAAAACGCGTCGAACGCCACCGGAGGCGGCGCGCCGATCGCGTCGTAGATGGCGCGCGCGGTTGATCGGGTGGGTTGAGAATCGATCTCAACGAGCGGCAGGCGCTCGGCGTCAAAATGCACGAGCGTGTCGCAGAGATCAAAGAGAACGGCGCGGATTCGGGGCATGGGGCAGGGCCCGGCCCCGGACGTTAATTGAGTTGCTCGATCGCCTCTTTGACCAACCGCTTGGAATCCGCGTCGGTCAGGTTCCGGCGGATCACGCGCTCGGTCGCGGCGAGCACCAGATCCACCGCCTGCTCGCGCAGCTCCTTGCTCAGGCGCAGGCGCTCACGCGCGATTTCGTCGCGCGAAGCCGCGAGCGTGCGATCGGTTTCCTCTTTGACCCGGCGTTGCGTTTCGTCCGCGAGTTGTTGGCCCTGCTTACGCGCCTGATCCAACATGGCCGTGGCTTCCTGCTGCGCGGCTTTGAGCTTGGCCTGGTATTCCGCCAACAACTGCTCGGCCTCTTTGCGCGCCTGTTCGGCCTTGGCCAGGTTCTGGGCAATGGTGCGCTCGCGCGCGTCCAGCATCTCCGTGATCGCGGGAAACGCGTACCGCTTCAGCAGAAACAGCAGTATCGCGAACGAAACCGCCGACCAGAACAGCAACGGGGTCAGAAAATGGGTGTCAAACTGAGGCATGACGTTATTACTCCAGGACGGAGAGCCTGTTCAGGAGCGCGCCAGATGCCAGGCGCCGCGAGCACCGGATGCGCAGCGGCAACGCCGCAGATGGCCGCTCATGGACGGGCTCCTATCCGCGCAGACCCATGATGATGAACGCAATGACCAAACCATACAACGCGATGGCTTCCACCAGCGCGAACCCGATCCACATGTACTTGCCGACCTTGGCCTCGGCCGCGGGTTGCCGGGCCGTGGATTCGATCATTTTCCCGAAAATGTAGCCGATACCGATGCCCGCGCCGCCGAATCCCGCCGCCGCGATGCCCATGCCCAACAACGCCGCTGCCGATGCATCCATTCGTGTTCTCCTTCTCGTCGTTAGCGACCGGTCAATGCAACTTGACCGCATCTCCGATATATACGCACGCCAAAATCGTAAAAATATACGCCTGAATAAACGCTACGAACACTTCGAGTCCGTAGATGGCCACGGTAAACCCAAACGGCAGTGGCTTAAGAAAGATCGGCGCGGTCATCATTAGCGAGAACAAGACTATCAAGATGATGTGCCCCGCTGTCATATTGGCAAAGAGTCGGACCGCCAAGGTCACGGGGCGCAATAAATGGCTAAAGAGTTCCAAGGGCACCATGAATGGCATCAGCCAAGCCGGCGTTCCTGGAGGCGTGAGGACCGACAAAAAATGGGTACCGTGAAGGGTGAAACCAACGACCAAACTGATGGTGTACACGACCAGCGCAAAAAATCCGGTGACGATCAACTGGCTGGTAACCGTGTACGATCCGGGGATCAGACCCAACAGATTCGCAAAGAGGACAAAGAAAAACAGCGTGGCGATAAAGGGGAAAAACCGATTCCCCATTGGCCCCATATTATCCACCGCCAATCCTCGCAGAAATTCCACGGCAACTTCCGCGATGTTCTGCATTCGGCGGGGTACGAGGGTTTGGCCTCGCGTGGCCACATAGAAAAATAGAAACACCAACCCGCACGCGATCCACATCATCACGATCGCTTTATTGATCGAGACGTCGATCCCGAACAGCGAGAGCGGGATCCAGGGATGCAATTCAAAATGGTGAAGCGGGTTTTCCATCGTCTACAGGTTTCGTACCAGCCGGAGGATGCCGAGTACTCCGGCGGCCGCTCCCAAGAACACGCCCACGATCATCAACCACGGCCCGGTGCCCAACCACTGATCCAGACCGTATCCCAAGCCGATGCCCACCACCGTGGCGGCCACCAGTTCAACGCCGACTCGGCCCGCGAGCGCGAGCCCCTTGCGGAACGCGTCGTCCTCGGCCATCGGGCGCCTCTCAAAGGTCGGTACTGTACCGGAAACGCGCGCGGCGAGTCAAGCGAGAGAGATAAAAATGTTTGTAAGTTCAGCGGGTCAGCGAGGTGAAGCGATCACGCCGCCGCCCACCACCACGTCGCCGTCGTAGAACACGATCGACTGGCCGGGTGTGATCGCGCGCTGGGGTTCGTCGAAGATGACCCGCAGCTGGCCATCCTGCCCCGGACTGACCGCGGCGGGAGCTTCAGGCGTCTTGTAGCGAAACTTGGCGGTCACCCGTACCGGCGTACGGATGCAGGCGACGGCGCCGAAATGGACGTCTTCGACCAGACACGACTCGGAATACAGATCCGCCTCCGCGCCCAACACAACCAGGTTGCGTTCCGCGTCCACGGCCGTGACGTAGCGTCGCGCGCCGGCGGCCACGCCCAGCCCGCGGCGTTGGCCCACGGTGTAAAAGGCGACGCCGCGGTGGGATCCCACCGGTTCGCCGCCCACCCCGACCATGACGCCGGGGCGCTCGGTCTCCGGAGCGTAGGTCGCCACGAACTCGCGGTAATCCTTCTGGGTGACGAAACAGATTTCTTGGCTCTCCGCGATGTCGTCCACGGGCAACCCCATGGCCTGGGCCTTGGTCCACACCTCGGCCTTGGTGAATCCGCCCAGCGGAAACAACGTGCTTCGGAGCTGTTCCTGTGAGAGCCGATACAGAAAGTAGCTCTGGTCCTTGGTGGTATCGACGCCCTTGCGTAAGCGATATCGGCCGGTGGCCGCGTCGTGTTCCACGCGCGCGTAATGACCCGTGGCCAGCACGTCCGCGCCCGCCGCTTGCGCGGCCTCGGCCAACAGCGCGAACTTCACCCGTTCGTTGCACAACACGCAGGGATTGGGCGTGCGCCCGGCCGCGTACGTGGCGCAAAAATCGTGGATCACCGCGCGGCGAAACCGCTCCTGCGCGTCGATGACCCGGTGCGGAATGCCCAGCTCTTGCGCCACGTACTGCGCGATCCCGATCTTGCAGCACGAACGATCCTGCCACCGCTTCTCGCGCTCACCGGGCTCGGACCACGTGCGCAACGTAATCCCCTCGACGCGATATCCCTCGGCCACGAGCATGGACGCCACCACCGCGCTATCCACCCCGCCGCTGAGCCCGACAACGACTTTTTTCTCGCGATTCATGATTTTGTTCTTTAGCGGCAGGCCTATAAACCTGCCGCAGAATTCATCCTGTCTTGTTCCGACTCCAAAATGCAGGGGCGGCCACGAAGGCCGCCCTAAGAGATTCGGTTCCTCGGGCGTCGAGAATGGGCCAGATGCAAGGCGCCGCAAGGAGGCCCGCCGGAGCGTACTGGGTCGTACGTGAGGACGGGCCGACGCAGCGGCAACGCCGCAGATGACCCGTTATCGGCGCCCGGCAGCGAACGACCTACCGGTCGTTCGCTGCAATGGCGAGCGGCTCATGATCCACAATCATCTCCGGCCGCCCATCACTCTTCATCTCACACTGCCCGTTAAACCGCACGCCCGCCTCGATCATCAGCACCGGCGTCTTGATGGAACCGCTGACCACCGCGGGATTGAGCAACTGCACCTTCTCGGTGGCGGTCACGTTCCCCGTGATCTTCCCGCCGCAGACCAATGTTGCGACCGACACCTCGGCGTCGATCACCGCGGTGTCTCCGACGATCAAGGTGCCGGTGGAGATGACTTCGCCTTCAATGTGTCCATCGATGCGCACCGTGCCGTCGTACGTGACCACGCCTTTAAAACGCGTGCCTTTGCCCAAAAAGGCGATGATCTCGTCAGCAGCGCCGTTACGCTTGTCGCGGTCGTCTTTCTTCGTCAGCATTGCGTGATCTCCTTGGTGTACGTCCGCGGGTCGTCATGACCCAGCCACTGTGCGGGCCGTTGTGGGGCCAGCCTCCAGCCATTCTAGCAGACGATCCAATTCCTGGCTCGACGCGTAGTGGATGCGGATCTGTCCCGAGCGAGCCGTGCCTCGGATCACCACGCGGGTGCCGATGGCGCGCGCCAACCGCGTTTCCAGATCCACCGTTTCCACGGGCACGGTGCGCGGCCGTCGCGTGCGCGCGGCGGCGTTGACCAGATCTTCGGTACGCCGCACCGAGAGGCCTTCGGCGATCACGCGGCGACCCAACGCGAGTTGCGAACCGGGATCCAGCCCCAACAACACTTTGGCGTGCCCGTGGCTCAAACGATCGTCCAACACCGCTTGCTGCAACTCTTCGGGCAACTGCAACAACCGCAGCGTGTTCGCCACGCTCGAGCGATCTTTATGCACGCGGCGGGCCACGTCGTCCTGCGTCAGACCGAATTGCGTCATCAGCCGTCGGAAGGCCAGCGCTGCCTCCATCGGGTTGAGATCCTCGCGTTGCAGGTTCTCGATGAGCGCCAGCACCGCCGCGTCCGGGGGCGCGGCTTCTTTGACCACCGCCGGAATTTCGGTCAGCCCCGCCCGTTGCGCGGCGCGCCACCGGCGTTCGCCCGCGATCAACTCATACCCGTTCGGGATCTTCCGGACCACCACCGGTTGCAGCACGCCCTGCTCCCGCAACGACTCCGCCAGTTCTTCCAGCGCGGTTTCCGCGAAGCGCTTGCGCGGCTGATGCGGGCTTCGCGAGATCAAATGGACCGGGATCGTCATGCCGCGTTCGGTCTCGCGCTCAGCCGGACGGCCCGCGTCGCCCAGCAAGGCTTCCAGACCGCGACCAAGGGCCTTGCGTTCACCGCCCGGGCGAGTTTTTGCCGAGCCCGCGGTGGATTCTATGCTGTCCGTTTGAGCACCTCCTTCGCAAGCTGCATATACAATTGGGCGCCCCGCGAGGCGATCTGATACAGCAACACGGGTTTGCCGTGACTCGGGGCCTCGGCCAAGGTCACGTTGCGCGGAATAATCGCGTCAAAGACCTGTTCGCCCAAGTGACTGCGGACTTCCGACGCAACCTGGACCGACAGGTTGTTGCGCGGGTCGTACATGGTCAACACGATGCCTTCGATCCGCAACCCGGTGTTCGCCGACTGTTGCAGGTGTTTGATCGTATCCAGCAACCGGCTCAATCCTTCCATCGCGTAATACTCGCATTGCACCGGAATAATGACCGAACGCGCCGCGATCAGCGCGTTGACCGTCAACAACCCCAACGACGGCGGGCAGTCGATGAATACAAAGTCATAGTCGCTCGCTACGGAATCGAGCGCCCGCCGCAGGCACAGTTCGCGCTCCGGAAGCCCGACCAACTCCACCTCCGCGCCCGCTAGGTGCACGTCCGCAGGAATCACGTCGAGGTACTGCAGTTCAGTCTTCCGGATGGCATCCGAGGCCTTGCAGGCGCCGATCAAGACCGCGTAACTCCCCGGGCCCCGCTCGCCCAGCAACCCCACGCCGCTCGTCGCATTGCCTTGTGGGTCAAGATCAACCAGCAGCACGCGGTGCTCCGCTACGGCAATAGATGCGGCAAGGTTCACCGCGGTCGTGGTCTTGCCCACGCCGCCCTTCTGGTTGGCAATCGCAATCACGCGCGGAGAACCGTCCATGGTCATCTCAACGGCCGTGATCGTAGCACAACCAGCTCACCGAATGATAGATATGAAATGTTCCACGTGGAACATTTGCCGATAAGGGGGCTGGTTAGGTGGGCACGCGCCAGATCAACAATGCGTGGGTGAGGTCGGTCTCAGGAATCCGGTACGTGTGCACTAAAAACCCTGTGTCCGCATGTCCGGCCTGCTGCGTTGAGACCCAAATCACGACCATTCCACCCGGCTTAACTAAAGGAAGGGCTAAGTCTTTCGCTGATCGTGGTTCAGCAACCGCACGCATCAGAACGGCGTCAAACCGACCAACCAGATCAGGCACCTGGCGCCTGAGATCCATCGTTTCCTCTACGATGGCGATGTCTTGGAGCTTGAGCAAGGCACAAACCGTGGTTAAGAACGCCGCGCGCTTTTGTCGCGGCTCAATCAGCGTCATGTGTAGATCGGGCCTGGCGATTTTAATGGGCAGCCCTGGAAATCCGGCGCCGGACCCCAAGTCCGCAATCTGAGCCCCAGCCGGTAATTCATTCAACACCAGCATGCCCGCCAAGGAATCCAACACATGGCGCGTGACGAGGTCATTTATTGTTTCAGCGGCCGTGAGATTGATCCGTTGGTTCCATTTCCGAAGCTCGGCAAGGAAGCGGTCGATCTGCGCCAATTGGTCGCGGGAGATAGCCACGCCTAACGCAGCAGCCCCGCGCTCAAGGATTCGAAGCGGGGAGGAGTCCGACACGTGCTGGATTTAGACGCCGGCGAGCGCCGACGCTGATCCGCCGCGCCGGTCGCGCTCGAGCGCGACCAGCAACAAGGACACAGCCGCCGGCGTGACGCCGGAAATGCGGGAGGCCTGGCCTAGTGACCGCGGGGACACGGCCGAGAGCTTTTCCACCACTTCGCGCGACAGGCCGTTGACGCGATCAAAAGCAAAGCCGATGGGAATTTTTCGGTCTTCGAGCTGTTTGAACCGCTCGACCTGTTGCTCCTGGCGTTTCAGATACCCCTCGTACTTGATCTCCAGTTCCACCTGCTCGGTCAATTCGGGGTCAACCGTTTTCAGCTCAGGCCATATCGCGGCCAAGTCCATGAACGCGACGTCCGGACGCCTGATCAACTGCGCGGCCGATGTTTCAGACGTGAGCCACGACCAAGCCTCAGGGAGCGGCGTGCTACGAACTCGCAATCGCGACAGTCGTTCGATCTGTTCTTGAATCGCGTCACGCCGTGCACGGAATCGTTGATGCGTTTGGCCGTCGACCAAGCTGATCCGTGCGCCCAGATCCATCAACCGCACGTCCGCGTTGTCGTGTCGCAGCAGCAGCCGATACTCGGCACGCGACGTAAACATGCGATAGGGCTCGTTCGTGCCCTTGGTAACCAGATCATCGATCAGCACCCCGATATAGGCCTGTGACCGCTCCAGGACCATGGGTTCTCGCTGTTGGATGGCCAACGCGGCGTTGATTCCGGCCATAATGCCCTGTGCCGCGGCCTCTTCATATCCAGAGGTGCCGTTGATCTGACCCGCATGATACAAGCCAGGAACCACCTTGGTTTCCAGGGTGGGCCACAGTTGCGTGGGCGGGACATAGTCGTATTCGATCGCGTACCCAGGCTTGATGAACTCCACGCGCTCCAGCCCCGGAATCGTCCTTACAAACCGGTGCTGGACGTCAACCGGCAAGCTGGTGGAGATGCCGTTGGGATAATAAATCGGCGTGTCCAAACCGTCAGGTTCCAGAAAGACCTGGTGACGCTCTTTATCGCTGAACCGGTGGATCTTGTCCTCGATTGACGGGCAATAGCGCGGGCCAGTGCCTTGGATCACGCCGGTAAACAAGGGCGAGCGGTCCAAATTGTCCGCGATGACCGCGTGCGTCTCCGCGCTGGTGTACGTCAAAAAGCACGGAACCTGTGACTGAGCAATCCGCTCAGTCCGATACGAAAACGGCCGAGGCGGATTGTCGCCATGTTGCGGCGTGGTGGCGGAGAAGTCGATCGTGCGACCATCCAACCGCGGCGGGGTCCCGGTCTTGAGACGTCCCAAGGTGAATCCCAACGCTTCCAGACTGGCGGACAGGCCTTCAGCCGCTGGTTCGCCAGCACGGCCCGCTGAAAAGTTTGTCAAACCGACGTGAATCAGTCCGCGCAAGAACGTGCCCGTGGTCACGATCACGGCCTTGGCGCGATACAGGGTCCCGTCAGCGGTCACAACCCCTTCAACACCCGCGTCACCTGTTGCAAGCCGCACCACTTGCTCAGGCACAATGTTGAGGTTTGGTTGAGCCTCGAGCGTGGCCTGCATGGACAACCGATACCGCACCCGGTCCGCTTGAGCCCGCAACGCCCGCACCGCCGGGCCCTTGGACGTGTTGAGCATGCGGAACTGAATACCGGTCTCATCAATGGTGCGCGCCATCTGCCCACCCAGGGCATCGATCTCCCGCACCAAATGCCCCTTCGCAATCCCACCAATGGCCGGATTGCACGACATCTGGGCAATGTTCTCATAATTCATGGAAAACAAGAGCGTGCGGCATCCCATCCGAGCCGTCGCCAACGCCGCCTCACAGCCCGCGTGGCCAGCCCCGATGACGATGATATCTGGGAAACCGGTGGTTTTCATCGTGTCTTGTCTGTTAAAACTTTACCCGATGTTCCACGTGGAACATGGTGATTGAATCCTAATTAACATTAGAATCGCTCCGGCCTAGCAGTGCTGGCCTTGACGTGATGTCCAGTTTTTAGCGTCACTTTCCGATGCAAAACTTCGAAAAGATCTCGTTCAGGACATCGTCCGTTGTCACGGTCCCCAAAATTTCGCCCAACGCCTCCACCGCGCCGCGCAGGTCCATGGCGATGCACTCGTGCGGACCGCGCTCAGCCACTGTTGCGTGGAGGTGAGCGAGCGCGGACTCGGCTCGGTTCAGCGCCTCAACGTGGCGAAGTTTGGTGACGAACGCACCTTCTGTGGTCGCGACGCCTCCGTTGAGACGAGTCGCGATCTCCTTGGTCAACGTCTCGATGCCTTGGTGCGTATGGGTTGAAAGGGCATGAACCGGCTGCCCACCGAGCGCTTGGCTGATTGCACTGATATCCGCGCGTTGCGCAAGATCCGCCTTGTTTGCCACCGCGATGACCGAGCGGTCCTTTAATTGGGCCAGCACCGCGTGATCGTCATCCGCCAGCGGCTCCGAGCCGTCAAACATCGCGAGAATCAGGTCCGCGCCCGCGACCGCGTCGTTGGTACGGCGGATGCCTTCGACCTCCACGGGGTCTGCCGTGCGTCTCACGCCAGCCGTATCCGAGAGCCGAACAGTAATCCCGCCAAGGTCTGCCGCTTCCTCGATCGTATCGCGCGTGGTCCCCGGAATCGGCGTGACGATCGCGCGGTTCTCGCGCAGCAACACGTTGAGCAAGCTGGACTTGCCCACATTGGGCCGGCCCGCGATCACCACCGACGCGCCTTCGCGCGCGATGCGGCCGCGATCCGCGGTGGCGAGCAAGCGCCGAATCTCGCGTCGGGCTTCGTCCACCGACACGGTCAGCGCTTCGCGCGGCAAGAACTCCAGGCCTTCCTCGGAAAAGTCGATACTCGCCTCGATCTCCACCAGCAGCCCCACGAGGCGCTCTTGGAGAGGGCGGATCGCGGCGGATAATCCGCCCCGCAGTTGCGCCACGGCCGCGCGCGCGCCCGCGTCGCTCTGCGCGCGGATCAGATCCATCACGGCTTCGGCTTGCGCGAGGTCGATCCGGCCGTTCATGAACGCGCGTCGCGTAAACTCCCCGGGCTGGGCGAGCCGAACGCCGGGCGCGAGCAACAGGCTCATGATCCGCTTTAACACGTGGGGGCCGCCGTGGCACGAAATCTCCACCACGTCTTCGCGCGTGTAACTCTTGGGCGCGCGCATGAGCGTCACCAGCACTTCGTCGACGATCCCATTATGGGATTCATCGATCGCGTGACCGAACGCCACGTAGCGGTCTTCGAGCGATTTGAGCGATTGGTTCGATTGCAACCGCAGCACGCGATCCGCGGCGGCGACGGCGCCCGGGCCCGAGAGGCGGATCACGCCGATCGCGGCTTCGCCCGGCGCGGTCGCGATCGCGCAGATGGTGTCAGACGGGAGTGTGCGCTCCGGCATCGGAACCCTCGGTCACGCGGACAGGCCTTTCGGAATCACGAGGGGCTGCGGCTTATAGTACTTCAACGTCACGTACTGCTGCACGATGGTCAAGGTGTTGTTGGCGATCCAGTACAGCACCAGTCCGGCCGGAAACGCGAGGAAGAAAAACGTGAAAATGACCGGCAAGAACAACATGATCTTGGCTTGGGTCGGATCCATGGTGGTGGGCTGGATCTTCTGTTGAATGAACATCGTGATGCCCATCACGATCGGCAACACGTAGTACGGGTCCTTGTCCGACAGGTCGGTGATCCACCCGAAAAAGGGCGCCTGCCGCAACTCGATCGTGGTGTATAAGATGTTGAACAACGCGATGAAAAACGGAATCTGCACCAGCATGGGCAGGCACCCGCCGAGCGGATTGACCTTGTTGCCTTTGTAGAGCGCCATCAACTCCTGGTTGAGTCGCATCTTGTCGTGTTTATATTTTTTCTGAAGCGCCTGGGTCTGCGGGTGCAGCGCGGCCATGGCTTTCATCGATACGAAACTCTTGTGCGAGAGCGGCGCGAACACCAGTTTGATCAACGCGGTCAACAAGAGGATCGCGATCCCGAAGTTTCCGGTGAACCCGTGCAGAAATTGGAGCAACAAGAACAAGGGTTCCGCGATCAATCGCACCAGCGCCCAACTGCCATAGATAAACCAGCCAAAGTCGATCGTTTCTTGCAGCCCGATCTGCAGGGCGGCCAAACGGTCGTACTCTTTGGGCCCGGCGTACAGGCGAGCGGTGACCACTTTACCGTCGGACGGCTCGGGCTCTCGTAACCCGATGGTCACGCGGTTCTCGCCCAAGCGCTCCGCCACCACCGTGCTGTTCGGCGCGCTCGGGATCAACGTGGTCACGAAGTACTTGTCCTGGAGGGCGGTCCAGGTCACGCGCCCGGCGTGCACCGCCGGCTGATCGAGGTTGGAGGGTTTGTCTTGCACCACTTTCCCGTCGATCAAGCTGGTGGGGCCGATGTAGCCGACAAACGACACGTCGCCCCAGTGCCGAATCCCAAAGTTTTCTCCCAACACCACGCGATAGGAGCCGGACATCCCCCAGGTGGTGACTTCGACGTCCACTAGGTAGTTATCGTGGTGAAACGTTAGGCGCTTGACGAGCATTTCGCCGCTCGGCCCCCGCGTTTGAAATCTCAGCGTGCCGCTCGGCCGGTCCGGACCGAGACGCAGGTCGCCTCCGTCCACGGCGTACAATCCGCTTTGGATCGCGGCGCGCGAGGCCTCGTCTCCGGCTTCCAGCACGACGGCCAACGGAGACGCGCCGCCCGCGGCCGGAGGCGTGTAGAGGTCGATCGGCGTGTCTTTGGTCGGCCCGTCTTTGTACCGCGATAATCGCCACGAGGTGATCACCGCCCCCCGCGTGGACAACGTGGCGCGATACAGGTCCGTCTCGACCACGACGGTCCGCTCGTCCGCAGACGGCGCGACCGAAGCAGCGCCAGGCGCCGTTTCAGGAACGCCCGAAGGCGACGCGGCCGTGCCGGTCGTCTCGGTCGGGGACGTTGCCGGAGCTTGAAGGTCGGACTTCGGTGGCGGCGCGGGCGGAAACAGCACCGAGTACCCGATGATGATCGAAATGGAAAGAACTAAAAATAAGATCGCGTTACGTTCCATCGCGTAGGCACACGTCTCGTGTTAGAGGGATTGGGACACCGCGCGTTTCGGGGCGGTCACGGAACGGGGTCGTATCCGCCGGCGCACAGCGGGTGACATCGCAGCAGACGCCGAATCGTCAGCCATGCGCCCTTGGCCGCGCCATATCGCTCCAGCGCGTCCACCGCGTAGGCCGAACACGTCGGAAGAAACCGGCACCGGGGCGCCAACCACGGGGAAATCAAGCGGCGGTACCCGTGCACGAGCCCCACGCACGCCCGGCACAGGAACCCGCGACCGTGCGCGGCGCTGGGTGCCGGCGAGGCGGTTACGAACACGTCTTGATCCATTCCACAAACAGCGCGGCGATCCGTTCGTTTAACGTGGCGAACGACCATGACTGAACGGGAGAACGGGGCAGCACCAACCAATCCCATCCGGCCGGAACAACGTCGGGATGAGTCCGCAGAACCTCGCGCAACCGGCGTTTGACCCGGTTTCGCTCCACCGCGCCGCCGAACTTACGCCCGACAATGACGCCCGCGCGGCGACTCTCCGGGGCATCCGCCCGGCGCAGACCCACCACCGTCAGCGGGCCGCGTGATAACCGTTTCCCGCGCTCGAAGATCCTTCGGATCTCCGGCGAGCGGGAAATTCGAGCCACCCTGACGTCGCCGGTCAGACCGTGGTCAGGCGTTTTCTCCCCTTGGCGCGACGGCGTTTCAGCACACGACGGCCGTCGGTGGTGGACATCCGCTTGCGGAATCCATGCGTGCGTTTGCGACGCAAATTACTCGGTTGCCGGGTTGTAACGGACATGAGACGACACTCCTTCGCTTGTTATTTCCGAAAAAACGCCCTATTATAGGGAACCCCTCACGGGGTGTCAAACCTGACGCCTCGGGAATTCCGGGATCACTCCGTCAGGGGAGACTATCGGCGCCACGGCCGGCCGCCGGTTGAAGGCGCAAGGATTCGCGCATGACCACCGTGACTTTGGCGACACAGAGCGATCGCGACACTCTCCAACGCCTGCTGTTCGAGCGGGCGTTTCGATACAGCGAGGAACCCGCTTTCCGTTTGGCCTCGGGCGCTCTCAGCCGATATTACCTGAACAGCAAACTCGTCACCCTCGATCCCAAGGGCGCCACCTTGATCGGCCGTCTCGTGTTTGAACGTCTCCGCGGGCTGGGGGTGCAGGCGGTGGGGGGGCTCACGTTGGGCGCCGATCCCATCGCGCTGGCCACCGCGATCGCCAGCGAGGCCGCCGGAGAGCCGATCGCCGCGTTCGTGGTCCGCAAAGAACCCAAAGGCCACGGCACGGCGCAGTGGATTGAGGGGCCTCTTCCGCCTCAAGCACCGGTGGCCGTGGTCGATGACGTGGTCACGACCGGGGGTTCCACGGAAAAGGCGCTCAATGTGCTGAAGCAGCTTGGACACCCCGTGGTCAAAGTGGTTGCCTTGGTGGACCGCGACGAAGGCGGCCGCGAGGCCATTACGCGTCGGGGCGTGTCCTTTGAAAGCCTTTTTCACATCAACGATTTTTTGACCTTGTGGAATGCCGACCCGTCACGAGCCGTCTTATAAGGGGTTGGGGCCTTCAGCAGGCCCACAGGACGGCTTGGGGCGGGCACACCGGTGTACCGACGTGACGCCACTCCCAAGCCTTTACCGAACAGCACCGACGGATGGGAAAGGGAGGGTGGCGTGAGGCATCGTGGGTTGGGTCTGGTAATCGGATTACTGGTGGTCTGGGGCATCACGGCGTCGGGGCCGGCGCACGCGGGGGTCTTGGCGACGGAAATCGCGCAAAAATCCGAAGACGTGTACCCGGGGCAGGATCAGACCGCCAAATTGACGTTCACGATCAAAGACTCCAGTGGCGGAGAGCGCAAGTCCGTGCTGCGGCGGTACTGGAAGAACTATCGCGGCAAGAACGGATTGGACTTCAAAGTCCTTGTGTTCAACGAGTACCCTCCGGACGCCAAGGGCAGTTCCTTCATGCTCTGGGCCTATGACCCGAAAAGCGGGAAACCGGCTGATCGCTGGTTGTATATCCCGATTCTGAGCAAGGTGAACAAGCTGGCGAACAACGCCGAAACCGGAGGCATCGCCAGTTCCGATTTGAACCCGAACGACATGGTTTCTCGTCCCGTGGACCGCGACACCCACAAGCTGCTCGGAGAGGAAACCGTCGGGAACCGGTCGTATTACATGATTGAAAGCACGCCGATCAAACCCGATCCGGCCTATAACTACGGCAAGGTGGTGAAGTGGATTACCAAGGACACCTCGCTGAAAGAGCGCGTGGATTACTACGATCTCGAGGGCAAGTTGCTCAAAACCCAATACATTACCTGGAAACCGGTCAAAGACGCCTGGGTATGGGAGAAGGTGGTCATCAACAATGCGCAGACCGGCTCGGAAACCTACCTGAGCATCAATGACATCAAAACCGACACCGGCATTCAAGACTCGTTCTTCAGTGACCGCACGATGAAGAAAGGGATCGACAGCCTCCCATGACCGCATCGGGCCCCCAGCGGTCTGCTCGCCTCGGGCTGTTTCGGTGGCGACCGCGTCTCAAGGCCCGACTCGGCCTCTTTATTCTCACCGCCGGCGTGCTGTCCGGCGTGGTGACGCTGGGCGTCATCTATTTTCTCGGCACCGCGACACTGAAAGCCACGATCGGGCGCAGCTTCGAAGAGTTGGCGTCGTCGACCGCCTCGAACATCGACACGTTGTTCACTCATCATATTGAGGAGGCCCGTCTCCTGGCGTCGGTCCAATCGGTGTTGACCGTGGTGGAGGAGTCCAACGCGTTTTTCAGCAGCGACCCGATCGAAGACGTCAGGTCGCGAATTCGTGAAATCGACGAGCGATGGCGGACCGCCCAAGGCGTTGATGCCTTCTTGCTCGAAATTCAGGGGAACCGAGCCACCGCGGCGCTGAAAGAATTTGTCGCACAGACTCCCGATGCAACGCTCTATCAAGCCGTTGTCGTCACCAATATCCATGGGGCCCTCGTCGCAGCCACCGGACAGCCGGCCCGCTACGATTTTAGCGCGATCCCCTGGTGGATCCATGCGTTCCAGAACACGGACGGCCGTCCCTTTATCAGCGGCGTGGAGGCGTTGGCCGGCACCGCCGATCCGGTTGTCGTGATCGCCACGCCGATTGTCAAGAATCGACAAACCATCGGGGTCTTGGCCTTGGTGGAGCGCGCCGATACCCTGCTGCGGGGAGTGGCGTCCGCCAAGATCGGGAAAACCGATCACACCATGATTCTCACCGCCGAGGGCGTGGTCGTGTACTGTCCGGTTGCTCCTCTTCAGAGTCATGCTCTCTCGCCGACCTACGTGGCCGCCGTCACCGAGAACCGCAAGGGGTGGATGGCGACGCGCGAGGACGTGCACTTTGCGGGGCGTGAGGCCCTCAGCGGGCACGCGCCGGTTGAGCTGACGCAGCGACTCGGCCCCGACAACTTCGGCGGCCGGCCGTGGTTCGTGGTCACCAGCCAAAATCCCGCGGAAAGTTACGCGCCCATTTATACCCTCTTGCGCTGGATCGGCGTGGCCGGGGTGGCCGGCACGCTGATCTTCGTGCTGATGGGATCGCTGATCGCCCGTCGCATCGTGCGGCCGATCCAAACCTTACAGGAAGGCGCCGACCTGATCGGGCAAGGGAACCTCAACCACCGAATCGAGGTCGCCACAGGTGATGAGATCGAGGATCTGGCGAACCAGTTCAACAAGATGGCTCACAAGCTCAAACTGTTTTACATAGGGTTGGAGGAAAACGTAAAAGAGAAGACGTGGAAGATCGAACATCAAAATAAGGAGCTCTCGATCTTGTACGCCATCGCCGCCACGTTGAATCAATCGCTCCCCATCCGAGATCTCCTTGACCAGACGTTGCAGAAAATGCTGGACGTGATGGAGGCCGATGGTGGACTCATTTGGATGGCGCAACCGCCGTCCGGGTCTTCACCGATTACCGCCACCAAATTGCCGACCCTGTCGCCCGCGCAAATGAGCAGTTTGATCGAACTGATCCACCACATCAGCCTTCAGATTCGACGGACCGGCGACCTGTGGGCCACCGAGAACTTGGCCGTGGATGATCGTATCGACTCGGTCCGGTCTGGAGATCCCGGTTTTATCTCCCTGGTCGGTATCCCGTTACGATCCCGCGATCACGTGCTCGGAATACTCTTTTTATTGTATCGGGATATCCGGGCGCTCACGTCGCGGGAGGAGAAGCTCCTGGGATCGGTCGGCAGCCAGATCGGCGTGACCATCGAGCACAGCACCACGGCGCACGGCCTGGGGGCCACCTCCCAGCCCTGACCGGCACTTGATTTACAAGTAATTTCACGGAACATTTTGGCGGTTTGAGAGGTCATTTCTGTACAATGGCGCTCTTTCGATTCGGCGGGCACGATCGATCGCGACAGGCGGAGTTCGAGGAACACACGCTCCCGTATCTGCCGTCATTATACGGGTTTGCGGTGGTTCTGACCGGCAACCGTGACGACGCGAATGACCTGGTGCAGGACGCCTACATCCGGGCGTTTCGCTTCTATCCCCGGTATGAACACATCGCCAACTATAAAGCGTGGCTCTTTACATTGACCAAAAATCTCTTTATTAATCGCTACCATCAACGGGCGCGGGAGATTTCGCTGGATGATCTCGACATTGTTGATGATGAACCTCACCAATCATCGGCCGCGCTGCTGCTTTGCGCGCACGACCGCCATGCGCGGGGCATCTTCCGCCGCGATTTCGAAGCCGCGCTGGCGGCCATGCCGGACAAACTGAGGTTGGCGGTGCTCCTTCGTGATGTCGAAGGCTTTGATTATAAAGAAATGTCTGAAATTATGGGGTGTCCGTTGGGAACCGTGATGTCACGCTTGTCGCGCGGACGGAACCTACTCAAGAAGTCGTTGGGCGACTATTGGACGTCGTTGAAGGAGGGACCCGAGTCACGATTGTCCCTTCGGGACGCGAACTGACGATGTACGACTGTTCGACGATCATGAAACTGATGCATCCGTACCTTGACGGTGCTTTGGACGTCAAGGAATCGGTGCTGGTCGACGAGCACCTCAAGGATTGCGAAAGGTGCCGAGAGGACTATTTGGCGGAAAAGGCATTCCTCTCGCTCCTCCATGAAGCCGCCGCCGTGCCGCAGACCCCTGCATACACGGCTGCTTGTTTACGCGCAGCACTGGACCGAGAAATCCGGCAGAACGTTCACCAACGCGGCAGATCACGCCTTCCGTGGATTGCGGCGGCCGCAGGACTCGCCATCGCGATCGTCGGATTGATCGTGCTCGGAACCGCGCGGCATCAGACGCCCGATCTGGTTCAACTGGCGGTCCAGCACCACAAACTCTCCTTACGACAACCCCACGCCCTTGATGTGATCGACGACGACCCGGCTGTTGTCTCCACCTGGTTGGAACATCGTCTCAATTTTGACGTTGATGTTCCCCGCATCAGCCCAGAGGAGTTTCGGATGGTGGGAGGGCGCATCGCGCAAACGGCGGACATCAGGGCGGCCTATTTGTCGTACCGGGTCGGCCAGGAGACGGTCTCGCTGTTGATCACCCCGCCGCAGGAAATCCGTATCGCGGGACGGGACGTGATCAGTTTCCGCAACATCCTCTTTCACCCCGCTGACGTTGACGGACACCACACGCTGGAGTGGTCGGACAGCCGCCACACATACGTCCTGGTGGCGTCAAGTCCCCGCCTGGTCTCAGACGCCTGCCTCATCTGCCACGGTTCGGACCAAGAGCGTCAGTTTATCTCCGGGTTCGCGAACGGCATTTAACGGAGCCTCGCCTACGCCACCTGCTGTCCGTGCGGTCGCGCGGGGCAGGAGCGCACCCGTCTTTTTTCGGCGCTGCCTGGCCGTGGCCGGACAACGCCGTGAAGTGCATCGCGGTAAAAACTACCTCTCCGAGAGTCGCTGCGTGGAGGACGTGTTACGCGGACTTCATACCCATGTCCTGGTCATACACCAGGATGGGTTGGGCGGTGTTCTGAATCGATTCTTCGGTGATGATGCATTCCTTCACGTTCTTCGCCGAAGGGATCTCGTACATGAGTTCGAGCATGACGCGTTCGAGAATCGCACGCAGACCGCGGGCCCCGGTTCGTTGCCCGTACGCGCGCCGGGCCACCTCCGCCAGCGCCCCTGCCGTGAACTTCAACCGGACCTTCTCGAACGCGAAGAGGCGTTCGTATTGTTTGACCAACGCGTTCTTGGGCTCGCTCAAGATCTTGATCAAGGCTTGTTCGTCCAAATCATCCAGCGTCGCGTGCACGGGGAGACGCCCCACGAATTCGGGAATGAGACCGAACTTGAGGAGATCCTCGGGTTCGACCTGCGACAACAGCTCGCCCAACCGGCGATCCTCACGACTCTTGATATCCGCGCCGAATCCCATCACGCGCGTCTGCAGTCGTTGGCCGATGAGGGATTCGATCCCCACGAACGCGCCCCCGCAAATAAAGAGGATCTGGCTCGTGTCGACCTGAATGAACTCTTGATGCGGGTGTTTGCGCCCGCCCTGGGGGGGCACGTTCGCCACCGTGCCCTCGATCAACTTGAGCAGCGCCTGCTGAACGCCCTCGCCTGAGACATCCCTGGTGATCGACGGGGAGTCGCTCTTGCGACTGATTTTGTCGATTTCGTCGATGTACACGATGCCACGCTCGGCCTTTTCCACGTCGTAGTCCGCGGCCTGAAGCAATTTCAGAATGATGTTCTCCACGTCCTCGCCCACATAACCGGCCTCCGTCAGCGTGGTGGCGTCGGCGATGGTGAAGGGGACGTCCAGGATGCGGGCCAGGGTCTGGGCCAGCAAGGTCTTTCCGGTGCCGGTCGGTCCGATCAACAAAATGTTGCCTTTTTGGAGTTCAACGTCGTTGACGTTGGAGCCGGCATTCACCCGCTTGTAGTGGTTGTGGACCGCGACCGCCAGCACCTTCTTGGCCCGCTCTTGTCCGACCACGTATTGATCGAGGATACGTTTGATTTCAGTCGGTTTGGGAAGTGTCGACGAGGTAACCAGCTGCTTCTGGTTCTCGGCCTCTTCGGCAATGATGTCGTTGCAGAGCTCGATGCACTCGTCGCAGATGTAGACGGTAGGACCGGCGATGAGCTTGCGGACTTCGTCACGATTTTTCCCGCAGAACGAACACCGCAGCGCTTCCATTCGGTCCGATTTACGTTTGTCGTCCACCCGTCTCCCCTCTCGTGCGACGCTCGGGGTCTTTCCGAGTCCGTCGGTTACGTTTTCGGTACGCCGGGACCTCGCTCAAGGACGCTGTCGATCAGGCCGTAGTCCTTGGACTCTTCTCCGGAGAGGAAATAGTCCCGCTCCGTATCCGCCTGAATGCGTTCAAGCGTCTGTCCCGTGTGTTTCGCCAGAATTTGGTTCAAGCGCTCGCGCGTCCGCAGAATCTCCTTGGCGTGAATTCCGATGTCGGTCGCCTGGCCTTGGAAACCGCCCAAGGGCTGATGAATCATGATCCTGGCGTTCGGCAACGCGTGCCGCTTGCCGCGCGCGCCCGCCGCCAACAACACGGCGCCCATGCTGGACGCTTGGCCGATGCAAATCGTCGAGACGTCCGGCTTGATGTATTGCATCGTATCGTAGATCGCGAGCCCGGCGGTGACGAGGCCCCCGGGGCTGTTCACGTACATGCTGATGTCCTTCGCCGGATCTTCCGCCTCCAGAAACAATAATTGGGCGATGATCAGGTTCGCAGACGTGTCCTCGATCGGGGTACCCACCAAAATGATCCGGTCCTTCAGGAGACGCGAATAAATGTCGTACGCTCGCTCCCCGCGATTCGTTTGTTCAATGACCATCGGTACCAACATGCTCGCTCCTTACGAAAACGAAAGGGGTTCCATCCCCCCGTGTTTATCTAGGCTCCTGACCGGTGGTGGAGCCGTCTTCTTCCCTAATGTCCGCGTGATCGATCAACCAATCCAACGTTTTTTCGCGACGGATCGTGGCCCGCAGTCCGACGAACTCGCCGCTCTCACCCGCCAGGAGCTTGCGGACCTCTCGGATATCCGATCGGGTTTGCGCGGCGATCCGCTGGACCTCTCGCTCAATTTCGTCCATTCCGACGGTTACTCCTTCGCGGTCCGCGATCGCTTCCAACAGAAGGTCGCCTTTGACGCGGCCTTCCGCGGCACTCAGGATTTCTTTCTGCACGGCGTCGCCCGGTGCCTCCGTCGCCTCGGGTCCATGCCCGGCATGTCCCAAGTGGCGCTCCATGCGATCGCGCAGCGCAGCGGTTTCTCGTTGCACGAGGCTGGGCGGCAAGTCGATCTGATGCCGTTCGTTGAGCAATTTCACCATCGCGCCCCGTTCCTCCGCCCGTTGCTCGGCTTGTTTACGAGCGGTAATTTCCTGCCGCACCCGTTCGCGCAGTTCGTCCAGCGATGCCAAACCCACGTCTTTGGCCAGTTCGTCGTCCAACGCGGGGAGCACGCGTTGCTTCACGTCGCCCACCGTGACGCGGAACAACACGCGCCGGCCGGCGACCTGCGGGCTCTGGTACTCCGCCGGAAACGTCACTTCGGTTTCAACGTGATCGCCCTTGCGATGGCCTCGCAACGCCGCGTCGATCTCCGGGATCACGGATTGCTCCCCGACATGAACCAGATATCCGGTGGCGCTGGCACCCGGCAATGGTTGGCCTTCTGACGATCCTTCGAAATCAACCACCGCGAAGTCTCCCTCCGCGATCTGATGCCCGTCGTCATAACTGACCAACTCAGCCTGGCGCAGTCGAATGTTCTCCAGCGTTTCCGACACATCCGCGTCCGCCACCGACACGCGGCGACGCCTCAGCGGCAACGCCGTGTATGGTTGCAGCGCGACCTCGGGTCGAACCTCCACCACCGCGCGAAACGACAACGGCGCGTCCTTCGCGATCGACAACCCTTCGATCGTCGGCAGTTGGACCGGCACCAACCCCGCGTCCTTCAGCGCCTGTTCGTAGAATCGGGGGACCAATCGCTGCACCACGTCGTCGGTCACTTCGCGCTGGAACCGTTTTTCCAACACCGGCAGCGGAACCTTCCCGGGGCGAAAACCCGGTATCTTGGCGCGTCGCCCGAGCTCCGAATACGCCACGTCGAATTCCCGACCGACCACGGACGGTTCCACCTCGATCACCAATGCACGTTTTACCGGCGATAACGTTTCAATGGACAGTTTCATATACGCTCTGGATTGATGGACGATGGTGTGCCCTGACCGAACCACGACGGCCGCGTTGGTGCGAGAGGGGGGACTTGAACCCCCACGGGGGTGACCCACCAGATCCTAAGTCTGGCGCGTCTGCCAATTCCGCCACTCTCGCACGTGTTGCCGCCAACAAACCTTCGCCTTCCGATGGCGCGCCCGCCGGTCCCTTGGCGCGCCCCGTTCGCAAACAAGTGTGTTGTTCCCTGATCTGCCGTGCCCGGCGGCCCTGCGGAAAGGGGTGGTGAGCCGTGTAGGGATCGAACCTACGACCCGCTGATTAAGAGTCAGCTGCTCTACCAGCTGAGCTAACGGCCCACATGTATCGACAATGGCGCGCCTGGAGGGAATTGAACCCCCGACACATGGCTCCGGAGGCCATTGCTCTATCCGCTGAGCTACAGGCGCACGTCTCTGCCCCACGTGGACGAGCGCTCGGGTGATGAACCCCGCCAAACCCTGCGCCAAGCGCCCCCGAAAAGCCCGCGTATTCTACCGGAGCCCGAAACGGTTTGTCAAAACCAAGCAGTGCTCGGCCGCGAAAAACGCGTGGCGTCCATCGCCGGGTTGACCCGCTCCGATCCACGGCTATCCTTAGGGCACCCATGATTCCACAACCCGCCTCACCGCAAACGCTCCGCGAGCCGGTCGAACACGATCTGCGGCAAATTGAACGACGCGAGTGGCAGTTGTGGGCGCTCACGCTCACCTTGCTCGTGGCATCGGGCGGAGTCACCGTGCTCCTGGCGTACCTCCTCGCGCAGACCGAGTCCGATCAACCGAATCTGTCTCGGCTCATGGCCACGCGTGGACTGCCGGGTTTGGTCGTCCTCATCGGCATCTTTTGCGCCTACGTGCTTCACACCCGCGCCACCTTCGGGCGGATGCGGATGCTTTTCCAGAAACAGGCCATGCGCGACTCCCTCACCGGCCTGTTCAATCGCCGGTATTTCAACGAACGCATGGGCGACACCTTGCTCCGCGCCGATCACACCGAAGGAATATTCGCCATCTTGTTGTGTGATCTCGATCACTTCAAAGCCTTGAACGATACCCAGGGACATCAGACTGGGGACGAGGTGCTTCAGGAAGTCGGTAAAGCCGTTCTGGAAGCCACGCGTGGAGCGGACTTGGTGGTCCGATGGGGCGGAGACGAGATTCTCGTCGTGCTCACCAGGACGACGCGCGACGGGGTGATCACCGCGGGCGATCGCATCCGCAAAGGCGTCGCCCTGGTCGGGGAACGGCGCCGGATTCCGCTCGACGTGAGCATCGGCGCCGCGTTGCACCCCGAGCATGGTCGCACCATCGAGGACCTCGTCCGCCTCGCGGACCGCGCGCTTTATATCGCCAAACGCGGTGGGGACAAAATCCATATCGGGGAGGAAGAATACCAATTGGACGACCACACGGTGCAAACCGTGTTTCAACCGGTGGTTGACCGAACGTCCGGCGAAGTGTTGGGTTATGAAGCGTTAAGCCGCGACCCCCTTGGCAAGCTCAGCGTCGGCGAGCTGTTCCGCCGGTATCAGGCGGTGGGACAACTCCACGAACTGAAGTGTTTGTGTTTCCACGTCCAGCTTCGGGCCGCCGCCAGCGCGGGGCTCCGGCGCGTCTTCATCAACGTAGATTTTGCCGTCCTCGATCACCTGCACGTCGTCCCCAAACCCCCCGATATCGAGGTGGTCCTGGAAATTTCGGAAGCCGAAGCCTTGCACGACGTGGAGCGCCATCTCGATACCACCAGCGCCTGGCGCGCCGCCGGCTACAAATTCGCGATCGACGATTTCGGCGCCGGGTTCATTTCGCTCCCCTTCGTGGCGCGTCTGATTCCGGATTACATCAAACTGGACCGCGCCACGATTGTTCAGGCCGGAGCGTCCCGCCAATTCTTGACGTTTCTCCGCGACCTCGTCCTCGCGCTGCGCAACTACTCCAAGGAAGGCATCATCGCAGAAGGGATCGAAACCGCGGACGAACTCCAGGTCGTTCGCGACCTCGGGATCAGCCCGGTCCAAGGCTACTTGGTGGGCAAACCCGAAGCGTTGAAGGCACCCGCGACTCGCGACCGCCGCGCGGCGTAGCGCGACTCGCGGAGAAGCCGCGGTGGTGCGCCTGGCTGGAATCGAACCAGCGACCCACAGCTTAGAAGGCTGTTGCTCTATCCGACTGAGCTACAGGCGCGTGTGTCCAGGCAAAGACGAGGGGAGAGCGGGTGAGGGGGTGAAAAGAACGTTCGCCCATTCTCCCCGTCGCCCACTCACCCCGTCGTCTTTAAAAAATCGGGGCGACTGGATTTGAACCAGCGACCCCCTGCGCCCAAGGCAGGTGCGCTACCAGGCTGCGCTACGCCCCGAATTCGTATCAGCCGACTAGTTTGTTCACGGCTCCCGGAAGCCTGTCCAGGGAAGGCCGGATGCAAGGCGGAGGGAGAGCCTTGCGCGCGGAGCGTACTGGGTCGTACGTGAGCACGCAAGGCCGACCGACAACGCCGCAGATGGCCTTTCATGGACAGGCTTCCAACCACGCCGCATCCGTGGTCAGCATATCACGAACCGCCGCCAACGCGCGCGCCCGATGGCTGACGAGATTTTTCTCGGCCTCGGACAGCTCCGCGAACGTGGCGTTGCGCTCGGGCAGTTCGAACACCGGGTCATAGCCGAATCCGCGGACGCCGGCCTCCGCGTCGCGAATCCGGCCTTCGACTGATCCCTCGAACAGGCGGGACGCGCCGGACGGGGAGGCCACCGCGATCACGCACCGAAACCGTGCGGTTCGCCGATCACACGGCACGTCCCTGAGGCGCTGCAAGAGCAGTCGGCGGTTGTCTCCATCAGTTGCCCCAGCGCCCGCGTACCGCGCGGACACCACACCGGGCGCGCCGCCGAGCGCATCGACTTCGAGCCCCGAATCATCCGCCAACACCGGGAGCTGAACGCGCTGGGCCAGCGGCATGGCTTTCTTCAGCGCATTGGCCTCATAGGTCCGGCCATCCTCCTCGACGCCAACCGCCACGCCGAGGTCTCGCTGGGAAATGAACGTCCAGTCGAGGCCGCTCAGGAGCGTGGTGATCTCACGGATCTTTCCCGCATTGGTCGTGGCCACAACGAGCACGCGCCCGGCGTGTCGCGCGGTATTCAGCGCCATCAACGGATCGCCCTACAGCGCGAGCTTCGGCCCCAGCGCGGTGCGCTGAAACGCGGTGAGCTTGCGTATCCCCCCGGCCGCCAAACGCGTCAGCTCCGAGAGATCTTTCGCGGAAAACGGCGTGCGCTCGGCCGTGCCCTGGACCTCCACGAATCCGCCGGAGCCCGTCATCACCACGTTCATGTCCACCTCGGCGGTGGAGTCTTCCGCATAACTCAGGTCCAGCAACCGCTTGCCGTTGACGGTCCCCACGCTCACGGCCGCCACGTATTCCTTGACCGGCATCGCGGTGAACAGGCCATCGGCCATCCCTTTTCGACAGGCCGCCACCAGCGCGACGAACGCGCCGGTAATGGATGCGGTCCGCGTCCCCCCGTCCGCTTGGATCACGTCGCAGTCGATCCAGATGGTGCGCTCGCCCATGGCCGAAAAGTCCATCACCGCGCGCAACGAGCGCCCCACCAATCGCTGGATCTCCTGGGTCCGTCCGCCGATCTTGGTCCGTTCCCGCTGGGTACGCTCGGTGGTGGCGCGCGGCAACATGGCGTATTCGGCCGAGACCCACCCCACCCCCTTGCCCTTGAGAAACGGGGGGACTCGGTTCTCCAGGGTGGCCGTACACACCACCTTGGTCTCGCCCATTTCAATCAACGCGGATCCTTCCGCGGGCTTGATAAAGCCCGTCGTGATCTTCACCGGGCGCAATTGCTTCGCGGTTCGTCCATCGGGTCGCACGCGGTTCTCCCCCAAAAAGTGGGGGCATTATAGGAGAGGGGGTGGTAAAGATCAAACGGAGGGCGCGCCGTCCCATCGCGCCGAAGGCCGCCTCGCGCGTGACAAAGCAACCGGCCGAAGGCCGGCTCCACGGATCAAGCGGCGGCGGGCAACGACGACTCGTCGTCCCCACGACCACGGGACCGGCGGTCGCCGTTTCGGCGATCCTGGGTGCGCGGATTCAGGGGAAGCGACACCACGAACGTGGTTCCTCGACCGATCACCGACTCCACGGAGATCGTTCCGCGATGTTCTTCGACGACTTGGTGGCACGTCAACAGTCCCAGACCACTGCCTTCGTGGCCTTTGGTCGTGAAAAACGGGGTAAACAGTCGTTCGAGATTTTCTTCCGAGATCCCCACTCCCGTGTCGGTGACACGCAGTTCCACGTGCGGCGTTGATCGAACCGTTGTGGCGCGGCTTGAAACCGTCAGCGTCCCCCCGGACGGCATGGCTTGAATCGCGTTGAGCATCAGGTTCAGGAACACTTGCTTCATGCGCTCCTGGTCCAGGTGAACCGGCCCCAGCGACGTATCCGGTTTCACTTCGATCGACACGCCCTTGGTGCGGGCCTGCGAGGTCAGCAGCACCGCCATCTGCCCAAGCACGGCGTTGAAATCCACGGCCTCAAATACCGACGCGGACTCGCCCGTAAACTTAGAATACGTCAAGAGCTGACGAATCAGCCCCCGGATCCGCTCGACTTCCTTCACCGTCACCTGATACAACGTGCCCCAGTATTCGGAATCCTCGGACGTCTCCCGGCGTTTGGCCGGGAGCATTTGCAAAAAGGTTGAAATCGGCACCAAGGGATTGTTGATCTCGTGCGCGAGGCCGGCGGCCAGGGTCCCCACCGCGCTCTACCGATTGGCCCGCGCCACCCGTTTCAGGGTTTCGATTTTTTCTCCGTGAAGTCGTTCTCGTTCTTTGACGAGCACGTACCGCTCAATGCCGTCTCGAAACGCCATCTGCACCTCGCGCTCGTCGTACGGCTTGGCCAGATAGCGGGAGACATTCCCCACATTGATCGCGTCCACCACGCTTTCCAGATCGGAATAGGCGGTCAACAGCATGCGCACCGTGTCCGGGTAGTTGGCCCGAACTTGCGCCAGAAATTGCGTGCCCGTCATATCGGGCATGCGTTGGTCCGAGAGCACCACCGCCACGTCCCGTTGCGCCAAGATCTCCAGTCCCGCTGCGCCGCTGGGCGCGGTCAGAATCGTGAAGTCACGCCGAAACTGCCGCTGCAAGGTCTCGATCGCGTAGGGTTCGTCATCCACGTACAGGATCGGATAGGCCCGGTAGTCCAAGTTCTCGAACAACGGTTCACTCATCGTATTTCCTCACGCGGCCTTTGATAAACCACTTGCTACCGGAAGGACCACCGTGAACTCCGCGCCCTGACCCGGCTCGCTGCGCACATCGATCCGGCCTCCGACATCCTGAATAATCTGATAACTGACCGAGAGCCCCAACCCGGTCCCTTTGCCCACGGGTTTGGTGGTGAAAAACGGCTCAAACAGCCGTGCCATGTGCTCGGGTTTGATGCCCGGTCCCGAATCCCGCACCGAGACGGTCACCGTGTGCTCATGATCCCGCGATTCGACCCAAATCTCTCCGGTCGCGCCGATCGCCTGAACCGCATTTTGAAGCAGATTCATCCACACCTGGTTGAGTTTACCAGGTACCGCGAAAACCGCCCGCGTCGACTGCAGATCGGCGTGGACCACCAAACCCCGTCCCGCCATCGGGTGGATCAGGCTTAACGTAGATTCCAATCCGTCTTGCACCGAGCACTCGATCTTCTGATTCTGATCCTTTCGGACAAACGCCTTCAGTTGACCGACAATTTCTTCCGTGCGCGTCACGCCGTTCTTCACGATTCCCAATGACGCGTCCACGTCTTCTACGGAATCAACCGGCGTCCGGTCCTGGGGTAACAACGGCTTCAATTCCGCCCAGGCCCGCTGCAATACGATAAGACTATTCTTGGCAAAGCTGATCGGGTTGTTGATTTCGTGCGCCATGCCCGCGACCAACAGGCCGAGGCCGGCCATCTTCTCAGATTGAACCAACTGCGCCTGCGTATTTTTCAGTTCAGTCAGCGTCGCCTCCAACGCCTCATTGCGCTGTTGAATCTCCCGCTCCAATCGACGCAGCTCCAACAGCGATTTGATCTTGGCTCGCAGCTCTTGGGCGTTGAACGGTTTGGTCAAATAGTCGTCGGCCCCGTGCTCCAATCCCTCGATCTTCATCGCCATGTCGGCGCGAGCCGTGAGCAAGATAATCGGGATGTGCTTGGTCCGCTCGTCCCCGCGAATCGCTCGACACAACTGATACCCATCCATCTCCGGCATCATGACATCGGAAATAATGAGGTCCGGGAGTGCCTGGACCGCGACACCAACGCCCTCTCGACCGTTGGACGCCTTGAGCACCCGATAGTCGCCCTGTAATTCAAACGCGATGAACTCACGCATGTCCGGGTTGTCTTCGACGATCAAGACCTGTCGACCATTAGCGGGAGAGAAGCTCGGCTCGGGCGCGACCGTCGGTTCCGTTGACACCCCGCTTAGATGCCGCTCCGCGGCAACGTGCAGTTCGCGGGTCCAATCGTTCGTCGGTGCGGCTCCATCCGACTCCTGAGGAGCTTGCTCCTCAGTGGACTCATCGTGAGGCGCTTCAAGGAGCAACGGCAGCGTCACCGTAAACGTCGATCCACGCCCGGGTTCACTGTTCACGTTGATCCGCCCACCGTGAAGCTCCACGATTTCCTTCGCAAGGGCCAAGCCGATACCCGTTCCCTCATACCGGCGACTCGTCGTAGCGTCCACCTGTGAAAATCGCTTGAACAGTTTCGGTAAGTCGCTTTCTGAGATGCCGATACCCGTATCCATGACCTGCACCTGAAGCTGTCCCTCCGCCGACCGTCCCCATCGAAGGGTGACCCGGCCACCAGAGTTGCTGAACTTGATTGCGTTAAACAGCAAGTTCAAGACGACTTTTTCCAAACGATCGGGGTCGAAATACGATCGCTCCGGCAACTGCGACGCTTCTTCGCCAATTAGCTCGATGTGCTTTTTCTCGGCCATCGGTGCAACCGAGGCGATGAGTCCACGAAAAAATGCCCCGATGTCTCCTGGCCGAAACTGTAGTTTCATGCGGCCCGCATCGAGTTTCGTGAGGTCGAGCAAGTTGTTGATTTGTTTGAGTAGGCGTAAACCATTCTGGTGCATTACGGACACATGCCGTCTCACCGACTCCGGAAGCGGTGTACCCTCTTCTTTGATCAGGGACTCAAGCGGTGCAAGGATCAACGTGAGCGGCGTTCGCAACTCATGGCTCACCGCAGCGAAGAACTTAGTCTTCAACTCGTCCAACTCTTGGAGCTTTCGATTCGAGTCCTCAAGCTCCTGCGTCCTAAACTGAACCTTCTGTTCGAGAGAGTCATATAGCAACGAATTCTGGACGGCGATGGTAGTTTCAGCTCTTAACGCCAACAGAAAGTCGAGATCCAAACGGGTGTATCGGCTCAGATTCTCCTTCTCTCCGAGCACAATGACCCCAATCAGAGTCTCTTCATTCGTCAGTGGCATCGCGACTTGCGCATGGTGACGGATAAAGAACGGTTGATAGGCCGCCGGATCATCACTTTGAACGACACGCTGATTGGCCGCTATACGCTCCAAAAAGGCCTGCTCCTCTCCGGTAAATCCTCCCTCCCTTGTACGTAGGAATCGCGTGTCTTTGACATAAAGAGTCTCTCCTATGGTCCGGAGGGTCCGTGTAATCAGTTCTCCAAAGCTCTTAATTGCCGAGATTTCCTGGACGAAACGCTGCAATTCATCCAGCATATCGAACTTCCGTCGCTGAAAATAGTGATCGACATACGGCTGTACAACGCGGGCATACACGAGCATCAGTAGCAAGAGGGTGGCGAGAATGATATAGCTCGCTACTGGATGACTAAGGAGCCACGACCGGAGCCCCGCGAATAGCGCGACGATGGGAACGACTACAATCGCCGACGTCGCAAGCCAGAGCGCCGTCTTATGAACGACGGTTTTCACATCAAATGCGCCGTGCTGAACAATTGCAAATCCCAGGATAGCGGTATATCCAATTTCAAAAATATAATAAAAAGGAGGCCCAGCCGATCCAATAAGGAAGACAAAGAGCGCATATAAAATCACCGCCGTGAACCCGAGCCCGAAAGCAAAAAGCATGTATTGTAATTGAACGCGTTTTGTTCCAGTGCTTGATCGATATAGTGTGATTAGGCGATACGTTCCATAAGCGACTCCAAAGAGAAGATACAACGCAAAGAGTGGAAATGCCGGCCCAGGAATTTCGAGCATTGATGTTTCTGCGAACTGCAGATCCGACACAACAAAGGGAGTCAGGACAAGAATTGCCATGAAAGGCGTGGCAACACTTAGAATTCTTCGAATATTCTTTGGAGGGGTCTTCTCCTCGCCGAGGGCACAATAAAAGCAAACATTGAAATAAACGAAAAAGACGCCGCCTAAAAACGATATTCGGTCTAAAGTGAGGGCCAGAAGATCGGGTCGACCGTAGAGTATGAGGAGATCGCTCGCGTTCCAGAACGCGACAGACAAGTTAAACAAGCCAAAGTTTCGATTAATAGAATTCCTGTGGTCCTTCGACCAAACAAAGAGACCTGACGTCGCACATGAGACGAGACCTGCGATCGCAAAGGCGATTCGAACGTCAACTGGGGACATATTGACTGGTTACCGCATACACCGCACTGCACCCTTGCCTCACCGGGACCAACCGAGCTCCCCTTTCCCGCATTATCAATTATTAACTGCCGCATGAATTATAGCAGGCCGTTCAAAGACTCAACTGTTTCAAAAAGAGGAGTGCCTCTCATTTCATCGAACGCCTGTAGCGCTCTCTCAATGTCGTCCGACGAATGCGCCGCTGACATCGTCAGCCGTATGAGGGCTTCGCCTCGTTTCACGGCAGGGCGAATAAACGTATTGACGTGAATGCCGCTTTTTTCAAGTCGTTTAGTCATTTCGTACGCGACATGTTCATGCCCCACTCGTATCGCAATAATGGGAGACTGCCCACCGACTGGGTGGTACCCCAGCGCCTCAAGGCCGGATTTCATAGTTGTGACATTTAACCAAAGCCGCTCCCTTAGATAGCGTTCCGTACGAATAATCCGCAGCGCGGTGAGGGCACCAGCCGCCATCGCTGGGGGTAATGCAGTCGTAAAGATAATACCTCGGGACATGTGCCGCAGGTAATCCGACAGATGCTGTTCACAGGCTATAAATCCGCCGGGGCTCGCGAGTGCCTTGCTGAACAGCCCCAGGTATATATCTATCTGGCCCTCGAGGCCAAAGTGTTCCGCTGTCCCCGCGCCAGTCGGGCCAAGGAGTCCGAACCCATGTCCGTCATCTAGCATAATCGGGGTTCCGTTTGCCGTCGCTATGGCCTTTATTTCAGGGAGTGAACCGAGATCTCCATGCGTGCTGTAGACGCCCTCCACCAAAATCAATGTTCGGGGGGTATCGACCTTGAGAAGCTTCCTCTCAAGATCTTCCGCCGAATTATGGCGAAACCGTAAGAGCGTGGCTCCGCTTGCCACGCAGCCGTCTATCATACTTGCATGAACCTTTTCGTCAGCCACCGCGGCGTCTCCTTTTCTCAGGAGACACGAGAGAACAGCGAAGTTTGCGAGGTATCCGCTCGGGAAGACAAACGCTGCCTTGGCACCTACAAACTCTGCCAGTTCCGCTTCCAGTTGTTCGTGGATAGGGTTCGTGCCGTTGACCGCGCGCGAGCCTGTCGCATGGGTTCCATACTTGCGTACAGCCTGAATGACGGCTTCTTTGACGCGGCCGTCATGCGATAAACCAAGGTAATCTTTTGACCCAAATGACACCAGCTCGCGACCATCCATGATGACGCGCACCGCAGAGATCCCCTCGCTGCGCCGGCAGACCGTCGAAATCTGGTCCCACGCATGCGCCCGGGCCGCAAATGCAATCGACTCGGCAAAGATGTCCGCCTTTCTCCGTCTCTCTCGCAACCTCTTATTCTCGATGCCAGTGGCATCCAGCAGCCGTCTCTCCGCTTTACGACGGCAACGCATCAGTCCTGGGGATAAGCCGCTTATAAATGTATGGACCTTTCGCCGACCATCCTCTTCAGGAAATGCAATTTCCCCACCATATGCCATCGTATTCGGGTCGACACCTTGCCTATGAAGAATTTTGATCCTCACATGAGCCGAACGGCTATCAGGCAAAATAAGGTCCGCTTCTTCTTCAGTCTGGTCAAAGCCAGGTCCCATTCTGAAGGTAAGACCATATCGGCCGATGTTCCAGACTTGTCCGGTAATCTTCGTACCCGCAACGCCGGTCATTCGCACCATCACAGGAACAGGCATGTGCTCGACTCCATATCGAGGATGCCTGCGTCTCTGAAACGTGAGCTGAGATTCCAAAGGTCCTCCTTATTCTCGACTTCTCTAGAAACGCACCACCCGTGTTACGGCTCTCGTCGCTCTTTTTTGTATCGCAACTGATCTTCTGGGCGCTTTACTTGCTGGAAGCCTGTGATATGTTGATTGCGTTCTCTTCGGGAGGATTCCATGAGTCGGTTATCTTGCCTACGACTATTCATCGGATTCGCGTTAGCGCCCGTAATCGTCATGAGTGTAACTTCCGTCACGGCCTATGCTGGCGCATTTGCTATCGATGAACAGGGGACAGCGGCGATGGGGCAGGCTAATGCGTTCGCTGCGCAGTCCGATGATCCGAGCGCGCTCTTCTACAATCCGGCGGGAATTGGGCAACTTCAGGGGACGCAAGTTAGTTTAGCGACAACTCTAATCGCCCCCTCCACCACCTTCGAGAACGCCGGTTCAGGACAATCTACCAGTACCAATTCAGTGTTATTTTATCCCACGACCTTTTACGCTGTCCACGAAATTAGTAACGCTCTACACGTCGGTCTCGGCGTATTTACACCATTTGGACTGTCCACGGAGTGGCCCTCGGATTGGGAGGGCCGTTATGTAACGACGTTTTCCGAAATCAACACGTATTACTTCAATCCCAATATAGAATGGAGCCCCGGCCCACGGCTTCATCTGGCCGTTGGAATTAGTTATGTTCCGTCGTCTGTGACGTTCAGGAACAAGCTTGACCTCAGTAGCATCCCATTGCCGGATGGCGAATCCGAGGTCACGGCAGACGGAGACGGGTGGGGCTACAATTTAGCCGCACTCGCGACCCTTCCCGGGGAAAATACCATCGGCGTCTCGTTCCGCAGCGCGGTGAAAATCGATTATTCTGGAGACGCAACGTCTGAACCCTCTGCGGTTCTTGGACCTCCGCAAGCCGTCCGTTCATCGCTAACTTTACCCCCTATGCTGACGGTCGGCGTCGCCAATCATACGATTGAGGCCCTCACTCTAGAGGCAGACCTCCAATGGGTGGGGTGGTCTAAAATCCAGTCGATTGATATCGACTTTGTGAATCCCGCAGCTCCAGATGTCACCACGGTGTATAACTGGCAGGACAGCTATTCGCTCCGGTTCGGAGCCGCGCATTCGATCGGTCCGGTGACGTTGCGAGCCGGCTATGCCTATGACATCAGTCCAGTTCCACCTGATACGATCGATCCCTCCATACCGGACTCCGATAAACACGCCTTCACGCTTGGGGGAGGGTACCGCCTTGGAAGGACGACGATCGATATGGCGTATATGTTCATTCGCTCGAACGATCGGAGCGTCGACAATACGATTACACCTGTGGCGGGACCACCGTTCAGCCAGCAAGGCAAGTATTCGGCGCGAACTCACGAACTGGGCATCGGCGTCACGTACCGCTTTTAGTTGAATCCGCCTCGATCGCCTCGATTCTTCGCTGTATACGGTTCATCCCTTCGTCAAATCCGACCGTCGGCTCCCACCGTAACTCCATTCTAGCCCGTTGATTCGAGAAGTTCTGAGAGGTGCCCAACAACTCTACTGACATCCGGGTCAGCAGAGGGCGGGAGGATTGTTTCCGGACCGCGCCCCAAGCTTCCAACGCCCATCCTGCGGTATATGCCACCCGGTAAGGGATCTTCGCGCGAACAGGTTTGAGCCCCAACATCATGGCTAATCGATCTGCAAACTCTTTCCACGTTACGCCGAGTCCGTCTTCGATGTTGTAGGCACGTCCCACTCCGTAAGCCGGTCGGCCAGCCAAGAGCAGCGCAGCAACCAAATTGTCTACGTGGCACAATCCAGCATCGGTGTTTCCCTTTCCGATGAGGACCATCTCTTTTCGTTTAAGCAGGTTTACGATCTCCGTGACGACTGGCGCTCGATGTCCGTACACGGTCGCCGGGCGAATTACCGTCGTGGGCAACCCGCGGCCCGCGAATTCCCATACCAGCTTCTCGGCATCGATCTTCGTGTCTCCGTAGGGCCAACCGCGATACCGAAAGGGAGCGTCTTCAGTCACGCGCTGTCCCGGATAGCCGTAGATATCAGTGGTGCTGACATGAACGAATTTCGCGACTCCGAGCGCAGCTTCCAGGATGTTTTTAGTGCCAGTCACGTTGACGCTCCGGAAGATCGCTGGATCACCCCAGTCGGAAACCACCGCAGCACAGTGGAAGACCCTGTCGACGCCTCGGACAGCATCACGAACACTCGCTGGGTCCGTGATATCACCGATGCATCGTTCTGCTTGTGGCGACACCCAGTGCAGGTTACTCGTGGGGCGAACCAACACTCGCACCTGGTCTCCTACATCAATCAACGCATCGACCAGGTGTGAGCCGATGAATCCAGAGGCCCCTGTCACCAGGCTCCTCACGATTGTCGTCCGCAGAACGAGTGGATGTCCCGTTTCATACGTTGTCAGTCAAAATGTGTGTCCCGCGCTCACGCCAAGCACGTGCGCGGTGGAGCGATAGCTTCCGTTGGCGCGGGCGTCGATGGGGGGTACCGTTGAATTGGAACTGCTCCCGACGCTGTTCTCCTTGACCCGCTCGAACCACAGGAATTGGTAGCCCACGTCGAGAGTCCACCGGGCCGCAGTGACGCCCACGCCAACCGACACACCTTGCCGATCCGCATCAGGAATCAGCGGCGTGGCGTACTGGTCGGGAATCGGGGACAGGTCGTAGAGATAGCCTCCGCGCAGGCGCATAATCGACGAGAAACGGTACTCGGTACCGATGCTGTATGCCATGACGTCGCGCCAGCCGAACGTCGTCGTCTCTGGAGACAGTCCTCCGGTAAATTGGACCTCCATGCGATCTATCGTTGACCATCCGGTCCACGCGGCATCCACTTCAATAGTCCAGTCCGGAGCAGGCCGCATCATCAATCCCGCGCGAAGCGACGGGGGTAACGTGAGCGCGGTCCGAATTTCACTGTCGGGAAAACTCGTTGCGAACAACGCCGGAACCGTAAAATCCGCCCACCCATCGTTGATCTCGACGTTGACGCGGCTTCGATAACTCAGTCCGAGTTGCCACCGATCGGATGGCACCACCAGCACGGCGGCATTATAGCCGAACGAGCGCGCGTCGCCCGACAAGGTGACCGCGCCTTCCCCGGCGCCGGGAAGCCCGACGGCCATATTGAGGGCTCGGTGTTCCGACAATTTGACTTGGAAATACTGGACACCCACGGCCGCGGTTAACCCCTGGGTCGCGCGCCACGCGATCACGGGGTTGACGGTCGTGGCTTTAATCGTCGCGTCAATGACCTGAAAGCGGCCATCCCAGTCACCCGGCCACTTTGTGGACAGCCCGAACGGCGTGAAGACACCCAGCCCCACGCTGAAATTGTTGCCAAGCGGGGTGGTTACGTACAGTTGCGGCAATACGTAGTACCGCTCTCGTTCGGTTGTCGCATTGCCGGTTGCGCTCGGATCGTATTCCGCGTGGGGACGAAGCACCGTCACGCCGATAAGCGCGGTGGTTGAGGCGAGTTGCGAGATACCAGCAGGATTGTAATACAGGGCCGAGGGATCATCCGCCTGCGCGGTAAATGCCGAGCTGCGGGCCATCCCGCCGGCGCCCTGCGCCGTGATCGCGAACCCTGATGCGTACGCCGGAGTCCATCCGCCGGATAACGTCGTCATACCGAAGACCATCAACGGTGGAGCCATCGACTTCCACCACGCGGGTTCCCGACACGTCATGATCCGTCTCCAATGACGTTTGACGTCGCGTATCCGAGGTCGTAGCGCGAGGCGCGATTATACCCACCGCGCAGAGATCCTCGCAACCGTGCGCCCGATGACCCACCTCGCCTCGGTGCCTTGTACGGTATAATCGACCCGCGTAAGATCGGCGCATCATGACCTCCCTCGTCTCCCTCACGCTCCAGGAAATCGGAGCCCTGGCGACACCCGCGGTGTTCTCCCGAGGCCGCGAGTATCATCAGCGCGGCGCGGTGATTGAACTCACCCTGACCGACACCGGCACGCTCTGGGCACGGGTTCAGGGGACGGAGGTCAGGCCGTACATCGTCACGGTGGAGCCGGTTGGTCCGACCGGGCTGCTCTGGGAATGCACGTGTCCGTATTTTCGCGATCGAACCGGAGAGGCGTGTAAACACGTGATCGCCGTGCTCCTGGCGTGGTTGTCTCGTCGGGACCGGTCCGCCGCGCGCGGAGCGGTCCGGGGCTCGCGCCCACCGCGGCCCGCGGCCACATGGACTCCGACCTGGACACCGTCGACGTTCTCTGCGCCGCGAGCAGGGCAACCGGGGCCAGCGCTACTCGACAGCTCAACGTGGTCCGACCTTCGGCTCGACGTGATAGAGACCGCGGACGCCCCGCCGCAGGTCGAACTGAGATTCAAGCCGGGCGAATCCGACCACGATGCCGTCCTGACCCTTCCGCCGAGCGCCACCCCGGACGCACTGACCGTGTTTCGGGGGCGCGCAGTCTATTCACCGGCCGCGCTGCGTATCCGATTGCTGCGAACGCCGCTTCGCGCCGAACTTCACGCCTCGTACGACGCGGACGGCCGCTTGGTCCTCGCCGCCGCGTTCCGTCACCCTTCGCGCGCGGGCCGGAGCCCTGGGCTGCGTCTCGTCGTTGTCAATCCCTCCTGGGTCTGGTCCGACGGGATGTTTTTCCGAACCGAGGTGGTTCCCGACGCGTTTCGGCCGTACTTTGCCCACGCGGGACCCACGGTTCTGGAGGGCGACGCGATTCACCGATTCCTCGAGCACGAGGCGCCGCGGTTGTCGGAATATCCCCGCTATCGCCCGTCCAACGATGTCCGTCATAGCCGCCTGCTGCCGGCCCCGAGATTCAACGCGGTGTCCGTATTCGGCAAGGACCGCGATTGGTTCTGGCTGGATCCCATCTATCAAGCGGGCGACCACCGATTCACCTTGAGCGAGCTCCTGGACGCGGCTGAGCAGAACAAGCCGGTTCGACGCGGAAACGATTGGATCGCGCCTCCTCGGGCCGTGTCAGAAATTTGGGAAACCGCGGGCGGGCGCCTCGAAGCCGGGCGCGTGGTAATACCGCGTCTCGGCTATCTCTGGCGGCGTGCGGAGTGGAGCGATCTGGACGTTGAACGCGACGCGAACGTGCGACGATTCGAGGCCGACCTCGATCGCCTGACGCCGGCACGTCAGGCCCCGGAGCCTCCGGACTATAGAGGCTCGCTGCGCCCGTATCAGCGAACCGGGTACGACTGGCTCTGGTTCCTGCACGTCAATGGCTTTCACGGCGTGTTGGCCGACGAAATGGGGTTGGGTAAAACGCACATGACCATGGCGTTGCTGCTCGCCGCGGCGCGCGAGGACTCTGTGCGGCCTTCGCTGATCGCATGCCCAACCTCCGTGATCGATCACTGGGAGGACAAGATCCACGAGTACGCGCCGTCCTTGGCCCCGTTGCGCTATCACGGCATGTCGCGGGCGGGCATCGCGCCGGGCGCGCTGCCGCCCGTGGTGCTCACCAGCTATACCATCTTGGCGCGTGAGAGCGAGCGGTTCCGCGCGATCGAGTGGAACTACGTGGTGCTGGACGAGGCGCAGAAGATCAAAAACCCCACGACCCAGTCGGCCAAGGCCGCCAAGTCATTGTCTGCGCAACACCGTTTAGCGCTGACCGGGACCCCGATTGAAAACCGTCTGGCCGAGCTCTGGTCGATCTTCGACTTTCTCCTGCCCGGGTACCTAGGTACGGCCAGATCATTCCGCCAGGAGTTCGACCTGCCGATCACTAAACACGGAGACCGCGCGCGGGAAGCCGTCCTCAAACGCGTGATCCACCCGTTCAAACTCCGGAGACTCAAGGCCGAGGTCTTGAAGGAACTGCCCCCCAAGGTCGAAGACCTCCGCCATTGCCGCCTCGCGCCGGCTCAGGCCGCCATCTACCGCGACCTGGTGGCGCACGAGGGGCAGCCGCTCGCGGACGAGATCAGACAAGGTTCGGAGCCCATTCCGTATATCCACGTCTTCGCCTTGCTCTCGCGCCTCAAACAACTCTGCGACCACCCCGCCTTGGTGATCAAAGGCGCCAAAGGAAGGAAGATGGCGTCCGGCAAGTTCGATCTGTTCACCGAGCTGATGGACGAAGCCCTGGACGCGGGCGAAAAGGTCGTGGTCTTCACCCAGTACCTGGGCATGATCGACCTGATCGGCGCGTGGCTCGATCAACAGCACGTGGACTGGGTGGAGCTGCGCGGCGCCACGCGCGACCGCCGCGCCGTGATCAACCGGTTTCAGACCGATCCCAAGTGCCGCGTGTTCGTCTCCAGTCTCCTGGCCGGCGGCCTGGGCATCGACCTCACCGCGGCCTCGATCGTGATCCATTACGATCGCTGGTGGAACGCGGCCCGCGAAAACCAAGCCACCGACCGCGTCCACCGCATCGGTCAATCCCGGGGTGTCCAAGTGTTCAAGTTGATCACGCGCGGCACCCTAGAAGACAAGATCGACAAAATGATCCGTGAGAAAGCCTCGCTCTTGGACTCGATCGTGGAGGAAGACGCGGCCACGCTCAAGGCGTTGACGCGCGAGGAATTGGTCGAGCTCTTAACCAGCGTGCCGACGGAGAGCGAGTAACCAGAGGACGGCAGGCCTCGGACCCGAGCGGCGAAAAGCCGTAGGGCCATGACGGCGTGCCCACATTCCGGTTTAACGAGGCCGTCAAGCGCAACCGTCAGCGCTTCCCCGCGGACTTCATGTTCCAATTGACCGCCGACGAGTACGCAACTTTGACATCGAAAATTGCGCTGTCAAAACCCAGGCGCGGCGGCAGGCGCGAACCGAATGGGGACGGTCCCAAGTAAGTAAATAACTCCGTGTCGATGATCCACCGGTCTGCAACACTTTCACTAAGAAGTGACCAGTGTTTCAGCCCACTTTCTTGGTTACTCGGGATCGTCCCACCAGTTCGGCGACGCGCCGCTTCCGGCGCTCTAGGCAAGACCAGATTGAACCAGGCATAATGTCCGGTCACATTTCGACGGAGCGCGTATGGATCCCAGTTTTTGGCACCAGCGGTGGGCGAAGAATGAGATCGGCTTTCACGAACCCAAGGCCAATCCGCTACTGGTCACCCATTTCAAAGAACTGTCTCTTCCAAAGGGCTGTCGCGTCTTCGTGCCCTTGTGCGGGAAAACGCTGGACATCGCGTGGCTCTTGTCCCAGGGCTATCGTGTGGCAGGCGCGGAACTGAGCGAGGTGGCGATCGCACAATTATTTGCGGAACTCAGGGTGGCGCCGCAGATCTCAACCATTGGCACGCTCAAGCGCTATAACGAAGCCGATCTCGACATTTTTGTCGGCAATATCTTTGATCTGTCCGGCAGCGTGCTCGGCGCCGTCGATGCTGTTTATGACCGAGCGGCGTTGGTGGCTCTCCCCGACCACGTGCGCGCTCGCTATACGGCGCACCTCATGGAGATCACAAATCGCGCGCCGCAGTTGCTCATTTCTTACGTGTACGACCAACGCGTGATGGACGGCCCGCCGTTTTCGGTTCCGAATGAAGAGGTCGCACAACACTATGGACGCCGTTATGACGTCCGTCTCATCACCAGCACCGATGTGCCCGGCGGATTGAAGGGCAAGTGCGCGGCCACAGAGAACGTGTGGCTGCTCCGGTAAGCTGACATCTTCCTGGTTTTATCAAACAAGACAAGGCCATGCGACCGTGGTCGCATGGCCTTGTGAATGGTGGAGGCGGCGGGAATTGCACCCGCGTCCGAAGACCGTCGGTTTTAAATGCCTACGTGCGTAGCCCTGTTTGAGATTCGCCACCGCCGATGCCCAGGGCGGGCGCGACGACCGCTAGCCCAAGAAGGATCTCGCCGGGTTTCCCTTGGACGCGGATTCCCAGCCAGCCTGATTATCGGCGCCTTTTCGGTAGGCCAGGCTACCTACGGTGAAAAGACGCGCGGCTTAAGCCGCGAGTGCCAGTTCTTGATTGGCAGTTGTTACGTTCCCAGTTGTTTTACGAGCCCACTGGGACCTCGGCACGCCATCTAAAACGTCGTGACCTCCGTCGAGCCTATTCGCCCCCCTTCCTCGCTTGCGTAAGGCAACGCAGCGCCCGATTTCCCGGCGCGAGGCTGCCAGATATTTTGACCCTACGCCTTTTGTTTTTCCCGCATGCCGCGTTGGATTTCTCTGGCGGCTTCGCGGCGCTTGATGGATTCGCGCTTGTCCGGACCGGTTTTGCCTTTGGCCAGACCCAATTCGACCTTCGCACGACCGACCTTATTAAAATACAGCTTCAGCGGAATCAACGTCAACCCTTGCTCCTGGGTCTTGCCCAGCAGTCGCTGGATCTCGTTGCGATGCAGCAGCAGTTTCCGCACGCGCAATGGGTCGTGGTTCTGAATATTGCCGTGGCTGTATGGCTGGATGTGGCAATGGTGCAAGAGGACTTCGCCGTGTTCGATTCGCGCGAAGCTGTCCTGCAGGTTCGCCTTGCCTTCGCGCAAGGCTTTCACTTCGGTCCCGACCAATGCGATCCCCGCTTCGTACGTCTCCAGTACGTGGTATTCGTGGTACGCGCGGCGGTTGCTGGCCACGATGTGTTCCTTGGTCTGCGTTTTCACGGCGCGATTATAACACCCGCGCGGGTTGACGCGGCGCGCGGAAAGCTCGTAGGATGCGGACGCACGAGGTCCTGATGCGCGCCACCGACACCCTGATTCCCTCGCTCTTTGCGGCGTTTGGCCTGACCGCCAAACTCGACGAACACCGGCTGATCTCGGCCTGGCCCGGGATCGTCGGGCCGCAGATCGCGGCGCACACCGCGCCCAAAGAAGTGCGCGCCAAAACCCTGTGGGTCGCGGTGGATAGCTCGACGTGGCTGCATGAGCTGACCTTGCTCAAGCCATTGCTGCTGGACAAATTGGCTCCGCACGCGGGAAAGGCGGTGGTGCGGGATGTGCGCTTCGTGATCGGGGAAGTCCAACCGGCTCCGGGCGGCGATAATGACGCGTCTTCACCTGCGCATCACGTGACCTCGGAGGACGAGGAGGCCGTGAATCGCACCGTGTCCGCCATCACCGACCATGATGTGCGCGAAAGCGCCCGACGTCTACTGCGAAAAGCCGCCGCGGCCGCGACGACCAGACCCTGATCTTATTCGCCGGCCACCGGCGTGCCGTTTCCAGCCGGGTCAGACCCCGCGGTACCCGCGTCGTCCTTTTCGCGCAGGATGGCGGCCGCGGCCACGCGATCCCCTTGCGCCATCTCGATGAGCCGCACACCCTGGGTGTTGCGCCCGATCACACGCAACGAGGACACGGAGAGGCGCAGCATTTGCGCCCCGGCCGTGACCAGCATCACGTCCTCATCCGGAGCCACTTGCATCACCGCCACCACGTCGCCGTTGCGGGGCGTGGTCTGGATCGTGATGATACCCTTACCACCGCGGCTTTGCGAGCGGTACTCCGCCAGATCCGTGCGTTTGCCGTACCCGTGCTCGGTCACGGTGAGCAGGGTCGCGCCTTCACGGCGGTGCACCACCTCCATGCTGATCACCTCGTCGCCTGATTCGAGTTCGATGCCCTTGACCCCGTAGGCGGTCCGGCCCATGGGCCGCACGTTCTCTTCCGGGAACCGGATGACCAACCCTTTTTTGGTGCCCAGCAAGACTTCTTCATCGCCGTTCGTGACCAACGCGGAGATGAGGCGGTCGCCTTCTTCCAGACCGAGCGCGATGATCCCGCCGGCGCGCGGATTGGCGTAGGCGGACAAGTCGGTCTTTTTCACGGTACCGTTCTTGGTCGCCATCACCACGTAGCGGTCTTCCCGAAACTCCGACACCGGGAGAATCGCGGACACGGTTTCGCCCTCGGCCAGTTGCAACAAATTGATGATGGGCTTGCCCTTGGCGACCCGACCGGCTTCCGGCACTTGATGGACTTTGTGCCAGTACACCTTTCCGGAGTTGGTGAAAAACAGGAGGTAGTCCTTGGTGGAGGCGGAAAACAGCGTGGTGACGAAGTCCTCTTCCTTGGTCCCCATGCCGATCTTGCCCTTGCCCCCGCGGCGCTGCGCGCGGTAGAGGCTCACCGCGTTGCGCTTGATGTACCCGGAGTGCGAGACCGTGATCACCACGTCCTCGGGCGCGATCATGTCTTCCAACGAGATCTCCGCGCTCTCTTCCACGATTTCGGTGCGGCGCTCGTCCCCGAACTTGGTCTTCAACTCGGCCAGTTCATCTCGAATCACGCCGCGCACCAACGCATCGCTCGCGAGAATGGCCTTGAGCGATTCGATTTTTTGCAGCGTCTCCTGATACTCGATCACCAACTTCTCGCGTTCCAGATTGGTGAGCCGCTGTAGACGCATGTCCAGGATCGCCTGGGCCTGGATCGCGGACAGGGCGAACCGCGTCATCAATCCGGTCTTGGCCGCTTCGGGATCGGCCGCGGCGCGGATCAACGCGATCACGGCGTCCAGGTGGTCGATCGCCTTTTTCAGGCCCTCCAAAATGTGGGCTCGTTCCTCGGCCTTACGCAGCTCGAACCGCGTGCGACGGACCACCACCTCGCGACGGTGCTCGATGAAATGCGACAACATCCCGTGCAGGTTCAGGATCTGCGGTTGGTTGCGCACCAACGCGAGCGAAATGATGCCGAACGTGGTCTGCAACGAGGTGTGTTTGAACAGTTGATTGAGGATGACCGCCGCGATTTCACCGCGTTTGAGTTCGATTACGATCCGCATACCCTCGCGATCCGACTCGTCGCGCAGGTCCGCGATGCCTTCGATCTTGCGATCCGACACCAGCTCCGCGATCTTCTCCAGGAGCCTGGCCTTGTTGACCTGGTAGGGCAGCTCGGTGACGATCAGGCTCTCTTTTTCGGTACGCGGGTGCGTCTCGACGCGCACGCGCGCGCGCAGGGTCAGCGACCCGCGACCGGTGCGGTACGCCTCGCCGATGCCGCGTTTGCCGTAGATGAACCCCGCGGTCGGAAAATCCGGGCCCTTGATCACCCCCATCAACTCATCGATGGTGACGCCGGGGTTGTCCAGCACGAGCAACAACCCGTCCACCACTTCGTTCAAGTTGTGCGGCGGGACGTTGGTGGCCATGCCCACCGCGATGCCGGCCGCGCCGTTGACGAGCAGGTTGGGCAGCCGCGTGGGCAGTACCAATGGCTCGGTCTGGGTGTCGTCGTAGTTGGGACCGAAGTCCACGGTCTCTTTATCGATGTCCGCGAGCAGTTCGTGCCCGATCTGCGCCATCCGCACCTCGGTGTACCGCATGGCCGCGGGCGGATCGCCGTCCACCGACCCGAAGTTGCCCTGCCCGTCCACCAGGGGATACCGCAACGAGAAATCTTGCGCCATACGCACGATGGTGTCGTAGATCGCGGCGTCGCCGTGCGGGTGGTATTTACCCATGACGTCGCCGACCACGCGCGCGGACTTTTTGTACGCCCGGTTCCAGGCCAGCCCCATCTCGTTCATGCCGTACAAGACGCGTCGGTGCACGGGCTTGAGCCCGTCGCGCACGTCGGGCAGGGCGCGGCCCACGATCACGCTCATCGCGTAATTGATGTACGCGGACCGCATTTCGTCTTCGATGTTGATCAGTACGTTTTGTTCGGGCATAGGTCTCCGACCGACGGGGGCATGGCCCCTACGGAACGATCAAATGTCCAGGTTCTTCACTTCTTTGGCGTGTTTCTCGATGAACGCGCGGCGCGGTTCCACCTCGTCGCCCATCAGGACCGTGAACATGTCGTCCGCGGCCACCCCGTCGCCCGGATTCACTTTGAGCAGCGTGCGCTTCTCGGGATCCATGGTCGTTTCCCAAAGTTGCTCGGGGTTCATTTCGCCCAGCCCCTTGTACCGCTGGATCGCCAGTTCTTTCTTGCCGTGCTCCAAGATCGCGGCCAGGAGCCCCGCCGCGGTCGTGGCGGTCTGCTCGGGCCCCGCGGCCGCGCCCTCGCGGCCTGCGTTCCGGAACCGATAGGGTCCCGATCCCAGGCCCAGCGCAGGCGGGGACACCGTGAGTAGTTCGCGAAACTCACCGGTCGCGATGAAGCCGTGGTCCACGTCCAGCGTCTGACGCAGACCCGACGTCACGTATCGAACGACTAATTTCTGGGCTTTATGTTCTTCGTCCGCGGCCACATCCATCTCCACGGCGAGGCCAACCACCGCGCGCAGGCGCTCAACCACTTCCTCGCGCACGCGGCGCAGCCGCTTGGCGTCGCGCAACATCTCGCGGGTCAGTTCCTCTCCCGCCACCAGCGCCTCGATCAGCTCACCCGGGATCTGCCGGCGGTTAAAATGCCGGACCAGGGCGTCGTAGCGCACGAGTTTTTTGAGCAACGCGGCCAATGCGCGTCCGCCGATCCAGCGATCCCCGGTGGCGACTTCGATGTCTTCCACCGCCGCGTCCAGCAAATAGGCCTTGAGGCCTTCGTCGTCTTTGACGTACCGCTCCTGTTTACCGCGTTTGATCTTGTACAGCGGGGGCTGCGCGATGTACACGTAGCCGCGGTCGATCAATTCCTTCATCTGCCGATACAGGAACGTGAGCAGCAGCGTGCGGATGTGCGCGCCGTCCACGTCCGCGTCGGTCATGATGATGATCTTGTGGTAACGCGCCTTGGTGGCGTCAAAATCTTCCGAGCCGATGCCCGTCCCCAGCGCGGTGATGAGCACGCGGATCTCTTCGGAGGAGACCATTTTGTCGAAGCGTGCCTTTTCCACGTTGAGGATTTTGCCTTTGAGCGGGAGGATCGCCTGGTTCTTGCGATCGCGGCCTTGTTTGGCCGACCCGCCCGCGGAATCGCCCTCCACGATAAAGAGCTCGGAGAGCGCCGGGTCCCGCTCCTGGCAGTCCGCGAGTTTGCCCGGCAACGCGCCGCTGTCCAGCGCGTTCTTGCGGCGGATCAACTCCTTAGCTTTGCGCGCGGCCTCGCGCGCGCGGGCCGCGTTGAGGCTCTTTTCGATGATCTTTTTCGCGACCGAGGGATTCTCTTCGAAGAATTCTCCCAGCGCCTCGTTCACCGCGGCCTCCACCGCGCCCTTGACTTCGGTGTTCCCCAATTTGGATTTGGTTTGGCCCTCAAACTGCGGTTGCGGGAGTTTGGCGCTGATGACCGCGGTGAGCCCTTCGCGCACGTCGTCGCCGGTGATGGTTTCGCCTTTGAGCAGGTTGTGGGACGACGCGTAGTTGTTGACGGTGCGGGTCAACGCGGCCTTGAAGCCCACCAGGTGCGTACCGCCCTCGCGCGTGTTGATGTTGTTCGCGAACGAAAACAGGTTTTCGCTGTAGCTGTCGTTGTATTGGAGCGCCACTTCCAGAATCAGCCGGTCTTTTTCCTTGGTGATGTAAATGGGCTTGTGGAGCGGGCTCTTGTTTTCGTTTAGATGCTCGACGAACGAGACGATGCCGCCCTTGTAGGCGAATTCCTGCTCTTTTTCGCTGCGCTCGTCCGCGAGCGTAATGGACAAGCCGCGGTTCAAGAACGCCAGTTCGCGCAGGCGTTGCGCGAGCGTGTCGAACACGAACTCCGTGACTTCGAAAATCTTCGCGTCAGGCTTGAATGTGACGGTGGTGCCGCGCTTGGTCGTTTTTCCCGTGACCGCCAACGGCGCGGCCGGCTTGCCGCGATCATAATGCTGGTGAAACACCTGACCGTCGCGGCGGATTTCCACCTCCAGCCACTCCGACAACGCGTTCACGACCGACACGCCCACGCCGTGGAGCCCGCCGGACACTTTGTACGCCTCATTGTCGAACTTGCCGCCCGCGTGCAACACGGTCAACACCACTTCCGCAGCGGAGCGTTTCTGGGTGGGGTGCATCTCGGTCGGAATGCCGCGACCGTTATCGATCACGGTTGCGCTGCCGTCCACGTGCAGGATCACCTTGATGGTGTCACAGTATCCCGCCATGGACTCATCGACGCTGTTGTCCACCACCTCGTACACCAAGTGGTGCAGCCCGTCGATGCCGGTGCTGCCGATGTACATGGCCGGCCGCTTACGGACCGCCTCAAGCCCCTCGAGAACCTTGATGTCCTCGGCCCCGTATCGAGCCGCTGCTTGCGCCGTCATACGCGTCCTTCGTCGCCGCTGTGAAAGTCAGTCATCGGTCCCTCATACCCGCATCGGCATCACGACGCACAGAAACCCCTCCACCCCGGGTTCACGAATCAAACACGGGCTCAGCGCGTCTTTGAACTCCAGGATGACTTCCGGACCGGAGACGGCGCCGAGCACGTCCAAGAGGTATCGCGCGTTGAAGCCGGTGGTGATGGTTTCGCCCTCGTAGGCGACCGCCACGTCCTCTCGCGCCTCGCCGAGATCGGGGTTGCTGGTCGAGATCACCACCCGAGACGGTTCCACTTGGAACCGTACCGCGTTGGTGCGTTCTTTGGACAACAGCGCCACGCGCCGAAGCGCGCCTTCGAGCAACTCCTTTTGGATCGTAATGCGCTTGTCGTTCCCGATGGGGATCACTTGCCCGTAGTTGGGATAGTTGCCCTCCATAAGTCTCGCGAGCAGAACGAGATCTCCTTGTTGGAACGTCATTTGGGCCTTGCTGATGTGCAACTGAAGGGACTCTTGCTCGCTGTCCTCCACGAGCTTTTTGAGTTCGTTCAACGCTTTCTTGGGAACGATCGCGCTGGTGTCGGGGAGCGCGGGGCCGCCTTTCGTCGGGGTCAGCGGGCGTTGGGCCACGGCCAGCCGATGGCCGTCGGTGCCCACGACCTTGATCGTCCCGCGCTCGACCGCGCAGAGCACGCCGTTGAGCACGTACCGGGCGTCGTTTTCGCCCACCGCGAAGACGGTTCGCCGGACCAAGTCGAGAAAGTCGCCGCGCGCGATCGTGAGCGCGGGATCCGAACCGATTCCTGGAAATACCGGAAAATCCCCGGGTGTCAGCCCCGCGACCTTGAACCGGCTTCTCGCACACTCCACCTTCAAGGCGTGGCCGTCGTCGCTGGACAGTTTGATGTCCGCCTCGGGGAGCTCCCGAATGATCTCGAAGAGTTTTCGCGCGGACACGGTCGCGGCCCCCGCGGTTTTGATCGTCGCGGGGTACGAGGCCCGAATCCCCAGCTCCAGGTCGGTGGCAAAGAGGGTGATCCCTTGATCGGCGGTTTCGATCAAGACATTGGAAAGGATGGGCATGGTGTTGCGCTTTTCAACGATGCCTTGAACGCGCTGGAGCCCTTTGAGCAATGCCTGCCGCGTGATGGTTACTTCCATCGTAGAGTCCCTTTCAACTCGACGTGAACGGTGCTAAGCCGCGTGGTGGGGTGTTTGACCCGGTGATGTCAGCCATGAATCGCCTTAATAAGGCCGTTGACCGTGATCCGGGTCTGATGGTCGCGTTCAACTTGATCGGCGATCAGACGGACCGCGTGGATCACGGTGGAGTGGTCTTTTCCTCCGAACTGGCGGCCGATTTCCGGGAACGAACTGTCTGTGAGCGTCCGACACAAATACATCGCCAGTTGTCGGGGGTAAACCACGGTTTTGGTGCGGCGTTTGGACTTGAGATCCGAGGTTTTCATTTGGAACCGGTCCGCGACGATCTTGAGGATATGGTCGACGCTGACCATGGCTCGGGTGTCCTGGATCGTGTCCCTCAAGACTTCTCGCGCAAGGTCCACCGTCATCTTGCGCCCGGTCAACGAGGAAAACGCGTTGAGCCGCAGCAAGGAACCTTCCAACTCCCGGATATTGGTTTTGATGTGAGTGGCCAGAAACAGCGCGAGATCGGGTGCGATTTCGAGGTGATCGGCTTCGGCTTTTTTGTTCAAAATGGCGACGCGAGTTTCCAGATCGGGCGGTTGAATATCGGCCATCAACCCCATCTCAAACCGCGACCGCAACCTGAGTTCAATGTCACCGAGCTCCTTGGTGGACCGGTCGCAGGAAATCACGATTTGTTTATTTTCTTCGTATAACGCGTTAAACGTGTGGAAAAACTCCTCCTGCGTCCGTTCCTTCCCCGCAATAAACTGAATGTCATCGATCAGGAGGATGTCGACGGTCCGGTAGCGGTTTCTGAATTCCCCCATTTTGTCGTAGCGGATGGAGTGGATCACCTCGTTGGTGAACATTTCCGACGACACGTAGGCGATCCGTGTGTCCGGCCTCCGCTCCAAAATAGCGTTGCCGATCGCGTTGAGGAGGTGGGTCTTTCCAAGGCCCACCCACCCGTAGATGAAAAAAGGGTTGTAGATTTGCCCCGGCTGCTCCGCGACTTTCCGAGATGCGGCGTGCGCAAACTGATTGCTCGCACCGACCACGAAGTTTTCGAACACGTATTTGGGCTGAAGTTGACGGTTTTTCGTCCGTCGCTCCCGCGGCGCCGAAGACGGATGGGGTTGCTGTGCGGCTTCTTGCACTTCAAAAGTAATTTCTAAGCCCTCATTCGCGGTCAGACGACGAAGATTCTCTTGGATTGAATCCGCGTAATGCTCATTGATCCAATCCACAAAAAACTTGTTGGGCACCGCAAAAACCGCTTCATGTTCGCTACTGTTCTCTATTTGCAGCGCAAGCGGACGAATCCAGGTGTCAAAGCTCTGTTTGTTGACGGAAGACTCGAGGTCTCCCCGATAGGCCTTCCAGGCTTCTTCAAGGATCATGTTCCGGCCTTACAACTTACCAACAGGTTTATAAACATGTGTTGATAAGTGATTTGTCTGGAAAAAGCGCGTGAGTATTGGTCCACAAATAATACGGAACGTATTCGGCATACCAGAGGACCGCGGTACTATAACAGACTCGACTCATCGGTTCAATCGCATTCCATCTTCGCGAGATCTCCACGTGTTTCCCAAGCAGAATCAACAACCCACACCAGAAATAAAATCGTTGAAATACAGTGAGTTGTTTTATTTATCAACGCAAAGTGGCGGCGTTATTACTACGAACTTCTTTTTGTTTCGTTGAAAAGTCTTGTCGCTATTGATACTATTTTGACTTCTTGGAGGGGGGGTATGTTGACGGAATCAAAGTCAATTTGGATGGACGGAAAACTCATTCCGTGGAAGGAAGCCACTGTTCACGTCTTGACCCACTCATTGCACTATGGTTTGGGGGTTTTCGAAGGCATTCGGTGTTATGAAGGGAGCCGCGGGTCAGCAATTTTTCGTCTCCGCGAACACGTGGAGCGCTTGTTTGCGTCGGCCCACGCCAGTTGTATCGAGATCCCGTTTTCGCAAAAAGACATCGAACGCGCGATCTGTGAAACCGTCAGAGAGAATGGTTTGCGATCGTGTTACATCCGCCCATTGGTGTTTCTGGGCTATGGGGACATGGGCTTGTATGTGACGTCGAACCCGGTACGTGTTTCGATCGCAGCCTGGCCATGGGGCACGTATCTCGGCGAAGAAGGACTCACGAAGGGGATCCGGGTGAAAATCTCGTCATTCGCTCGGCATCATGTAAATGTGAGCCTCACCCGAGCAAAAGTGTCCGGTTATTACGTGAACTCGCAGTTTGCCAAACGAGAAGTCAAGAAGGCGGGGTACGACGAAGCGCTCCTGTTGGACACGGACGGGTACGTGGCGGAAGGGCCGGGAGAAAACGTGTTCGCGGTGCGGCGCGGCATCCTAAAGACGCCGCCGCTGACCTCCGTATTGGATGGGATTACTCGCGACACTATTTTGACTTTGGCGCAGGAGTTACGCATTCCCATAAAAGAGGAACGTCTGACGCGGGACGATCTCTATATGGCCGATGAAGCGTTTTTTACCGGAACCGCCGCCGAGGTCACGCCGATACGAGAAATTGACGATCGTCGAATCGGCCCGGGACAGCCGGGTCCGATCACGAAACGCCTTCAGGAAACGTTTTTCTCCGTGGTTCGAGGCTCGGGCGGGCACCAAGACTGGTTAACGCCGGTCTAAGTTTCCAACCCGCGCGCCGCGTGGATCACACGCTCCCATCCCGTGGCCCGCGCCCGTGCTTCCCGGGCCAGAGATCGTGGAGAAAAGACTCTCGTGGGTGGGGTGAACCGGGTCGCGTCCGAAAGACTGGTCCACACACCGGCGCCGACTCCCGCCAGAACGGCCGCGCCCCATGCCGATGATTCTGGAAAGCGCGCGCGGAGAATGGGGCGCTGTAAATACGCCGCTTGCAGTTCGAGCAAAAAATCCAAAACCGACAGCCCGCCGCCCGCGACAATCCGGCGGTAGGGGACCGACGGCGGCGCCGCGCGGACGATTTGCGCGATCAAAAACGCCACCCCATCCAAGAACCCGCGGACCATGTCCCCCTTGTCCGTCGCCAGCGAAACCCCGGAGATCAAACCTTCCGCAACCGGATCCCAATACGGCGCGGCAAGCCCGGCCAATGCGGGCAACACGCGCGTCGAACCCCGCGCGGAGCGCGCCAGCCGGTCGATCGCGCGCAGCTCCTTGGGTAAACCCAACATCGTCGTCAGCCAGTGCAGGCCGGATCCCACCGCGTTGACGCCGCCTTCCAAAACATACATGCGTTGATCAGACGAACTCCAGGCGATATTGGAGAGAAGCCCACGACATCGAACCACCGTGTGCCCGGTGAACAACAAGGCGAACGCGCCGGTTCCATAGTTCAAACACAGATCCCCGCTCTGAACCCCGCCCTGCCCGATCGCGGCAGCTTGTTGGTCGCCGATCGAAGCCCAAACCGGCAGGCGAGTTCTCCCGACTCGGATTTCACCGAAGTCGGCCAGCGTTGGGCGAATTTTAGGAAGCATGGCGCGAGGGATCTCAAAGAGTGCGCACAGCCGATCGTCCCAAGACAAAGAGGACAAATTCATCAGCAACATCCGGCCGGCTTGCGTGTGGTCCGTGAGGAACGCCGCGCCCCCCGATAAACGCCAGAGCAAGAACGTGTTCATGGTGCCGCACAATACGTCGCCGCGCTCCGCGCGGCGCTGACCATGGGGAATGCGGTCCAGCAACCAACGAATCTTGGGCGCGGCGTAATGCGGGCTGAGTGGAAGCCCTGTCAACCGTCTGATCATCGCTCCGTGTGGAGCCAGCGCGCGGCATATGTCCAGCGCGCGGCGGTCCTGCCAGCTGACCGCCGGGGTGAGCGGACGCCCGGTGCGACGATCCCACAACACCACCGTAGAGCGCTGGGTGGTGAGGCCGACCGCGCAGGGAGTTTGGGGCGACGAGCGGATCGCGGTGGTGACGGCGTCCATGGCGCCACGCAGGAGATCGTCAGGATCATGCTCGACCCAGCCGGGTCGCGGCGTCCGCGTCGCGAGCGGACGCCGCGCGTCACCCACCGTGCGCCCCTTGGAGTCGAAGACCAAGGCTCTCGTACTCCCGCTTCCTTGATCAATCGCCAACAGCACCGGAAACGTACGGGTCATGGCGCGAAGACCCGCCGTCGCGGTGCACCACCACGCCTTGCAGAGCGGATAGGCATCTGATACGATCGCGCCCTTGCCGCCCTCAGCGCGGCGCTCAACGGGTCTGAAATCATGGCGAAACACGGGTCATCGCAGGCGTTCCTGCGATTCATCATCCTCGAGAAAACCTTCATCGGCGTGCTCTTTCTGAGTCTCTCGATCGGAATTTTGGGCTTGATCGACAAAGACCTCGTCGTCTTGAGTCGGCAACTGGTCACTATGCTCAATCTCGACACCGACAACGCCTATATCACTTTAGCCATGAACAAACTTGGTCTTATCGACAACAAGATCATCGTCGGGCTGTCCATCGGGGGATTCACGTACGCCGCGCTCAATTTACTGGAAGCCTATGGACTCCACAAGCGGCTTCGTTGGGCCGAGTGGCTGACGGTCATCGCCACCGGACTCTTGATCCCCTTTGAGTTGTACGAGGTCTGGCACCGGTTTTCCCCGCTGCGGGTCGGGGTGCTGGTCCTCAATGTGGCGATCGTCATTTACCTGGCGAAGCATAAGGAACTGTTTCCGCGCTGGTTTTAACCGGAGCCGCGCGCTCTTCGCGGAGGACGAGACACGCCGTTCCCGCGGCCGCGCACGGGAGCGCGACCAGATTGACTACCGGGATGGCGAACGCGACGAGCACGCCGGCGCCGAGGCCCGACAGCATCGCGCTCCGCGCGCGGGCAAACCCGAGGATCTCGCGGCGATCCATCCCCCGCGAGGCGAGCGTGGTCATGACCAGCCCCGCCCCCAAGACCGGGCACGACAACGCCAGCGCGGCCAACGGGCCGACGACGGGAACGTAGGCCAGGCCGGCACACCCCAGCCCACCCACCAGCAGGCACGCCAGCGCGGTCCCGCGTGGGCTCACGCGCACGGAGCGGCCCGAATCTCCGCCACGACGACCGACCACCGCCGCAACCAATCGAGGAATGGACACCAGGCACAAATAGGCGGTTTCCGCCCCCCACGCGATCACCGCCGCGGACAGCCCCGACGGGAGTTGTGACCACGCCCATTCAACGGCCACGAGGTACCACGGCAGCAGCAGGACCGAGGCGCTCGGAAGCGCGCCGTCGAGTTCGGCGACCGCGCGCGCCATGAGCGCCGTGCAGGCGGCGGCCGCGAGAAATTGGCCGATACGGCTGGGGATCAAGTGACGGTGGGTACCCCAAAACTCGATCCCCTCGATGACCGCGCCGCCGCCCCGGAGCGCGGCGTGAAGCCCGTGGCTGACCGCGCGCAGCAACGAAATTACCGACGGCGCGTGACCGCGGTTTGCCGACACCAGCGGGCAATCGAACACCGGCCGCAAAACGGGGACGTCGGCGTGCAGAGAAATTGGCCGTACGGCACCAGCAAGTCGTTCAATTCAATCCAATACTCGCGAGGCAGCTTGCGGCGCAGCGCCTGTTCGGTCTCGTCTGGCGACCGCGTGGCGACATAACCCCACCGGTTCATGATCCGGTGGACGTGCGTATCCACGCAAATACCGGGTATGCCGAACCCCAACGTAACGACCAAATTCGCGGTCTTTCGCCCGACGCCGGGCAGGGACAGCAAGTCGTCGATCTCGCGGGGAACCTTCCCGTGAAACCGCGAAATGAGCTCGACGGAGAGCGCGCGAAGACTCCGCGCTTTGGTCCGGTAGAACGAGACCGGATAGATGGCCCGTTCGATGCGGGCGGGAGCGAGACGGCTCAGCGCGTGGGGCGTCGTCGCCAAGGCGAACAACCGCGCGGACGCCGCCGCGGTGGTCGCGTCTTTGGTTCGAAGACTCAGCACGCACGAAACTAAAATGCGAAAGGGGTCGCGCGTTTCGTGGGCGACGACGCCCACCGCCGGGGTCGGCCATCGGCGCACCACGCGGCGCAGCTCGGCGATCACCGAGTGGATGTGGCGAGCGGTCATTGCCCGGAAGGGCGTGAGCGTCGTGACGAGGCGCGCGACTTGACCGGTGGGCGCCGCCGCGGCGCGTCGTCGGTGGGCCACTGGGCGAGCGCGCCGTATAACTCGGGTCGACGATCGGCAAAGAGATGGTTGTATCGATTGATCGTCTTTCGCCGGGCGTCCTTGGGGTCGATGGTCACCACGTGAACTTCTTCCTGATCGGTGGACGCCCGGACCAAGACTTCACCCTGGGGACTGACGATCTGGCTGGTTCCGATAAACGTCAGCCGTTCTCGGCCTCCGCGTTCCTCAAAGCCGACCCGATCCGCCGTGATCGAGAAGACGCGATTCTCCAAGCACCGCGTCTTCATCGCGTTGGGTGCGTGCGGGAGCACGAGGTTGGAGGGGTGGCACACCACGTCCGCGCCGGCCAGCGCGAGCAGGCGCATCGACTCGGGGAAAAACCAGTCGAAACAGACCATCACCCCGATCACGGCCCCTCCGGCGTGAAACACCTTGAAGCCGGTATTCCCGGGGCTAAACCACAACGTTTCTTCATAAAAGAGATGGCTCTTTCGGTAGAGCCCGATGAATCCGTTCGGGCCGACGACCACGGCTGAATTAAACAACGCGCGCCCTTTGCGCTCGGCCAGTCCCGCCACGATGGCGCACTTGCGGCGTTTCGCCAGCGTGATCAGGCGCTTTGTGGTCACCCCGTCGGGAACCGATTCGGAGAGGCGTTCGGCTTCACGGTGCGACGTAAATTGATACCCGACGGCAAAGAGTTCGGGGAGCACAAAGAGATCGGCCCGCGCCGTTGCCAGGAGGTCGAAAACGCGGTCGAGGTTGGTCTTCACTCGGCCGAAGATCGTGGAGTTCTGGACAAACCCAATGTCCACATCGTCCTCCGCGTTGTTGGTGCCGAACAATAACATAGCCGCACGCCCGCGTACAAATAGGGCGCCTCCGGATTTTCCCCGCGAGGGCCTCGGGGGTGGTGCTCGACGACGGCGACGCCGATTATTGTATTTTTACTAATAAAATCAAAGAAGTTGACAATGTTTAGGGGGTGGTGTTACAACACTTTACAAGTCATCTTCGTTGCCTTGCGTTGGTCAAAACAAGGCTGCGATACTCGTGAACGATCTGAGGTCAGGAATGCTCATCCAGATGCGGGTTCGGGGGCTCATGCTGGATCCTCCGAACAACTACGTCGTCATCCTTCGTGGGGAGGAGGGGCAAGAAGTGTTGCCGATCTGGATCGGGAAGGCCGAGGCCAACTCGATCAGCTTGGCATTGGAACACGTGGAGATGCCGCGACCCCTGACCCATGACCTGATCAAGAACGCACTGGACGCGCTTGAGGCGAAAGTGATCAGTGTCGTGATCACGGATTTGAAGGACAACACCTACTTCGCGAAACTCCATCTCCTGCATCACGACGCGGAAATCACCGTTGATGCGCGGCCAAGCGACGCGATCGCCATTGCGTTACGGACGGAGTGTCCGGTGTTCGTGTCCCGCGACGTGTTGGATCGACAGATGGAGGACGAAGACATTGCCCGGTGGTTGGAAAATCTTCGACCGGAAGATTTCGGGAAAGCCGATGCGTAGCGTCACGATCAGCCGAAAGCGTGTAACCGAAGTCGCGCGGAGCAGACCGTCGGGAACGGCGATCCCGATGCAAGTGTATCTGAGCGAAAACGTGTTTATGGGCATGGTGCTGTCGACGGTCGAAGTGTATAAAAACGAGTGCTTCGGATTGCTGTTGGGATATCGTTTGCCGGATCGTTACGTGGTCGAGCACGCGATCCCGTATCAAAGCGTCAAACGAGGCCGAAACTTCGCGGAGCTTCGCAGCGACAAGTGGCGGGTGATTCAGGAAGTGCTCAAGTGTTTCCCGCGACTGGACGTGCTGGGGGATTATCACTCGCATACGATGTACGGGAACGTGCGCGCGGAGGTTGCGCTCAGTCGCGACGACATCGAGTACATGGAGCCCAACGATCTGCAGGTGGTGATCGCGGTCAATGAGAATCGGCGGACCCGGGAGTGGACGGTTAACGGCGATCGAACCGTGTCGGGATCATTGGATCGGTATCATTTCAAGATCGCCGCGTACTACGACGCCAACCGGGTCGGCGGCCGCGCGCTCTCGCGCAAGGTGGCGAGCGGCAGGTTTCGGCGACGCCCAACCCCCAGATTGGAGCTCGCCACGATCTTGTGTCCGTTCGGGTTGACCTCAAGTCGGTCGTTCTGAGGGCGGGTGGGGCGATGGACGTCGCGGTTTCGGTCAAAGGCGTGATTCCTGATCCGGCCACGGAGGCGCAGATCGTCGTGCTGGAAGAAGCGGGCGCTTCGCGCACGCTCACGATTTGGGTGGGGATGGTCGAGGGCAACGCCATCCGCGCGGCGATCGAACGCGTCTCGTCCACGCGCCCGCTGACCCACGAACTCCTGCACCAGGTGCTGGGGCGGTTGCACGCCGAGATCAAACGGGTGCTGGTGCACGACGTGCGCGACAACACCTTCTACGCCTCGATCGTCCTCGATGTGGCCGGACGGGAGATAAACTTGGACGCGAGACCGAGCGACGCCATCGCCTTGGCGTTACGCGCCGGCGCGCCGATCTACACCAGACGCGACTTGCTGGCCGGTTCGGAATCCGACCGGGTCCAAGCCTGGCTGGAAGACCTCAAACCCACCGACTTCGAAACTCCGTAGCGGGCCGCTGAAAAAGTCCGTCCCTCGCGGCGCACCCCGGACCGGGATGACCGCGTGTCGGACGTCAGATGGATAGCTCGGCCGTGGCCAAGTCGACCTCTACGGCCGATGAGTCCTCGCGATCTCTCTGTAGTTTGACGGACACGATTTTCGACATCCCCGCTTCTTCCATCGTGACCCCGTACAGGACGTCGGCCTGCTCCATCGTGCGACGATTGTGGGTCACGACTAAAAATTGGGAGTGTGCGGTCATGGGTCGAAGCGCGCGCGTGAACCGGCGGACGTTCTCTTCGTCGAGCGGAGCGTCGATCTCGTCCATGACGCAAAACGGGCTGGGGTGAATCAGGAAACTGGAGAACAGGAGCGAGATCGCGGTCAACGTTTTTTCGCCGCCGGACAGCAACGAGATATGGCGGAGCTTTTTGCCCGGCGGCTGCGCCACGATCTCGATTCCGGACTCCAACGGGTTACCCTCGTCCACCAAGTGCAGCGCCGCCTGTCCGCCCTCGAAGAACGACGCGAACACTTCGCCGAATCGCGCGTTGAGGGCCTCGAACGCCTCGAGAAACAGGGTCTTGGTGGTGGCGTTGATCTTCGCGATGGCCGCGCGAAGATTGTCCACCGACTGGACCAGGTCGTTTTCCTGCGCGGCCAAAAATCCGGATCGTTCTTCCAGTTCACGATACTCGTCGATCGCCGCCAGATTCACGCCGCCGATTTGGCTCAAGGTCTCCTTGAGCTCGGTGATTGTCGCCTCGAGTTGGTCGGGCTCGCACGACGCCTGCGGGAGCGCGTCCTCGCTGAGGGTTGCAAGATCGGTTTGGTAGCGATCCCGAATGTCCGTGACCTGCTGATCCGCCCGCAACTTGGTCTCGGTGAGCGACACCGTGAGCGTGTGAACCCGCTCTTGGGCGGCGTCCGCTTGACGGCGCGCGGTTTTTGACTGGTCTTCCGTCTCTCGCACGCGATGGGACGCGTCGGCGCGGGTCTTCGCGACGTCTTCCACGCGTTCGCGCAGGGTTTCAACGTGGCGATCGAGCGACGCGATTTCCGCGACGAGGCGGACGCGTTCCTCGGTCGCCGCGACGATCCGACCGTCAAACTGGGCTCGCGACGCGTCTTTCGCCGCGACCAGGCGATGAGCCTCTTCCATGCGATCGGCAATCGCCCGCAGGGTCGCCGAAGCGTGCTCGCGTTTCTCTCGGTCCGCCGCAAGCGCCAGGCGGAGGTCGTTGGCCGCCGACTGTTCCTGCGCGAGCAGGGTTTTGAGGTGCGCGGCGGTCTCGTACTGCTGGACGAGTCCGGCCTCGTCGCGCAGTTTGGCCGTTTCGGCGGCACTGCGCGCCGTCTCGTGATGTTCGATCTCTCGCGTCATGCCCTCCAACTCGGTCACAACCGCGGAGTCTTCGGTGGTCAACAACGCCAGCCGCCTGTCGAGTTGCACCAACTCTTGGGCAACGGCCTCCGCGGCTTTCCGATCGTGAAGCAGACGAAGTTCGGCTTCTCGGACCTCGGCATCGAGCGCTTCCAGCGCCGAGCGGTCCGCGTCAAGCGCCTCTCGGAGCGACGCCACCGAGGCTTCCAACGGGGCGATGGCCGTCTCGGCGTTCAGGGTCTCGAGTTCGATGGTTTTGATCTGGCGTTTTCGCTCCAGCAGGTTCAGGCCCGCATTCGAGCCTGTTCCTCCGCTGACCATGCCCGAGGGATAAAACACGTCGCCTGAACGCGAGACCCACGTCAGGCCGCGTTCGTCCGTTTCCCACGACCGCCGGGCGGTTGCGCGGTCTTCCACGATCACCACGGTCGCAAACAGTGCGTCGCGGAGCTCCTCGAACCCCGGCCGACACCCCACGAACCGCGCGGCGGGCCCGCAGACGCCGTCCGACGTCGGGAATGTCCCGGTGACGTCCGCGGTGGGGACAACGGTCCGCGGCGTCTTCGGCACGAACACGGCGCGTCCCGCCTGTTGGTGATCCAACAGCGCGAGCGCCGCCGCAATGTGTTCCTGATTCTCGGAGACCACGCCCTGCAACCGGTCGGTCAACACGGCTTCCACGGCGCGCTCATACTCAACCGGAATGTCCAGAATATCCGCGACCACCCCCAACAGCCCGCTCGCCGGCGCGCCTGAGGGGTCCGCCAACAAGACGCGACGAACGCCTTCGTCGTACCCCACCAGGTCGCGTTGTAACGCGCGGAGCGAATCCAACGTCGCGCGCAACCGCATCAGTTCATCGCGCCGGCCGGTCAGGACCGCCTCTCCCTCTTGGAGGGCGGCCTGCCGTGAGGCCGAGACCTCCCGCAAAGCCGTTCGTTCCGCATCCCGCGTGGCGAGCGACTGTGCGTGGAGCTGGTGGGAAGTCTCGAACTCGTGATGCGTCACGCGTTTGTTCGCGATCTCGGTCTGGACGGTTGCGATATCGTCACGATAACGCGCGCGCCGACGATCGAGGTCCTCCCCGCGCGCCGCGAGGCTGGTCAAGGCGTTGGTCGCGGTGGTGACCGCGGAGGCGGCTTCGAACACGCGATGGCGGGTGCGTTCAATGTCCGCGGCCACCTGGGCGAGCTGCTGTTCCAGGGTTCGCACCGCTGTTTCACGGTCGGCGACCAAGCCGGTGCGTTCTTCGATCGCGGCGTCCAACGCCGCCGCCTGGTCGGTCAGCCGCGCCTGCTCGGCGGCTCGCGCCGCGAGCGAGCGGGCGATCTCGTCGAGTTCGGCGGCCAGCGTGGTTTGTTGCGTCCGCCATTCTTCGGCCTGAGCGGCCAACACATCGATCCGGTGATGCGCGTCGCGCGCGGCGGTCTCGCGAGAGGTCAGCTCGCTCCGCGCTTCATGGAGCCGACCTTCTAATTCCGCGACGTCGGTCTTGAGCGATTCGGTGGCCGCGTCAAGGGCGCTCAATTGGGCCATCGCGCCCGCGGAGTCCGCGCGCGCGCGGTCCAACTCGGCGGTGAGGGTTTCGGTCTGCGACGACCACTCCCGATAACGGGTCACCGCGGCGCGCAACTCCAGCGCGCGAAGGTGTTCGGCGGTCTGGCGGTAACGCTCCGCCTTCCGAACTTGCCGGTCCAACGACGCGAGCTGTCGTTTGACCTCGCTGATGATGTCGCGCACGCGCAGGAGGTTTTGTTCGGTCGACTCCAACTTGCGCAACGCTTCGGCTTTGCGAATTTTATATTTGGTGATGCCGGCGGTCTCTTCCACCAGGGCGCGCCGTTCGATCGGCGACGCGGTCACGATTTCGCCGACTTTACCCTGTTCGAGAATCGTGTGGCCCTTGATGCCGGCCCCGGACTCGATGAGGAGGTCTTTGATGTCTTTTAACCGCGAGGGGATTCGGTTGATCAGATATTCGCTTTCTCCCGAGCGGTACAAGCGGCGCGTGATCGTCACTTCGCTGTAGGAGCCGGCCACGCCTTCGATCTCCCCGGGCCTGACGCCGCCCAGCGTGAGGGACACCTCGGCTAATCCGGTGGCGGCTCGGCGGCTGCTCCCATTGAACAGCACATCTTCCATCCGGTCGCCGCGCAGAGTTTTTGGCGACTGTTCGCCCAGACACCACAGAATCGCGTCAGCAATGTTGCTTTTCCCGCATCCGTTGGGTCCGACAATGGCGGTAATCCCCGGCTGAAACGTCAGAACGGTCCGATCGCCGAAGGACTTGAACCCAGTGATCTCCAGTCGTGTTAGCCGCATCGCGAACCCATCCCGATGAAGGTCGTTCCAAGATGAACGGGGCGATCTATAACATACGATTTGGCGCAATGTAAAGGATAAAAACCAACAATTTAAGGCGGACTTGTATCGGTTAACGGCGATATCTCGCGACCGTGTTTTTGGTGTATAGTACGTCCCATGACGCCGTCCGTTCCCACCGCCGGTGAATCCGGTCGTCTTATCGTCACATGCCCATGCTGTCACGCCGAGCTGACGGTCGATGCCGCGACCGGAGCCGTGATCTGGCATCATCCGGAGCCCGCGCCCCCGCAACGATCTCTTAACGACTTGGTGAAGGAACTCGACGTCAAGCGGCAAGAGGTGGCGGATCGCTTTGAACGAGAGCGCCGAGCGCTCAACGACCGGAGCCGCCTGCTCGAGGAAAAGGTGAAAGAGTCGCTCAAGCGCGTGGATCCCAACGCGCCGCCGCCGATCCGACCGATCGATCTGGATTAACCGCAACTGGGTTCAACCTGGTTCAACCGTTCAACTTGAACCCCCGGAACATCGTGAACCACGTTGAACGGCCTTGCCTTCTCGGTCGCGTGTGTTATCTTTCCTCCGCTCGGAGCACGGCATGCTGCCCCAGTGGGAAATCATCACCGCAATCGGGGTGTTCGGCGCCCTGATCGGAAGTTTTCTGAACGTCTGTATCCACCGGCTGCCACAGGGCGAGTCGCTGGTGAGGCCGGGTTCGCGATGCCCTGGTTGTCAGGCCCCGGTTCGCCCCTACGACAATATCCCGATCATCTCGTATCTCCTGCTCCGCGGACGCTGCCGAACGTGCCGGAGTCCGATTTCGATTCGGTATCCCGCGGTCGAGGCGCTCAACGCGGCGGGCTACATCCTGATATGGTATCGGTTCGGCGCCACGCCGGACGCGGTGGTGTTCGGGGCGTTTTATTCCTCGCTGCTGGTCGTGACCTTCATCGATTGGGACCATCAGATCATCCCGAACCGGATCACCTACCCCGGCATCGTGATCGGGTTGATCTCGGCGGGCACCGTGTTAGCCGGGAGCTTCGTGGACGCGCTGCTGGGGGCGATCCTCGGCGGCGGACTGTTATATGGAGTGGCGGTGGGCAGCGAGAAGATCCTCAAGAAAGAGGGAATGGGTTTGGGCGACGTCAAGCTGCTGGCGATGATCGGCGCGTTTCTCGGATGGCGCGCGGTGCTGGTCACGATTTTCGTCGGCGCGCTCGCCGGGTCCGTCATCGGGCTCACCCTGATGGCGCTGCGCATCAAACAGCGCGGCGAACCCATCCCGTTCGGTCCGTTTCTGGCGTTGGGCGCCTGCGCGGCGTTGTTCGCGGGGCCCGAACTGATCGCGTGGTATCTCCGGTTGGGCGCGTAATCTCGCCGCATGTGGCCTCGTTTCCGCGTCGTTCGATCTCTCGTCTCGCTCACCGTGTTCTGCGTGTTGATGTTGACCGCGCTGGGCTTGCGTCGGCACCTCTTTCCACATCCCGTGGCGGAACAGATCGTCTCGGCCGTGGACCTGGCGATCGTGGTGGGGATGAGCACCATCGGCGTGGCCGCCGTGATGTTTCGGCTCCAACGCCGGTCGACCGCGACGCCGGGCTCGGAGGAACGGGCCGGTTTCGTCATGCACACCTTTCAAGAGGTTCTCCGACAGCTCAAGGAGAAGGAAGCGGAACTCGAACAGCTTCGGGCGCGGGCGGTGGCGCGCGCGGAAGACGTCGAGAGTTACCACGGCAACATTTTGCGCAGCATCGCGAGCGGAGTCATCACCTGTGATCCCGCCGGACGGATCACCACGTTTAACGCGGCCGCGGAGCGCATTCTGGGCTTTGACGCGGAGCACGTGCTCGGTCGTCCGTGTCAGGACGTGTTTGGCGGCGATACGCCCATCCCGGCCATGGTGCGCGGATCACTCGAGACGCTTGCGCCCATTTCGCGCCGCGAGTGGGAATTTCGCCGATGTGACCGGGACCGGGTCTGGGTGGGGCTCTCCAGCGCGTTGCTCCGAGACCGGAATGACCAGCCGATTGGGGCGGCCTTGGTCTTTACCGACCTCTCCGAGATCAAGCGACTGGAAGAGCGGGTTGAGTCCGAGCGGCGGCTGGCGGTGTTGGGGGAGATGTCTGCGTGGATTGCCCACGAGTTCCGAAACTATATGGGCACGATCGTGGGGTGGACCAAGATGTTGGGCAAACAAACCCAACAGGATTCACAGGCCGGTTCGATGGTCGACGCGATCAAACGCGAACTGGGGATGATGCAGCGGCTGATCGACGACCTGCTGGCGTTCGGACGACGCATGGAGCCGCATGTTGAACGGGTGGCGTTCCGCGAGTTGGTGTCGGAGGGCGTGTGCGTCGATCCGGGTCGGGGCGACGTCAACCTGGAGGTGTCTTGGGCCGTCGGCGTGCCGGACGAGACCGAGTGGGACCCCACGCTGATGCGACAGGTGCTCAAGAATTTGACGCACAACGCGGTTGACGCGATGCCGGAGGGAGGGGTGTTGCGAGTAGCGATTGCGCGGTCGCAGGGGGCGGCGGATGCCGTCGAGCTGGTGATATCGGACACCGGAAGCGGAATCCCCGCGGAACACGTGGGTCATATTTTTGATCCATTTTTTACGCTCAAGGCGGGGGGCCACGGGTTGGGGCTCGCCTTGGTCCAAAAGATCGTATCGGCGCACGGAGGCCAGATCACGGTCCAAAGCGCGGAGGGACGAGGAACCACCTTTCGTCTGACCCTGCCCGTTTCCTGTCGCCATGACCCTACACGAACCGCCTGGCTGAGCCGGGCGGCATAAAGGAACGGAACCGATGCTGACGATTTTGATCGCCGAAGACAACGAGGGGATGGCGTCCATGTTAACCGCGGCGGTGAGCGCGCACGGATATGAAGTCATTTGGGCGCGCGACGGCCGGGAAGCCATTCAACGGTTGCGCGAGCGCAAGATTGATTTAGTGGTGACCGACCTGAAACTTCCTCACAAGACCGGGTTCGACGTCCTGCAAGTCGCCAAAGATCACAATAGCCTGTTGCCGGTCATTCTGATGACCGCGCACGGCACGATCGAAAACGCGGTCAGTGCGGTGAAAGATGGGGCGTACGATTTTTTGACCAAACCATTTGACCCCGACCACCTCTTATTGTTGATCGAACGAGCGCTGGAAAAACAGCGCTTGGTGGCGGAGAACCTGTTGCTGAAAGAAGACGCCTCGACGCACGCGGGGTTGCCGCGCATCATCGGCAAACATCCGCGCGTGGTGGCGATCGTGGATCAGATTCAGCGGGTCGCGCCAAGCCGGACCACGGTGCTCTTGTTGGGAGAGAGCGGCACGGGAAAGGAGTTGTTTGCCCGCGCAGTGCACGGACTCAGTCCGCGTCGGGACGGACCGTTCGTCGCGATCAACTGCGCGGCGATCCCGAAAGAATTGCTCGAGAGCGAGTTGTTCGGCCACGAGCGCGGCGCGTTCACCGGCGCGACCGATCGCCGCATCGGGAAATTCGAGTTGGCCGATCACGGGACGATTTTTCTCGACGAGATCGGGGACCTCGACCTGGGCCTGCAGGCCAAGCTGCTCCGGGTGTTGGAGGGAGAGGAGTTTTGCCGGGTGGGCGGCACCGCGCGGGTTCGGATCGACGTGCGCGTGGTGGCGGCGACGAACAAGGACCTCCGCGCGGCCATCGCGCAGCAGGCGTTCCGCGAGGATCTGTTCTTTCGGTTAAGCGTGCTTCCCATCACGATTCCTCCGTTGCGCGAGCGGCGCGAGGATATTCCGGCGCTGCTCGAGCACTTCCTGGGGCACTTTTGTCGGGAGATGAAACAAGCGCCCAAGCGGCTGTCCGATGGCGCGTGGCAGGTCATGATGAATCATCCCTGGGCCGGAAACATTCGCGAGCTGCAAAACTGCATCGAGCGAGCCGTGATCCTGAGCGACGGCGACGTGATCGAAGAAGAACAACTGGGCATTCGTCAACAAGAGCTCAGTGAAATCCACGCGCGCGAAATCGCCTTGGAAGGGACGCTCCACGACGTGGCCGCGGCCGCAGTGCGCATGGCCGAGACACGGATGATCCGGAAGGTGCTCAAGAGCACGGGCGGCAATAAGAGCCGGGCGTCCCACATCTTGGGTGTGAGCTATAAAACTCTGCTCACCAAGATCAAAGAGTATGAAATCGAACGACCGACAACGCGATCGGGTCCGGAAGAAAAAGACGCTCCGGCTGACGCGGCGTAACGCCCTTGACCCGCTGCACACTTCTCCCGCGACTACGCCCACTGGCAGCGCGGACCTCGCGCGGGTCGAAACCCTGAGAAAACGTTCATAGTGGTCGCCCCCTAACTGAACGGCCGCGCAGGCTGTTCAGGTTAACCGGGTCAGCGGGCGGTCCAGACAGTGCCTTGGCCGTGGCACGACTCTTGGAGTACGACCTCGGCATGGTCCTGACAGGCTTACGAAGCCACTCCGGGTATACCGGCATCGAGCTGCTGACGGTCCTGACGATCCTGGCGATTCTGGGCGCGATGGCTTGGCCGGTCCTGGAGGATATGACCGACCGCGCCCAGCTCGCGTCGGCCGCCAGCGTCTTGGCCGGAGAGATTCAGCAAGCCCAGCGTGACGCGAGGGCGACCGGCAGGCGGCTGTCCGTGGTGGTGGATCCCGCAACCGGCTCATACGCCACGGTCTGGCCGGATGGCGCGGTTCGTCATCACCGGCTCCCCGCTCCCCTCTTCTTTGGCGTTCCGGACAATCCGACGGTGGACGGGGTGACGTTCCGCGATAACACCATCTGGATCGCGCCCCGACCGGGCCCCCAGAGCAGCGTGGGCTCGGTCGGGATTCGATCGCGACGCGGTGCGGCGCGGAAAGTGACGGTCAGTCTGACCGGCCACACGTCGATCGCGTCGTGGGACGGCTCCCGATGGAACTGATTCGAGCCGAAAGGCGCGAGAGAGGATTCAGCGCCATCGAAACGCTGGTCGCGTTGTGCATCCTCATGATCGGGCTTTCGGCGGTGTCGACCGGATTGACCGAAGGACTCCGTATCGCCGCGACCGCCGATCAGCGCCAGCGCGCCATCTGGTTGGCCGACGACAAGGTGACCGAGAAGTTGGGGTTGGGTTACGACGCGGCCGCGGTACCGGCCGACCCGACCGAACACGTGGAGCGAGGGACGCTGGTCGGTGAAGACGAGCAAGATGGAATCGTGCGCAGATGGCGGGTCGAACCGGACTGGCCACGTCCCGGGTCAGTCCGAGTGTTCGTGGCGACGCAGTGGATGCGCCGCGGCGAGTTGCAGACGTATACGGTCGCCGGACTGTTGGCGAAGGGGCTGACGCCGTGAACCGCGGCCACGCCTCCCGCGGCGGTCGCCGCTCCGAACGCGGCGCGTCCGTGGTGGAATTGCTCGTGGCGACCGCCGCGGGTCTGATCGTGGCGGCTCTGTGTGGCCACGCGCTCTTCCTCTCGCAGGCGTCGTATCGTTCGGCGGCCACGCGGATCGATCGTGACCAACACGCGCAGTTTGCGCTGGCGCTGATCGGCGCAGAAGTCGGGGCGGTCGTGGATGCGCAGACGTCAACGGGCTGCCCGAGTCGTGGCATCCGGATCACACCAGGGCGGATGGAGTTCTCCGCGAACCTCTACGACCGACACACCGTGCTTCGTGACGCGGCTTTATCAGGAAGCTGGGAGGCCGTTGTTGCCGCGGGCGACGCGGTTGAAGCCGGCGACACCGTCATGCTGACCGATCCGGGCGAGGGCCACGATCCGTCGGACGACGTATCCCACTGCGCCCGCATCGCCAGCCGTTCCATGGATCGCCTGAGGCTGGAGGCGGCGCTCCCGCGAGCGTTCCCGGCCGGGAGTCCCGTGGCGTTGGTCAACCGGGTGATGTACCGGCTCGACGGACAAGCTCGCCTCATGCGCACTCAAGACGGGGGCACGCAGCGAATCGCGGACCACGTCGTCGGGTTCGAGGCGGAGCAAGCAGGCCGACTCCTGACGATCAGGCTCAGCATGCAAGACCTCCCGACGCGGCTGCGACGGATTATGGTGGAGGGTTCATGACGACCCGACACGACGAGCGCGGCGCGATCGCCGCGTATGCGCTCGCCGTTCTCGCGGTGATGTCCATCGTGACCGGTTCCTGGCTGCGAGTGGTGGCCGCGAAAGTGGAGTCGGCGAGTCTCGACGGTCGGGAAGTGCGCGCGCGGCTCCTGGCGCACGCGGGGATTGAGCGCGTCCTCGCGTGGTTTGCCGATCCGTCGGCGGTTGACGGAACGATCGACGCGGATCAGGTCGGCGAGTGCGGCGCTCCGTCGGATCTCGCCGCCGTGTTTCGCAAGCGATGCCTCGCCGCGCAGGGTTTGCCTTCGTTTGTGGGGAGTGACGGGTCACGGCAGTTCGTGGGAACGATCGAGAATCCGGGAGTACGGGTGCTGTGGAGCGGAGCCGAGACCGCGCTGGATCCGCCCCCGGATCTCGTGGGCGAACCGCGCGGCGCGCCGAGGGCCGCTCGGGTGGAGCTCCGTATTTTTGCGCCGCAGAGTCCCGAGGCGGTGGCGACGGTGGTCAGTCGAGCGACGGTTGAGGGCGCGTCAACCGCGGTTCGGGCTGAATTGGTTGAAGGTCCTTGGCGGGGATTCCCGCGCGCGGTGACCATAAGGGACCTCGGCGCGACTACCATCCCGGTCAGGGTGCATTGGAGCGACGTGGCGGTTGACGGGTCAGCGGATCTCACCGCGATTCTCGATCGCCTCCCATTGCGCGACCCGTTGGCGCCGATTACCGGCTCGGCGTATCCGAGCGAGCCAGGCAGCGATCGATGGGCGGGTGTCATCGCCAGCGGAGGGATTGTCGGGATTCCGCGTGATGGGATCGGGTTTGCGCGTCCGTTCGAGCACGTACGAGACGGCGTGTATATCGGCCCGCTCGGGATCTGGCCGCACAACGCGCTGCGGGCGTTCGCCAGAGAACACGGCGTGTACTTTGCCACCCGCGGGACCGGCCTCCTGTATCCGGGAGACGGCGGGCCAGGTCTCTCGCCCTCCGCGGCTCTTGCCGCCTCTTCAGGCTCCGGACGGCTGGTGTTCATCGACACCCTGGACGGAGCCCCGCCGCGCGAGGATAACCTCGACACCCTCGATCTGACGGTTGATCACTTCGATGCGGTGGCATACATCGGCGCGCACCTCCGACTCGGTCCAGGCACGGGGCGCTCCGTCACCCTGGATACGCCGCCGGCTTTGGACAGCGCCGACGGCCGACCCTCTGCCAGCGGGATCACCGTCGGCGCCGTCCATTACCGAGGGGTCCTCGTGGTCGTCGGCGACCTTTCGGCATCTGGACGCGTCAATCTGGTGGGCGCACTGGCCGCGCTGCGTGGCGTTCGCGACGCAAGCGCCATCGAGGTGTGGTACGACGCGGCGTTGCGGCAAGGGTACCGATCAGGATTTCCTCCGGTCGTCGTCAAACCAGGTAGCCGACGCGTCATCATCTTCGACGGTCCATAAGTGAACCAACCGGGCCGTGGCGGGTCGACACCTGTCCCGCCCTGTTCGATCTCTACGGAATCAACGGCCGCCTCTGAACGCACTTCTTAAAGGGATTAGGAAAGCCCGCGGTCGCCGCCCCGACAGAGTAACGCACTACATAGGTATGGTTTCCGTCACCGTTCGATCGGCAGGGCCTTGCGTCGGCATCGGCGCAGGGCCTTGATCTTTCAGGCACTTGCGCTCGGGCACGGCCGGGCACGGATCGTGCTCTCCCAGTCGTGCGAACAGGTTGAACGGGAGATCACAGCATGCGATCAGAAGCCGGGTTCACACTGCTGGAATTACTGGTAGCAATCTCGATTTTGTCGGTGGGCTTAATGGCCACGCTGAACATGCAGTCCACGGCGCTGGGAGCCGATGGATTGGCACAACGCACCACTGCGGCGGCCGGGGTCGCCCGCGCGGCATTGGAAGAACTGATCTCGCGGCCGGACTCGGACGCGATTTTTACCACCGCGTCCGCGGGCGCGTTTGACCTGGACCCACAAACTGCGGCGAACACCCGCACCGTGCAGGGGATCGTGTTTAGTGCCACGCTCACGATCACGCCGAACGCCACGGTTGACGGAGTGACGGTTCCGGGTTTGACCCAAATGGTGCTGACGGTGACCGGCAGCGATCGAACGATCACGATGACTGGGTACAAGAAAACGCAGGGGGCGGTATGACCGGGGACACCCAACAGCGCCCAGCATATCCGGAGACGGGATTTAGCCTGGTCGAGTTGCTGATAGTGATCGCGATCTTGGGCGTGGTGGTCGGCGCGATCAACACCCTGTACGTCGCGCACCAGCGGTCGGCCACGGTGGAGGGCGAGGTGGTGGACGTCCAACAGAACCTGCGCATCGCCATGGACCAGATGATCCGAGATATTTCGATGGCGGGTTTTGCGTTAAAAGGAGTCCAAGTGGGCGGGGTCGACGTCAATCCAGTCAACGCGGTTACGAACAACGCATCACCCACCGCGGACATGTTGATGATGAACACGGCGGGGGAATCAGTGGTCACGTCAACGATCGACGATTCGATTGGAGAAGTTTCCCTGGCTGTCGGGGACCTGCTCGATTTGTCGGTCCGCATGATCGCGGGCACAGTCGGGGGGTTTGAGGCTGCCGACGAGGGAGTGAGCAAGGTCCGCATCGTCAATATCAACGGAGAACCCGTCGCCCCCACCGCGCCGGCTACGGACATGGTGTTCACGGTGGTCCAGGTCAATCCGGACACTGACCCGTGCGGCGCGGTTCCCGCGCCCTGTTTACAGTTGAGCGCCGACGTGGCCGGAACCGGCGTGGTGGAAAAAGGCGACAGCATCATCAGGACCAGTGTGGTGGGAGGAGCCGAAGACTTCCCCCATACCGTGCAGTATTCGGTAGCGGCTTGTCCTGCGCCGTTGGCCGGCAACTGTTTGATGCGTACGCTCACCCCGGCGCCGCTCGGCGGTGCGCTGGTGGTGGCGACCAATATCAGCGACCTGCAGTTTCGGTACCTGCTCAGCGGGACCACGGAGGTGGACGCGCCGACCGCGGCGCAGATGAGTTCGATCCGCGCGATTCGGGTCACTATCTCGGGGCAAGTCGTGGACACGGCGGCAGCGGCTGGGGGAAACCTCAAAACCCGTACCCTGATGTCCGTGGCGGCGATACGCAATCGCTAACGGAGGAATGTTGTGAATCGACACGATAACGAACACGGAGTGGCCTTGGTGCTCTCGCTCTGGATGTTGGTGTTGCTGGGATTGGTCGGCAGCATGATTTTGGCGGCGTCCACGGTTGAGCTCCGGATCGCGGCGAACGATCGCCACTCGCAAAGCGCGTTGTTGACCGCGGACGCGGCCGTTGAATTCGCCAAGGCCAATCCCGCGGTCTACACCGGCATCGGCGAGGGAAGCGTGACGGATCCGTCAGTGACCATTTCGGGCTACGATGCGGAGAACGTTACCGTCACCTACCTGACGTCCGGGCCGCCGCCAAACGATCTGTCAGACGACATGGCGTTTGACGCAAAGTTGTTTAAGACGATCCACTACGCCATTGAGGCCACGGGTGTGGGTCCCAACAACACCCAGGCGATGGTCGAAGTCCAGTTCGGCAAAGTGGTTCTCAAATAGGAGGCACGCCGTGAACACATTCTCCATACAAGACGATTCCCACGTTCGACGAATTCATACGCGCGTTGCGGGTCTCGCCGCTGTGGTTGCGGTCTGCATGGTGGCGGTGCTGGGTTCAGCCACACAAGCGGCTGATACGGCAGCAGGGCCCTATGCCGCCACGAGGGTAGCCGACTCCGAACACGGCCCGGGCCAAGGGTACAACCCGGAGAAGGAGTACTCTGGCATGTTTGAGTCCGCGAGGATCTACCACATCACGCACCACACCGAGGGCTGGGCCGGCAGCAAGCGCCCGGCGCTGCTCAACCAGATCACGTGCCGGGAAGCCCGCACCGCGTTGCAAGAGCGGGGGTTCTGGCGCGGACCGCTCAGTGTCACGGGTGGGTGCGGGTCGGGTGAACCCACGGAGTGGGCCACCGGCAATTTTCTGAATTTCCAGTCCAACCGCCATGACGGCTCGGAGAGTTAACTTACGTGGCTTTGATTGGACGTGGGGCTAATGGGAGGTTGACGATGAAAACCGTGCTGAGAGTCCTGATGCTGGGCATCGCCGTGCTCTTGTCGCCGTCGTTGGCGGGCGCAGCGGCCGACCTATACGTGGGAGACACCGCGATCTTCGGCGGCGGCCCATCGAACGTGCAGCCCAACGTGATGATTATTCTCGATACATCGGGAAGCATGAATGACGAGGCGGCCCCGGGGAATCCGTATAACCCGGGCACCACGTATGCGGCGAGCAACGACTGCGGCGGATCGCCGTGCGCGACGAATACGGTCTATAAGTGCACGGCGTTCGGGTTGGAGTGCGGGAATTGGACCGCGCACGTGGCGAACGTCACGTCGGTGACCACGTCGTGCGGCGGGACCAACCCCAGAAACCGCCTGCAAACCACCGGGCAGTGGAACAGCGGCAGCCGCCGGCTCCAGACTTCGGGGGCGTGCGCAAGCGGGAACGGGATCTACGCGTTGGGCAACTGGATCAACTGGCGCAGCGAGGTGGGAGCGCCGGAGCCGAAGATCGATATTGCCAAACGGGTGGTGACGAACGTGGTGCAGAGCACGAGCGGCATCAAGCTGGGTTTGATGGTGTTCAATAACAACCAAGGCTCCAGACTTCGCACCTACAATTCCTACACGGCCTCGATCAAGGACATGGACGCGATTTTCAGCGGCACCACCACCAACCGGCAAGCGCTTGTGAACGCTATTTCGCCGATTGTCGCGGATTCGTGGACCCCGTTGGCCGAGAGCCTGTTTGAGGCGATGTTGTACTACAAAGGCGTGGCGAGCGCGTTCAACAGCCCTACCGTCTACACGTCACCAATCGAGGCGGCGTGCCAACAGAATTACGTGGTGATTGTCACCGACGGGATGTCAACGCAAGATAACGACAACGTGCTCCAATCGATTTGTACTACCGGCGCCAACGGTATTGACGGCGACTGCGATCAGGATGGATTCGAGCCGAATAATGATCCGGCCAAGAACTATAATAACAGCGGGTCTGACTATTTGGACGACGTCGCCAAGTATCTGCACGACACCGACCTGTCCACGACCTACTCCGGGACCCAGAACGTCATCACGTACACGGTCGGGTTCGGGCTCGGCGGCGGCAACGCCGGGGCCGTGAAATTGCTCCAGGAAACCGCGGCCAATGGCGGCGGCCAGGCCTTTCTGTCCGACGACGAGGCGCAACTGACCAATGCGCTCACCCAGATCCTGGGGCAAATCATCGAGGTGAATTCGTCGTTCGTGGCCCCGGTGGTGCCGGTGAGCCCGGAAAACCGCACATACAGCGGGGCGCGCGTGTACCTGGGGTTCTTTAAGCCGCAAGGGAGCGCCGGCTTTTGGCTGGGGAACCTCAAGAAGTATGGGATCGATGACGAAGGATCCGTAGTGGACAAGAACGGCGACTACGCGAATTGGGTGGACAACGACGGCAATGGGCTCGATGATCGGACCAACGAAACCCTGCCTGCCGGGTCGAGCAACGGCAGCTTTCGCAGCACCTCCACCTCGTATTGGACCGCCACGCCCGACCAGGGGGATGTGGACAGCGGGGGCAGTGGGCAGGCGCTATTGGACCGCGACTTCTCGACGAGCCCGCGGTTGCTGTATACCTACTTGGGCAACGCGGACTTGAACGACTCGTCCAACCTGTTTAACACCACCAACATTACGGCCGCGATGCTGGGTGTCGCGACCGACACCGACCGGGACCGGCTCGTCAATTACGTGTACGGGATTGACTCGTACGACCAGGATTTGGACGGCGACACCACGGACAAACGTGAGTGGATTCTGGGCGACATTTTGCACTCCAAACCCGTGGTGGTAGGGTATCAGAACTATACGTACGGCAACGAAGGAGACTGCACCGACAACCGGACCCTCGTTCTGGTGGGCGGCAATGACGGAATGCTCCACGCGTTTAAAGACTGCGACGGCAGCGAGGCCTGGGCTTTTATCCCCCCGGATGCTCTGCCCAACCTCACCTACCTCCGCGGCACCACTCATACCTATTTTGTGGACGGTTCGCCCACCGTGTACCGTTACGACGCGGATCGCGACGGCAACATCGAGACCGCGAGCGGGGACAAGGTGATCGTCATTATCGGCGAGCGTCGAGGAGGCGGGTACTACTACGCGCTCGACCTCTCCACGCCGGATGATCCGCAGTATCTCTGGCGAATCAGCGCGTCCGTGAGTCCGTCCGGCGTCAATACCGAGTATTCGGAGTTGGGCCAAACGTGGTCGGATATGGAATTGGCCAAGGTCAAGATCGGAACCGACATCAAGATCGTGGGGATGTTTGGAGCCGGGTACGACAACTACAACGAAGACGGACGATACGGCGCCGTGACGTCCTTCAGCACGGTGGCGCCGTCCGACACCGGTGAAGGCAATGTTTCCAGCTCGGAGGTGTCATCCACCGGGGTCAGTCCCAAGGGCCGCGGGATCTACATGGCGGAAATCGCGAATATTTCAAGCGGTGCCCCGGATCTGAGTCGAAGCGGGTGGAAGATCTGGGGGTACACGTACACCGATAACAGCGTGATGCGATATTCCATCCCCAGTTCAGTGGCCACGGTGGATACCGACTACGACGGGTATAATGACCGAATCTACGTGGGAGATACCGGCGGCAGGATGTGGGCCGCCGAGATCGGCAGCACCAGCACGTCGAGTTGGAGCGTGCGGCGGATCTTCTCCGGCGGGGCGAGCGGCGTGCTCGGGTCCGGTGATCGTGGCCGGAAAATCTTTTTCCCGCCCTCGGTGGTGCTCCAAGACGGCTACAACGTCCTGGCGTTTGGGACCGGCGACCGCGAACACCCGCTCAACACCGCGGTGGTGGATCGCCTGTATTCGGTCAAGGATCGCGGGCAAACCGATCCGGTGCGTGAGACGGATACGGATGAACTGGTTGACGTGACCGACGACGAACTCCAGGCGAGCACGGATGAAACGGCGATCGCGGCCATGCTTGAAGAGCTGGAAGACGAGTACGGGTGGTTCATCCGTCTTGAGAACACGGGCGAAAAAATGCTCGCGCCGGTGCTGACGTTCTTCTACAACTACTACACCACCTACACCCCGGATGCGGTCAACAACGGCGATGCCTGCGAGCAGGAAGCCATTGGCACCGGGCGGTTGTACGTGGTGAATTATAAAACCGGCGAGGCGGTGATTAACTTCGACACCTCCAATGACTCCGACACCAGCCTCGGCAGCCGGGCAACCAATGCCGGGGGCGAGGTGGTCAAAAAGACCGATCGGGTCCAGACCATGGGACAAGGGATTCCATCGGGGGTGGTGCCGATTATCAACGCAGATGGATCATCGGACTTGCTCTGTGCCGCGGGGGATAAGATCTGTAGCCCACAAGGCTCGGAGAAAGATGCCTCCATCGATATCTACTGGCGGCGGGTGCTGTAACGAGGGGCAACGATCGCGGAGGCGGTCCCGTCCCAAGTATCCGCGCTTGGGACGGGACCACGCGTTGTGAGAAAGGCGGGAGAGACGTGAAAGCCATATGCTCCAAAGCGTGTTGGGTGGTGGCGGTGGTGATGGCGGCGATGGGCGGCTGCGATCGTACGGGGAGCGGGCCTGCGTCCGGCTCCAACACGCGAGTGGTCGAGGCCGCTGACAGCGCCGTCACGAGTCGTGCGGTGAGCGCGCAGGACGCGGTATTGTCGGTCGTGTTCCAACCGGGCATCGCCACCGCGGGGCAGGATCTCACCGCGGTGGCGAACGAAGCTGCGGCGACGTACGCCTGGTTCGTGAACGGGATCCCCGTGGAGGGAGAATCCGGACCGGTGTTCCCCAAAACCCTGTTGCGCAGGTCCGACACCGTGAGGGTGGACGTGGCGCTCAACGAGCAACGCGCGCAGGTGGAAACTATGGTTCAGAACAGCCCCCCCCGCGCATCGGGGGTGTCGCTGGCCCGTCCGTTCGACGCGTCTCAGCAGCGGATGGACCTGACCGCCACGCCGATGGGCGTGGATGCGGATGGCGACGAGATTCAATGGGAGTACCAATGGACCCGCAACGACGAAATCCTGACCACTGAAACCACCCACGTGTTGCGGGGAGACCGGTACCAACGGGGCGACCGCGTCACCGTGACCGTGACCCCGCATGACCACGAATCGCGCGGCGAACCCTACACGTCCGGCGTGGCGGAGATGTCGAACGCCAAACCGGTGTTCGTGAGTCGCCCCCCGTCGGTGACCGGCGGCGCCCACTACGTGTACCGGCCGCAGGCGATTGACCCGGACGGTGATCCGGTTCAGTATCGGCTGCTCACGGGGCCGGCGGGGATGACCATGGACCCCACCGGCGTTATTCGCTGGTCGCTGGCGGGGGTGGGGCCGGGACGGCAACGGGTCGAAGTGGCGGCGGACGACGGGCTTGGGGGGTCGGCGTCGCAGCCGTTTGAACTGGACATTTCATCGCCGGAGGGATAATGCGTTCTGAAAAAGGGGCGAGCCTGGTTGAATTGGCAACCGTCATTGCGATCGTGGCCATTTTGGCAACCATCGCGATTCCTTATGGATTGCAGATGCAACAAAACGCGGTGTTTCGACAAGAGGCCATGGCCATTGGGTCCATGCTCCGTGAGGCGCGAAGCCGGACGGTGTCGTTTAATCGTGAGAACCGGGTCGAACTCGACCTGACCGCAGGCGCCAACCGGTATCGGTTGGTGCAAGGCAACGCCAGTTCCGGCAGCACGGCCTGGGCCACCGTTGTTACGAATTGGGTCAACGCGTCACAAACCGTGGTGTTGGCGCAAGCCGGTTGTCTGGGCGCGGCGCCGAACTTCACACTGTCATTCAACCCCAATGGCTCGGCGGACTCCGGATGTACGATCAATGTCCAGGATACCGGTGGAACGGTGCGACGCACGATCACGGTGACCCAAAACACCGGGCGGGTCAGAATTCAATAGCGACCGTCTCGACGCGTTTCACCAACGCAGCCGCGCGCCCAAACTTCCAAGCTCGAGGGGGGACAGGGCGAATAGCTTGTGAATCTCCGCACCCTGCCGATATAATTCCCGCGAGACACGGAGGTCATTCCCGCGCGTGAGCGTTCGCCTCAAATTGCAGGAAGGGCTGGACACCTCGGCCCTCTTCGGGACTTTCGACCAACATCTTCGAGAGGTTGAAGACGCGTTCGCGGTCACCATCCGCGCGCGCGGCGACGAATTGCGGATCGACGGCGAGCCGCGAGCGGTCCGCCGCGCGGAGCGCCTGTTGAGCGCGCTCGCGTCACGACTTCGGGAACGCCCGAACCTTCCCCCCGAGGAGATCAGCGGCATGATTCGTTCGGCGTACGGGGACCGCGACGATGAGCCGGTCGGCGAGTCCGGCGAAACCGTGCTCCGCACGAAGAAGCGTGTGCTGGCCCCTAAATCACCCCATCAGCGGGAGTACCTGGAAGCGCTCAAGAGCGCGGACATCGTGGTCGGGATCGGCCCGGCTGGAACCGGCAAGACGTATCTGGCGATGGGGATGGCCGTGGCCGCGCTTGTCCGGCGCGAAGTGAGCCGCATCGTGCTGACCCGCCCGGCGGTTGAGGCCGGCGAGAAGCTCGGGTTTTTGCCCGGAGACATGTTCGCGAAGGTCAACCCGTACCTGCGTCCGATGTACGATGCGTTGTACGACATGATGGACGTGGAACACGCCAATCGTCTCGTCGAACGCGGGGAGATCGAAATCGCGCCGCTTGCGTACATGCGGGGCCGGACATTGAACGACTCGTTCATCATCCTGGACGAGGCGCAAAACGTCACGCCCGAGCAGATGAAGATGTTCCTCACCCGGCTGGGCTTTCGATCCAAAGCCGTGATCACGGGCGACATCACCCAGGTCGATCTCCCCGCGCAGAGCCCGTCGGGCTTGATCGAAATCCAGTCCGTGGTCAAAGACATTCCCGGCATCCGGTTCGTGTACTTTGACGAAAGCGACGTGGTGCGCCATCGCCTGGTGCAGGCGATCATCAAGGCCTACGAACGGTACGAGGGCCGACGCGACAACCGTCGAAAGCGGTGACGCGCCTACGAATGCTCCGAATCTCGGTGGTGAACCGACAGCACTCGGTGAAAATCAACGTCGCGCGCATGAAGCGCCATGCGCGTCGGATCTTGCGCGCAACGGGTCTCGTCAACGCCGAACTCAGCCTCGCGTTCGTGGACGACGCGGACATGCGCCTCTTGAACGCGACGTATCGCAAGCTCAACGAGCCGACCGACGTCTTGGCGTTTGCCATGACCGAAGGCCGATTCAGCGAGGTCAACCCGCAACTGCTCGGTGACGTGGTGATCTCGGCCGAGACCGCCGCGTTCCGCGCGCGGCGTGAGGGCCGTCCGACCAGCGACGAGCTGAACACGCTCCTCGTGCACGGCATCTTGCACCTCCTTGGGTACGACCACGAGCGGTCCGCCGCGGACGCCCGCGTCATGCGCGCCAAAGAGCGGGCCATGCGACGCCTGATCGAGTTGCCCGCCTAAGCCGTGTCGTTCTGGGATCGTATCGTCTCCGGCCTGGCAAAGAGCCGGGACGCGCTGGCGTCGGGCTTTCAGGGTCTGGTGGGCGGGTCGGTCCGGGGGCCCGCGGTGTCGTTCGAAGACCTCGAAGCCGCGATGCTGCAAGCGGATATCGGGATCCGCACCACGGACCGCCTGCTCGCGGAAATAAAACGCGCCGGAGAGACGGAACCGGGTGCGGTCAGGCGACGAATGCGATCGTTGATCGCCGCATCGTTGCAACCGAAGGTTGCGGCCCAGGACTCGTCGCTCCAGGCGCATCCAACGGTGGTGCTTTTGGTCGGCGTCAATGGCGTGGGCAAAACCACCACGGTGGCAAAGCTTGCCGCGCGCGCCAGAGGCGAGGGCCGCACCGTGATGTTGGGGGCGTGCGACACGTTCCGCGCCGCCGCGATCGACCAATTGCGAACGTGGGGCGAGCGGCTGGGCGTCGAGGTCATCCACCAGCAACCGGGCTCCGACCCCGCGGCCGTCGCGTTTGATGCCGTGAGCGCGGCCAAGGCGCGAGGGATCGACGTCGTGTTTGTGGACAGCGCGGGACGGTTGCACACCAAACACGCGCTGATGGATGAACTGATTAAGGTCAAACGCGTGATCGGCAAGGCCCTCCCGGGCGCGCCCCATGAAATTCTGCTGGTCTTGGACGCCACGGTGGGGCAGAACGGCTTGGCGCAGGCCCGCGCGTTTCACGCCGCGCTCGGGTTGACCGGCATCGTGGTCACCAAACTGGACGGGACGCCCAAGGGCGGGATCGTGCTGGCCGTGGTCGAAGAACTGGGCGTGCCGGTCAAATGGTTGGGACTGGGCGAGACCTCCGACGCCCTGGTCCCGTTCGACGCCGAGGCCTTTGCCGAAGGGCTGGTAGGCGCGTCCGCTTGATCGGCCGCCGCGCGCCTGCGCGGCGTTCTTGACACCCCTCCGGTCCTTTTCTACGCTCAGCACATGGCATATCGCACTGGTGAGGAGACGGATGCTTTCGCTGAGTCCGGAAAAGAGACGCCACCCGATCGTGTCCGCGGGGCCAGTGGCGCCGTGTGGGGTTCTGTTCGGGCTGAGCTCACCGATGATTCCCGTGAGGGATATCACGTCGCGCTCGGAACTCATGGAAAACCTAGGATTTTCCACACGATTCGGGGTCGGAGTGGTTTGACATTGATGAGGCCTTTCCGTATCATGAGGCGAATCTTTTCGGGGAAGTCGGCCGCATCGTGACCGCGGCACATTCCGCATCCAGGGGATCAGTGGACGCGTTTTCACGCATCACGCGCCTCCCGCCGTACGTCTTCAGCATCGTGACCGCGATGAAGACCGAGGCGAGACGACGCGGGGAAGATATTCTCGACTTCGGCATGGGCAATCCCGACATGCCCACGCCCAAACACATCCAAGATAAACTGATCGAGGCGGTGCGTAACCCGAAGAACCACCGCTATTCGCTCTCCAAAGGCATCCCCAAGCTGCGCGAAGCCATGGCCGCGTGGTATCAGCGCAATTACGGCGTGAGCGTGGACCCCGAAACCGAGGTGGTGGTCACGATCGGGTCGAAGGAAGGACTCGCGCATCTTGCGCTCGCCATGGTTGAACCGGGCGACGTGGTGCTTACTCCCAGCCCGACGTACCCGATCCACTTTTACAGCGTGATCATCGCGGGCGGCCAGGTGAAGAGCATTCCGTTGCGCTCGGATTCGGATTTTTTCGAAGATATGACCGCTGCGTACAAGCAGACGTGGCCGCGTCCCAAGATGTTGATCCTCAATTTTCCCCACAACCCCACGACCCGCGTCGTGGATCTGGGCTTCTTCAAGCAAGTGGTGGATTTTGCGGCCGAGAACCAACTGTTGGTGGTGCACGACTTGGCGTACGCCGATCTGGTCTTTGACGGGTACCGCGCGCCGAGTTTCCTTCAAGTCCCCGGCGCGAAAAACTTGGGCGTGGAATTTTTTACCTTGTCCAAGAGCTACAACATGCCGGGGTGGCGGGTCGGATTTTGCGTGGGGAATCGCCAGATGGTCGGCGCGCTGGCCAAGATCAAGAGTTATCTGGACTACGGGGTGTTCCAGCCGATTCAGATCGCCGCGACCGTGGCGCTCAACGGGCCGCAGGAGTGCGTGGGCGAAATCACCGAGATCTATCGCAAACGGCGCGACGTGTTGGTCAACGGCCTGAACCGGATCGGCTGGAAGGTCGAAAGGCCGTGCGCCACCATGTTCGTCTGGGCCCCGATTCCCGAGCCCTTTCGCGCGATGGGCTCGCTCGAGTTCTCCAAACTCCTGCTCACGGAAGCCAAAGTCGCGGTGTCCCCCGGTATCGGGTTCGGCGAATACGGCGACGACGGCGTGCGGTTCGCCCTGGTGGAAAACGAGCACCGCACGCGCCAGGCGATCCAAGGCTTGAAAAAGATCTTGCGTAAACACGCGTAGGACTCGCAGCAGTCACCGTATCCATTGTGGACATGAAGTCTCGCATCGGCATCGGCATCATCGGCTTCGGCACCGTCGGTTCCGGCGTGGTCAAATTGTTGCTCCGCAACCGCGACGTGCTCGCGCGACGCGTGGGCATTCCCTTGGAATTGATCAAGGTCGCGGACGTGGACGTGACGCGCGACCGCGGGGTGACGCTCCCGCCCGGCCTGCTGACCGCCAACGCGAGCGAGGTGCTCGCGCACCCGGACGTGGATATCGTGGTGGAGTTGATCGGCGGAACCGACCCTGCCAGGCGCTTCATTCTGGACGCCATGGCGCGGGGCAAACACGTGGTGACCGCGAATAAGGCCCTGCTCGCGGCCGCGGGCGAGGAGCTCTTCGCCGAGGCCGCCTCGCGCCACGTGGACTTTGAATTCGAGGCCGCGGTCGGCGGAGGAATTCCGATCATCCGCGCGCTCAAGGAAGGTTTGTCGGGCAACCGGATCGAATCGATCTACGGCATCATCAACGGCACCTCGAACTTCATCCTGACCAAGATGACCGACGAGCGCAAGGCGTTCGCGGACGTGCTCGCGGAAGCGCAGCGCGCGGGCTACGCCGAGGCCGACCCCACGGCCGACGTGGAGGGTTACGATTCCGCGAACAAATTGGCGATCTTGGTCTCGCTCGCGTTCGGCACGCCGGTCACGCTCAAGGAGATTTACACCGAAGGCATCACCGGCGTGACGCCGCTGGACATCGAGTTTGCGCGCGAGTTCGGGTACCGCATCAAACTGCTCGCCATCGCCAAGGCGCAGGACAACGCGATCGAGGCGCGCGTGCACCCGACCATGATTCCGGAGGAAAATCCGCTGGCCCAGGTGGGCGGCGTATTCAACGCCATCTACGTGGTGGGCGACTTCGTGGGGCAGACGTTGTTCTACGGGCGCGGCGCGGGTGATCAACCGACCGCCAGCGCGGTGGTGAGCGACCTGGTCGCGATCGCGCGCAACATCCGATACGGCGCAACGGGCCGCGTCCCGCCCACGTCGTACGCCGGCCCGGGCCGCCGGCCGCTCCGCCTGTTGGCGATGGAAGAAATATCGAGTTTGTATTACTTGCGGTGTTCGGTCGTGGACAACCCCGGGGTCCTGTCCACGATCTCCGGTCTGTTGGGCAAATACGACATCAGCATTTCCTCGGTGATCCAGAAAGGTCGGAAAGCCGGCGGCCCGGTCGCGGTGGTCATGATGACCCACCGGGCGCTCGAACGCGACGTGCGTCGGGCATTGGCGGAAATCGACCGGTTGCCGTCGGTCGTGGACAACACCGTGTTGATCCGCGTCGAGGGGGAGGGAGACTGACGTGACTGGTTGGCCCGGCATCATCGCCCATTACCACGAGTTGCTCCCGGTCAGCGATCGGACGCCGATCATCACGCTCAACGAGGGCAACACCCCGTTGATCGCCACCAAGAACCTCGCGGCCGCCATCAACCCCGAGCTGCGGTTGTTCTTGAAGTACGAGGGCGCGAACCCGACGGGCTCATTCAAGGATCGCGGCATGACCCTCGCCATCTCCAAGGCCGTGGAGGCCGGCGCGGACGCGGTGATCTGCGCGTCCACCGGCAACACCTCGGCGGCGGCCGCGGCCTACGGGGCGCGCGCCGGCATGCGGGTGTTCGTGCTGATTCCCGAGGGGAAAATCGCGATGGGCAAACTCGCGCAAGCCATGATCCACCGCGCGCGGGTCATCCAAGTCGAAGGCAATTTCGACGAAGCGTTGACCATCGTGAAGGGCGTGGCGGAGCGCTACCCCGTGACCCTCGTGAACTCCATCAATCCGTTTCGCTTGGAAGGCCAGAAGACCGGGGCGTTCGAGGTGTGCGATCAACTCGGCCGCGCGCCCGACGTGCACGTGTTGCCGGTGGGCAACGCGGGCAACATCACCGCGTACTGGCGCGGCTACAAAGAGTATCACGCCCGCCAGCGCGCCGATCGCCTCCCGCGCATGGTGGGGTTCCAAGCCGCGGGCGCGGCGCCGATCGTGCTCGGCCACGTGGTGGAGAAGCCCCGCACCATCGCCACCGCGATCCGCATCGGCAACCCCGCGAGTTGGAAGTCCGCGGTGGAGGCCGCCACGGAGTCCAAGGGACAGATCGACCTGGTGACCGACGACGAAATCATCGAGGCCTACCGCATGATCGCGGGCCTGGAGGGCGTCTTTTGCGAACCCGCGTCGGCCGCGTCGGTCGCGGGGGTCATCAAGCTCAACAGAGCCGGATATTTTCAAGGCGGGGAAACGGTGGTCTGCACGCTCACCGGCCACGGACTCAAGGATCCGGACATTGCGATCAGCGTGTCGCAAAAACCCACGACGATCAAGGCGCGTCTGGAAGACGTGGTCAAAGTGTTGGGCTACTAGCGGACGAAAAAAGCGACGATGAAGTATTTGGTATTGCTCGCGGACGGTATGGCCGACATTCCCCTCCAACGGTTGCAGAATCGCACGCCGTTGGAGGCCGCGAAAACGCCCAACTTGGATCGCCTGGCCCGCGAGGGCGAACTCGGGTTGGTGCGGACGACGCCGGCCGGCGCGACCCCCACCAGCGAGATCACGAACCTGACGATCCTGGGATACGACGCGAAGAAGTATCCGCAATTCGGACGCTCGCCCCTGGAGGCCGCCAGCCTGGGCGTGAGCGTGGGCAAGGACGACGTGGTATTCCGCTGCAACCTGGTGACGTTCAAAGACGAGCAGCGCGGATACGACATCGACCGGCTCGGACCGCACGTGGTGTTGGAAGACCCCAGCGCGGGCCACATCAATTCGGACGATTCGCGCGAATTGATCCAGGAGCTGAACAGCCAGTTGGCCACCGAGTTCCTGCAATTTTACGCGGGCGTGAGCTATCGGCACCTCATGGTGTGGATCGGCGGCCGCGCGCGCGGGACGTGCGTGCCGCCGTACGACCTCGCGGGCAAATACGTCGCGGGCGGGTTGCCGACCGGCGACGGCTCGGACACGTTGCGCAAGGTCATGGACAGCGCGGTGTCCGTGTTGTCCCTGCATCCCTTGAACGCGGAGCGCATCGAGCAGGGGCTCAAGCCCGCGAATGGGGTATGGTGTTGGGGGCAGGGGAAAGCCGCGGAGTTGACGCCCTTTGCCGAACGGTTCGGCAAACGCGGCGCGTTGATCGCGGCCGTCGACGTGATGAAGGGCTTGGCGCTGGCCGTGGGCTTCGACGTCATCCACGTGCCCGGCGCCACCGGATATTTGGACACGGATTACCAGGGCAAGGTGGACGCGGCGGTTGAGGCGCTCAAAACGCACGACATCGTGGTGATCCACGTGGAGGCTCCGGATGAGGCCAGCCACAACGGCGACTTGGACGCCAAACTGCGCGCGATCGAAGATTTCGACGCCAAGGTCGTGGGGCCCATCATTCAGGCCACCGCGTCCGAGCCCGCGTTGCGCGTGTTGGCGATGTGCGATCACGTGGCGCCGGTTTCCACCCGGTCGCACACGGCCGACCCGGTTCCGTACCTGGTGCACCAGCGAGGCGGCGCGTCCGTGTCGGCGTCGGGCGCGCCGGGGTTTCACGAGCGCGCGGCCCAGTCGAGCGGCAAACTCGTGGCCGACGGCCACCGGCTCATGGAGTATTTTCTGAAAGGATGATGGTTCCCCGGTCAGCCGGTGCGCCGGTTTGCCGGTTGACGAGGCCAGGGAGTCTGGTTTGAACCGGCGCACCGGCGCACCGGAGAACCGGCCAACCGGCTAACAGGATCATTTCTTTGGCGTTGATCGTCCAAAAATACGGCGGCACCTCGGTCGGCAGCCCGGAGCGCATCCGGGCCGTAGCCGAGCGCGTCATCCGCGCCAAAAAATCGGGTGACGACGTGGTGGTGGTGTTGTCGGCCATGAGCGGCGAGACCGATCGCCTCGTCGGGCTCGCGCACCAGATGAGTCCGTCGCCGGACGAACGCGAGATGGATATGTTGTTGTCCACGGGCGAACGCGTGACCATCGCGTTATTGGCCATGGCCTTGCGCGAGCGTGGGTATCCCGCGCGCTCGTTCACGGGTCGTCAGGTCGGCATCGTGACCGACGCGGTGCACACCAAGGCGCGCATCGAACGCGTGACGGGCGAGCGTATGCGGGAAGCCCTGGCCGAAGGCGTGATCCCGGTGGTGGCGGGATTTCAAGGCATCAACGAAAAATCCGACGTGACCACGCTGGGCCGAGGCGGATCGGACACCACCGCGGTGGCGTTGGCCGCCGCGCTGAAAGCCGACCGGTGCGACATCTACACCGACGTGGACGGCGTGTACACCACCGACCCGAACATCGTGCCGAACGCCCGCCGCCTCGACAAAGTCTCGTACGAGGAAATGCTTGAGATGGCCAGTCTCGGCGCGAAGGTCTTGCAGACCCGGTCCGTCGAGTTTGCGATGAAGTACCAGGTCCCGGTGCGGGTGCTGTCGAGTTTCACCGACACTCCCGCCGGGACGCTGGTGACAAAGGAGGATCGTGAGATGGAACAGGTGGTGGTCTCGGGCGTCGCCTACGACCGCAATCAGGCCAAGATCACCCTGCTCGGCGTCCCGGACCGTCCCGGCATCGCGGGGCGTTTGTTCGGCGGCATCGCGAAGGAAAATATCGTCGTCGACATGATCATCCAGAACATCAGCCAGGACGGCCTGACCGACATTTCCTTCACGGTCCCCAACAGCGAAGCCAAACAAGCCGTGACCTTGGTCAAAAAACTCGCGCAGGAAATCGGCGCGCGCGACGTGGAGCTCTCCGAGGGGATCGCCAAGGTGTCGATCGTGGGCGTGGGCATGCGGTCGCACTCCGGCGTGGCCGCCACCATGTTCGACACGTTGGCGCGCGAGGGCATCAATATCATGATGATCTCGACCAGCGAGATTAAGATCTCCTGCGTGATGGATGCGAAGTATGTGGAGTTGGCCGTGCGCGCGCTTCACGAGGCGTTCGGCCTGGGCGAGGCAGCCCGTCCATGAAGGGCCGTCTGCGGCGTTGTCGCTGCGCGTCCGCTCCTCACGTACGACCCAGTACGCTGCGGTGCGGGCGCTCGCTCCGCCTTGCATCCGGCGCCTTCCTGAACGGGCTCCCGCTTCGCGGGGAAGAATGAAAAAGCGCAACGAGCCGGTGATTGAGTTGTACGACACCACGCTGCGGGATGGGGCGCAGGCGGAGGATATTGCGTTTTCGGTCGAGGACAAGCTGCTGATCGTGCAAAAACTCGACGAGTTGGGCGTGCCGTACATCGAAGGCGGGTGGCCGGGGGCGAATCCGAAAGACGCGGAGTTCTTCAAGGAGGTGCGCCGGCTCAAATTGAAGCAGGCGCAGATCGCGGCGTTCGGCGCCACGCGGCGCGCCAAGCATCGGGTACAGGACGACCCGTCGCTCAGAGCCCTGCTCGACGCGCAGACTCCCATTATCACGATCTTCGGCAAGAGCTGGGACCTGCACGCGACCGAGGCGTTGGGGGTCTCGCTCAAAAAGAACCTGGATTTGATCGGTGATTCCGTGGGGTATCTCAAGTCCAAACGCAAGATGGTGGTGTACGACGCGGAGCACTTTTTCGACGGATACAAAGCCAACCCGGAATACGCATTGGCCACCTTGGCGCGCGCGCAGGCCGCGGGCGCGGATCGCATCACGCTCTGCGACACCAACGGCGGCGCCATGCCGTGGGAAGTGCGGGAGATCGTGGCGGCGGTGGCCGCGCGGGTGACGACGCCGTTGGGCATCCACGCGCATAACGACGCGGAGGTCGCGGTGGCCAACTCGCTGGTGGCGGTCGAACAAGGGGTCGTCCAAGTGCAGGGCACGATCAACGGATTCGGCGAGCGCTGCGGCAACGCGAACTTGTGTTCGCTGATTCCGAATCTCCAACTCAAGATGCGGCGTCCGGTCGTCAACGCCGCACAACTGGCGCATCTGACCGATGCCTCGCGGTACGTGTATGAAATCGCGAATCTGCCCGCGCACAAACGTCAGCCCTACGTGGGGGAAAGCGCGTTCGCGCACAAGGGCGGGGTGCACGTGCACGCGGTGCGCAAAAAGGCCGAAACCTACGAACACGTGCCGCCGGCGGTGGTGGGCAATCGCCGCCGTATTCTGGTGTCCGACGCCGCGGGCCGGGGCAGCCTGCTCGAAAAGGCCGTTGAATACGGTATCGACGTGGACGCGGCCGACCCCCGGCTCCACGAGCTCCTGGCCACGCTCAAGGAGCTCGAACGTCAGGGGTATCAGTACGAGGGCGCGGACGGGTCGTTCGAATTGCTCATGCGCAAAGCGCTCGGCACGCACCGGCGGTTCTTCGATTTGATCGGATTTCGCGTGATCGTGGAAAAACGCCGGGAGGGCGAGGACCCGCTGTGCGAGGCGACCATCATGGTGCGGGTGGGCGAGGACGTCGAGCACACCGTGGCCGTGGGGGCGGGGCCGGTCAACGCCTTGGACCACGCGTTGCGCAAGGCGCTCGAGGGATTCTACCCGCAGTTGCGGCGGGTCCGGTTGCTGGATTACAAGGTCCGCGTGTTGGCCGCGCAAGCCGGCACCGCCTCCCGCGTCCGGGTATTGATCGAGTCGGGGGACCAAGAACGCAAGTGGGGGACCGTGGGGGTGTCGTCCAACATCATCGAAGCGAGCTGGCAAGCCTTGGTGGACAGCATCGAATACCGGCTGCTTCGAGGCGGAGCCGCGCGCCGCTGAACGCGTGTTCCGTGACGGACCCCGTATGGAGTAACCAGTTGATTTTCCTTGACTCTGAGGCGCTGTTTCGTTAGGGTTGCGGGGTATATCGGGCGCGGATGGGGAGTGCCGCCCGAAGTGTAGACGGTCGGAGTGTCCACGATGCGAAAGGCCGACATCGCAACGGAAGTCTATGAGAAGTTAGGGATTCCCAAGAAAGATGCGTCCGATATTCTGGAATTGATGCTCGACTCCATTAAAGGGGAACTCCAGAAGGGCGAGATGGTCAAGATCGCGGGTTTCGGGAACTTCGTGGTTCGCCACAAACGGGCCCGCAAAGGACGCAATCCCAAGACCGGAGAAGAAATCGGGATCACCCCGCGCAAGGTGGTCACGTTTCGACCGAGCCAGGTCTTCAAGCAGTACGTGAATGCCGCGCAGGTGAACGCGCCGTCGGTCGTGCCGCCGGAGACCGCGGAGGCTGAAGAAGGGGTGGACGCGTCTTGAAGGCGCCGGTCCGCGCATCAGGGCAGTCGTCGTCGGCCAGGTCCCGTCCGCTGCCCGTGGTGCCGGACAAGTTGTTCTTCAAGATCGGGGAAGTCAGTCGACTGACCGGACTTGAATCGTACGTGTTGCGGTACTGGGAAACGGAATTTCCCGCGTTGCGACCCCGCAAGTCCGGGGGCGGGCAGCGCGTCTATACCAAGAAAGACGTGGAATTGGTGTTGCAGATCAAACAAATGTTGTACGAGCAGGGGTTTACCATCGCGGGAGCGCGCAAACGCCTCCGCCTCCGTTCCCCGGAGGCATTGGTCGAGCGCCGCGCGCTCTTGGGCGAAATTCGCGGCAAGTTGCAGTCGATTTTGGACGATCTGAAGGCCTGCGCTCCGCTTCGCGTGTCCGCGACTCCAGGCGCGACGCGCGAGGAGCGGGGGCGATCGTAACGAGCAATCGCGGGAGGATTCGGGGCGTAGCGCAGCCTGGTAGCGCACTCGCTTGGGGTGCGAGTGGTCGCTGGTTCAAATCCAGTCGCCCCGACCAACCTCGCTTGCGAAGGGCAACGCAGGGCCTGTCTTCCCGGCCCGAGGCTGCCAGATCTTGATGCCGTTCGCTTTTGAGTTCCGGCCATTCGTTTGACCCGGCTCTTCATGTCCTCCAAACCCAAAATCCTCGTCTCCAATGACGACGGCGTCCATTCCGCGGGGATCAAGCGACTGGCCGAGGCGCTCAAGGCCGTGGGCGACGTGATCGTGGTGGCGCCGGACGGGGAGCGCAACGCGGCCAGCCACGCCATCACCCTGCACAAACCGCTGCGGGTCACGCAACTCGCGGACGGCGTGTACAGCACCAGCGGCACGCCGACCGACTGCATCAACTTGGGCGTCATCACCATTCTGAAGGAGCGGCCCGCGCTCGTCGTGTCCGGCATCAACCTGGGCGAAAACCTGGCCGACGACGTCACGTATTCCGGCACCGTGTCCGCGGCCATGGAGGGCACGCTGCTGGGCATCCCCTCCATCGCCATGTCTCAGTCCGGCGAAGGCGTGTTCCGGTTCGACGCGGCCGCGCAGGTCGCGGCGCAACTGGCCGCGGTGGTATTGGAGCAGGGCCTGCCCCGCGACACCCTGCTCAACGTCAACGTACCGGATCTGGATCCGGCGGACATCCGCGGGGTGAAGATCACGCGTCTGGGCCGTCGGTCGTACGACGCAAACGACATCATCCAGAACGTGGATCCGCGCGGACGCAAATACTACTGGATCGGCGGCAATCGCATGTTCGGGGTGGACCAGGACGGCACCGACTTCGGCGCGGTGCAGGCCGGGTACATTTCCGTGAGCCCCGTTCACCTGGACCTGACCAACTACGCGGCCCTCGCCACGTTGGCGACGTGGGAGCCGCGCCTCTCCACCCGTGGCCGGTGATCCGGTAAAGCCGCGCCTGCTGGCCGAGCAGTTGGCGGGCCGGGGCATCACGGACCCACGCGTGTTGGAGGCGGTGGCCGCGGTGCCGCGGCATCTGTTCGTGGAGTCGGCCCTGGCCGAGCGCGCGTATGAAGATCGCGCCTTGCCCATCGGCGAGCGCCAGACCATCTCGCAACCCTTCATGGTGGCGTTGATGACGCAGGCGCTGGAACTGACCGGCGCGGAGCGCGTGCTGGAAATCGGCACCGGGTCCGGCTACCAAGCGGCGGTGCTCGCCCAGCTCGCGGCGCGCGTGTACACGGTGGAGCGCGTCAAAACCTTGGCCGATCGCGCGCGCCACACGCTCGATCGGCTCAAGCTGTATCACGTGGTGATCAAGGTGTTCGACGGCACGTTCGGCTGGCCCGACGAGGCGCCGTTCGACGCGATCATCGTGACGGCGGGCGCGCCCGCCGTGCCCAAGCCCCTCATCGACCAACTCAAGGACCACGGTCGACTCGTCGCGCCGGTGGGCGATCGCGACGGCCAACGGTTGGGCAAACTCGTGAAACGCACAAACGGGGTGCAGACCACGTGGCTGACCGAATGCGCGTTCGTCCCGTTGATCGGCGCCCACGCTTGGCCGGTTGAGGCGTCGCCGTCCACGGCGCTGCCCGGAGGTCGATCGTGAGCCGTCCGACGCACGGCGATCCGACCATCCGCTTGTACAACACCCTGACGGGAAGAAAAGAGGAGTTGCGGCCTCGCGTCCCGCGCTACGTGGGCATGTACGTGTGCGGCGTGACCGTGTACGACCTCTGCCACATCGGGCACGCGCGCAGCGCGATCGTGTTCGACGTGCTGAATCGGTATCTGGAATCGCGCGGCCTGGACGTCAAATACGTTCGGAATTTTACCGACATTGACGACAAGATCATCCACCGCGCCCAGCGCGACGGCATCGGCTGGCGCGAGGTGGCGGACCGCTACATCGCGGAGTTCTACCGCGACATGGACGCGTTGGGCGTACGCCGCGCGACGGTCGAACCCAAGGCCACCGACCACATCGCGGATATGCTCGCGTTGATCCAGGATCTGATCGCGAAGGGCAAGGCCTACGCCGAGGGCGGCGACGTGTATTACCGCGTGGCGAGTTTTCCGGGGTACGGCAAACTCTCGCGCCGTCGGCTCGATCAACTGCGGGTCGGGGTGCGCGTGGAGGTGGACGAACGCAAACACGATCCCCTGGACTTCGCGCTCTGGAAAGCGTCCAAGCCGGGCGAGCCCGCGTGGGACAGCCCCTGGGGTCCGGGTCGTCCGGGGTGGCACATCGAGTGCTCCGCCATGGCCATGGCGCACCTGGGGCAAACCATCGACCTGCACGGCGGGGGGCAGGACCTCACGTTTCCGCACCATGAAAACGAGATCGCCCAGTCCGAGGGCTCCACCGGAGTGGAGTTCGCGCGGTGCTGGATGCACAACGGATTCGTGACCATCAACGAAGAAAAGATGTCCAAGTCGTTGGGCAATTTTTTCACCATCCGCGAAATCTTGGACAAGTCGCCGTGGGAACACGCCGTCACGACCGAGGCCTTGCGCTACTTGCTGCTGGGCACGCATTACCGCAGTCCGATCGATTTTTCCGACGAAGGGCTGCGCGGCGCCAAAGCCGGGTTGGACGGTTTCTACGACCTGCTCGGCCGCTTGGCGGAGCGAGAGGGCAAGAGCGACCGCGGCGAGGGCAACGAAATCGCCCGTCCCGTGCTCGATGCGATCGAGGATGATTTTCGCGCGGCAATGGACGACGACCTAAACACCGCGCAGGCGCTCGGGGTTCTGCACCACGCCAGGACCGAACTCAACCGCGCATTGGGTCGCGGTATGTCGGAGAACATGGCTCGCAAGGCCGCTGAGACCATACGAAGCCTCGGGCAAGTGCTGGGCCTGGCCTTTCAGGCCGATCGGCGGGGCCAGGTCATTACTGGAAGCGGGGCCCTGGTCAGTGGAGAGGCGACCGTTACAGGAGTCGGCTCTGTCGGAACTATGTCAGACATTGAAATCGCGCGCTTGGTCGATGAACGCAACGCGGCGCGCGCGCGGCGCGATTGGGCTGCGGCCGATGCGGTCCGCAAGCAGCTCGCGGACGCGGGCGTGATCGTCGAAGACCGGCCCGACGGCACCACGCGCGTGAAGCGGTGAGCGCGCCGCGCGACGAGATCGTCTTTGGCGTCAACGCCGTGCTCGAGGCGCTCCGTGCCGGCCGTTCGTTCCGGCGGATCCTGATCCAGCACGGCCGGCGCGGCGGAGACATCGGCGAGATCGAACAGGCCGCGCGCGCGGCCGGCGTTCCGGTCCATGCCGAGCCGCGCGAGGCGCTCGACCGCGCCGCCGGCGTGCTCAAACACCAGGGCGTGGTCGCGTTCCTCACCGAAGGCGCGTATCGCGCGTTCGAGAACCTGCTCGCGCAGGCACGTAGTCAGCCCGGTGGGCCGTTCCTGGTCGTGCTCGACGGGGTGGAGGACCCGCGCAACCTCGGTGCGATCGCCCGCACCGCAGAAGCCGCGGGGGCGCACGGACTGGTCGTGCCCCAGCGACGGGCCGCCGGCGTGACCGGCGTGGCGATGAAGGCCTCGGCGGGCGCGCTCGCGCACCTCCCCGTGTCCCAGGTCGTGAATCTCGCGCGCGCCATGGAGCAGATGAAGGCCGCCGGGTGCTGGCTGGTGGGCCTGGACGCCAAGGGCGACTCGGATTACACCGCGGTGGATTACCGTTCCCCGCTGGCGATCGTGGTCGGGCACGAGGGCGAAGGCCTGCGCGCGTCCACGCTCAAAGCCTGCGACTTCCGCGTCCGCATCCCCATGCGCGGCCGCGTGTCGTCGCTCAACGTGTCGGTGGCCGCCGCGGTCGTGTTGTACGAAGCGCTGCGGCAGCGGACGACCGGGGCCCCCATCATCCAGCCCCCCGAGTCACCCAGGAGAGTGGAAATCGCCGACGGGTGAGAGTACAGTTGCATGGCAACGATGGTGGCCGATCAATCATGCAGTTGCGCGGGGTCTTTGATGAGGCCGTTTAAACCCACACGAGGCGGCGGCCAGCGGCACGGCCCGCCTCATCACCGTCAGAAACCGAACCGCCAGCCGCATCAACCCGGTGGGAGTGGTCGCCCGCCGTCGGGCCCGCCGTCGGCGCGCGCGTCCGCGATCGATCCGTTCCAACTCTTTTGCGCGTACTACCTGGGCATCACCCCGGACAAGCGCTACGCCCCGGCGAACATTCACGACGTGGGCCGTCGCTTCGGCGTGGACGCGGGCGTGATCCGGCAGGTGCTCAAAGAGCACGGCATGGACCCCGAGTCGGTCATGAACACCGAGTTTGACCTGGCCATGGCGCAGATCGACATTCAAGTCGCGCCGGAGGGCGTGGATCGCGTGGAATTGGCCAAAGGTATCTACGAAGAATTTCGCGCGGCGCCGCGAAAACCCCGCGATTGGCGCCGTATGTTGGAAGACGACGCCCGAGAAAACGCCAAAGTCTTCGGCCGTCGCGACTGACGGCCTCGTCGAGCCGCGCCCGGCGCCACTTTCGAAGGGCTGAACCGCCGCCATGATGGCGCAACCGCTGATCGGCGCCGGGTATCTGCTGCAGGGGTTTCGGCTGATCCGACGGCGCGAAGTCCTTCCCTACGTGATCATCCCGGTTGGGATCAACGTCACGGTGTTCACCGCGCTGACCTGGTACGCGCTGGGCGCGCTTGAACCCGTGGTCGAGTGGATCGTGCCGGTCGGGTATGAGTGGCTGGCGTGGCTGGTGTGGCCGCTGGCGGGTCTCGCGGTCCTGGTCCTGCTGTTCTATCTCAGCACGTTGCTCGCCAACGTGATCGCGGCGCCGTTCAACGGGCCGTTGGCGGCCGCGGTGGAGCAGCACCTCACGGGGTCACGACCGGTCTCCGGCGGAGGCGGCTTGTCCGCGGCGGTCCGCGGCGCGGGCGCGGCGCTGCGCTCGGAGGGCCGCAAGCTCGCCTACTATCTGGCGCGGGCGATTCCGCTGCTGGCCCTGGCGTGGGTCCCGGTCGTCAATCTCGCGGCGCCGGTCCTATGGCTGGCGCTCAACGCGTGGATGCTGGCGCTGGAGTACGCGGACTACCCCATGGGCAACCACGGCGTCGAATTCACGGAGCAGCGCGCGCGGCTGAGCGCGAAACCGCTGGTGGCGTTCGGGTTCGGCGGCGCCGCATTGGTGGTGACGGTGATCCCGGTGGTGAACTGGATCGCGGTGCCGACCGCGGTGGCGGGCGCCACCGCATTGTGGGTCAAGGAACTGCAATCCTAGCGGGCCGCGGACATGGCGTTCACGCGTCGGACCTTCATGCGCTGGGGCGGGCTGGTGCCGCCATTGCTCGTGGCTAACCCGTTCGGCGTGTTTCGCTCGCTCATAGGCCCCAAGGGCGATCAGCGCCCGGCCAAGTCATTGCCGGCGAATCCCTTTGTGCGGGATGGGCGAACCCTCGTTTCGATGGTGCACGGAACCGATGTCCCGCGCATGATCGCCGAGGCCATTGCCCTGATCGGCGGTTTGGACCGGTTGGCCGTGCGCGGCAAGACCGTGCTGGTCAAGCCGAACGTGGTCTCTTCGGACCCTCCGCCCACGACCACGAACCCCGCGGTGGTGGCGGCGGTGGTGCGCCTGCTGGTCGAGGCCGAGGCGCGCCGCGTGATCGTGGGCGAAATGTCGGGCGTGATCCGGTTGCCCACATGGCGCAATCTGGAGGAGACCGGGGTCGCTCGGGTCGCGCGCGAGGCGGGCGCGGAGGTGATCACGTTTGACGACGGCGAGTGGATCGAGGTCAAACCGCCCCGGGCCCGGCTCGTCGATCGCATCCACGTGGCCAAGCCCGTGTACGAGGCGGATTTGTTGGTGAATGTTCCAGTGGTGAAGACCCACGCCTACGCCGGGTACTCCATCTGCCTCAAGAACCTCGTGGGGGTCACGCATCCCCGCTATCGCCCGTATCGGATCAACGCGTCCAAGTGGGAGGAACTCGTGGCCGAGATGAACCTCGCGGCGCATCCGAGCCTCAACGTGGTTGATGCCACCACGTGCATGATCGCGGGCGGTCCGGTCGGCGGGACTGCAGCGACCACGAATCTGATCCTGGCCAGCGGAGATCGCGTGGCCGCCGACGTCGTGGGCCTTGCCCTCATCGCGCGCGCCGGCCAATGGGAGAAGGTCACGTCGCTCGGTGTCTGGAAGCAACGCCAGATCTGGCACGCGCAAGCGCTGGGCGTGGGGCTTACCGACCCCGCGAGCCTCGCGCTGGTTGCGCGCTCGCTGGAAACCGATGCCGGTGAATTCGAGCGGCTCCTCGACGACGTTCACCGACTGACCGGCGTGTCGGCCTAATGACTTTTTGGGCGTGGCGGTCGTGCAGTGCCGCCGGTGGGGCGACGCGCGGACACGACGCGTCCCGTGTGTGGTTTAATAGCGCGTTCCATGGAGACCATAGCGCCATGAACCCTTCGCCAACGCCTCGCCCCATGATGGGATTTCTGTTGCTCTGGGCCCTCAATACCTTGGGGCTCTGGGTGGCGGACCACGTGTTCGAAGGGATTCGGTTCGACGGCGCGGGCGCGCTCTGGGTATCCGGACTGCTCTTGGGGTTGGTCAATGCCGTGGTGCGGCCGGTGCTGATTCTCTTGACGTTGCCCCTCACCATCGTCACCTTGGGATTGTTCTTGCTGGTCATCAACGCGTTGATGGTGTTGTTGGTGGCCTGGCTGGTGCCGGGATTCACGGTCGCGGGGTTCTGGACCGGCGTGTTGCTGGCCGTGTTTCTCTCCGTGTTCGGCTGGGTCACCAATGTCGTGCTCGGTCGGTACACCGTCGCGGTGAAGATCGACTGACCGTCGGGTGGCCGCCCGGGCTCACGTCGTCTCGTTCGTGGTCTCGCGGTGAACATGCGCGGCGCGATTCTCACATGCTGACCGTCGCCGTCGAAATCCTGCTCGCGCTCGCGGGCCTGCTCTCCGCGGCCCACGCGTTCCTGAACAAACGCGACCCCAAGTCCGCGTGGGGGTGGGTGGCGGTGTGCCTCATGTTTCCCGGGGGCGGGGCGGCGCTCTATTGGTTGATGGGAGTGAACCGGATCAGGACCCGCGCCAGGGGGTGGGAGGCCGAAGGCCGGTTCGAACGCCCGAGCGGTTACTTCGAACCGCAACCGTGCGTGCCGCCGTTGTGCGACGACTCCATCGCCGCGCTCGTGCGGACCGGCGACACCATGACCGGACTGCCTCTGCTGGGCGGCCATCGCCTCGCGATCCTGCACAACGGCGAACACGCGTACCCCGCGATGCTGCGCGCGATCGACGAGGCCCGTGACCGCGTCTACCTCTCGACCTATATCTTTCGGAGCGACGCCGTGGGCGAGCGGTTCATCGCCGCGCTGGGGCGGGCGGCGGAACGCGGCGTGGACGCGCGGGTGTTGATCGACGGGGTCGGGGAACTGTACACCTACCCGTGGGTGACCCCGCGACTTCGCCGCGCCAAGGTCCGCGTCGCGCGGTTCTTGCCTCCGGTGCGTCGCGGGTTTCATTTCAACCTGCGCAACCACCGCAAGCTCCTGGTGGTGGACGGACACACCGGATTCACCGGCGGCATGAACATCGGCGCGCACCAACTGGCCGAGGATTCGAGCAATCCGCGTCGCGTGGTCGACCTGCACGTGGGCGTGGAAGGGCCTGTGGTCGGGCAACTGGAAGAGACGTTTCTAAAGGACTGGCACTTTGCCACCGGCGAACCCCGGCCGGCACGCTCGCCGGGTCCGTCGCCCGCGTCCATGGGCCAGGCGTTCTGCCGGGGCATCAGCGCGGGGCCCAACGAGGACTTCGAGAAATTGTACTGGCTGGTATTGGGCGCGCTCGGCGCGTCGCGGCGGCACATCCGGATCATGACCCCGTACTTCATCCCGGACCGGGCGTTGCTGGCCGCGCTGAACACGGCCGCGCTGCGCGGCGTGCGGGTGGACATCGTCTTGCCGGAACGCAACAACCTGCCCTACGTGGCGTGGGCGATGCGAGCGTTTCTCTGGGAGGTGCTGCAATACGGCGCGCGCGTGTATTACCAGCCGGGACCGTTCGTGCACAGCAAGTTGTTGGCGGTCGACGAGACATACGCCCTAATGGGCTCGGCCAACCTGGACCCTCGAAGCCTGCGGCTGAATTTTGAATTCAACCTGGAAATCTACGACCGCGACGCGGCCGCGTCGCTTAGCCAGCACTTCGACACGACCCGGGATCGGTCGCGTGAAGTCACCTTGGCGGACATGGACGGGCGGCCGTTGCCCGAACGCCTGCGCGACGCCGCGGCCAAACTGTTTGCGCCGTATCTATAAGGATCAGCCCACCCGCGAGAGTCCAAAAACGCAAAGGTCGCTGGGTCCCCGCCTGCGCGGGGACGACCGAACAGACTCAGTGGTTCGAGCGCTCCGTCAGAAACTTCCGGAGGAATTGCGCCGTGTGCGAACCCGTTCGAGTCGTTGCCACGCGCTCCGGCGGGCCCTGGGCCACGATGCGGCCGCCGCCGTCTCCGCCCTCGGGGCCGAGGTCGATGATCCAGTCGGCTTCGGCGATGACGTCCAGGTTGTGTTCGATGATCACCACGGTGTGGCCCGCGGAGACCAGGCGGTGCAACACGCGGATGAGTTTTTCCACATCGGCCATGTGCAGGCCGATGGTGGGTTCATCCAGCACGTACACGGTGTGGGCGTTGGCTGATTGACGGATATCGGCGTGGTCCCGCGCTTTCGCCAATTCCGTGACCAATTTGATCCGCTGCGCTTCCCCGCCCGAAAGCGTGGGGCTTGGCTGGCCGAGCGTGAGGTAGCCGAGGCCCACGTCCTGGAGCAATCGAAGGGCATGGTGGATCCGGCGGTGGGCTGAAAACACGTCGATCGCCTCGTCCACGTTCATCGCGAGCAGCTCGCCGACGGTCCGGTCCTTGTAGCGAACCGTCAACGTTTCGGGCGTGAATCGGGCGCCTCGACACACATCGCAACTCACCTTCACGTCGGGCAAGAAACTCATCTCGATCGTTTTGACGCCCTGTCCCTCGCAGGCCTCGCAGCGCCCGCCCGCCATGTTGAACGAGAACCGCGACGGTCCCCAGCCGCGCATACGCGCCTCGGGCACGGCCGCGAACAGGCGCCGGATCTCGTCCCAGAATCCCACGTACGTGGCGGGACAGGAACGCGGTGTCTTGCCGATCGGCGTCTGGTCCACTTCGAGCACACGGGCCACGTCCTCCCACCCGCGGAGGTCCCGGCACCCGTTCCATTCAAACCTGCCGCGGCGATGCGAGCGGCCGTGAGCCAGGGCGACGCGGAGGTTGTCGTGCAGAATGTCGCGCACCAAGGTGCTCTTCCCGCTGCCGCTCACGCCGGTGACGCACACCAGACGCCGCAGCGGGACCCGCGCCCGCGCGCGCCTGAGGTTGTTGCGCGTGGCGGCGATGATCTCGATCGCGGGGTCTCCGGCTCCGACCGCGCGGCGTTCGGTCAACGGGTGCCGTAAGGGGCGGGCCAGAAACCGGCCGGTCAGAGATTCCGGCGCGCGCATCACCGACCGCACCGACCCGTGCGCCACCACGCGCCCTCCGTTGGCGCCCGCGCCCGGCCCCAGATCCACCACGTGCTCCGCGCTGCGAATCGTCTCCTCGTCGTGTTCCACCACCACCACGGTGTTGCCCTTGGCCTGGAGTCGGTGCAGCGTGGCGAGCAGGCGGACGTTGTCGCGCGGGTGCAGTCCGATCGTGGGTTCGTCCAGGATGTAGCAGACGCCGCGCAGGTTCGACCCCAGTTGCGACGCGAGCCGGATGCGCTGGGCCTCGCCACCCGAGAGCGTGGGCGCAGAACGGTCCAACGACAGGTACCCGAGGCCGACTTCCTTGAGAAAGGCGAGGCGGCCCCGTAGTTCGACCAGGATGTCGCGCGCGATCGCGGCCTCGCGGCCCGCCAGTTTCAGCGTCCGGAACCATTGGTCCGCCTGCTCAACCGCGAGCGCGGTGAGCTGCGCGATGTTCTTGCCCCGAAACCGCACGGCCAAGGCTTCGGGGTTCAGCCTGCGGCCGGCGCACGTTCCGCACGCGGTTTCACCGCCTTCCCACCACGCGTTCCACCAGACTTCCTCGCCGGTTTGGTCCGCGTCGAACCCCCGCAGCGCCATCCCAGTGCCGTAACAGGCACCGCACCAGCCGTGTTTGGAGTTGAAGGAGAACAATCGCGGATCGAGTTCTTCGAAACTGCGCGCGCAACGCGGGCAAGCGCGTCGGGTGGAGAACAGGGTCTCGCCCGGCGCAATCCTGACCACGCCGTTGCCGAAGGCCAATGCGCGTTCCAGCAGATCGCGCACTCCGCGTTCGGCCTTGGGTGTGATCGCGATCTCTCCCACCGGCAGTTCGACGGTGTGTTCCTTGAACCGGTCCAGGCGCGGCCACGGATCCGTGGGTACGAGCGCGCCGTCCACCCGGAGCTGCTTGAACCCTTTGGCCTTGGCCCAGTGTGCCAGATCCGTGTAAAACCCCTTGCGCGCGGTCACCAACGGCGAGAGAACCTGGATCACCTGGCCGCGGTGGCGTTTGAACAGGCGCGCCAGGATCGCTTCGCTGGACTGCGGTTCGATCGGCAGGTCGCAGTCCGGACAGTGCGGCGTGCCGAGTTTGACGAACAGAAGCCGCAGGAAATGGTAGGTCTCGGTGAGCGTGGCCACCGTGCTCTTGCGCCCGCCGCGGCTGGAGCGTTGTTCGATCGCCACGGTGGGCGGGATACCGAAAATCGCGTCCACGTCGGGCCGGCCCGCGGGCTGCACGAACTGCCGCGCGTACGCGTTGAGCGACTCCAGGTAGCGGCGCTGGCCTTCGGCGAACAGGATGTCGAACGCGACCGTGCTCTTGCCGCTGCCGCTCACCCCGGTGATGACCGTGAACCGCTCGCGCGGGATCGAGATGTCCACGCCGCGCAGGTTGTGTTCGCGCGCGTTGTGAATCCGGATGTCGTTCCGGGAGGAGACGCGAAGGCCGCCATCACGCTGACGACGTCGCGTCCGCGCGGGCGGAGCCCCGTTGAGTCTGAGCGCCGCGCCGGTGTGGCTCGCCTGGCACGCGGCCACGTCACCCGGCGCGCCCTCGCACACGAGACGGCCGCCGTCTTCCCCGCCCTCGGGTCCCAAATCGATGATCCAGTCCGCGGCCCCAATCACGTCCAGGTTGTGTTCGATCACCGCCACGGAGTGTCCCTCCGCGATCAAACGCCGCAGCGCGCCGAGCAGCTTGGCGATGTCCTCGAAGTGCAGCCCGGTGGTGGGTTCGTCGAACAGGAACAGGGTGGGCTCGGTCTGTTGGCGACGGCCGCGCGCCTCCGCGAGGTGGCCGGCGAGCTTGAGCCGCTGGGCCTCACCGCCCGAGAGCGTGGGCGTGGGTTGGCCCAGCCTGAGGTAATCCAGACCGACCGCCACCAAGGGTTCGAGGCTGCGCCGCACCTCGGCGGAGCCCGCGAAGAACGCGAGGGCTTCGGACACGGTCAGGTCCAACACGTCGGCGACGGACTTGGGCGCGCCCTCGCCTCCGGCGGGCCACACGGTCACGTCCAATACCTCGGCCCGGTACCGCCGGCCGTTGCAGTCCGGGCAGCGCAGGTACACGTCGCTGAGAAACTGCATTTCCACGTGTTCGAATCCGTTGCCCGCGCAGGTGGGGCACCGGCCCGTGCCCGCGTTGAAGCTGAACGTGGACGCGCGGTACCCGCGTTCGCGCGCCAGGGGTTCGGCCGCGAACAATTCGCGGATCGCGGCGAACGCGCCCACGTAGCTCGCGGGATTGGAGCGAGTGGTCTTGCCGATCGCGGACTGGTCGACGAGCACGACGTCGGCGATCCGTTCGTGGCCGATGATCGCGCGGTGTGATCCCGGCGGCTCGGTCGGACGGCCCTTGAGCTTGCGCAGTCCCCGATACAACACGTCCTGCATCAACGTGGATTTGCCCGACCCGCTCACGCCGGTGAGACACACCAGGCGATTGAGGGGAATCCGCACGTCCAGATCCTTGAGGTTATTCTCCCGCGCGCCCGATATTGCAATCCCCCCTTTTTCAAAGGGGGGCAAGGGGGGATTTCCCGAACCGGCCGGAGCCGCCACGGTTTTCTTGCCCGACAGGTAGTGCGCGGTGAGCGAGCGGGAGGATCGCGCCAGCGCGTCGGGCGTGCCGAAGAACACGACCGCGCCGCCGCGTTCGCCCGGCCCCGGGCCCAGGTCCAGGACGCGGTCCGCGGCCAGCATCACCTGCGGGTCGTGTTCGACCACGAGCAGGGAGTTGCCCGCGTCGCGCAGGCGGCGCAGCACGCCGATCACGCGGCCCATGTCGCGGGCGTGCAGCCCGATGCTGGGCTCGTCCAACACGAACAAGGTGTTTACCAGCGAGGTGCCCAGCGCGGTGGTGAGGTTGATGCGCTGGACCTCGCCGCCCGAGAGCGTGCGCGACTGGCGATCCAAGGTCAGATAGCCCAGTCCCACCTCGGTCAGGTACCGCAACCGCGAGCGAATCTCGTTCAGCAACACGTCCGTTGCGTCGTCCAGCGGAGCGGGCAGGGTGACGCGCTCGAAGAACTCGCGGCAGCGCGCCACCGGCAGCAACATGACGTCGTGGATGGTCAGGCCCGGCAGCTCCGCGAACCGCGCGGCCGGCATGGTCACGCCCGAGGGCGTGAACCGTGGCGCGGCCGTCTCCTCAGCGGTCGCGTCCTCGCGGGTGCCGAGCCGCCAGAGCATGGACTCGGTCCTGAGTCGCGCGCCGCGGCACGCCGGGCACGGGGAGTACGCGCGGTACTTGGAGAGCAAGACGCGGATGTGCATCTTGTAGCTCTTGCTCTCCAGCCACGCGAAAAATCGGCGCACCCCGTACCATTTGCGGTCTTCCCACGAACCCTCGCCGTCCAAGACCCACGCCCGGTGGTTCGACGAGAGTTCGCGCCACGGCACGTTGACCGGGATCCCGCGGCGCCGCGCGAATTGCATCAAGTCGTCCTGGCACTCGGCGTAACTGTCGCTCTGCCAGGGTTTGACCGCGCCGTCGGCCAAGGATTTGGACTCGTCCGGGATCACCAACCCGGGGTCGAGCCCGATAACCCGGCCGAACCCGCGGCAGGTCTCGCACGCGCCCACCGGCGAGTTGAAGGAAAACGCGGCCGGACCGGGCTCTCGATACGCCGCGTCGCAGTCCGGGCAGTGCAGGCCGGCGGAGAATCGCATGGGCGCGCCGGGACGTCCGTCGGTTTCCAGCGGGTAGACGTTCACGCGGTCGTGCCCGTGGCCGAGCGCGGCTTCGATGGCCTCCACGATCCGGCTTCGCTGCGCGGGACCCACCCGTACCCGGTCCGCGATCACCTCCAGCGCCGTCGTGTCCTCGCGCAGAATCCGGGTGTAGCCCTGGCCTGCCAGGAGGTCCTTGACCTCGGTCACGGTGAAGTTGTCCGGCACGCGCACCGGGAACGCGATGATCGCGTCGATCCCGGAGGCCGACGCCAGCAAGGCCGCGACGATGCTCGTAGGGGTGTCCCGGGTGACGGCCCGTCCGCAGGTCCCGCAAAATAAGCGCGCCGCGCGCGCGAACAACAGCTTGAGGTGGTCGTTGAGCTCGGTCATGGTGCCGACCGTGGAGCGCGAGGTGCGCACCGGGTTGGTCTGGTCGATCGCGATGGCCGGCGGAATGCCGTCGATCCGGTCCGCGGCGGGTTTGTCCATGCGATCGAGGAACTGGCGCGCGTACGGAGAAAACGTTTCCACGTACCGACGCTGGCCCTCGGCGTAGATCGTGTCGAACGCGAGCGAGGACTTGCCCGATCCGCTCACCCCGGTGACCACGATCAGTTCGTGCAGGGGAAGCCGGAGGTCGAGGTCCTTGAGGTTGTGCTGCCGGGCGCCCCGGATGTCGATGACGTCGTCGGACATATGTCTAAGGTCTTAAGCGAGCACCCGGGCCGATGTCAACCGGGCGTTCGCTTGATTCTGCTTGATTCTGATTGGCGCGTTGTAGTAGGTTGCGGCCGGTTTTCACCAGCGCCGACGTCGTCGGCGCCACATTCACCGGGAGGGCATTATGCGCAGCGTGATTCGAGGAGTCGGGCTCGCCGTGGTCGTGATCGGTATCGCGTCGGCCGCGACGGGCGATGAAGGACACACGATGGGCAAGGTAAAAAACGGCATCGACGGGATGTCGCAAGACGCGCTCATCAAGCTGTCGCTCAGCGCGGCGCCGCCGCACATTGCGAAAGACGCCGGGGTGATGATTCCCGGCGCGGACGGCAAGATGATGGAAGTCAAAAAGGGATCCAACGGCTTTACCTGCATCCCGACCGTGAACGGGCGCGAGACGCCGGACCCCATGTGCATGGACGCCGCGGTGGGACAGTGGGTGGACAGCTTGATCAACAAGGCGCCCAAACCAAGCAACACCGTGCCGGGAATTTCCTACATGGGACGCGGCGGGTTTCACTGGGAGAAAGACGGCGCGATTTTGATGGAGGAGGCCCCCGGCGCCAAACTGGTCAAAGAGCCGCCGCACTGGATGATGATGTGGCCGTTCGACGCCAAGGCCGCGGGCTTGCCGACCATGCCGAATCGCGGCGGGGTGTACGTGATGTTCGACGGCACGCCGTACGCGCACTTAATGATCGAGCAGGATCCAGCGAAAATAAAACCGTAACGCCGAACACAGCGCCCTTCGGTAGGGGCACGGCATGCCGTGCCCCTACGTCAGGTCGCCAATGACGCTTCTTTCAGCGCCTCGATGCGATCGCGCAACTGCGCCGCGGTTTCAAAGTCCAGACGTTTGGCCGCGTCTTTCATTTGGCGTTCCAGCGTTTTGAGCAGGGCGGGCAGTTCGTCCGGCGGCACGTAGGGCGTTTCGGGTTCGGCTGCGATCGGGATCGTGACGTAATCCGACTCGCTGACCTCGTAGAGCGTGCGCGGGATCTGTTTCTGGATTGAGGCGGGCGTGATATCGTGCTCGCGGTTGTACGCGGCTTGGATTGTCCGCCGCCGCGCGGTTTCGTCGATCGCCCCTTGCATGGACCCGGTCACGTGGTCCGCGTACATGATGACGCGGCCGTTCACGTTGCGCGCGGCGCGGCCCGCGGTCTGCACCAACGACGTGCGCGAGCGCAAGAATCCTTCCTTGTCCGCGTCCAGGATCGCCACCAGCGAGACTTCCGGCAGGTCCAACCCTTCGCGCAGCAAGTTGATGCCCACCAGCACGTCGAACTTGCCCAGGCGCAACTCGCGGATGATTTCCATGCGTTCCAAGGTGTCCACTTCCGAGTGTAGGTACTGCACGCGCACGCCCACGTCGCGGTAGTAGTCGGTCAAATCCTCGGCCATGCGTTTGGTCAGCGTGGTCACCAACACGCGTTCCCCGCGTTTGGCCCGCGCCGTGATCTCGCCCAGCAGGTTGTCCACCTGGCCGGTGGCGGGCCGTACTTCGATCTCTGGGTCGAGCAGGCCGGTGGGCCGGATGAGCTGCTCCACCACGGTGTGGCGGGCCTGCGCCAGTTCGTACGCCGCGGGCGTGGCCGACACGTACAACACCCGGCCCAGCAACCGGTCGAACTCGTCGAACTTCAGCGGACGGTTGTCGAACGCGGAGGGTAGGCGAAACCCGTATTCGACCAGGTTCTTTTTGCGCGAGCGGTCGCCCTCGTACATGCTCCCGACCTGCGGGACGGTGACGTGGCTCTCGTCCACGATCAGCAGGAAGTCCTTGGGGAAATAGTCGATCAAGGTGGGCGGGGGCTCGCCGGGCGCGCGGCCCGACAAGTGCCGGGAGTAGTTCTCGATGCCCTGGCAAAACCCGATCTCGCGGATCATCTCCAGGTCGAAGTGCGTGCGTTGTTCGATGCGCTGGGCCTCGACCAGTTGGCTGCGCCGTCGAAAATACGCGATCCGTTCCTCCAACTCGGCGTTGATGCCGGACAACGCGCGGTCCATGCGGTCCGGCGGGATCACGTAGTGGCTGCCCGGGTAAATCGGCGCCTTGGCGAGCGCGCGCACCACCTTGCCGGTGAGCGGATCGAGTTCCGACAAGGATTCGATCTGGTCGCCCCACAGTTCCACGCGGATCGAGTGCGCCTCGGCCGAGGCCGGGAACACGTCGATCACGTCGCCCCGCACCCGGAACGTGCCGCGGTGAAAATCCACGTCGTTGCGCTCGTACTGGATGTCCACCAGTCGGGCGAGCAGCTCGTCGCGCCCGATGCGCATGCCGGTTTCGAGCGGGATCAACATGCCGTGGTACGCCTCCGGCGATCCCAGGCCGTAGATACACGACACCGAGGCCACGATCACCACGTCGTTGCGGTCGAACAACGAACTCGTGGCCGCGTGGCGCATCCGGTCGATGGCGTCGTTGATCTTGGTGTCCTTTTCAATGTAGGTGTCGGTCTGCGGGATGTAGGCCTCGGGTTGGTAGTAATCGTAGTAACTCACGAAGTACCCCACCGCGTTCCCGGGGAAAAACGTCTTGAATTCGTGATAGAGCTGCGCCGCGAGGGTCTTGTTGTGGACCAATACCAGGGTCGGCCGGTTGAGCCGGGCGATCACGTTCGCCATGGTGAAGGTCTTGCCCGACCCGGTCACGCCCAGGAGCACCTGACGGCCGGCTCCGGCCTCGAATCGCTCGCTCAGAGTGTCGATCGCCGCGATCTGATCGCCTTTGGGACGAAATTCCGAGACCAGCGAAAACGAAGACGAGGGGGTTGGCGAGGGGGCCGACATGGCGGCATTGTACCACGCCCGATTTACGGCCCGCGCGAAACCGGCAATTCGCCGCAAATTAAGGCCGCGCTTGACTTCGCGGGCAAACGGGGCGTATAGGTAGAGGTACTGAAACGGCGTCCCCGCCACAATTCTTGCCGGTTCTCGGCTGACCTTAAGGAGTTCTGATTCGGGGTATGGAAGGTGAGTTGCACAGGTTTACCCAGTGGAAACCGCTCCAAGAGGGGCTGGCCAACGCCACCGGGCTGTCCTTGCTCACCTACGGACCCTCCCGTAGCGTTGATCTGAACCGCACGCTCTGTGAGCCCAGCCGCGACAACCCGATCTGCCGGATGCTGCAGGACCGGTACGGCCAGCGCGCCAAGTGCGACGCGGACTGCGGCCGTCAAGTCGCCCAGGCGTTCGCGACCGGACGCGGCACGTCGTTCACGTGCCACGCCAACCTGCGCGCGTTCACCGCGCCCGTGACCGACGAGCGCGGGGTCTCGGCGGTGATTCTGGGCGGCAAATCGTTCTCCTCGTACGAGGATTTCTTCACGTTCCGCGAAGCCGCGCAGCGCTACGGCGTGGACGCGAACACGCTGCTCAACCTGGTCAAGGACATCCAATTCAAGGACCCGGCGTACCTGGAATCCGCGGCCGCGCTGGCGGAGGGCATCGCCCGGTCCGTGTTCCGCAGCGCGGCGTCCGGACAGCGCCAGGAGGCGTCGGCCGCGCGGCTCATGACCCTGCTGTCCATCGGCGCCGAGTTGCGCCACCAGCTCGATCAGCCGTCCTTGTTCCGGCTGGTGCTCAACACCGTGGGCGTGTTGTTCAACGCCAACACCGCGCTGATCCTGGGCGCGGACGCGCGCGGCGACCGGTTCCACGTGCTGGAAGGGTTCGGGGTCAAACGCGACGCCCTGGCGCGACTGAGCGTGCCGCGGCGGCAGGGCCTGCTGGCCGCCGTGGGCGCGGCGCGCGGCCACGTCTCGTGCGAGTCGCCGACCGAGCTGGCGCAGGCCGGGTTCCCGGCCGATGTCAAGTCCGCCCACATCTTCCCCCTGGTCAACGACGGCCAGTGCGCGCTCGCGGTTCTGGACACCGCGTTGTCGGCCGACGACGTCAAAGTGTTGATCGCGTTTTGCGAAATGTTCGCGGTGGTCCTGGAGAACACGCGCCTGCGCGCGCAGGTGACCGGGAGGCAGCAGGGCCTCACCACGCTCACCGAACTCATGCGGCGTTCCGCGTCCACGCTCGCGGTCTCCGACCTGTTCCAGGAGGTGCTGGAACGGTCCAGCGAGTCGGTCGGAGCTGAGCAAGCCTCGCTCATGTTGTTGGACGAGGATCGCAACGAATTGGTGGTCAAGGCCATCAAGGGCCTCAACCCCAAGATCGTGGAGTCCATGCGGATTCGTCCCGGCGAGGGCATCTCCGGCATGGTCCTGGCCGAAGGCAAACCCCTGCTGGTCGCGAACCTGGAAACCGACGAACGGGTGCTGCAGCAAAAACGCCCCCGCTACCGCACGCGCTCGTTCGTGAGCCTGCCGCTGCGCGCGGACGATAAGACCATTGGCGTGCTCAACGTGGCGGACAAGGCGAGCGGCGACCCGTTCACGCCCTACGACCTGGACCTGCTCACCTCCATCGCCACCTACACCATGATCGCGGTCCAGCGCTCCGAGTTCCACCGCCGCACCGAAGAGTTAAAGCAGATCTCGATCACCGACGCGCTGACCGGCCTGCTCAACCGCGGCCACTTTCAAGAACGCTTGGCCGAGGAAATCGAGCGCTTCAAGCGCCACAAGATGCCGTTCTCCCTGATCATGATCGACATCGACGACTTCAAACGCCTCAACGACACACACGGCCACGTGGTGGGCGACGAAGCCTTGGTGACCACGGCCAAGGCCATCCGCAACTCCATCCGCGCCATCGACATGGCCGCGCGCTACGGCGGCGAAGAGTTCACCGTGATCCTGCCCCAGACCACCAAACAAGCCTCCCGCACCATGGCGCAACGTATCGGCCGCGCCGTGGCGCGCACCGCGATTCGTTCCACCAAGGGCGACGTGTTGTACCTCACCGTGAGCCTCGGCGCGGCCAGCTTCCCCGACGACGCCTCCACGCTGGACGAACTCCTCCAGCGCGCCGACCAAGCCATGTACGAAGCCAAACGCCGCGGCAAGAACCAAGCCGTGGTCTACGAAGCCCCGGGCGCACCGCCCAAGAAGTAGAGCGTTCCAGCCCGGTGCGGATACTGCACCGCAGGACACGAGGTGAAGTTCGCAACTGCTCGATGACCACCGTTTCTGTCGAGATGGAGATTCAGCCGCAGTTAAACACGGCGCGATGGCTCCATTTCCCAACTCCATTGACCTTGCGAAGGAAGCGGACTATACGTGAACGGCATCCGTAATTATAGACGGCAATTTGCCGTCTATATAGAATGTTAGAGCTCTACGGAGGGGGGATGTCATGGTTCAACAGCAGTCGGTCTCCGTCGAAACCTTGAAGGCGATCGCTGACGCGTTCAATGCCCACGATCTGGACGCCATCATGGAGTTTTTCGCCGATGACTGCTCGTTTGATATGCCGCGTGGTCGGGAGCCCTGGGGGCAGCGCTTTACGGGCAAAGCCGCCGTGCGCGAGGGATTAGCCACACGCTTCAAAGGCCTCCCCGACGTGCACTATGGCGATGATCGACACTGGGTCAGTGGCAATATGGGCGTGTCCGAGTGGCTGCTGACCGGCACAGCGCCTGACGGGCGCCGAGTGCGGGTCCGGGGATGCGACCTCTGGGAGTTTCGAGACGGGAAGGTGATTAGGAAGGACTCCTACTGGAAGATCGTCGAGGGGTCGGCGTGAACGCCGCCGCTCTAACCATGGGGTGGAGTCGACGCGCTATCGCGCGCGGCTCACCCCAACGTTAGCCGTCATGATGACACGGGAGATCGAGCAACTGGCCACGACAGCCAACCACTATTTGGCAGAAGCCAGACGCCTGCTCGCCAACAGGCCGGATCTCGGGTCGTTGACCATTGGCGAGGTCACCCGCCGGCACAAGCGAGGCTCGCTTTCACCCGCCGAGGTCGTCCTGGCACATTTCGGCTCAGCCGCGGTTCGTCTGGCAACCATGTGCGAGATTGCCGACTACCGCCCGACCGAAAACTACCGCCGCAAATTCTATAAACCGTCCGGCGAGCGAAAGGCTGGCTGGTCGGACCATAGCATCAAGACGGACATCACCGCCACGCTACACGAGCATCTTCATGTACTGCTGCGCGATAACATTGCTCATGAAGAACCCGGAATTGCGAACAGCAAGCAGATCGCCGCTGACCGGTTTGCGATACTCAAGGCGACTACTATCGACACGTGTCGTCATGTGCTCGACAAGATCTCGAAAAGACTCAGCGCTCGTCGCTGATGAAGTCTTTGCATAGAGGAGGGCGCACCTTGTGGTCGTATCGGATTGGTAAGGAGGAATGGAAACCCGACATAAAACGAACATTGGTAGTACTGTTTCTTTTAATCCTGCCAGCCTGCGCTAACGTTGAAATTGGACGCCGCATCACATCCGCTGACATAGCCTGGATTCAAAAAGGAATAACGACTCGTGCGGAAATAGTTGAACGATTGGGCCCACCAATGTCAGAAGGGCCAGACTATAACGCCATGCAGTTCCAGACCAAGACCAAGACCAAGACCAAGACCACCACAACGACACGTAAATCAGGTGAGTCCCAGGAATCGGAATCTACAACAACGATTGAATCAGTTAACATTAACCAACTGACAAGAGCCATATACCTCCACACAGAGTCTAAGGGCGGGGTATTTGTCGGCATCAAAACCACGCAGAAGCAGTTTTGGGTTCAGTACTGATGAGGATGGGATCGTTCAAGACTATGGGTTGGCGCCTGGCCCTGAGTGAACCGATTGGGTAACAAATGTAACAAATGGGGTCAGGCATGAGTATTGACTTATTGACTTTTGGGTGTAGCCGAGGGTAGGCTGCGGGCGATGGCACGGAAACCCCGCGTGGAGTTTGCCGGCGCGTTCTATCATGTGATTGCGCGGGGAAATCGGCGCGAAACACTCTTCCATGATCGCGCGGACTTTACGGCCTACCTAACGCGCGTGGAACGGTATCGGCAGCGGGATGCATTGACCTGTTATGCCTACGTGTTGATGAGCAACCACGTGCACTTATTGGTGGAGACGGGGGTGGTGCCATTGTCGCGCACCATGCAAACGCTCCAATTCACCTACACCCAGTATTACAACCGGCGCTATGGCAAGACGGGACATCTGTTTCAAGGGCGCTACAAGGCGATCCTCTGCGATCGGGAGGCGTATCTCCTGGAATTGGTGCGGTACCTGCATCTGAACCCGGCGCGGCTCCGGCACCCCCAGGACCCGTGGCGCTATCCCTGGAGTAGTCACCGAGCATATCTCGGCGATGAGACGCCGGTACATCTGGAGACCGCCACGGTGTTAAGCCACTTTCATCGGCAGGTCGGGGCGGCTCGGAAGGCTTATCAGCAATTCATGCGGGAGGGACTCCCGACGGGACACCAAAGCCGCTATTACGAGACAGTGGATCAGCGCTTTTTGGGCGATGAAAGGTTTCTCGACGCTATGACCCGACAGACTACGCTTCATCACGACGTGACGGTGAAGCCTCCGCGGGTGGCGTTTCCGCGCCTGCTTGCAGCGGTGGCTCAAGTCACGGGCGTATCGGCAGAGCGGCTAGTGCGGGTGGGCCGGCAACGGGATCTTTTGGCGTCGCGCGCGTTGCTGGTATATGCGGCCCGAGAGTGGAGCGGGACGACCGTCCAAGACCTCGGGCGGCGGCTGCATCGCGATCCATCGATGATCAGCCGTCTGTACGCCCACTATGTCGCAGAGCGAGATCACGGGCGGGAAAAGCAACTGCGCAACCTATTAGCGTAAGTCAATACTCATGCCTGACCCCGTACACATACCGTACACATACACCCGTTGACTTCGGGGTCAATACTCAAACGCGACGCGATAGAGCGCGGGCGTCATTTCAACGCCCAGTTGTCCTAATTTTGTTTTCATGGGCGTGACGCTCTTTTCATACGCCTTCCAGTAGACGTCTTCGTTGTCCCAGATCGCCACGTTGATGAAGTTGAATTTGCTGTCCGGCTTCAGGCTTTTGTGAAACTTGCCGCTGATGAACCCCGGTTGCTTGGTGATATTGCCTTTGACGTCGTGCCACCACTTCACGAATTCGTCTTCTTTGTCTTTCGGGACGGAAAACACATTAATCAAGGTGACGGGCATGGCGCACCTCCGATCCTTCCGTTTCAACCGACGTTGCCGAGATTGCAATTTCCCTCCGGGTCAGTCTAAATCAGCGGTTGAAACAAAAACAACAAGGGGAATGAGGGGCGGGGTCCTATTTTTTGAGCACAGGACCTCATCACGAGCACAATAGTACGCTGCTTCTAATTTGCTGAGGAACGGGAATGCCCATCGGATTCAGTAAGGTCGGGAGCGCCATGCACCCGGAAGACGGCGAGGTATGGGAGTGGCAGCGCACGGTAAAAGGGGACGGATGAATCGCGACCGTGGATCGGAGTTCGCGTTCTCGAAAGGGCTCGGTACGCCATGAAGACCCAATACTACACCGCCTCCAGCCTCGACGGTTTTATCGCGACCGTTGATCACTCGCTGGAGTGGCTGTTTCAGCTCGGCGACGTGAACGACACCAGTTATCCCGAGTTCATCCTCGATGTCGGCGCGCTCGCCATGGGCTCGGTCACGTACGAGTGGATGCTTCGCCACGTGATCAAGTCCGGTACGCCGGCGGAAGCGCCGTGGCCGTACCAGCAACCCACCTGGGTGTTCACCAGCCGCGATCTCCCGCGTATACCCGGCGCGGACATTCGGTTCGCCAAGGGCAATGTCCGCCCGGTCCATGACCAGATGCGGGCCGCGGCGGCCGACAAGAACATCTGGCTGGTGGGCGGCGGCGAGTTGGTGGGCCAGTTCTACGACGCGGGATTCCTCGACGAATTGATCGTTCAAGTCGGCTCCGTGACCTTGGGCGCGGGCAAGCCGCTGCTTCCCCGCCAAATCGCGTTCCCCCCGCTTCGCCTCACTTCGGCGCGGGCCGTTGGGTTTGGGTTTGCCGAGTTGCGGTACGACGTGCCGGCGAAAACATGAGCCGCGACCCGCGTGGCGACGGTGCGCAATAAGTCGGTTCGAGCGCTCGGGGTCTGGTCCGCGGTCCTTTGCACGATGTTCAGCCTCATGTACGTGGCGGCACAACTAGCCGAATGGGCGGGGTTGCTCGGGTCGGCCGGTGGGCCCCACAGTCGGAGCACGTCCTTTGGTCTCATCGTGCTGCTCACGCCGTCGCTGCTCCTGGGGGTGTCGTTCGTCGCGCTCACGGTGAGCATCCATTACTACGCCGAGGCGTCCGCGCGGATCTGGAGCCACCTGGCCGTGGTGTTTGCGTCCATGTACGCCACGCTCATCAGCATCGTCTATTACGTCCAACTCGCGTTCGTGATGCCGCGGCTGGCGCGGGGCGACACCGCAGGCATCGAGCTGTTGCTCTTCGAGCCGTTCGATTCCTTTCTGTACGCCGTGGACGTGTTCGGCTACAGCCTGATGAGCCTCTCGACCTTGTTCGCCGCGGCGGTGTTCGGCACTCGGGGTATGGAGCGCTGGATCCGCTGGGCCCTCATCGCCAACGGGTGTCTCATCCCGTTTCTGGCGCTGCAGATGTATTACCCGCCGCTCATCTGGGGCGGCAGTCTCTGGAGCGTGACGTTTCCCGCCGCCACCTGGCTGCTGGCGGTGCACTTCAGCCGCTTGCAAGTGCAGGCGGAACGGGTCGATACTCATCCGTGACCCGCGACTCATCAAAGTAGTCATTGACTTTGGTATTGAAGCGCGGGATTATACATAAAGTACTGATGTGACGCCGAGACGGCACGGATGCCGTTTCGTTACAGCTTCGGCACGTGAGAACCAGGGATGGACGCCAACTTCGCCGCAGAGCGACCGCAACCGCGGATGATCATATTGCGGCAGCCGTCGGGCCCCACCACACGGCATGCGTCGGCGCACCGTATCACCGACGATCCAACCAACGCCGTCCGACATCACCGTCCATGCGTTCGGATATCGCCAGTGCGTTGGCCGACACGGACATCAGGGCGCTTCGATGTTCTCACCGCGAAGGGAATCCTTGGCGGCTCGTCGGGCGGTGAACGCGGTCGATCATGAAAAATCCGTTTGACCCGGGTTACTACACGGAACATGAACTCAAGAACGCCGGGTTCAAGGCCGTCGGTCGCAATGTCCGGATCGCAAAAAACTGCACCATCATCGGGCTTGAAAACATCGCGATCGGCGACAACGTCCGCATCGACGGCTACTGCTCGATCATCGCGGCCGGGGAGGGCTGGGTCACCATCGGATCGTATATTCACATCGGCGGATATTGTCTGCTGTCCGCCGGCGCCGGGATCAAACTGGACGATTTCTGCGGCCTCTCGCCCGGCGTGCGGATCTACAGCCGAACCGACGATTACACCGGGAAACACCTCACCAATCCCACGGTCCCGGAAAAATACACCGGGATCACCAGCGGCGCCGTCACGCTCGGGCGGCACGTCATTATCGGTTCAGGGAGCGTCATCCTGCCGAGAGTGTCGATCGGAGAGGGCTCCTCCGTGGGCGCGCTCTCGTTCGTTCATAAGAGCCTTGAACCGTGGGGTATTTTCTTCGGCTCTCCGGTCCAGCGATTAAAGGAGCGATCCAAGCGGCTCCTGGAACTGGAAATCGATCTCAAGCAAGAAGTCGCGGACCACGACGCCCCGGCGGAAGGGCGGCTTTTTTGACATTGCTCCGGCGGTTTCTGCTGCTGGCTCTGATTCGGTCAATACGCATCCCGCGTCCATGACGGCCCGTCGCCCGTGAAACGTCCGACCTCCCGTCGCAGCCGCAAAGCCGGCCTCCCGCCCGGCAGCGTCGTGCACATCGGCACGCCCTCGTCGCGGCCGACGCGCGTCCAGATTATGCGGTACGGTCCGGACCGCCTGGCCGAGGAGCCGAGCGCCACGCTCGAGCACGCGCTGGCCTGTCGCGCCGAAACCGAGGTGGCGTGGATCAACGTGGACGGGGTGCAGGACGTGGAGCTGCTCAAGACACTCGGCGACGGGTACGGGCTGCACCCGCTGGTGATCGAGGACATCGCCAACACGGAGCAGCGGCCCAAGCTGGAAGATTACGGCGACCACCTGTTCATCGTGCTCAAGATGCTCTCGCCGGAGAACGGCCGCGTGCGGGCCGAGCAGGTCAGCCTGGTCGTCACGCGCAGCGTCATCCTGACGTTTCAGGAGCACGACAAGCCCGGAGACTGCTTTGATCCGTTGCGCGCGCGTATCCGTTCCGACGCGTCGCGCCTGCGCAGCGCGGGCGCGGACTTCCTGGCCTACGGAATCGTGGATGCCCTGGTGGACAATTATTTCGTCGTGCTCGAACAACTCGGCGACGCGGTGGAGCGCATCGAGGAGACGGCCACGAGTGATCCCACCGCGAGCGGGGCCCAGTCCATTCACGAGTTGCGGCGCGAGCTGTTGGTCACGCGGCGCGCGGTGTGGCCGTTGCGGGATTTGGTGGCCCATCTGTTGCGACGCGAGTCGCCGCTCGTCGGAGAAAAAACCGCGGTGTACCTGCGCGACGTCTATGACCACCTGGTGCAGGTGATCGACACCACCGAAGCGCTGCGCGACTTGTTGTCCAGCCTGCTGGAAGTGGAGCTGACCCGCACGAGTCTGCGGATGAACGAAACCATGAAGGCGCTCACGTTGATCGCCACGGTGTTCATTCCGCTGACCTTTATCGTCGGCGTGTACGGCATGAACTTCGACGACATGCCGGAACTCCATTGGTCGTGGGCGTACCCGACCCTGTGGGCCTTCATGATCGCGATCGGCGCGGGGATGGTGGTCTGGTTCAAGCGTAAACGCTGGTTGTAGCGCGGGGAAACACCACCGGCCGGGAAGGCGCGCTTTGTCGCGCGGATTCCGGTCGCACGGACAAAGGCGGGAGGCTCGCGCCTCCCGCCCGCCGGCCCGGCACCCGTCCACGGAGGTAAACGGGCACACGGGCGAAGTGGTCCCGCGCGCCCGCCGAATCTACCGCTCCGAGTTTACGGGACCGTGAACGGGTTGTTGCGACCGCGTAAAATCATCGGCCCGGGTCGGAGACAACGATGAGCGAGGATTCGACCGAACGCTTGCGCGAGACGGTGGACGCGGTCTACCGCGATGAATCGCGCCGCGTGCTTGCCACCTTGATCCGGCTGCTTGGGGATTTCGATCTCGCCGAAGAGGCGCTGCACGACGCGTTCAGGGCGGCGTTGGAGCAGTGGTCGCGCGACGGGGTGCCCGCCAATCCGCGGGCGTGGCTGGTCTCGGCCGGCCGGTTCAAGGCCATCGACGGCATTCGCCGGCGCGCGCGGTTCGAATCGCTGGACGATGTGCCCGAGCCGGTGGACGCGTCGCCTCCCGATCCCGCGGCGTGGGAACGGGAGAGCGTTGAAGACGACCGGTTGCGGCTCATCTTCACCTGCTGTCATCCCGCGCTGGCTCCGGACGCCCAGGTGGCGCTCACCCTGCGCGAAGTCTGCGGCCTCACCACCGAGGAGATCGCCCGCGCGTTCCTCACCCCCGCGCCCACGCTGGCGCAACGCATCGTACGCGCCAAGGCCAAGATCCGCGACGCGCGCATCCCCTATCAAGTGCCCGCGTCGGCCGAGCTGCCGGATCGGCTCGACGCCGTGCTGCGCGTCATCTATCTGGTGTTCAACGAGGGGTACGCCGCGTCGTCGGGGGCGTCGCTGACCCGACACGATCTGTCGGGGGAGGCGATTCGGCTCGCGCGACTGCTGGTCGCGTTGCTGCCCGAGCCCGAAGCCATCGGGCTGCTGGCGTTGATGTTGTTGCACGAATCACGACGCGACGCGCGGACCTCTCCGACCGGCGATCTGGTGCTGCTCGAGGACCAAGATCGCTCGCGCTGGAACCGGGACCACATCACCGAAGGCTCCGCGCTGGTGGGGCGGGCGCTCGCGTCTCGCGAGGTCGGCCCGTATACCCTGCAGGCCGCGATTTCAGCCGTACACGCCCAGGCCCCTCGCGCCGCGGCCACGGACTGGGGTCGGATCGTTGTACTATACGACCTGCTGCTCCGGGCCACACCTTCGCCCGTGGTGGAGCTCAACCGCGCCGTGGCCGTGGCCATGCGCGACGGCCCCGCGGCGGGGCTCGCGCTCATCGACGCGATTCTGGGCCGAGGCGATCTCGAAAAGTATCACCTCGCGCACGCGGCGCGGGCGGATCTGTGCCGACGGCTGGGGCGGACCGGGGATGCCAGGGCGTCTTACGAACGGGCCCTCGCCTTGACGCAGCAGGAGCCGGAGCAACGTTTTCTCAAGCGACGGCTGGCCGAATTGCCGGGCTGAACCGGCCCCCGCGATTTTTTTTTCAGCCCATGTCGATTTCGGCCTCCCCCGAACGACCAAGGGGCGTAGAGCGCGATTCACGCGACCGATCAATCCGGGAGGAACCCATGAAATACGTGTGCCTGGGGTATATGGACCCGAACAAGTGGAAGAGTTTGTCGGAATCCGAGATCCACGCGTTTGTTGACGAGTGTCTAACCTACGACGACGTGCTCAGAACGAACGGACATTTCGCGGGCGGGGACGCGCTCCAAGGCCCTGAGAACGCCGTCACCCTGCGGTTTCAGGGCGGAAAAGTCGCGGTCACGGACGGCCCGTACGCGGAGACCAAGGAGCAATTGGGCGGCATTCTGATCCTGGAAGCCAAGGATCTGAACCACGCCATCCAATTGATGTCGAAGCACCCGGGCGTGCGGGGCGGGCCGTTCGAGATTCGCCCGGCCGCGGACTTGACCGAGATGGTCCGTGAGAGCGAGAAGCGGCGGGCACGCTCGAATCGGACGTGAGACAGAAAAGAAAAGGAGACGCGACCGTGCGATACATGATTATGGTGAAAGCCACCAAGGACACGGAAGCCGGCATCATGCCGGAGGGGAAGGATTTGGAACGGCTGGTTGGCGCCATGGCCACGTATCACGAAGAATTGGCCAAGGCCGGCGTATTGGTCGACGGCTCGGGACTGCATCCCAGTTCCAGAGGCTGGCGCATCCGGTACTCCGGAGGCAACCGCACCGTGATCGACGGGCCGTTCGCCGAAACCAAGGAGCTGGTCGCCGGATACACGGTCATTCGGGTCAAATCGCGGCAAGAAGCCTTGGAATGGACCAAGCGGTTTCCCAATCCCGCGGGCGAGGGCAAGGAGGCCGAAATCGAGGTGAGGGAGTTTCACGAGGCGGAGGACTTCCTGCCCGAGGACGCGGTCGAACGGTTCCGCAAGATCGGAATCGGGACCGAGCAGTAGTCGGCGTCGCGGTCGTCAATCAGCGGGTGGTGAACGATGTAGACGGTTGGAACACATGGAGGGAGAGCCATGAGCAGGAACAAAGTCGCGATGTTCGAGATTCCGGTTGCGGATTTCAAGCAGGCCAAAGCGTTTTACGAGACGGTGTTCGACTGGAAAATCGAGTTGTGGCGCGACGAAGGCGCCATGGCGCTCACCACGGCCGTGGACAACAACTTCCGTGAGGTCGAGCCCGGAGGCATCAACGGCGGGTTCTACAAACGTAAGTCCAAGGACGATCACCCGTCGTTCGGTATCGAAACCGATTCCATCGACCGGACGCTGGCCACCATCGAGAAACTCGGCGGGAAAATCGTGACGCCGAAACACTCCGTCGGCGAGTGGGGGTTCATGGCGGACTTCGCGGACCCCGAAGGCAACGTCATGGCGCTCTGGGAAAAACCGAAGAGCGTCTAACAACACACCCGGCCGTCACAAGCACGGCCGCCTGGGCGCCCGCCTTCGCGGGCGTGACAAGTTCCGTTGTCATTCCCGCGAAGGTGGGAATCCAGGACTCCTGGCATTTTGTTCGAAACTCTATGAACGAGATCCACCGGAATAGCGGGACGTATCGTACGGAGACGACCATGAAAACGATCACCCCATGTTTGTGGTTCGACGATCAAGCCGAAGAAGCGACGAACTTCTACGTGTCGATTTTCAAGAACTCCAAGATCAGACACGTCGCCCGGTACGGCGACGAGGGGGCGAAGGCCTCGGGAAGGCCCAAGGGGACGGTCATGACCGTGACCTTCGAACTCAACGGGCAGGAATTCATGGCGCTCAACGGCGGCCCGGTCTTCCAGTTTTCGCAAGCGATCTCGTTCATGGTGCCCTGCAAAACGCAGAAGGAGGTGGACGATCTGTGGGACACGTTGTCCCGGGGCGGGGAGCGGCAACAGTGCGGCTGGCTGAAGGACCAATACGGGGTCGCGTGGCAGATCGTCCCCACGGGATTGGACAAGATGATGCGGGACAAGGACGCCGCGAAGTCGGAACGGGTGATGAAGGCGTTGCTCACGATGGACAAACCGGATATCAACGCGTTGAAAGCGGCGTATGCGCAGCGATAATCCAACCCGGTCAGACCGACGCGACCTGGTGATCACCCGCGTCTTCGCCGCGCCGCTGCCGCTGGTCTGGAAGGCCTGGACCGACCCCGACGAGATCATGCGGTGGTGGGGGCCAACCGGTTTCACGTGCCCGGTGGCGAAGATGGATGTTCGTGAGGGCGGCACGTCGCTCGTCTGCATGCGCGCGCCCAGGGACTTCGGCGGCCAGGACATGTACAGCACGTGGCGCTACCGGACGATCGTGCCGATGGAGCGGATCGAATATATCCACAATTTGGCCGACGAAAAGGGTCGCCAAATCGATCCGACCTCGATCGGCATGCCCGCGGACTTCCCGCAGGACCTGCGCAATCTGGTGACGTTCAGGGATCTGGGCAACGGCCGGACGGAACTGACGGTCACGGAGTACGACTGGCCGGTGGGCCGCATGATGGAAATGTCCAAAATGGGGATGGAGCAGTGCCTGGATAAGATGGCGGCAACCTTCCCCACCGGGGGAGCCATCAAATGAAATACCTGCTGCTGATCTACCTGGACGAACAGGCCCTGAACGAGACCGAGCGGCAGGAGTGTTACCTGGAATCCACGCAGCTCGCCCACGATTTGAAGGCGAGCGGGCACTATCTGGGCGCCAACCCGCTCCATCCCACGGCCATGGCGACCAGCGTTCGAATGCGCGAGGGCAAGCGGGTGGTCACCGACGGGCCGTTCGCGGAAACGCGGGAACAGTTGGGCGGCTACTTTCTGATCGACGCCAAGGATCTCGACGCGGCGATCGCGATCGCCGCGCGGATTCCGATGGCGCGCAAGGGCACGGTCGAAGTTCGACCGGTGATCGACGTCCCGGGTCTGCCCAGCGAGTAGCGGATGGACATTGTCATGGAGGCGTGTTCATGAAATTCATGTTGCTGGTTCACCACGACGAACAGGCGTTCGGCACACTCGCCGAGTCCACCAAGAAACAGATGCTGGCCGAATCCGTGGACCTCACGCACCAGCTCCACGCCGACGGCCGATATCTGAGCGCGTCCCCGCTGCACCCGGCCGCGACCGCGACCATCGTCCGCGTGCGAAACGGGAAACCGCTCGTGACCGACGGCCCGTTCATCGAAACGCGCGAGCAGATCGCCGGGTATTTCCTGGTCACTGCCAAGGATCGCGACGCGGCGATCGCGATCGCCGGCCGGGTCCCGGGCGCGCGCATCGGCACCGTTGAAGTCCGGCCATTGATCGAAATCACCGGCTTGCCGGAATGACGAGTAATGGACTGAGCCAGAAATCAGAGATCGGTCGACATGTCGATTTCAAGGACTCTCGTTCGACCAACCGGTAGAGTCGGGGCGGAAGTCTGAAAATCTCGCGGTCGTTCATCACGAACAGGAGGTGGTCTCATGCGATTCATGGTGATTGTCAAAGCCAGCAAGGATTCGGAAGCGGGCGTCATGCCCAGCGAGAAACTTCTCGCCGAGATGGGCAAGTTCAACGAAGAACTGGCGAAGGCCGGGGTCCTGCTCGCGGGCGAGGGATTGCAGCCGAGCTCAAAAGGCGCGCGCGTCAGGTTTTCGGGCACGAAGCGGACCGTGATCGACGGGCCGTTTCCCGAGACCAAGGAACTGATCGCGGGCTTTTGGCTGTGGAAGGTCAAATCCAAGCAAGAGGCGATCGAATGGCTCAAGCGTTGTCCCAATCCCCACAACGAGGACAGCGAGGTCGAGATCCGTCAGGTGTTCGAGGCGGAGGATTTCGGCGAAGAGTTCACGCCCGAACTCAGAGCGCAGGAAGAACGCGTGCGTGAGATGGCCAAGAACAAGAAGCAGTAGCGGCGACGCGCGCGGACAGGTTCAGGTCCCGGCCGCGGGGATCACCACCAGTCGGGGGGAAGTCATGCTGAAGATAACCGCCATCGTCATCGTCGTGTTGATCGCCGCGGTGCTCCTCTACTCCGCGACCAGGCCCGACACGTTCCGCGTCCAGCGCTCGGCGAACATCCACGCGTCGCCGGAGAAGATTTTTCCGTTGATCAACGACCTGCGCAGCTTCAACGCTTGGAACCCGTACGCCAAGAAAGATCCGAACGCGAAGGGCAGCTACAGCGGCCCGCCAAGCGGCATAGGCGCCGCGCACGCGTTCGAGGGCAACAAGGACGTGGGCAAGGGCAACATCGAGATCACGGAGTCATCGCCCCCGGCCAAGGTCACGATGGCGCTCAACATGTTCTCGCCGTTCGAGGCCCACAACGTCGTCGAGTTCACGCTCGAACCCGCGGGTGAGACCACGACCGTCACGTGGGCCATCCACGGCCCCATGCCGTTCATGTCGAAAGTCATGTGCCTGTTCTTGGATATGAACCGCATGATCGGCACGGACTTTGAGAAGGGGCTCAGCGACCTCAAGGCCACGGCTGAGGCATATACCCGTTGAAGGAAAGGAGCACGCGTGACTGAAGGTCGAAGGTCGTCGATGCCGGGCGCTCAAACCGGTGCCTCCAAGAAGATGCTCTGGGCCGGATGGGGCATGAGCGTCTTGCCGGTCTTGTTGCTGCTGTTCAGCGGCATCATGAAACTGGTGCAACCGGCCGCCGTGGTGGAAGGTTTCGTGAAATTGGGGTACCCCGGAAGTCTCTCCCTGGGCATCGGGCTCGCGGAGTTGACCGGCGTGGCGCTCTACGTGATTCCCCGCACCTCGGTGCTCGGCGCGATCGTGCTCACCGGGTATCTCGGCGGCGCCACCGCCAGCCACGTGCGAATCGGCGAGCCGTTCACAATGGCGATCGTGATGGGCGTCTTGGTCTGGGGCGGCTTGTACCTGCGCGACGAGCGGGTGCGCGCGCTCCTCCCGCTGCGACGATAACCCGCTCGTCGCGCACGACGAGTTCTCTCGGACGTTCCCCCTCCGAGCGCGCGATATACTGTTGTGTCGCGAGCAGCGGCGCGACGATGGGTCGCGCGAACATTCCGGCATGCCGGTTGTGAGACGATTACGCGTCATACCGATTCTTTCGCCAAGGCCGAATGGGCTTCCCCGCTAGACGGCCGTCGGATCCATCGCGCCACGCGGCGCCGGCCGCGTGGGCGCGAACCCCGTGTCACCCCGCCGGGACCGTGCGGGAGTTGCGTCCCGCTGATCCCGAGCAGGCCGAACGCCCCGGCGTGTTGCTGCTCCTCTTGGGTCTGTTCGCGGCGAGCGGCGCCGCGGCGTTGATCTACGAGGTGGTCTGGTTCCATTTGCTCCGCTTCACGATCGGGTCCTCCACGCTCTCGTTGGGGATCTTGTTGGCGTCGTTCATGGGCGGGTTGTGTCTCGGCAGCCTGTGGTATCACCGGGCCGTCGCCGCGCGGCGTCATCCGTTGAAGGTGTACGCGCTGCTGGAAGTGGGGGTCGGGCTCTGCGGCGTGGCGATTCCCCTGGTCCTGCCGTTGGTGACGCACATGTACGTCGCGTCCGCCGGGTCCGCCGTCGGGGATATCGCGTGGCGCGCCGCGCTGTGCGCCGTCCTCCTGGTGCCGCCGACCATCTTGATGGGCGCCACCTTGCCCGCCATGTCGCGGTGGATGCGGTTGACCGCGACCGGCTACTCCCGCCTGGGGTTCTTTTACAGCGCCAATATGGTCGGCGCCGTGATCGGCGCGGCAGCGGCGGGGTTTTACCTGGTGCGAACCTTCGACGTCTACGTGGCGACGGCCGCGGCCGTGATCCTGAATTTCGTCATCGCCGCGGCCGGCTCCGCGCTCGCGCGCAGGCATCCTCACGCGCCGGCGGAGCGCGTGGAGGACACCCACGGCGGGTGGTCCCTCTCGACCGTCCAGGTGGTGATCGGATTGTCCGGTCTGACCGCGCTCGGCGCGCAGGTGGTGTGGACGCGGATGTTGTCGTTGTTGCTGGGCGGCACCGTGTACGTATTTTCCGTCATTCTCGCGGTGTTTTTGGTGGGGCTGGCCGCGGGCGGCGCGGTGGGCTCCGCTTGCTGCCGAACGTCCGCGAACCCCGCGCGGCTGCTGGCGGCGTGCCAAGCCATGTTGATCCCGGCCATTCCCTACGCCGCGTACGCGATCACGTCCATGGTTCCCGATTTGCACGTTTCCGGCGCCACCGACGACTGGTTCCGGCGGAGCATGGACGACGTGTTGCGGGTCGCGGCGGCGATTGCGCCGGCCACGCTCTGTTGGGGCGCGAGTTTCCCGCTCGCGGTGGCCGCGGCCGGTCACCGCGAGCGCGATCCCGGCAAACTGGTGGGGCGGCTCTACGCGGCGAACACCATCGGCGCGATTGTGGGGGCGCTCGCGTTCAGCGTGGCGATCGTCGCGCTGGTGGGCACGCGGCAGGCGCAATGGATCCTGACGGTATGCGCCGGGCTGGCCGCGTGGCTGATGCTGCGGGCGACCGCGGCGGTCCCGGAGCCGGGAACCGCGTCGCCCCGGAGGGCCCGTCCTCGCACGGTGGGGGGAATCGTCGCCGCGGCGACGGTGCTTGCGCTGAGCGGAATCGCGGGTTGGCTGATTCCGGAGAGCCATCCCGGCCTGATCGCGTACGGGCGGCAGGTGCATCGCTGGAACGAGCCCGCCGAGTACCTGCACGTTCGCGAGGGACGGTACGCGTCCGTCGCGATTTCCAGAACCAAGGAAGACGGGTATCGCAACTTTCACATCAACGGGAAAATCGAGGCCTCCACCTGGCCGGAAGACCTTCGCCTGCAACGCATGTTGGGACACCTCCCGGCCTTGTTGCACCCCGACCCCAAGTCGGTGCTGATCATCGGCTTCGGCGCGGGCGTCACCGCCGGGACGTTTTCCCTGTATCCCGGCATCGAACGGATCGTGATCGTGGAAATCGAACCCGAGGTCCTCGCGGCGTCGGGTCGGTATTTTCGGGACGAGAACTACGACGTGCTCAACGACCCGCGGACCACGGTCATCCATGACGACGGCCGCCATTATCTCACCACCACCCGCGACACGTTCGATCTCATCACCACCGACCCGATCCACCCGTGGACCAAGGGGGCGTCGGCGCTCTACACCAAGGAGTTTTTTACCCTCAGCAAGGCGCACCTGAATCCGGGCGGGTTGATCTCCCAGTGGGTCCCGTTGTACGAGACGAGTCCGGAGGCGGTGAAGAGCCAGGTCGGGACCTTCCTCGACGTGTTTCCCCACGGCAGTATCTGGAACAGTGAGGTCGATTTGAAGGGGTACGACGTGACGCTGCTGGGGCACGTCGTACCGCTGACCATCGACGCCGGGGCGCTACGGCATCGTCTCGATGCTCTGGAAAACGTGCGCCGGTCGCTGAGTGATGTCCGAATCGACTCAGCGGCGGATCTCTTGCGGGCGTTCGCGGGCCTACGGCGGGATGTCGAGGCCTGGCTCGCCGACTATCAGCCCAATCTCGATCGAGATCTCCGGCTGGAGTATTTGGCGGGAGAGGCGCTGAATCGGCACGATGAGGTCGCGATCTACAACGACATGACCGCGGAATTGGCCTATCCGGACGACGTGTTCCGAGTCGACCCCGTCACGGAGCACTTGTTACGCCGGACGTTCCGGGAGCGGTACGGAACACCCGAGCGAGCCCACGTTGACCGTCGGATGCCGCAATAGGGGGCTTCCTCGTCGTCGGCATTGGAATAGCGGCCCAAGGAAAGAGGTTCAGTATCCAAGGGCATCCGCTCGTCATCCGTCGGCGGGCGCTCCACTTTGGTGTACAATCCGACCGGCTGGACGTGACGGGTGAGCGGCGGTTCCCAGGAGATATTCCGATGAATCCCATTCGGTGGATCATGGTCGGCGCGATGACCGCTCTGCTCATACCGACGCACGCGTCGGCGTATCTCGACCCCGGGTCGGGGAGCATGCTCTTGCAGCTGCTTCTCGGCGGGGTGGCCGGGCTCGCGGTGGTGGTGAAATTGTTCTGGCGCCGACTGCTCGCGTTTTTCGGCGTGAAGAAAACCGACCAGGACACGGACTCCCCGGATCAGGGTTAACCCTCGTTCCCGCGCGACGGCCGCTCTCTCCTACGCCCACATGACCCGAGCTCCCGTCACGGAATCGTCCCCGGAACCCGGGTCATTCCGCGATCGCGGCAGTCGGGTCTTCTACCGCGACGGCGCGGTGCTGCGCGGACTGAGTCCGCCGGCGCTGCGGAATTGGCAGGCCCTTACGCGCACGACCTTTTTCCAAGGCTTCACCGCCGAGGGCCGACTGGTCAAGACCGAGGCCGTGGACCACGCGATCGCACCCGCGGAGTCGGAGCTCGGCGCGTGGGCGGGCGTGCTCAGGCACGAGCCGATTCCCTTCGTCTCCTATCCCTACGAATGGTCGTTTTCCATGCTTCAGGATGCCGCGCGGCTTCAACTCGACCTGCTCCTCGCGGCCCTGGAGGAAGACATGACGCTGAAGGACGCGTCCTCGTTCAATATTCAATGGCACGGGGCGCGTCCGGTCTTCATCGATATCCCGTCGTTCGAACTCTACCAAGCCGGGCATCCGTGGGCCGGGTATCGGCAGTTTTGCCAGCTCTTTCTCTATCCGCTCCTGCTGCAGGCCTATAAAGACGTCGCGTTTCACCCATGGCTGCGCGGCAGCATCGACGGCATCACCCCGGAGCAAGTCAACGGGTTGTTGTCGTGGCGGGACCTGTTCCGCCCCGGCGTGTTTGTCCATGTCTTCCTCCAGAGCACGGCGCAGCGCCGGTACGGCGCCACGCAGGCGGACGTCAAATCCGAGTTGCGCAGCGCCGGCTTCGGGAAACCATTGATCGTCGCCAACGTCCGCCGGCTGCGGGCATTGGTCGATCGGTTGTCCTGGAAGCCGAAGCAGTCGGCGTGGTCGGGTTATTATCAAGAGCACGCGTACTCGGCGGAGGACCACGCGGTCAAAACCGCGTTCGTCGCGGACGCGGCGCGACGCGCTCCGCGACGGCTGGTCTGGGATCTGGGCGCGAATACCGGCGTGTTCTCCCGCATCGCCGCGGAGCAGGGCGCGTACGTGGTGGCCGCGGACTCGGATCACGCCACCATCGACCGACTCTACGCGTCGCTGCGCGAGGATCGTCAGCCGAGGATTCTGCCCCTGGTCTGCAATCTCGCGGACCCGTCACCGCGTCTGGGGTGGCGCGGCCTGGAACGCAAATCCCTGGTCGATCGCGGTCGGCCCGACCTGGTGTTGTGCCTCGCGTTGATCCATCACATGGTGATCACCGCGAATATCCCGCTGCGAGACTTCGTGGATTGGTTGGCGGAACTCGGCGGCGACCTGGTGATCGAATTCGTGACCAAGGCCGATCCCATGGTGAAGACGCTGCTGCGCAACAAGGACGAATCGTATCCGGATTACGAGGTGTCCTGGTTCGAGGAATGCCTTGGTCGGCGCTTCCGCATCCAGGAGCGCCGCGAACTCCCGAGCCAAACCCGCATCCTGTATTTCGCCGCGGCGCAGGCGTCGACCGCCTGAGCCGGGTGTCCGGTGCTCCCATCACACACTAGGCCACGCGGCGTCCCGAACCCGGTGATCGCTCGCGCCGAGCCAATAAAGAGCGTCAAGCGTGGCCGCTAACTCGACGGATGCCGCTCGCGGCGGCTCGCTGAAAACCGCCGCCGTATTCGCGGTGTTGGCAGTCTATTTTTATCTGTTCATGGAATGGCTGTTCTTCGCCACCAAACCCTCGTTTCTTTCCGCATCGCCGCTGTCCGAACGTCTGGCCGTGCTGGTGCTCGCGCCCCTGCCCCTGGCGGTTCCGTCGCTCGCGGTCATTTTGATCGTGTTCGCCGCCGCGGCCGCGACGCGGGCGCGAATCAGCCGCGCCATCGCGGAGTCGACGGCCCTGCTGGTCCCGGCCGCGGTCTTCTCGTCGAGCCTGTTCATGCTGGTGGACAACTTCACCTATACGCTGTTTCACGTCGGGGTGAGTTCTCTGACGGGCGGCTGGCGCTTGGCGTACGGGATCTTCTTTGTTGCCTTGTGCGTGGTGGTGTATCGGGCGCTCGGTCGCGCGGCACGACGGCCAACGGCGTGGGCGAGCCGTGGTCCGGTGGCGATGGGTGCCGGGGGCTTGCTCCTGTTGTCGCTTGTTGCCGCGGCGTTCACGTACGACTTCGATGGCGGCGCGGCCTCGAACGATACATCTGTGGCACACGCCACAACGCGACCCAACATCCTCTTGGTAGGAGCCGATGGGTTGAACGCGGATCATCTCTCCGCCTACGGGTACGAGCGCGACACCACGCCGTTTCTGCGGAGCCTCGTGGGCGGGGCACTCGTGGCCGACAACGCGTTTACCAACGTGGGGCACACCGGCGGCGCGATCGCGGCCCTGCTCACGGGCAAAGCGCCCGCTCGGACGCGGCTGATCTATCCGCCGGACATCCTGCGCGGACGGGACGCGTACGAGCACCTGCCGGGCATGTTGAAACAGCTCGGCTATCACACGCGTCAGCTCAGCATGCGTCACTACGGCGACGCGTATGATTTGAATCTGCGCGACGCGTTCGACGAGTCGAATTTCCGGAGCCTGCGCGCGGTCACGTGGGCCGAACGCGCCATCCTCGGTCATTCGTCCAATTCCGCATACGTCTCCAGTCTCTATTTTCTGGAACAGGTTTACGGTCGACTTGAAGAACGCGTGCTCCACGCGTTCGGCGTGCGAACCATGACGAACCCGTTTGCGGAAGTGCAGTCGCAAACCGGCATCACCGACGGGCACCGGATCGCCGCGCTCCTGAAGTTCCTGGGCCGGCCGCCCGAGCCGTATTTCGTCCACGCGCACTTCCTGGGAAGCCACGGCCCGATGTTTTCGCCGTACGAGCGACGATTTTCCACGGGGAAACCCCAGGACGCGCCTTGGCTGACGGATTTCTACGACGACGCCATCGCGGAGTTCGACGTGTTTGTCCGCTACATCATCGAAGATCTCCGGACGCGCGATCAGTTGCGCAACACGGTGGTGGTCCTGTATTCGGACCACGGCATGCGGTGGAAACCAGACGTCCGGGTGCCGTTGCTGTTTCTGTTCCCGGACCAGCGGTACGCGGGACGCGTCTCGGACAATGCCCAACTGCTGGACATCGCGCCCACGCTGCTGGACTACATGGACATCGAGCCCCCGGGATGGATGACGGGACATTCGTTGCTCAGACCGGGGTCGGACCGGCTCCGGCCGATCTTCATGGTGTCGAACGACCCCAACACGTTTGGCGAGGGGCGGTTGTGGCAGAAGGCGCTCTCGCGACCGCCGTTTTACGGCTTGGGCGTCGTGTATGCCGCGGTGTGTCAGCGCCTGGCTCGGCTGGACGTCACGAGCAATGTCTTCATGACCTCGGACGTCACGGGTCATACCGCGCCCTGCGATGAGTCCCAGATTCCGGACCAGACCACGATTCGAGGCGAGATGGTGAATCATCTGCGAAGTAACGGGTACGACGTTTCGTCGCTCCAACCCGCGGTCGACGACGACGCGCGAGCACGCCAGCCGGATCATTGAACGGGCGCCCCGGCGCGCCGGGATTTCTTGATTTTTCTCCCGCGCCGGTGCCACAATGCCGCCCACACACGCACGGGACTCACCGGTACGGGATGGCGCAACTCGGTCTCAAACTCGATCACGTCGCAACGCTGAGGCAGGTTCGCGGGGGCACCGAGCCCAACGTCGCGGCCGCGGCGTTGTGGGCGGAGATGGGCGGCGCTGACTGGATCATCGTGCACCTGCGCGAGGACCGGCGTCACATCCAAGATCGCGATCTGTACGCGCTCCAACAAGTCGTCCCCTCCCGGCTCACGCTGGAAATTTCGTCGGCGGATCGGATGCTCAAACTCGCGCTCGAACTGCACCCGGCGCGCGTCACCTTGTTGCCGGAGCATCTCATGGAACTGACCACCGAGGGTGGACTCGATCTGATCGGCAAACGCGAGGTGGTGGCGAACGCGGCCGCGACGCTCGCGCAAGCCGGCATCCCCGTGACGTTGCTCATCCAGCCCTTGGTCGATGACGTCAAAGCCTGCCACCGATTGGGGCAACCCGGGGTGAGTGTCGAACTGAACGCCACCCCGTACCGCTCCGCCAAGACCCCGGCGGAACGGTACGCGTGGCACGAGCAAATCGTCACGGCCGCGAAATTGGCGGCCAAGGTCGGCATGCCGGTCCAACTCGGACACGGGCTGACCCTGGACGCGGTGCGAACGTTTGCCGCGACGCGGGAGATCGCGCAGATCAACGTGGGGCACGCGGTGATCGCGCGCGCCGCGTTGATCGGCATCGAAGCCGCGGTGCGGGAAATAAAAGCCGCGGCGGCGTTTCGCGGATGAACCGCCGCGAGTGGTATCGGGCGTATTGAATAGTCACGCGGATTTCCTACGGAAAAAGGTGTCATGAAGAGTTTATGGTCTGATCGCGCCGCGTCCGGCCTGGATGGTTTGGACGCCTTGGTGTACACCTCGCGCCTGATCGGGGCGAGCCAGAACCTGGTGTTGTGGGGCGGCGGCAACTCCTCGGTCAAAGTGATGGGCAAGGATCACGTGGGCCGGCCGACGCGGACGTTGTACATCAAGGGCAGCGGCTCGGACATGAAGACCATCACGGCCCAGCAATTCACGCCGTTGCGGTTGGACGATTTGTTGCCCCTGATCAACCGGGCCGCGATGACGGACGAGGAGATGGTCGCGTACCAGGCCAAGTCCACGCTGGAACCGGGCGCGCCCAAGCCGTCGATCGAAACGCTTCTGCACGCGTTCATTCCGGCCGCGCACATCTATCACACCCACGCGGACGCGATCTGCACGTTAACCGATATCGCCAACAGCCGCGCCGTGATCGAATCGATTTACGGCGACGAAATCGTGGTGGTCCCGTATTCGCGTCCGGGGTTCCTGCTGTCCAAGCGCACCGGCGAAGCGGTGGCCGCGCATCCCCGCGCGCGCGCCGTGATTCTGGACAAACACGGGTTGATTACGTGGGGCGCGACCGCCAAGGCCGCGTACCTGGACACGGTCAAATACGTGAGCATGGCCGAGCGCTACATCGCGTCCAAGCAGCCGCGCCGCCCACGCCGGGTTTCCGCGATTCCCAAAGCGGCAGTGGTGCGTCGTCGTGAAACCGCGGCCGCGATCGCGCCCGTGTTGCGCGGCGAGATGAGTCGCGGCAAACCCGTGGTGCTCCTGTACGACGACCGGCCCGAAGTCGTGGCGTTCACCCGGAGCATGGATCCCAAGACACTCTGCGGCCCGTTCACGCCGGACCATCTGCTCTACACCAAGCCGTGGCCTCTGGCAGTGGATCCCAAAGCCACGCGCGACGAACGAACCTTGTTGATGGAAGTACCGAAAGCTCTGGACCGCTACCGTACGCGCTACGTCGAGTACTTCAACAAATACAAGACACCCGGCGTCACCCAGGGTGATCCCAACCCGCGCATCGTGTTGATCCCCGGCATCGGCATGTTCACCACGGGCAAGAACCGTCGCGAGACCCTCATCGCCCGCGACCTCTACCTGCACACCATGGATGTGATCCAATCCACGCGCGCGTTGGGCGGCTATCGCCCGCTCCCGCCGCGCGATCTGTGCGACTTCGAGTACTGGCCCATGGAGAACTACAAGCTCACGCTCGCGCCGCCGGAAAAATCCTTGTCGCGCCGGATCGCCCTGATCACGGGCGCGGCCGGCGGCATCGGCCGCGGGATCGCGGAGCGGTTATTGGCCGAGGGCGCCATGGTGGCCATGACCGACGTGGATCTGGACGCCACCCGCAAGTTGGCCGAGGACTACGGCCGGCGCTTCGGCGACGGCCACGCGGTGGCGATCGAGATGGACGTGACCAACGAACGCTCGGTGCGCCGCGCGTTCGCGGACACCGTGCTCACGTTCGGCGGGCTCGACATCTTCGTGTCCAACGCGGGCATCGCGCACTGCGCGCCGGTGGATCGCTTGTCGAAAACCGACTGGGAGCGATCCGTGGCGGTCAACGCGACCGGGCATTTGCTCGCGTCGCAGGAAGCCATCCGCATCATGAAGGCGCAGGGGCTCGGCGGGGCCATCGTGGTCATCTCCACCAAGAACGTGCTCTCCCCGGGTCAGGACTTCGGCGCCTACTCCGCGTCCAAGGCCGCCCAGAACCAACTGGCCAAGATCATGGCCATCGAGAACGCGCGCCACGGCATCCGCGTGAACATGGTCAACCCCGACGCGGTGTTCCTCAACTCCGGCCTCTGGTCTCCGGAAATCCGCGCCGAACGCGCCAAAGCGCACGGCATCTCGGTCGACCAGGTCGAGGACTTCTACGCCAAACGCAATCTCTTGGGCGCGAAGATCCTGCCGCAAGACGTGGCCGAAGCCGTGTTGTTCTTCGCGTCCAACCGGTCGGCAAAAACTACTGGGGCCACGTTGCCGGTGGATGGTGGGGTGAAGGACGCGTTCCCACGCTGAGCGGGTGGGATAGGGGCTCGTCCGCCGATGCCTAAATCCCCTCTTGCCCCCCTTTGGCAAAAGGAGGGGGTGGGGGGATTTTCTAATATGAAGTCGACGTCATTCCCGCGAAGGCGGGAATCCAGAAACCCACTACGTCGCTAACACCCGGCGCGCGCCAAGGAACCGCGTGCGCCAGTACTCCATATCCAGCCGCTGGATGTTGACCGCGCCGCCTGAGCTGGGGGCGTGGATGAAGCGGCCCTCGCCCAGATACAGTCCCAGGTGCAGGTCCTTCTTACGGTCGATCCGGAAATACACCAGATCCGCGGGTTGAAGTTGTGACGTCGTGATCGGATCGCCGGCTTGGATCTGTTCGAGCGACGTGCGAGGCAGGGAGACGCCCGCGGCCGTCCGGAACACGTACACCAGATACCCGGTGCAATCGAAGCCCTTGGGGGTGGTGCCCCCGAACTTGTAGGGGGTCCCCACGAGTTGGGTCGCGGTCGTGATCACGCGTTGACGGGTGTCGCTGACCGGCTGCGCGGGCGCGGCGCGAAGCGCCTCGATATCAAGCCCGGGGCGGCCCTTGGCTTCCTTGGGGAGCGGTGCCCCCGTGCAGGCCGACAGCAACAGGGCAACGAACGCGATGGTAGTCCAGCGGAGCACGCTCGGAAGATAGCAAAAGATCGCCGGACCGCAACTCGGGCCTACGTGCTAATAGGCCGCCACGTCCGATGGGCAAGCCACGCGATGCCCAGTAGGACCAACCAGAACACGAGTGTGTTGAATGTGATCACGTTAGCGGCAAAGCCGATGGTATGGGTAAACGCCCAGGGAGAGCCGTCGCGAACGAGTTCCATGGCATGCCAGAACAGACGCAGCGAAGAGCGGCGGTAACCGTTGAGCCCCATGACCCAGGTGACCGTCACGCCGACGAACAGCAAGGTCCAATACCCTCGCGACAAGTTTCCCCATCCAACCTGCGGAAATCGTGGCGAGCGACGGACCAGTTTACTGGTGATCCAACCGCCAATCACCAGGAAGCTGAGCATGCTCAAAACGGACGGGATCGAAAGCCCTACTCGGACGTTCGCGGGGATGAAATACCCGATAATGCCCAGCCAGATAATGTTGAGCGCGCCAACGAAGAAGAGCGCGCCGAGGACTGGGTTCAGGTACGACGGAGTCTCCTGGTACCGCGACCTCCGCCACACGAGCAGCGACCAGATCATGGCCCCGAGCAGGATGTTCACGGCGGCCTGCTTGGTGGACTCCACGCCGAAGTTGCCGATCACGGGATGTTGTTGGCCCCCGATCGCTTCGAGTTCCGCGGCGCGCATGACCAGGGTGTGCGGCGTCATGTAGGGCAGAAGGGCGATAACCATGATCGCCAGCACGTACTTGGCGTGACGGCGATAGCGTTGGCCGCCTGGTTCGGCCGCGATGCGTTGCCAGAGATAGTGGGTGATCGCGATTATCAGCGATCCCACGAGGACAAGGAGAATAATTCCCAGCCACGCAAGCAACCCACCGAACATGGTGATGCCCATTTGCTGACGGTACGCGTAGATCTCGCGGCTCAGCCAATACCCCAGGAAAGGAATCGTGATGAACGCGCCAATGGCGCCCACGAGCGCGGCGCCGCCCATCCAATCGTAGTAGGCCCGCGTCTCGGGAGTGGATGACGTCAGCGCGCGGTAGGCCGCGTACGCAGCGATCACGGCCGCTGAAAATACAAGATGGCCGGTGAAACGGTGTACGGCAAATGGGCCCGAGAGCGCGTTGTGAAACACGCGCCAGTCGGATCCGAGGAAACGTCCGACCTGATCCACCCCCGCCGGGGACATCATGAACGTCCCCCACGAATTCGCCACCAGCATGATGCCGGTTCCCAGGAGATTCACGAACAGCCCGAGGCCCAGATGACCCCACGTGACGCGGGTCGCGGGGGCGCGCGGCCAGGCGTAGTAATAGAGCGCGGCGGTGGCGCCGAACGTGACAAAGAGGACGCCGGCGAACAGCACCGTGGTGCGAAACACGCCCGCGAAATAGCGGGTCATTCCCGGGAACAACCCGAAGAGCGCGATTACGAGTAAGACACCCAACGCCGCCGCGATCGTGATCGCCAGCATCACGATCCGCAACATTTCGTGACCCGCCGCACGGTAACGCCGAGCGCGTTGGGCGTCGCGCGTGGCCAGCGACGCGGCCTCCGCGAGCAGTATCCACCACAAGGCGCCGAGCACGAACGCGCCCATATAGAGATGCTGCTGGGCCAGCGCCCACATGACTACGCGACTCTCGCTCAATGGATAGGGCAGATTCAGTGAGCGATAGTCGGCAGTCGTCAGTTGTGGCGCACGCGTACCGGAGACCGGGCCTTCCTCGTGGAAATACACGTCGCGGGCATAACCGGGCTGACTGGCCGAACCTGGTACGACGAGGAAGGCAAACGCGGGATCGTGCACGAAGAGGATGACGAACAAGAGGGGAACAACGCGGAGCGCGACTCGCCGCCAGCATGATCGGGTGAGGCGTTGCGTCATCGGTGCCATGTGCGTCACCAGCGCCCCCGGGGAATGACGAGCAGGTGGTTGAATTATACGATTTGGATGACATCCGGATCAGGTCGGAGGTTCTTGCGGTGCCGGGCGTTTCTTGCTCCACGCGGGACGGCCGTGATAAGCTGATAGGCTTTTTTGCATACCCCATGCGGATGAACACGTGGCAAACGGTGATCAATCAAGGGCCGGAGCGCCGGAGTCTCTGGCGAACCATACCACGCGCAATAATTTTCACGGCGCTAGCCGCGGCGATTGCGTCCTGCACAACCGGGGCGACGCCGCAGTTTCTGGTTGCGGAGAGCTTCGAGACCGGCGCGGACGTGTTTGTCCGGTCCCTGGCGATCGACGGGGCGAATTTGTGGGTCGCGACCTCGGACGGGGTGATTAAGGTGGAACGGGCGACCGGCCGCAAGGTGGGCCATCTGACCACGCAGAACGGGCTGATGGTCAACTACGCGTTCACGGTGTCGGTGGATCCGAAGGGGACCACGTGGCTGGGCACCAACAGCGGCGGGCTGGCGCGCGTGGACGGTGAACGGGTGACGACGTTCCACGTGCGCGACGGATTGGCTGATCCGTGGGTGTACAACATCGCGTACCAGCGCGACGGCGCCATGTGGATCGGGACGTGGAACGGGGTGAGCCGGTATCGCGACAACGCGTTTTCCTCGTACCACGTGGAGGACGGCTTGATCAACCGCTGGGTGTACGCGGTGGCGGTGGATCGCGACGACTCGGTCTGGTTCGGAACCGAGGGCGGGGTGAGTCGCTTTGACGGCACGACGTGGACCAGTTGGACGCATCGCGACGGGTTGGGCGCGCCGAACACGGCGAACCTCGAGGCGAGCGACAACACCGGATTCGGATCGTTCACGACCGGCAACATCCATCGACACGATTTGACCGCATTGGACCCGGAGGGGCGCGAGACGTACAACGAGAACTACGTGTTTTCGTTGTTGATCGACCCGCGCGGGGTCAAATGGATCGGTACCTGGGGCGGCGGCGTGGCCCGTTTCGACGGCAAGACCTGGAAGAACTACACCACCAAGGACGGCCTGGCCGGCAACGTGGTGTACGCGATCGCGCAAGACCCCACGGGTCGCCTCTGGTTCGGCACCAACCACGGCGTATCCACGTACGACGGCAAGACCTGGTCCACGGTATCCCCGGCTCAGCGATATACGGCCGGCGATGTGTACGCGCTCGCCGTGGCTCCGGACCGTTCGGTGTGGATCGGCTACAAGGGCGGGGTGTCCCGCATCAGCGCACGCTCCTAGCCGAGTCCTCAGCCCAGACGTTTGATGCCTACGAAATCGCGCAAATCACCCACCGCCCGTCGCGCCGCGCAGCAACCATCGGTCGCGCTTGTGACGCTGGGCTGTCCCAAGAATCAGGTGGACTCCGAGGTGATGCTGGGCCAGCTCGCGCAGGCGGGTCTGCGCGTGGTGGAGGACGCGGGCCGCGCCGACGTGGTGATCGTGAACACGTGCGGGTTCATCGACACGGCCAAGGAAGAGTCGATCAACACGATCATCGAGTTGGGGGAATTGAAGAAGACCGGATCGTGTCGGGCGTTGATCGCGACCGGCTGTCTGACGCAGCGGTATCAGGGCGAGCTGCTCAAGGAGTTGCCGGAATTGGACGCGATCGTTGGGACCGGCGACTTTCCCCAGATCGCCGAGATCGCGCGATCCCAACTGGGCAAAAAGTCCCGGTCCGCGCAAGAGTGGTTCGAGCACCCCACGTTTCTGTACGACGCGGCCACCCCGCGTCGTCGCATCGGGCCGCGGCACTGGGCGTACGTCAAAATTTCCGAAGGGTGCGACAAGCGGTGTTCGTTTTGCGCGATCCCGAGTTTTCGCGGGGACCTGGCCAGCCGCAGCGTGGAGTCCATCGTGACGGAGGCGCGTCAACTGGCGGCCGAGGGCGTGCGTGAAATCAATTTGATCGCCCAGGACCTGCCCGCGTTCGGCATGGACCACGGCCGCAAGGGCGAATTGATTCCGTTGATCCGCGAACTGGCAACGATCGACGGGCTGCGCTGGATTCGACCCATGTACCTGTACCCGCACAAACTGCCCGCGGGCCTGATCGATTTGTTCGTGGACGAGCCCAAGGTTGTGCCGTACGTGGAAATGCCGATCCAGCACATCGACGACGCGATCCTGCGGCGGATGAACCGCGGCGGAACCGGCGCGGAGATTCGGAAGATTCTGACCGCGTTCCGCGAACGCGTGCCGGGCGTGGCGATCCGCACGTCGTTCATCGTGGGGTTTCCGGGAGAAACCGACGCGGCGTTCGAGCGACTGGTTGCGTTCGTCGACGAGCAACGATTCGACCGCGTCGCCGTATTCACCTATTCGATGGAAGAGGGCACCACTGCGGCGCCCTTGGGTGATCCGATCTCGTCCGAGGTCAAAGCGGAACGGCGCCAGCGGCTCCTGGATTTGCAATTGGAGATTGCGCAGGACAAGGGTGAGGATCTGGTCGGGTCGCGGCGCACCGTGATGATCGAAGGCCCGGCGCAGGACGACCAGTTCGAGCTGGAGGCGCGCATGGCGACGCAGGCGCCGGAGATCGACGGTGTGGTCTATTTGAACGAAGACGTCGGAGAACCCGGAGACTTCGTGGACGTGACGATCGACGAGGCGATGGGATTCGACTTGGTCGCAAGTCCGATCGTGCGGTCAGCCAAACTTCCGGTGCTGTAAGGCACCGCGTCAGGAAAATCGCGTGAAGTCGATCGTGTAGGTGGCGTCGATATCTTCGCCGATGCCGCCGATCAACGGCTGGAACTTCAACAGACAAATCCGCTTGAGGATCGCGTCCTCCAGCGGAGGATACCCAAGGCGAGTTTCGCGGACCTGACAGCCCACCACGTCGCCTTCCGCCGTGATCGTGAACCGCACGCTGAGAAAATCCCCGAGGTCCGGACGTTCTTTTCGCGCCGCGTGGTATCGAAGTTTGAACCACGGTTCGAGGGTCTTCATCATCCTGTAGATGGATTCGTCGCTGCGTTTGGCCAGCAACTCCTCTTCGACGCTGAGCGAGCTTTTCACGTGAGCCGAGGATTTTCCGGCGAGGATCACGGCCTCGCCGCCGCCCTCACCTTGGATCCCCGCCACGAGTTGGTCCACGCTGAGCTTCGTGCCGCCGGCCCCGGGGCCGACCCCCTCGCCGCTTCCCGTTCCCAAACCGGCACCCGATCCCGCTGATCCGCTCTTCGGCGCGTTCGGGTTGCTCAGCACCGAGACGTCGCCGAGCACGCGATCGAGCGCCGGGGCTTGGCCCACGCCGGAGCCTCCGCCGCTCTCCGCAAGGGCTTTGAGCAACCCGCTTTGTTTGGCCACCGCGCGCGCCTGCTCACGCCGCGCCGCGGCCTCGGCTTCCATTTTGATCCGGGCCTGCTGCATGGCGGCCTCGGCGCGGGCCTGCAACTCCGCTTCGGACAGGGGCGTCGGCTCGGGGGGCGGCGGGGCCTCGGGCTTTGGTTCGCGTTTGGCCGGTTCCTTGCGGGCCTTGGGCGCGGTGCCGGTCTCGGTCGGCGCGCTCGGTTCGACGGGGAGCGACGGCGGGGTGAGCGCGATCGGCGGAGGCGGCGGGGCTTCCATGATCAACTTGGCGATGCGAGGCGGCAGGCTCGAGACGTCGGTCGAGGAGCGCGTGGGGATCGGCACGAACGAGAGGCCCCAGGCCGCCAACCCGTAGGCCAGGGTGCAGGCGGCCAGCGCGATGAAAAAATCGCGGTCGTCGCGCGCCATGCCGGACCAGCGGGCCGCGGTCATCCGGTTTTCGCTTTCTGGTACACGGCCAATGCAATGTCGCCGAATTCGCTGCGCGCCGCCGTGTACATGACGCGCTCGAGCGTGGCGAACGGCGTGTTTTTGTCGCCCATGATGGTCACGCGGCCGTGGAACGCGACCGAGGGGTTGCTGCCCGCGATCAACCGCGCCTTGTCCACGCGGGCCGCGAGCGCGGTTCCGAGCGGCGTGATGAACGGTCCCGGCTCGCCCGTGAGGTCGGCCAACGAACCCACGGCCTCGTCCTCCACGAACAACGTGTTCTCGGAAATCGTGATGGTGATGGTGGGTTGCGGCGCGATGGAAGACGTGGACGTCGGCAACTCCAGGTTCTGCGCGGCCGCGGTCAACGTACCCTCGGCCGCATAACTCTTGAGCAGGAACACTAACAAGACGGTGAAGACATCGACCATGGCGGTCAGATTGAGCCTGGGCGGTTCCAAGTGGCGCCGGGCGCCGCGTTCGCTTCTCACGGCTGGCTCCGCAACGGCGCGGGCGCCGCGCCCCCTACGCGGCCCAAACTGATGTTCGGGAACAGGGGCTGCGCGACCGGCCGGCCGTCTTCGCGCGCGACCCATTCGCGCGCCGCGTCCATAGTCTGCACGAGCAGGTCATAGGATGTCTCGGCTTGGCTGAGAATCACGATGTCCTGCTGCGCGGGGATGGACCGTTTGATTTCGACCAACAGCTCGGTCAACTTGCGCGTGTTGTACGCGCCTTGGTCGTCGAGCGGAATGGCCGCGATCACCTGCGGCCCGTCGCTGAGCACGTAGCCGTCGGACAAAATCGACACCACGGGTTTCGGGACGCGGTCCGCCGCCGCGCGCCCCGGCGCGGGCGCGTTCTGGGGCGGCGGCAAATACAGGTTCAAAATCGACGTTTGTGAGAACACCGCGGACAGGAGCAGAAACGGAATCAGGATGATCATCAGATTCCATAACGCGACGATGTGGATCGCCTCGTCCGCGACGGGGCGTCGTCGCCGGGCGGCCAAACGCGGGAGCATCAGCGCCCCGGCCGTTCGCTCAGTCGGTTGGCCAAACGGAGCGAGTACTCGTCGATTTCATCCCCGAGCCGCGCGGCCCGGGACTGCATGAACGAATAGGCGAGCATCAAGAGAATCGCCACCATCAACCCGAACGCGGTGTTGTTGAGGGCCAATGAAATGCCGTTGGCGAGCAACGCGGCTTTTTGCGCCGGGTCGGCCAACGACACGGCGGTGAACGCCGTGATCAGGCCGACTACGGTGCCGAGCAGCCCGATCAACGTCGCCACGTTCGAAAGCGTGTACAGATAGTGGATCCGTTTTTCCAATTGGGGCAGAACCGACCGCACCGTTTCTTCAATGCGCCGATCGATGCTCTCGCGGTCTTCGCCGCGTTGGGCCGCGGCCAGCCCGGCCGCCAGCACCCGGGCGAGCGGGGCGGGCGAGCCCTCCGCGTGCTGCTGGGCGTCGGCGACTTTGCCGTGCTGGAGCAAAGGGTCGAGTTCGCGCCAGAACGCGTCGGCGTTGAGGCGCGCTCGGATCAAGAGCGCCAGCGCCCGGTCCACCACGATCGCGGTCCCCACCACCAGCACCGCGAGGATGCCCCACATGAAAATTCCGCCGGATTCGAAGTTGGCGACCAAAAATTGAACGATTTCCATCTACGCTCCTTCTTACGCCATCCAGATCATGGCCAACGAGTTAATGCTCGTGGCCGTCCATTTCACGAAGAATCGCATTGCGATCGAGCGGAGTCAACAGTTCGACCGTAAAATCGTGCGTCAACGGCGCCGCGTTGGACCGAAACGCCGCGGGGCGCTGCCACGGCACGGTTTTCTCGATGGTCGGCGTCAAAACATCGCCGACGATGGTGGTCCCGAAGATGATCACGCGCCGGGGCTTTGTTTTTTTTGCGGGCTGCGGGGTCGCGGCGTCCGTCGCGGGCGCGCGATTCTGGGGCGGGGCGGGAGGCGCCCCCTCCGCGCCGCCCGCGAGCGTGATCGCGAACGCGATCATCACCGCCATCAGGGGACGCGTGGTCACGGCGCGGCTCCCGATTCGCTCGGCGGGGCCAGCCGTCGCTCCAACGCCCTGATCCACGGCGCCACCGCCTCCGCGTCGGGCCCTCCGTGCGACTGCACGGCGCGGTAGTGCGCCAACGCGTCCTCCGGGCGGTTCAGGAACAATTCGTACAACACCGCGAGATTATAATGCGAATCCACCTGGTCCGGACGCAACTCGATCGCGCGCAGGTACGCGCGCTCGGCCTCCGCCCAGGCGCCCCGCAGGCGCTGCGCCACGCCCAGGTTGTGATAGGCCCGCGCGTCGCGCGGATCGAGCGTGATCGCCGCCTCGTACTCGCGAATCGCGTCGTCGATCCGCCCCGCCCGTCGATGGAGCGCGCCGAGGTTGGTGTGCGGCGCGGCCTGAGTCGGCGCCGCCGCGATGACCTCCCGCCACAGCGCCTGCGCGCGATCCGCGTTGCCGGATTCCTGCGCGGCGAGAGCGCGCGCGAACAACGCGGCGGTATCAACCTGGGGCGCGGCGGCCGGGGCCGGCTCCCGTCGCACCGCGGACCCGCCGCACGCCGCGAGAACCGCGCACGCGGCCGTGACGAGGATCGCGATCAGGCGCGACTTCACGGCGCCGCCTCCAGGTCGCGGCGCAGCAGTTCGAGCCGCTCGGGTCTGCGGTACCGCGCCGGGCGAAGCTCCGCGAGGCGCTCGAAGCTCTTGGTGGTCCAGGCGTCGGAGAGACCGAGTTCCTGCACCCGACGCACGTTGGCCTCGTACGCGCCGACCGCGCGATCCTCGAACGGGGCGGCCTGCTCCTCGATCAGAAAATTGTACTGTTCGAGTTCTTCCTCGGTCAGGGCCTTCGGCCGTTCGGACGCGAGCAAGGCGAGGAAGAATTCCTCCAAGACCTCGCCGATCTTGTGCGTGGCCTCGGTCGTGGAAGCCGCGATTTTGATCTCCGCGGCCTCGGCGTACACCGCCAGCGCCGCGTTGAGCTCCTCGCGCTTTTTCGCGAGACGTTGTTCCAAGGGGTCTTTGAGCCGAACCGCGGCGCTGGCCGCGGCGTGCCGGTCGCCGAGCCCCACCAGGGCTTGGGCCGCGAGGACGTCGGCCGGGGTGGTCTCTAGGGTGCCGCGTTGGCCCCGCCACGTCCGGTACCGGGTCAACGCGCCGTCGGTGAGGGTCGCGGCGGTGGGACGCCGTTGTTCGGCGGCCGCGTGTCCGGCGCGGAACCCGGCTTCGATCGCGCGCTCCGGCGGCAAATCCGGCCGCGCGGCCAAGGCCGTGAGCGTGCGTTCGGCGCGGGGCCAGTCGCGCGCGCGTTCGGACAGATCGGCGATGGTCCACATCAACTCATCCCGTTGCTGACCGTCGCTGCGCGCGGCGAGCCGGTCGTACCACGTGATGGCGGCGGGGAGATCACCCGATGCTTCCGCGGTCGAGGCCAATTTGCGCAGCGCGCCCGGGGTTTCGGCGCTGTTGGGGTATTGGTCGGCCAGGCGCTGCCACGCCTTGGCCGCCTCCGTGGAGCGCCCGGCCTGCACCTGGAGCGCGGCCGCCTCGTTCAGCGCCGCCGGCGCCACCGTGGTGGCGGGGTAATCCGACGCCACGCGGAGGAACGCGGTGGTGGCCTCCGCGGAGCGCCCGTCGGCCCGGTCGCGGTCCGCGGCCTGGAACAAGGCGGCCGCGGCCAACGCGGTCAGCGCCGCGGTCTGTTTCGCGTCGGCGCCGGTCATGGCCCGGCGAAACGATTTCTCCGCGTCGAGATACCGGCCGGCGTCGTACAAACCCTGCCCGATCAGCCGGTGGGCCTGCGGGGTCCACCGGCTGGACGGGTACGTGTTGACCAGGCGGCTCGCGAGTTCCGAGGCCGCCTCCGGCCGTCCGGCCCGCAGCGAGGTCTCCGCGGCCTTCATGAGCAGGTCGGGGTTGCGGGGATCGTCGGGGTACGCGGCGATAAATTGCGCCGAGTCGGCGGCCAGCGGTTCCGCGGCGTCCGCGGACACCGGACCGTCCGCGGGAATCCCGCGGTCCCGCGCCGACACCGCCGCGTACGCCGCGTCGCGGGTTTGCGGGTGGAGGGGATAGTCGTAGGCGCTGCGTCGGTAGGCGTCCGCGGCGTCGGCGTACCGCCCCAACTCGAACAACGCTTCCCCGCGCAGCCACACCACGCGCGCCGCGTCGACGTCTTTGGGAAAGAGGGCGAGGAACCGATCGTGACGCGCGAGCGCCTTGGTCCAGGCCGCGGGTTGCCGGCTCTGCTGCGCCTGGGCGTGGTCGTAGAGCGCGAGTTGGTAGAGCGCGTCCTTGACCAGCGGGTGCGCGACCGGCTCCCAGGCATCGGGATTCGCGCGGGCCCACGCGGTGCCGGGCGCGTACTGCTCGGCGAGCCGCTCGCGCGCCTCGATCAGGGCGGCCTGCCGTTTGGCGCGGGTGTAGGCGTCGGCGACGGCGGATTGAAATCGCGGGGCGTTCGGGTGCAGCGGCGCGGCGGCGAGAAAGGCCTGGTACGCCGCGACCGCGTCCTGGGTCCGGTCCTGGTCCAGATACAACGTCCCCAGCGTGCGGTACAGGGTTTCCTCGTAGGAACGCCGTTCGGAGCCGGCGAAATACGCCCGCATTTCGTCGGGGCCCCCCAAGTAGTCGAACGTCAACAGGAGGGCTTTGACCACCTCGTTGATGAACGCGGCGTCGGCTTCGGGCAAATCCGCGAGCGCAAGTCCTCCGCCGGCCTGTCGGCGTTTGGCGGTGGCGGTATCCAAAATCGCGACGAACGCGTCGGCGGCTTTTCGGTATTCCTGGAGATTGAGCGAGGTCCACCCGGCCTGGAACCTGGCGGCCTCGACCAGCGCGGCGTCCGGGCCGCGCGCGGCCTGTTGGAACAGGTCGGACGCGCGCTGAAACTCTCGACCGGCGAACGCGCGCAGCCCCAGGCGAAACGCGGCCTCCGGGCCGTACGAGCTCTGGGGATACTCGGCCAACAGTCGCCGCAGGCCCGCGGCCGCGTCGCCGGGCCGTCCGGCCTCCTCGTACGCGCGGGCGAGTTGATACAACGCGCCGTCGTTTTCGGCGCGGGCGGGGTATTGCGACAACAGGCGTTCGTACACGGCGATCGACTTGGCCCGGCTGTTCGCCGGCGCTCCCGTCTTGGCGCGCGGCGCGCGGTCGCCGGCGGTTTCAATTTCGGCGTACAAGTCTCCCAGCGTGTGCATGGCTTCCGCCCGCAACGCGGAGCGCCCGGCCAGATCCTCCATGACGAACCGCTCATACGCCCGGAGCGCCTCCAGCTTCGCGGCCTTCCCGCGCGGATCGCGTTGACTCGACAGGACGTCTTGCGTGATCGCGCGGCGTTTGGCCGGGTCGATGACGAACGGCTCGTCCGCCGCCGTGCCGATTGATGCGGGCGCCGCGACGACCAGCAAAAGGGTTCCCCAAGCCAACAGCGATCGCGCGCGGCTATTCAAGCGAGAGGCCCTCACGACCGATGTCGTCGCGAAGATTCCGCGCGATGCCCAGGCTGGCCGCGACCGACCAGTCTTCGACCCGATTGCGTTCTCGGTCCACGGCGTCGAGGATCAGCGCGGCGAGCGTCTTGCGGGATTCGCGGTTCACCACCTCGATCCGGGTCAGGAGTTCCTGGCCTTGCGCGACGAGGTGCGAACCGTCCTTGGTGTTCAACCGCCCGCCCAACGTGTTGGAACTCGGGATCTTGAGGAATCCGGGAAAGTCGGCGATGGTGCGGCGCAGGTCGCGCTCGATCTGCACGAGCCAGCGGTACCGGGTCAGCGCGAGCGCCACCTGCGGGGTCTCGCGGACCAACCGCCGGGCGGAGGCGGGAAAGTCGGCTTCGTAGTCGGACAACGGGTCCCACGTTGGGCCGCGAACCACCGCGCGAAGGCGGTCCAGCTCGGCCGCGGATTCGCCGAGGGCGTCCAAGGCGGTGCGATACGCGGCGACGGACCGGGTCGGCGCGCGCAGGTCCGCGTAGGAGGCCGCCGCGGCCAATCGCGCTTCATGCGCGTACTGGCCGTCCGGCGCGCGGGTCAACAAATCGTCGAACACGGCGATGGCTTTGACGTGTTCCCCGGATTTGCTCAAACACCAACCGATCGCGAACAGGCTCGCGTGCGACATGGGGTGATCGGACGGGACCTGGGCGAGTTCCTCGACGGCTTCTCGGTACCGGGCCTGTTCCAGCAACTGAAACCCGAGAGCGGCGTGGGCGTACGACGAGACGCCCGATTGCACGGCGGTGGTGAAAAGCGAGCGGCTCTGGGTCAATTTCGTAAACGAGGTGATCGCGGTGAACGCGTCGCCTTGACCGGCGAGCGCTTGGGCGAGTCCGAAGGTCGCGAGGGGCGCATCGGCGCTGGACTTCGGCACCGCGCGAAAGAGCTCCTCCGCCTGCGCGAACGAGCGGAGCGCGAGCGCGCTCAACCCCGCCAGGGTGCGGGCCTCCCCGACAAGATCCGACGGGAGCGCCGATCCGATTCGCGCGTAGGCCTGGATGACTCGGTCATGCCGGCCGTCCTGGTACGCGATCCGTTCGATGAAAAACCAGGCGCGGGCGCGGAGCGACGCGTCGGAGGTTTCGGAGGCCAGCCGTTCGAGCAAGGCCTCCGCTTCTTCCGGCGCTCCTAATGTTCCGTACGCTTCCGCCAACAGCAGTTGGGCGTCGGATCGGTATTCCCCGGCCAGTCCGTTTTGGAGCGCCGCCAGCAGGACGCCGGCGGCGCCGTGGGGATTGCCCGACGCCGCGTCGAAACGTCCGATCCGGTAGGCGAGGCTTCCGGCGGCGGTTCCCGGCCGCGGCCGCAAGAGCGATTCGCCGAGCGAGTCGAGCGAGAGCGACGGCTCCTCGCCGGGCGCCGCGTGAAACCGAATGACGTAGTGTTCGGTGGAACGGGGACTTTCCAGGGAAAAGGATTTGGTCCGGAGGTACGGCTTGCCGTTCCGATCGATTCCTTTAAACGTCACGGCCAGGGTATGCGAACCCGGGCTGAACGGGGCCGTGAGCAGGACCTGCAGGGCGCCGTCGACGAGCGCGTGCCACTCCGAATCGGTATAGAGATGTTCCACCGGGGGGAGGCGGTCCAGCGAGACCCGCAGCCACCCGGGGAGATGGTGCGCGTGCAGTCGCTCGCCGCGAGTCGGAACCTCGAAGAGAACCTCGATGTGGGGGGGGAGCACCTCCCCGGTTTCGCGGACCGCGAACGCCGCGGCGTTGAACGCGACGACCGATTGTTTCAGCAGGCGCGCCTGCTGATCGGACGGGGCATCCGCCGCCTGCGCGCGCGCGAGGCCGCCGGCCAGCAGCGTGATGAGCAGGGCGGGCCAGAGGCTGCGACGAAGACGAGGGATGACGGCTGGGTCGAGGAACACCGGTGCGGCAAGTACCATCGCGGGTCAAGCCCGCCTACCGGCGGGAAACGCTCGACGGAAGAATATCGAACGATGGTAATCGAAGCGCCCGGGTGAACGCAACGGGCGCTTATGGGCTGAGCAAACTGCCGAACAGCGCGGACTTGTTGCCCGCGTTGTCCTCGGCCTGGACCTGATACCGGTGTTGTTTCGTGGTATCAATGGTCCCGGAGGAGCGGAGCGTATAGCGGACCGTGGGATTGGCGGTGGTGTCTTGCGAAAACGCGATGGCGTTGCCGTCAACGTAGATCCAGTACCCGACGATACCGCTCCCCCCGTTGTCGGAGGCCGGTCCCCACTCAAGGTCGATGGAGGGCGGCGCGCACGTATCGCACCGACTCGGGCTGGTCAGGGTAAAGCCGCCGCGGGCCGGCCACGTCGGCGGCGAGAGGTCGTTGAAATCGTTGCCCGCCCGCTTGATCACCCCGAAGACGCCGAAGCTCAAATCCGCGTTGGCGCACGAGACCTCGCGCACCGCCGCGCTCGGATCGGCCGTTTCTCCGCAGACATCTTGCCAGGTCGCGCTGGTCTCGTTGTACCGGCCGAGAACCAGCGTGGCTTCGTCCTCGGCCGAGATTTCGCAGAGAACCGGGTCGTAGCGGAGGCGAAGGGTCAACGGCGTTTGGTCGCCTCCGGAAAACTGGCCCAGGTCGGTGGGGTCCACCGCGGAGATCCGGAACGCGGTGTCGACGTGTCCGCCCTGCGGCAGGATCGCGTTGAGCAGCGGTTGGATCCGGATGCGGGCCGAGGTCACGCCGTTCGGGAGCTGGTTCGCGGGGATTTCGAACGAGAGCTTGATTTGCGATTGATCCGTGTTGGGATCCGTGGGGTTGATCCGCGAATTGGCGGCCCAGAAAATCGTGGTGGGATTGTTATCCACGAGAAAATCCAGCGGGCCGCCGACCACGGCGCACCCGGCCGGGGGTACGGTCGTTCCCTGGGACGGCTCCTCGGGGGGCAGTCCGGCGCCGCATCCAGCAAGGAGGCCCAAGGCGGTCCCGAGGGAAATGAGGCGGATTTTGACCACACCATCAGGACCACGGACCATGTCCTGATATTCGGTGGGGCATCCGGAAGCGTCTAACCTCGTGAGACCATTGAAAAAATCCTGGGAAAAGGGTATAGCATCGGGGGCGCGGTTGCCGAATAATCAAATGGAGCGTGGGATGGACTACGGACAGATTGCGGCGCGGTCGTTGGCAGGCGAGCTCATCAGCATCGAGGAGGGGTTGCAACTCCTCCGAGCCCCGATGGACGCCCTGCCGCGCATGTTGGAGGCGGCGTTTGACGTGCGGCGGGCGACGTTTGGGCGGAAGGTCCAGTTTCACGTGCTGATGAACGCGAAGAGCGGACTGTGCCCCGAAGACTGCGGGTATTGCTCGCAGTCTTCGAAGGCGGCTTCCGACATTGAACGGTACACGCTCCGGTCGGCCGCGGACATGGTGCACGCGGCTCGGAGCGCCCATGAATCGGGCGCGCATCGGTTTTGCGTGGTGATCAGCGGTCGCGGCGTCGCGGACGACGAACTGGAAGAGGTGTCGCGGGCGGTCCAAGCCATCAAAACCGAGGTGCCGATCGAAGTGTGTTGTTCCCTGGGGCTGCTGGATCTCGGGAAAGCCGAGCGGCTCAAGCAGGCCGGGGTCGATCGGGTCAATCATAATCTCAATACCAGCGCGGCCTATTACGCCGCGATCTGTTCGACCCACACCTATGAGGATCGCGTGGCCACGGTCAAGGCGGTTCAGCGGGCCGGACTGTCTACGTGCAGCGGCGTGCTGGCGGGCATGGGGGAAACCGACCGGGATCTGGTCGATGTGGCGCGGGCCCTGAGGGCGCTGCAGGTGGACTCGGTGCCGGTGAATTTTTTGAATCCCATGGACGGGACGCCGTTGGAAGCCCAGCGGACCCTGACCCCGTGGTACTGCCTGAAAGTGCTCTGTCTCTTCCGATTTCTGTTGCCGAAAACGGAGATCCGCGTGGCCGGAGGACGCGAGGTCAATTTGCGCAGCCTCCAACCCCTGGCGTTGTATCCGGGGAATTCACTGTTCATCAATGGGTATCTGACGACCGGGGGACAGTCCGCCGAGGAAGCGATCGCGATGGTCAGGGACATCGGATTCGAAGTAGACATGCTCCCGGTTCTGGCTCCTCACGCCACATCGTGACGCGCAGACTCTCCACGTGACCGACGCTACGCTCGCCGCCTTCAATCGGCACAAAATCATCTGATCTTATCTTTTTCCTTGACTCGATAATTCGGTTGTGGTACCTAGCCATACTTGTTGGAGTATGCCAACCGATCATTAACTTTCAATGAGTTCGAGCGGTGTCTGGTCGGCGAAAGGAGGTGACGGATTGGTTGTCGGGAAGTTACCCCAAAACCGACAAGATCGGGCCGAAGGGTATGGCCGGTGGTGCTGAAAGTCGGGCTGCGTCGTGTGCTGCGGTCCCAGTGAGGACTGCTTACCCCAGGGAGGGTGGACCATGCGAGTGATCGCGATCGTGAACCAGAAAGGCGGCTGCGGGAAAACGACCACGGCCATTAACTTGGCGGCGTGTCTGGCTGCGCAATCGCGCAACGTGTTGCTCATCGATCTTGATCCCCAGGCCCATGCAACGCTCGGATTAAGCATCAAGCCCGAAGAAGCGGAACGCGGGATGTACGAAGTGTTGGTCGGCGAGGCCTCACTCGACGAAGTCATCACTCCGGTCCTCCCGAATTTGTCCCTCGCGCCCTCCAATATCGCGTTGAGCGCGATCGAGCAGTTTTTGGCCGGCACCCCGGAGCGTGAACGTCAGTTGGCCGCGAGGCTCGCGGCGTTGGGCGACCGCTTTGATTACGCGCTGATCGATTGCCCCCCCAGCGTCGGGCTGCTGACGTTCAACGCGTTGATCGCCTGTCAAGAGGCGCTCGTGCCGGTTGAAACCAGTTTCTTCTCCCTACAGGGCGTGGTCAAGCTGTCCGAGACCATCAAGCTGATCAGTGAAAAAGTCGGCCACGACATCAGCATCCACGTGTTGCCCACCAAGTTCGATCGCCGCGCGGGATACGCGAAAGACGTGCTCGCCAAAATTCGCGAACAATTCAACGCGGTGACGATGGCGACCACCATCAACCTCAACGACAAGCTGCGCGAAGCCGCCAGCCTGGGTCTGCCGATCACCGAATACGCCCCGGATTCGGCCGGGTTCAAGGATTACATGGCGCTGGCGCGCGAAGTGCTCGTCTCGGAGAAATCGACCGCGCGGCCGACGGAAGCCGAGACGGGGTTCGGGCCCCAATCTCGTTCCGGGGTGCTGTTCTCGGTCAAGCTGCCGGGAGCGCACGACGTCAAGTTGGCCGGGGATTTCAACGGGTGGGTGCCGGATCGGAACGTGTTGAGCCTCAAGGAGACGGGGGGCGTGTGGAAGAAATTCGTATTCTTGGCGCCCGGCAGCTACCAATACAAGTACGTGATCGACGGCGAGTGGCGTGAAGATCCCCACAACGGGCTGTCGGTGCGGGATAGTCTGGGCGGACACAGCTCGGTCGTGGTGGTCGAGGGCATGACCGTCGCCCTGGTGAGACACCATGCCGCGGGAACGGCGACCTCGCAACCCGCGACGGAGAGCGCCGTGGTGACCGGATAAGGCTCGCGCCCAACCGAGGGAGCTCGGTGCGTCCCGCCCGGCGTTGACAAGCGTCGGGCGGGACGCTACGTTTTTGATATGGACGATTCGCACACGGAGGTCGCGCCCAAGACCGCGATCGTGTTTTCGGGCGGGGGCGCGCGCGGCGCCTACAGCGCCGGGGTCGCACTGGCGTTCGCCAAACACGGACTCCATCCCGAAATCGTGTCCGGCACGTCGGTCGGCGCGTTGGTGGCCGCCATGGTGGTGGCCGGCGACGAGGAGCGTTTGTGCGAGATCTGGAGCCGCTTGACCCCCGCGCAAGTGTACGGCACCCGATCGCGGGTCCAATTTTTTCTTTCGTTTATTCGCCCCTACCGGTATCCGGCCTACAGCGCGGAACCGCTCGCGCGGTTGATTCGGGACAACCTGAGCCTGGAGAAAATTCGCCAGAGCCCGCGCAAGTTGATCGTCACCTGTTATAACCAGTCGCGCCATTGCGTCGAGCGGTTTGACAACCACTTTCCGGATCTTCCCCGAGCGCTCCTGGCGAGCACGTCGATCCCGCTGGTGTTTCCTCCGGTCGAGATGAACGGGCATGAATACGTGGACCTCGGCTCAACCGTCTGGCCGCTCAAGCCGGCGATCTCGCAGGGCGCGGAACGTATTTACGCGGTGATGTGCGATCATCCCGACGATCATCGGCGGGCCGCGCGCAACAATTTGGAGTGGGCGATCCAAGTGATGAATCTGTCCCAGCGGTCAAACATGTTGGTCGATATCGAGTTGGCGCGGCGCATCAATTTGACCGCGCACGGGAGCGGGTACAAGTTCGTGGAATTGACCCTCATCCAACCCTCCAAGACCCTGGGATTGGGGTACATGGATTTTCACAAGAAACTTCAGCTCAACCGGGCCATTGAGATGGGGTACGAAGACGCGACGGTCGCCATTCACCATCAACCCACCACCACGCCGGTCACGTCGCTCCAAGGCGAGTTCTGTCCGTATATTTAACGAGCCGCGTCGGCGCGCATCGAGTCGTCCGTCGCGCTGACGGGCCCCTTTACTCCCAACCGGCGCTGGTTTACCATAAACCATGGTTTCGTGGTCCGATTCCCACGCGGGAGCGGTCGCCGGGCTCGTGGCCCTGTGCCTCGGCACGGCGGCGTGCGGCGGAGCCCCCGACCCCTCGACGTCCACGGCCGGGGGGATGGAACTGACGTGGGTGTACATCGACCAATATAATATTCCGACCCTGGCGGATGATCCGGAGCAACCGTCCGCCCGCCTTGTGACCGGTAACCTGACGGTCGTGTTTCGACGTGCCGACCATCCCGCGACCCTCGTGCTGGATTTTGAAACGGAGACCGGACAGCGGACGCACAATGAACTGGATTTGGCGGCGCTCAACCCCGACATCCCGGAGGCCACCGAGGGGCGATGGCGGGTCCTGGCCCCCTTGAAAATTCCGGAGCTGGGCGCGCTCCAGTTTACCGCCGTCTTGGTGGATCAACTCGGCCGAACCTCCGGCGCGATCGGCGGGAGTTTCACGGTCGGGGACGGGCTCGGCGGGAACAACGGCGGTCAGGTCACCGAAGGCAACACCACGGGCAATACCACGACCGTGTCCGGCGGTTCATGAGCGGAATCCCATAATTCGATCGTCGCGCACGTCCGCGCTGTCAAACTCCGTTGTCCGTGTGGTACACTCCGTCGCCGAATTTCCCAGGAGGGGATACGGATCGCTCCGTCCGCGAGGATGATCCGGGTGATCCGCGATCGATCGAGGGCTCACGATGCTGGCAACGGTGCGGAGCGGCGCGGTTTTTGGACTCGACGGGTACGTGGTCGACGTGGAGGTCGATATCGCGCAGGGGCTGCCGATGTTCTCGATCGTCGGGCTCCCCGATCTGGCGGTCAAGGAGGCCAAGGACCGGGTTCGGGCCGCCATGAAGAACACCGGCCTGACGTTCCCCATCAAACGGATCACGGTCAACCTGGCCCCGGCCGACGTGAAAAAGGAGGGCGCGGGGTTCGACCTCCCCATGGCCATCGCCATCCTGGTGGCCGAGGAGTCGCTCGCGGCGGACCTCGTCGCGCCATACGGGTTCGTCGGGGAGTTGTCGTTGGACGGACGGGTACGCGCCGTGCGGGGCGCGTTGCCGATGGCGTTGGCGGTCCGCAAAGCCGGGCTCCGCGGGCTCATCTTGCCGCGCGAAAACGCCTCGGAAGCGGCGATCGTGGAGGGACTCGCGGTCTACGGGGTGGACACCTTGCCGCAGGTGTTGGAGTTTCTCGCCGGGCGACAGTCCCTTGAACGCGCCGGATTCGGAAGGACGATAACCGGCGCGGCGCCGACGGACGCGGATGATTTTGCCGACGTCAAGGGCCAAGAGCACGCCAAACGCGCGCTCGAGGTCGCGGCCGCCGGCGGGCACAACGTGTTGATGGTCGGTCCGCCGGGGTCGGGCAAGACCATGCTGGCCCGGGCGTTGGCCGCGATTCTGCCGAAGATGACCATGGACGAGGCCCTGGAGTGCACGAAGATCCACAGCGTGATGGGGTTACTCGCGCCCGAGACCCCGCTCTTGTCGGCGCGACCGTTTCAAGCGCCGCACCACACCATTTCGGACGCCGGGTTGATCGGCGGCGGGCAGATCCCGAAACCGGGCGAAGTCAGTCTCGCGCACCACGGCGTGTTGTTCTTGGACGAGTTGCCGGAATTTCGCCGAAACGTGTTGGAGGTGCTCCGACAACCGCTAGAGCAGCGGCGGGTGACGATCGCCCGATCGTCGGCGTCGGTGACGTATCCGGCCGGCTTCATGCTGGTGGCCGCGATGAACCCGTGTCCGTGCGGGCATTTTACCGATCGCACCCACCAGTGCACGTGCACCCCGGTCCAGATTCAGCGCTACCGCGCGCGGGTGTCCGGACCGCTGCTGGATCGGATCGATCTCCACATCGACGTTCCGGCCGTGCCGTTCGGGGATCTGAGCAGCGATCAACCGCGCGAGGATTCCGTTCGCGTCCGCGATCGGGTCGCCAAGGCGCGCGAGATCCAGCAAGTCCGGTACGCCGACGAGGGATTTTATTGCAACGCGCAACTGAGGCCGCGATTGCTGAAGCGACACTGCGACGTCGGTCCGGCCGGCCGCGGCTTGATCGAGCAGGCGATGGCCAAACTCGGGCTCTCCGCGCGCGCGTATCACCGTATTCTCAAGGTGGCCCGAACCGTGGCCGACCTGGACGGGTCGGAACGCGTGTCGCCCGCGCATGTGGCCGAAGCCATCCAGTACCGGAACTGGGATCGCCGGGTAACCCATTGAGCGCGGAACCATGCGTCGCGTGAGGGGCGGATGACGCCGGGACGGATCGGGCGCGCGTGGCGACGGGCCGCGCCGTGGCTCATGGCCGCGGGAGTGCTCGCGGCGGTGGGGGCGGTGGCGATCGGCGCCGCGGTGTGGGCCTTGTCGCGCAACCTTCCCGACATCGGCATGCTCCGGTCCTACCAACCGAGCTTGGTCACCCGGGTGTACGCGGACGACAATCGTCAGATCGGCCAATTTTTCGTCGAGAAACGCGTGTTGACCCCGCTCGCGCGGATCCCCAAGTCCCTGATCGACGCGGTGATCGCGGTCGAAGACTCCCGGTTCTATCAGCACGAAGGCTTGGACGCCATCCGGATCACGAAAGCGCTGGTGGTCGACATCGTCTCGATGCGAATGCGCGAAGGCGCGAGCACGATCACGCAGCAACTGGCGCGGTCGCTCTTCTTGACGCCGGAAAAAAGCCTCAAACGCAAGGCCAAAGAGATGTTGTTGGCCCTCAAGATCGAGCGGATGCTCTCGAAGGACGAAATCCTGGAGATGTATCTGAACCAGATCTACTTCGGACACGGGGCCTACGGCGTGCAAGCCGCCGCCAAGACCTACTTCGCCAAGGACGTGGGCGACCTGACGCTGTCGGAAGTGGCGTTTATCGCGGGCCTCCCCAAGGCGCCGACCAACTACTCGCCGTATTTGAACCCTGAACGGGCCAAACAGCGCCAAGGCGTGGTGCTCAAGCGGATGTTGGATGAAAAGGTCCTCACCGAGGACGAATTTCGGACCGCGTACCGGCAGGATCTGTACTTCGCGAAGTATCAACCGCAGGAACAGATCGCGCCGTATTTCTTGGAGTACCTTCGGCAACAACTGACCGCCACGTACGGGGAGGAACTGGTTTACAAAGGGGGCCTCAACGTTTACACCACGCTGAACGTGGACATGCAGACGGCCGCGGTCGACGCGTTGAAGGAAGGGCTGCGGGCCATCGACAAGCGGCAGGGCTTTCGCGGCGCGCTGGCGCACGACCAAGCGCCTCCGGACGCGACCGCGTCGGGCGGAGCGGCCGCGTCCCTAAAACCGGGCGACATCGTGGAGGGCGTGGCGACGAAGGTCGGCCCGCAGCAGGCCGTGATCGCGGTCGCGGGCGGATCGGGCGTCTTGACGATCGAGGCCGCGGCCTGGGCCCGCAAGCGGTTGACGCCCCCGGACTTTCGGACCGCGGAGTCCAGGCCTGGGGCGCCGCTGAACAAATTGATCGCGGCGGGCGATCGCCTCTTGGTCCGCGTGGTCCGGCGCGACGACCGGGGCGGGTATACGTTCGCGCTCGAACAGGAGCCGATCGTGGAGGGCGCGCTGATCGCGGTCGACCCGCGCACCGGCGCGATCCGCGCGATGGTGGGAGGCTACGACTTCAAGCGCAGCGAGTTCAATCGCGCGGTGTCGGCTCGGCGACAGCCCGGATCCGCGTTCAAGCCCTTTATCTACGCGGCGGCGGTCGACAAGGGATGGACGCCGGCGTCGATCCTGGTCGATTCCCCGGTCATCTTTGACGATCCCGTCCTGCAACGGGTGTGGAAACCGACCAACTACGAAGATCGGTTTTATGGGCCGATCACGATGCGCGACGCGTTGATCCACTCCCGCAACGTGGCGACGGTGAGGTTATTGGACGACGTCGGCATCCAGTCGGCGATCGAGTTCGCGCGTCGCGTCGGCATCACGAGCCCATTGGCCAAAGACCTGTCCCTGGCGTTGGGCTCGTCGAGCCTGGGATTGCTCGAGATCACCTCCGCGATGGGGGTGTTCGCGGCGGAGGGCCGACGGGTCGAACCCGCGGGACTGCGATCGGTCACGGACCACGCGGGAAACGTTCTGGCGTATTATGAGCCGGCGCCCGCGGACGTGGTCTCGCGGGAGACGGCGTACCTCATCACGAACATGTTGGAAGACGTGGTGCAATCCGGAACCGGAATGCGCGCGCGCGCGTTGGGACGGCCGGTGGCCGGGAAAACCGGGACGACCAACGAATTCGCGGACGCCTGGTTCGTGGGTTACGCGCCCAATCTGGCCGCGGGGGTCTGGGTGGGATTCGACGATCGGCGGTCCTTGGGCGACCGCGAAGCCGGGGCGTCGGTGGCGCTGCCGGTGTGGGTGGATTTCATGAAAGCGGCGTTCAATCACCTGCCGGTGCAGGCATTCGCGATTCCGGAGGGCATCGTGTTCGCGAAAGTCGATCCCAAAACCGGCGCGCTGGCGGGTCCGGACGCTCCGGCGAAGGTGGAGATCTTCATGCGGGACACCGCGCCGTCCGCGCCCTCCAGACCGACCACGAACGTGTCACGATTCCGGCAACTCGATCAACCCGGCTGACGCCGTCTCATCGTGTCGCGCGTGGGGTCGCGGCTGGTCCGTGCCCCGGGACGCCGACCGCCGAGAATTGACTTCTCGTGGGACGCTGTGCTACGGTACCGCCTTTGTTTTAGAGGTTTCTCGTGCAAGGTGAAGTAATTGGACGGCGCTACGCCAAGGCGCTGTTTGAATTGACCAAAGCCGATCCGCATCGCGTCGCGATCGCGGACGCGTTGTCCGCGTTGGGCCGCCAACTCGACGCGAAGGGACCGATGGCGGACGCGTGTCTGAACCCGCGTTACCCGGTCGAAGCCAAGCGGGCGGTGCTGAAGACGGCCGTCGAACGCGCGGGCGCCGGCGATCTCGCCGTCAAGTTCCTCCATTTGTTGTTGAAGAAGAATCGGTTGTCGTTCGTGTCGGCGATCGCGCGCGCGTACCAAACGTTGGTGGATGAAGAAGCCGGTCGTCGCCGGGTGACCGTGACCGCGGCCAAGGCGTTGGACGAACAGGAACAAGCCGCGCTGAAGCGCCGCCTGGAGTCGGTCACGGGCCGGACCGTCAGCCTCGAGGTCACGGTTGATCCCGCCGTCCTCGGCGGGGTCGTGATCCGCTCCGGCAGCCTCTATTACGACGCGAGTCTGAAGGGCCAATTGGAACGCCTGCGCCGCGAGTTGGTCTCCAGCTAGCGGCGGATCTTCAAGAAGGAGTCACCGGCATGCAAATGAAGGCTGAGGAAATCACCGAGATTCTCAAGGGCCAGATCAAGGGCTTTGACGGCGCGGTGCAGGCCGCCGAGGTCGGCACCGTGCTGCAAGTCGGCGACGGGATCGCCAAGATCTACGGCCTCGAGCACGCCATGGCCGGCGAGTTGTTGGAATTCCCCGGCGGGGTCAAAGGCATCGTGCTCAATCTCGAAGAAGACAACATCGGCGCCGTGCTCCTCGGCGGCGACACCGTCATCAAAGAAGGCGACACGGTCAAGCGCACCGGCCGCATCGCCGAAGTCCCGGTCGGGGACGCGATGATCGGCCGGGTAATCGATCCCATCGGCGTGCCGGTGGACGGGAAGGGACCCATCGCGGCCAAGGAAACCCGCCGCGTGGAAGTCATCGCGCCGGGCGTGGTGCAGCGCCAGCCCGTGCGCGAACCGCTGCAGACCGGACTCAAGGCCATCGACGCCATGATTCCGATCGGCCGCGGCCAGCGCGAGTTGATCATCGGCGACCGTCAGACCGGTAAAACCGCGATCGCGATCGACACCATCATCAACCAAAAGGGTCAGAACGTCGTCTGCATCTACGTGGCGATCGGGCAGAAGCGATCCACCGTGGCGCGCGTGGTGGGCACGCTCGAAGCCGCCGGCGCCATGGCGTATACGATCGTGGTGTCGGCCACCGCGAGCGACCCCGCGCCGTCGCAGTTCCTGGCGCCCTACGCCGGATGCGCGATCGGCGAATATTTCCGCGACAACGGCAAACACGCGTTGATCGTGTACGACGATTTGTCCAAACACGCGGTGGCCTATCGCCAGTTGTCGCTCCTGCTGCGTCGGCCTCCGGGCCGCGAGGCGTATCCCGGCGACGTGTTCTACGTGCATTCGCGTCTCTTGGAGCGGGCGGCGAAACTCTCGCCCGAACTCGGGGGCGGCTCGCTCACCGCGCTGCCGATCATCGAGACCCAGGCCGGCGACGTGTCCGCGTACATCCCCACGAACGTGATTTCCATTACCGACGGCCAGATCTATCTGGGCGCGGATCTGTTTTACTCCGGCATTCGTCCCGCCATCAACGTGGGGCTGTCCGTGTCGCGCGTGGGCGGTTCGGCGCAGATCAAAGCCATGAAGCAGGTCGCGGGCACGCTCCGGTTGGACCTGGCTCAATACCGGGAAATGGCCGCGTTCGCGCAGTTCGGCAGCGACCTCGATAAGGCGACCCAGGCGCAGCTTGCGCGCGGCACCCGCATGGTGGAGCTGCTCAAGCAGGGCCAGTACGAGCCGCTCGCGGTGGAAATGCAGATCATCGCGATCTTCGCGGGGATCAACGGATTCGTGGACGATCTCCCGGTGAACGAAGTCCGGCGGTTCGAGGCCGAACTGCTCAAGTACATCGACGGCGAGCAAAAAGCCTTGCGCCAGGACATCGCCACCAAGAAGGCGCTCGACGCGGACCTGACCGCGCGGTTGAAAGCCGCGATCACCGAATTCAAGGCGAAGCGGTTTATCCTGCGCGCCGGCGCTTAGTTCATGCCGAGTCTGCAGCAAACCCGCCGCCGCATCGGCAGCGTCAAAAACACTCAGAAGATCACCAAGGCCATGAAGCTGGTGTCCGCGGCCAAGCTGCGTCGCGCGCAGGAACGGATTCTCAAGGCCCGTCCCTACGCGCAAAAAATGGAAGCGCTGCTGGCGAACCTGGGCGGGCGCGTGAGCCGCGATGTACACCCGTTGCTCGCGGTGCGGCCGATCAAAAAGGTGGATATCGTGGTGGTGGCGGCCGATCGCGGGTTGTGCGGGCCGTTTAACGCGCAGATCATGCGGCGCACGATCGAACTCGCGCGCGCCCAGCAGGAGCAGGGACGCCAGGTGTCGCTCACGTGCGTGGGCCGCAAATCGCGGGATTTTTTCCGCCGGCGCCAGATCCCGATCCGGCACACCGCGGTCGGCGTGTTCGACAAGTTGTCGTTCGAGCACGCGGCGGAGCTGGCCAAGAACGTGATGGACGGGTACCTGGCGGGCGGGATGGACGAGTGCTGGTTGATCTACAGTGAATTCAAGTCGGCCATGGCGTCCAAGATCCAGGTCAAACGGCTGGCGCCGATCCAGCCCGAGGGCGAGAACGCGTCGGACGGGGGCCCGGACTACATGTACGAGCCGTCCGACGAGGCACTGTTGGTCGACCTGGTGCCGCGCGCCGTGGAGATCGCGATCTGGCGCGCGTTGTTGGAATCCGCGGCCAGCGAACAAGGCGCGCGCATGATGGCGATGGATTCGGCCTCGCGCAACGCCAAGGAAATGATCGCCAAACTCACGCTGGTCTACAACAAGACCCGGCAGGCCAGCATTACCAAGGAACTGATGGACATCGTCGGCGGCGCCGAGGCGCTGAAGTAGGGCAAGACGAACCGGGGAATCGGAGAACCGGGGAATCGGAGTCAAAATCCCGGGGGCTCTTTTTCCCCGATTCCCCGGTTCTCCCCCTCTCCGATTCGGTCCCGTAAGAAGGAGGATACGCAGTGCAAACAGGTCAAATCGTTCAGGTGATCGGTCCGGTCGTGGACGTGGAATTCCCTCGTGGCGCGTTGCCGCCGATCTACAACGCGCTCAAGGTCGAACAGCCCGCGGACGAGAAAGCGGGCCGCGCCGCGATCAACCTCACGTTGGAGACCGCGCAACACCTGGGTGAAAATCGCGTGCGGGCGGTGGCGATGTCCTCCACCGACGGTTTGATCCGCGGCATGGCGGTCTCGGACACCGGGGCGCCGATCTCGATGCCGGTCGGTCCCGAAGTGCTGGGCCGGATTCTCAACGTGGTGGGTGATCCGGTCGATCAGATGGGACCGGTCAAGGCTAAGACCCGTTTACCGATCCATCGCCCGGCTCCGGCGTTCGAGGAGCAAAACACCTCGGCCGAGGTGTTCGAGACCGGCATCAAGGTCGTCGACCTGCTCGAACCCTACACCCGCGGCGGCAAGACCGGCCTGTTCGGCGGCGCCGGCGTGGGCAAAACCGTGATCATTCAGGAATTGATCCACAACATCGCCAAGGAGCACGGGGGCTACTCGGTGTTCGCGGGCGTGGGCGAGCGCACGCGCGAAGGCAATGACCTGTGGCTGGAAATGAAGGAATCGGGCGTCATCGACCGGACCGCCCTGGTCTATGGTCAGATGAACGAACCGCCCGGCGCGCGGCTGCGGATCGGCCTCTCGGGGCTGACCATCGCGGAATACTTCCGCGATCAAGAAGGCCGCGACGTGCTCTTGTTCGTCGACAACATCTTCCGGTTCACCCAGGCGGGCTCGGAAGTCTCCGCGTTGCTGGGACGGATGCCGTCCGCGGTGGGGTATCAGCCGACGTTGTCCACGGAGATGGGCACGTTGCAGGAGCGGATCACCACCACCAAGAAAGGATCGATCACCTCGGTGCAGGCCATCTACGTGCCCGCCGACGACTTGACCGACCCGGCGCCGGCCAACGCGTTTGCGCACTTGGACGCCACCACCGTGTTGTCGCGCCAACTGGCCGAGTTGGGCATCTACCCGGCGGTGGACCCGTTGGATTCCACGTCGCGAATTCTCGATCCCAAGATCGTGGGCGAAGAGCACTACAACGTCGCGCGCAGCGTGCAGTCGATCCTTCAGCGGTACAAGGACCTCCAGGACATCATCGCGATCTTGGGCATGGACGAACTCTCGGAGGACGACAAGCTGACCGTGGCGCGCGCCCGCAAGATCCAGCGCTTCCTGTCGCAGCCGTTCTTCGTGGCCGAAGCGTTCACCGGCACGCCGGGCCGGTACGTGAAAATCAAGGACACGATCAAAGGCTTCCGCGAGATCACGGAGGGCAAATACGACGATCTTCCGGAACAGGCGTTCTACATGGTCGGCACGATCGAAGAGGTGGTGGAGAAAGCCAATAAACTCGGAGCGGCGTCTTGATGGAGAGCCGCTCCGAAGGCCGTCTGCACCTGGACATCGTGACCCCGGAGGCGCTCGTGGTGTCGGAGGTCGTGGATGAAGTGACGGCCCAGGGCATGGAAGGGGATTTCGGAGTGCTGCCGGGCCACATCACCTTCCTGACCGCCCTGAGGCCCGGGCCGCTGGTCTACCGGATGGGCGAAACCACGCGTCGGGTGGAACTCGCGGGCGGAATCGTGGAAGTGCTCGACGACCGCGTGACCGTGCTCGCGACCGCGTTGTCGTCCGCGGATTAAGACGCCGCGAGGCGCGCCACGCGCCCGCGGTCGGCTCCGACCGCGACCTGTCGGCGGCGAGGTTTGTCGTTGATGGCCTGGATCAGGGTCCAATACCCGAACGGCCCGATCATTCGCTGCACCAACACCCGCAAAGTCGATCCGGCGAGCAGTTCCTCCTGCCCGAGATCCGAGCGAAACCCGATCTGACGGCACATCGGGGAAATCCCGCGTTCAACCAGCGCGCCCACGTAATGAGTGGCGTGAAAATGGTTGAGAATCACGATCGTACCTCCCGGCTTGCACACACGCTCGATCTCCCGGAGGGTGACCTGCGGATCCGGGACCACGCTCATCACGTACGCGGCCAACACCGCGTCGAACGCGTCGTCGGGGAACGCCATCCGCGAGGCGTCCATTCGCAGGATGTGCGCGTCGTTCAAACCTTGGCGCGCGATTTTCTCGCGACTCTTCTCCAGCATTTTGTCGCTCAAATCGATGCCCGTGACCCGGCACCCCGCGGGATACAGCGGCAGGGAGAGCCCGGTCCCCACCCCCACTTCGAGCACGCGCGACCCGGGTTTGAGACCCAGGAGTTCGATGGCGTGGCATCGCGAGCTGTGAAAGACGCGACCGAAGATCAGGTCGTAGATCTTCGAGTACGACGAATACACCCGTTCAACGTGCGCCGTATCCATATTATTGGGCTCCAACGTGGGGTGGCACGGTGCGTGGGGAAAGCCCGGAACGGAACATCCCCAAGGTGCATATCGAACCGTATGCTAAACGAACGGTTTCCCGCCTGTCAAATCCGATGCGCAATCGCTCGCGACGCGCGTTGCGGGTGGTCATCGAGTTCTGTATACTGACCCGTCCCGCGCCTCCGCGCGGTGACCCGACGCCATGCCTTCTGCTTCGATCATACGCCGCGTGTTGTTCCGCCCCGGCGACGTCAACGCGTTTTTCGGATTGACGGTCGACAATCTGACCCAGATGGTCATGATGGCGTCGATCCTGATGGGCGTGTTCGGCATGCCGGCCGACGTGGTCTTGTACGGGATGATTCCCGGCTCCGTGGTCGGGGTGTTGATCGGCAACCTGGTATTCACGCGCATGGCGGTGTCGCTCGCCGTGCGATCCGGACGCACCGACGTCACGGCCATGCCGCTCGGGATCGATACCCCGTCCTTGTTCGCGTTCACGTTCGGCATCGTCGGGCCCGCGTACTTGGCCACCAAGGACGCGGGCCTCACGTGGAGCATCGCGAGCGCGGTGATCGTCACGGTCGGGGCGGTCAAAATCGGCGGCGCGTTCCTCGGCGAAGCGGTGCGCCTCGCGATTCCGCGGGCCGGATTGCTGGGCCCCATCGCGGCCGTCGCGTTGGTGCTGATCGCGTTTTTCCCGTCGCTGCGGATGATGCACGACCCCATTCCCGCGTTCATCTCCCTCGGCGTGATTTTGGTCTGTTTGATCGGTCGCCATCAGTTTCCGGGGCGCCTGCCCGGCGCGTTCGCCGCGGTCCTGGTGGGGGTGGGTGTGTACTACGCGCTGCAAGCCCTGGGACTCGGCGCCCCGCACGGCGCGCTCCAGAACGGCCAGAACCAATGGCGGATCGCGGTGCCGTGGCCCTCGCTGGGGTTTCTCGACGGCCTTGCGTCGCTGCCGACGTATCTTCCGCTGGCGTTGCCGTTCGCCCTGGTCGTCGTGATCGGCGGCATCGACGTGACGGAAAGCGCGGCGTCATCCGGCGACGAGTACCCGACCGGTCGGATCATTTTGACCGACGGCCTGTCTACGTTGATCGGCGGGCTGTGCGGCGCCGTGGTCCAGACCACGCCGTATATCGGGCATCCCGCGTACAAACGGATGGGGGGCGGCGCCGGGTATACCCTGGCGGCGGGGTTGGTGATCGGGCTCGGCGGGGCGCTGGGACACATTGCGTTCTTGGCCGGGTTGATCCCGGAAGCCGTGGTCGCGCCGATCCTGATCTTTATCGGATTGGAGATCACGGCCCAGACGTTCGCGGCGACCCCCAAAGCCCATCACCCCGCGCTCGCGATCGCGTTTCTGCCGGTGCTCGCGGGCCTGGTGCTGATTCAGAGCAATGCGCTCATGGGCAATCTGGGTGTGCAGCCCTCGGCCCTCCAGGGCGAATTTGCCGGCACCTATCGAGCCATCCTGCTGTTGGGCAACGGATTCGTCGTCACCGCCCTGGTGTGGGCGGGGACCACGGCGTTCATCATCGACGGCCGCCTCCGCCGCGCCGCCGCGCTGACGGCCGCCGGAGCGGTCGGCGTGCTCTTCGGGGTGATGCACTCGCCGTACGAGAACGGACGGTTGTTCCTGCCGTGGCTGGCGGAGACGTCAACGCCGTGGATGCTGTGCGCGGCATACCTCGCGGTCTCCGTCTGGTTGCTGGTGATGGCCCGCCGCGTTACCGGCCCATCCACCCCGCACTCCTAGGCGCCTGTCCATGCAAGGCCATCTGCCGCGTTGTCGCAGGAGCCTCAGCCGCCTCACCGTCTCGGCGTCGCTCGTGGCTTGGCGCCACTTCTTCGTGGCGCCACTCGCCTCACGTACGACCCAATACGCTGCTTCGCCAAGCGAGCGGAACGTATCATCGACAGCGCCACAGAATGGCGCAGTGCGCTTTCCGCGCGCAAGGTCCTCCCTTGCTTCGCCACCCGAGCGGACCGCACCATTTGCATTTCGCGCCGATGGCGCGATGCGGGTTCGCCTTGCGATCCCCCTTGAAGAATGAGATTGCCGGAAGTCCCCGAAGGGGGCATCTGGCCTTCCCTGAACAGGCGCCAACTCGGGTTACTCAGACACGCTCCTGCGCTGGATCTTTTCCGTCGTTACTTCAGGGGGAAGAAGGGGTTGTTGCGAAGCTCGTCTGCCACCGTGGTCATGGGGCCGTGGCCCGGCAAGAGGAGGGTAGCGCCGGGGAGCGAGAGGATTCGGGTGGAAATCGCGGTCCGCAGCGACTGGTAGCCGGCCGGGGACATGGCGCGCCCCATCGACGACGCGAACAAGGCATCGCCCACCGCGCACACGTTTCCGGTCAGATAACAGGTGCCTCCGGCGGTGTGGCCCGGCGTCGCCATCGCGGTGAGGGAGAGGGTCGGGCTCACCGCGATCACGGTCCCGTCTTCCACCGTCAAATCAGGCGCTTCCCGGTGATGCGCGCGGTACGCGCCGAACTCGGCTTTGGGCGCCGCGACCTGCGCGCCGGTTTGCGCCTTGATCAGCGACGCCCCTTCCATATGGTCCTGGTGGCAGTGGGTGAGCACCAGCCAGCGCAATAACAATCGCCGGTGCAGCACCGCCTCGACCGCTCGGATCGGTTCGTACCCGGTGTCGATCAGGACCGCGTCCGATTCTCCCTCCCGATAGAGCAGATAGGCGTGCACCGCGTAGCCGTGCATGAAACCGGTCAACGGCTCGACGCGGAGGGCGCTGGACGGCTGAGGCAGCGGCGCGTTCGGCCGCCCCTGCCCGCGGTGAATGGCCGAGAGTTTTGCGGCGTCGAGGCGTAAGGCGCGACAAAGCGACGCCAATTGGTCGGGCGTCGGGGTGCCGGTGCCCGCTTCCCACGATTCTAAAACCTCAAAAGAGACGCCGACCGCGTCGGCGGTTTGGGAAAGCGAGGCTCCTTGGCCGAACCGCGCTTTTCCAAGGATGTCGAACCACTCATCTTCTAACTGATCCATTGTAATCCACGAAGGAAGGGCGCTCCCACTACCGGTTTCGCCGCTGGAGGGCGGTGTTATTGACGATTTCCAGGAATTTCTGGTATGATCTCGCGGTTTATCGCCTAAAACTAACCCTGGAAGGAGCTGTGCCGGTATGAAGCTGGTTCACGCCACCGTTGTTGGAGATACCCACCTCGTGCTCTCGGAGCCCTTACCGAAGGATGCCGAGGAAATCACCATCCGAATCCGTCTGGCGACCCCGGCTCCCGCGCGCCAGACCATGGAACTCGCCAAGCAACACGGCTAGTTCGTCGGCCGGGCGGAACGTCGCGCTCGGTCTCTCCGGGTTCTCCCGCCGGTCAATTCATTATTCACGTCGTTTCGCTTCCTTCCGATCTGAACGAGGCGCGTTTACGGCTGCCTCAGGATAGTGAGCTTTTTGATCACCACCGGCGTCAAAGGACGATCGCGTCCGTCTTTCGCCGTTCTGGCGATCTTGACTACGACCGCCTGTCCCTCCACCACTTCTCCGAAAATGGTGTGACGGCCGTCGAGCCATGGGGTTTCCTTCTCCGTGATGAAGAACTGGCTGCCGTTCGTGCCCGGGCCCGCGTTGGCCATGGAGAGGCGCCCCGGCTTGTCGTGTTTGAGCGCGGGCGAAAATTCGTCGCCGAATTGATATCCGGGCCCTCCGGTTCCGTCGCCGCGCGGGTCGCCGCCCTGGATCATGAAGTCGGGGATCACGCGGTGGAAAATCAACCCGTCATAAAACGGCCGTTTGACCTTCTGTCCCGTCTTGGGGTCGGTCCATTCGCGGGTGCCTTCGGCGAGGCCGATGAAGTTGGCCACGGTCTGCGGGGCTTCTTTTTCGAAGAGGCGGCAGACGATCTTGCCCAGCGTGGTGTCGAAGACCGCGTACGTTCCCGGTTTGAGCTTCTTGGCTTCCGCTTCGTCGGGTTGACCCGCCAAGACCATGCCCACGATGCCGATCACGATCCAACTGACCACGTCCATACATCCTCCTTGGTTGCCGAAAAAGGTTTGTGTGCGGGTGCCGGTTGTCGCACGGCGGTCAGCCGCCCTCCGGGACCGCGTCTGGGTCAAGCACCACGGGCGAAGCCAGCTTTCGCGCCACGGTGAGGAACGCGGAGTGGGCGACCATTCTCAACGCGGGGCGCACGCTGCGGCCCTCGATGTTCCACGGGCGCTGCAGGGTCTCGAACGTCTCGATCATGCCGAACGCCCCGCTGCCCTGGAGCGCGTCCACCACCTTCACGACCTGCGGCACGGTGGGCAGGTAGGACAAGAAAATGCCGCCGGTGCGAAGGGCGGCGACGGCTTCGGGCACCACGCGCCAGGGCTCGGGCAGATCCAACACCACGCGATCCACCTCGCGCTCCTCGATACCCAGGGCGATATCCTTGCGATGGAGCACGTGGTGGACCACCTTTCCCAAGTAGCGCTCGATGTTCTCCAACGCGCGATCCGCGAAGTCATCGCGGATTTCGTACGACACCACGCGTCCCGACTCGCCCACCGCCCGCAGCAACGTCATGGTCAACGCGCCGGATCCGATCCCGGCTTCGACCACGGTGGCGCCGGGGTAGATGTCCGCCCACAACAGAATCGTGGCCAGGTCTTTCGGATAAATGACCTGGGCGCCGCGCGGCATCTTCATGATGTATTCGGCCAGGGTGGGCCGCAGCACCACGAACTTGGCGCCGCCGGACAGGGTGACGGACGATCCGTCTTCAAGACCGATCAACGCGTCGTGGGCGATGGTCTGGCCGCTGTGTTGATGGATTTTCCCCGCGCGCAGCGTGAGGGCGTAGGTGCGGCCTTTGCGATCGATCAAGTGGACGCGCTCGCCGTCTTTCAGGGTCACGGGAGCACTTTCAACGGCGCAATCAGTTTGCAGTAGCTGCACACCTCGGCCGTGCTGGGCTGGCCGCACGTGGCGCATTCGCGAAGGTCGGGGGTGAGCGCCGCCAATGGTTCGCGCGCCTTTTGCCGGTCCAGAAATTGGAGATAAAACTGGTGTTTGGTGCCGGGCGCGGCCGCCTCCAGCCGGTTCAGCGCGTCCTTGTAGATCAGCATTTTCGAGCCGCCGCTGTTGGGGCATTCCTCCACGATGTAGTCGATCTTGCGCAGCACGGCCCAGGCCGCGATCTCCCGCTCCGCCAAACGGTACAAGGGTTTGACCTTGCGCACCAACTTGGGGTGCGACGCGGGCAACGCCGGCGATTGTTTGTCCAAATACTCGTCCTGCCAGTGCAGCACGTTGCCCAGGAGCCGCGCGGCCTCGTCGTCCAGGTTGTGGCCCGTGGCCAGCACGGGTAACCCGTGTTCCGCCGCGATCGCGTTCATGTTGTACCGCTTGATCACGCCGCAGGCCGAGCAGGGGGGGCGGCGCACGTTGTCCGCGATGTCGGAAATCCCGAGCCCGTGTTCCTCGCGCAACGCGTGAACGATCAAGGGCAGACCCCTGGTCCGCGCGAACGCCTCGGCCTTGGCGCGGGAGGTCTCGGAGTAGGCGCCGATCCCGAGGTCGATGTGCAACCCGGTGGTGCGGTATCCCAGGCGCGACAAGATCTCCCAGAGCACCAGGCTGTCTTTTCCGCCCGAGACCGCCACCGCCACGCCTTCGTCGCGGCCGAACATGCGGTCGCTCTTGATCGCCCGCTGGACCTGCTCCAGGACGTATTCGTCAAAACACCCGGCGCAGAACGCGCTGTTGTGGCGGGGCAGCTTGATAAGGGCGCGCAACGAGCATTTGCGGCAGCGCATGGACCGGTCTCAGCCCCCGGAAATCACGGGACGGATTTCGATCGTGTCGCCGTCGGCCACGACTTCGTCGTCCGGGATCAACTCATCTCCACGGATCACGAGCACGGTATCGGGGAGGATGTCGAGGTCTCGCAGGACGTGTTCGACCTTTTTGGGACCCTTGATCTCGGTTTCGCGCGTGGGGTGATGCAGGAGAATCTTCATGGCCCGGCCATCATACGCAAATCGCCCGGCCCCTTCAACTCGGCCGCGGCGCATGAGCGCGGCCGACGACAAGGCGCTCAGTGGTCGGCCGCGGGGGACGCCTTGGCGGGACGGACCATCCGCGAGAACCGTTCCATGCTCACGTAGAACGTGGGGGTCACGTACAAGGTCAGAATTTGCGAGAAGAGCAGTCCGCCCACCACCGCGATCCCGAGCGGTCGCCTCGCCTCGGCTCCCGCGCCCCAGCCCAATGCGATCGGCAGCGTCGCCACGATGGCCGCCGCCGTGGTCATCATGATCGGCCGGAACCGGATGAGTGAGGCTTCGACGATGGCGTCTTGCGGAGACAGTCCTTGTTCGCGCTGCAGTTGCAGCGCGAAATCGACCATCATGATGCCGTTTTTCTTCACCAGGCCGACCAACAAGATGAGGCCGACGAAACTGAAGATGTTCAGTTCCTGGTCGAACACGAGCAGCATCAGCAACGCCCCGAACCCGGCGAACGGCAACGCGGTCAGGATCGTCAAGGGATGCCCGTAATGCTCGTACAGGATCGCCAACAGCATGTAGATCACCAGAATGGTGATGCCCAGCAGCAAAGGCAACGTCCGGAACGCGTCTTCGAACTCCTTTGCGCTGCCCGCGAAGGTCGCGGTCACACCCGCGGGCAAGGTCTCCGCGGCCGCGGCCCTGACTCGCTCGGTCGCCGCGCCGATGGAGGCGTCCGGCGCCAGATTGAACGACAAAACCACGGCCGGCAGTTGTCCATAGTGTCCCACCGACACCGGTCCCACGCTCCGGCTCAAGGTCGCCACGGCCTCGAGCGGGACCATCTCGCCCGCGGCGCTTTGGATCGACAGCAGCCGCAAGGCGTTGATGTCGGATTGGAACTTCCGGTCGAGCTGCAAGATGACGGGGTATTGGTCCGTGGCGCCGTACAGCGTGCTGATTTGCCGTTCCCCGTACGCGTTGTACAACGCGGCTTCGATCTGTTGGGCGGTGAGCCCGAGCGCCGCCGCCCGATCCCGGAGGATGTCCACGTGGATTTCAGGGTTCCGCAGTTCCAAGTCCGAGTTGATGTCTTGGATGATCGGGAGATCGTCCAAGCGGGTCTGCAGCGCCTGGGCCGGGCCGAACAACGCGGAGAGCTCATTGCCCTGCAACACGAGTTGGTAGTCGCTGGAGCTGATCAACCCCCCGAGGCGGATGGCCGGCGGATTCTGCAGGAGCACGCGAAGGCCTTCCACCGCGCGCAACGCGGGTCGGAGCTCTTGAATCACGTCGTCGGCCGACGCGGTGCGCTCGCTCCGCGGTTTGAGGCGAATGATCACGCGGCCGATGTTGCCGCCCGTCACGCCGCCCCCGCCTTGGCCGGCCGACGCCATGACCGCTTCGACCGCGGGGTGTCGGCGAATAATGTCCGCGGCGCGATGCTGCCGGTCGGCCAGGTCCGAGAAGGTCACGCCTTCCGGCGCGCGGGTGCTCCCGAAAATGACGCCCGTGTCCTGCCGCGGGATGAATCCCTTGTGAACCGATTCGTAGAGCGCCACGGTGAGGAGCAGCACGGCGCCTGATCCCGCCAACATCATGCCGCGGTGCCGCATGGTCCAGCGCAAGGTGGTGCCGTACCAGGTGCGCCACGCGTCGAAGAACCGCGCGAACCATCCGAACGCGCGTCCGTGTCCTGCCGCGGGATTCAAAAACAAGCTGCACAACATGGGGGTCAGCGTGAGCGAGATGATCCCGGACACCAACACCGCCACGCCCACCGTGACCGCGAATTCGAAGAACAGCCGCCCCAGGATTCCCTGCATGAACATGATGGGAATGAACACGGCGGCCAGCGACAACGTCATCGAGAGCACGGTGAACCCGATCTCCTTGGTGCCGTCGAGCGCGGCCTGCATCCGGCCTTGCCCCAGTTCCATGTGCCGGTTGATGTTTTCGAGCACCACAATGGCGTCGTCGACCACGAACCCCACGGCCAGGGTCAATGCCATCAGGGACAGATTGTTGAGGCTGAATCCCAACAGATACATCGCCGTGAACGTCCCCAATACCGACGTCGGCAGAATCAGCGCCGTAATGAGGGTCGCGCGCGCGTTGCCGAGGAACGCGAGAATCACCAGCACCACCAGGATGATGGCCAGGACCAAGGTGAAGTTGACGTCGTGGATCGAGTCCCGAATGAACTCCGAGCGGTCGTTCAACACCTGAATCGCCACGCCGGGCGGGGCTTCGGCCGTGATCTCCGGAAACACCGCGCGGATCGCGCGGACGATCTCGACCGTGTTGCTGCCTGGTTGGCGATAGATCGCGAGCACGATCGCCCGGTCGCCGTTGAGCCAGCTCTGTCGGTTCAAATCCTCCACGCTGTCTTCGGCGCGTCCGATATCGGACAACCGAACCGGCATGCCGTCGGCGTACGCCACGACCAGGTCGTTGAACTGGCGCGCGTGTCCGAGTTGTCCCGACGACGTGACCGTGTACGTGCGGCCCGCGCCCTGCAGGGTGCCGGACGGCAGGTTGCTGTTCGCGGTCTGGATCGCGTTGACGACGCGGTCCAGTCCCAGGCCGCGTTTGGCGATCGCCTCGGGATCCAGGTAAATACGCACCGCGTATTTCTGCGACCCGAACACCACCACCTGCGCCACGCCGGCGACCTTCGACAGCCGCTGCGCGATATGGGAATCCGCGAACCGATCGAGCTCCGGGAGCGGAATGGTCTTGGCCGTGAGCGCGAGAAACAGGATCGGGCTGTCCGCGGGATTGACCTTGCGAAACGTGGGGGTGTCGATGCCGTCGGGCAGACGCCGCATGGCGGTGGCGATGGCGGTCTGGACGTCCTGGGCCGCGGAATCGATATCGCGCGATAGGCTGAACTGCAAGGTGATGCGGGTGGAACCGGTATTGCTGACCGAACTCATCGAGTCCAGCCCCGAGATCTGGCTGAATTGGCGCTCCAACGGCGTGGCCACGGTCGCGGCCATGGTCTCGGGGTTGGCGCCCGCCAGATTGGCGCTGACGGAGATGGTGGGAAAGTCCACGCTGGGCAGGTCGCTGACCGGCAACGTCTGGAACGCGATCCACCCGAACAAGGCGAGCGCGGCCACGAGCACCGACGTCGCGACCGGGCGTTCAATGAAGGGGCGGGAGAGATTCATGAGCGGCCGACCGTCCGCGTTAGGTTCCGCCGCGCGTCGCGGCCTCGTCCCCGATGATCTGCACCGACACCCCGTCGTTCAGTCCCTGCGGGATCTCGGTGACCACGACGTCGCGTTCGTGAAGACCGGAGGCGACGACGACCTCCGGTCCGATCTGGTGTGAAATCGTGATGGGCCGCACCGCCACGCGCCCGTCCTCGATCCGGTACACGAACGGGCCTTGTTGGCCCGCTTGGACCGCGATTTCCGGGACCACGACTGCTTGGGGCTCCACCGTGAGAATCACCCGGACGTGCACGAACTGACCGGGCCACAACGCGTCGCGCGGATTGGCCACGCGCGTCTTGAGCAGCACGGTCCCGGTTTGTTGGCTCACCGCGTTGTCCACGAACACGATTTGGCCCGTGGCTGCGAGCGGGGCGCCGCGTCCGGGACTGATCTCCACGCGCATCGCCGGATCCTGGCGGTGGCGGCGAAATTCCTCGAACTGGCGCTCGGGAATGCTGAACGTCACCAAAATCGGATCGAGTCGGTTGATCGTCACCAGGGTGGCGCCCCCGGAGCCGGTCGAGGCGGTCACGAGGTTGCCCGGCTTCACGCTGACCGCGCCGGTTCGCCCCGAGATCGGCGCGCGGATGCGCGAGTAATCGAGTTGGATCTTGGCCTGCTCCACCGCGGCGCGGTCGGCTTCCACGGTCGCTTCCAGGGATTTCGTGGACGTGACCGCCACGTCGTATTCCTGTTGGGTAATGAATTCGCGTCCGAGCAACGGTTCCAAACGAGCTTGCTGCACCTTGGCGTTCTCGAGTTGCGCCTGATCCCGCGCCAACGCGGCGAGCGCCTGGTTGTATTGCGCCTGATACGTGCGGGGGTCGATTTCAAACAGGAGTTGTCCCGCCTGCACCGTGTCCCCTTCCTTGAATGACGCGGATTCCAAAACGCCCGAGACTTGCGCGCGCAGCGTCACGCTCTGCTCGGGTTCCACGGTGCCGGTCGCTTCGATCACCACCGGCATGGGTTTGACCACGGCGCGCGCAACCTGCACGCGCAGCCGCGCGCCGCCTCCGGGTCCGCCGCGGCTCGCGCCGGGGACGGCCGCGCCGTCCGCCTCCTGCCAGTACCAATAGCCGCCGGCCGCCGCGAGGGCCACCGCGCAGACCGCGATCAGGGTCGAGCGTTTCACGGCGCGGCCGTCTCCGGCGCCGACGGATCGCCGACCCCCACCGCGTAGTTGAACTCCGCCAGCGCGGTGAACCAGTCGAAATACGATTGGATGCGATCCACGCGCGCGGTGGACGCGTCCTCCTGCGCGGTAATCAAATCGAGAATGCTGCCGTGGCCAGACTGGTATCTCGCCAAGGTGGCCTCCGCGGTTTGTTCCGCGGACTTGACCTGCGCCTCCGCGCTGGAGATCCCGCCCGCCGCGGTCTGAACGTTGTAATAGGCCTGCCACACGTCGAGCTCGGTTTGCCGGGTGAGCACGTCGCGCGCCGCCGCGGCCTCCTCCGCCTGTTCCCGCGCCTGTCGGATCGAATACGTGTTGCGAAAACCCGTGAACAGCGGGATGCGAAGATTCAACGAGAGGCTGTAAAAATTCACGGTGGGCCGATCGTTGGTAAAGGCCGTCACCCCGGTGTCGGCGGTGAGGTCGATCCACGGCAGGGCCGACCGGGTCTCGGCGTCCGCGGTGGATCGCGCGGCGCGCGCCCGCGCTTCCGCCGCGATCAGGTCCGGGCGGCTGGCTTTCGCGCGGGTCAACACGTCCGCCATCGACTCCGTCAACGCATGGACCGGCGGCGGAGAAAACTCGGTCTGCACCGCCAACGTCGTGTCCACGGGCACGCCGACCACCGCGGCGAGCTGGCCCTTGGCCTTTTCCAATTCGCCCTGACTGCGGGTCAACGCGAGTTGCGCCTGCGCCACCTGGGTTTCGACCCGGTACACGTCCACCACCGTGGCGAGCCCGGACTCTCGTCGCTTGTGCGCCGCTTCCAGCGCGGTCCGGTTGTTCTGGAGGGACAACTCGTTGGCGCCGACCAACGCGCGGAACCCCAGGAGTCGGTAGTAGGCCTGTTCCACGTCCAACACCACGTTTTGGAGCACCCGGTTGTGGGTGAGGTTGGCGACGAGCAGGTTGTACCCCGCCGCCTCCACATCGTTCGCGCGGGCTCCGAAATCAATCAGTAGATAGCTCAGACTGACCGACGGGCCGTACCGCGTCTGTCGGGATTCCGCCGTGCCGCTGGTGGAGACCTGTTCGCTCTGCGACACGCGGTAGAGGGCGCTGACGTCCGGCAGCCACGCGGCCTGCTCCACCCCGACGCCGGCCGCGGCCGCGCGCGCGGCCAGCCACGCCTGCCGGGTTCTCGGATTGTTGCGCAACGCGAACTCCGTCAGCGCGGGCAACGTGAGCGGCTCGACGCGCTCCACCGGCTGGGGCACGACCGGCTCCGGCACCGCGGGCAGCGACTCGCGGGCCTCCCACGGAACTTCCGCCGACGGAGACACCGCGCGGTCGGATTGAAACGGATCGACCCAGGGAAACATGGCGTTTGCGGGGCCGGCCGCCATGCCGACCGCGGCGACAACGGACACGAAAACGAGCCAAGTGGGGGAGACCATACGAGTCCTTTGAAAACCGGGCCTGGCGCGAACCGCAATGGGCAGCGCGAGCTTACCATACCCATACGAATGGAAGGGGAAAAGTCTTCGCCCGGGTAGGGCGATCCGGGAAAACGTCCATAGTCAATGACTGTGGGGGCTCACGGTCGTGGCCTACTGGGTCTGGAGAATCGTGGCAAGGTACGCGCCGTAGAGCACCAACAGCAAGACCCCGCGCCGTCGTTCAATGAAGCCGTCACGCGTGGGGTACGTGAACACCAAGGCCACGAACCCGAACACCAAGGCTACGGCGACTTCCCGCCACCCCACGACGATGGGATGGATGATCGCCGCCACGGCGACAATAAAAAGGCCGTTGAAAATATTGCTGCCCAAAATAGTTCCCAAACCCACTTCGTCGTGTCCACGAAGCTTGGCGACAATGGTGGTAGCCAGCTCCGGCGCGGACGTGCCCACCGCGACCACCGTCGCCCCAATGAGGAATTCACCGATGCCGAAGGATAGGGCAATACCGCGCGCGCCCGTGACGACAAGCTGCCCCGCCCCGGTAAGAAATACGAGTCCGGCCAGGCAGAAGAGAACGGCCAACCATCCTCGGCGCTCTCCCAGGACCTCCTCCGAGGCGCTTCGCTGTCGTCTGGCTTCGATCACCGTGGCCGCAATCCACGCGACAAACATGCCCAAAATGAGAAGGCCGTCGATCCTTGACAGCGCGCCATCCAACAGCAGCACGCCCGTGACCACGGGAACCAGGAGGGCCACCGGGAAATCCCGTTGCACGCTGTCGCGCGGACTCTTGATACCGGAAATGGTCAACGCAAGGGCGAGGATGAGGGCGACGTTCACGACGTTGCTGCCGAGGGCGTCGCCGAGCGCGATTTGTGGTTGTCCGGCGGTCGCCGCGCTGATGGACACCGACAATTCTGGACTCGATGTGGCGAATGCCGCGACGGTAGCGCCGATGATCCCCGGCGCAATCCGCGCCCAATGGGCCAGCCCCACCGTGCCGCGGACAAACAGCTCTCCGCCGAGACCGGCGCAGACCACGCCCAACGTCAACGCAAGATAGTCGTTCATGGCAATTTCGACCGAACGTCAGGGGTCAACGCGGTGTCGGTCGGCGCGGCAAGCTTGAGGCCGATAATACCGGCGACGATGAGCGCCACGCTGATCAGCCGGGCCGGGTTTGCGGGCTCGCCGAGCAGCACGATGCCGAGGATCACCCGGGCCGCACCTCCTCCTGGGTCACACGCGGGTTTGCGCGTCGTATAACCCGGCGTAGAGGCCGCCGCGCGCGAGCAGGTCGTCGTGCCGCCCGGTCTCCACCAGCCGGCCGTGGTCCAGGACGATCAAGCGGTCCACCGTGCGCAACGTGGACAGGCGGTGCGCGATGATCAACGTGGTGCGGCCCGCGATCAGACGATCGAGCGCGTCGTGGATCTTGGCCTCGGTCTCGCTGTCCACGTTCGAGGTGGCCTCGTCGAAGATCACGATCGGCGGATCCTTGAGCAGGGCGCGCGCAATGGCCACCCGTTGTTTCTGGCCGCCGGAGAGCTTCACGCCGCGCTCGCCGATCAAGGTGTCGTAGCCCTCGGGCATCGCGGCGATGAACTCGTGGGCGTGCGCGGCGCGGGCCGCGGCTTCCACTTCCGCGTCGGTCGCGGTCAGCCGGCCGAACAGCAGGTTCTCGCGCACCGTGCCGTTGAACAGGAACGGGTCCTGGGGCACGATCCCGATCTGCTCGCGCAAGCTCGCGAGCGTCACGTCCCGAATGTCGCGGCCGTCGAGCAGGATCCGCCCCGCGTTCACGTCGTAGTAGCGCAGGAGCAATTTGATCACCGTGCTCTTGCCCGCGCCGCTGGGCCCGACCAGGGCGACGGTCTCGCCGGGCTCCACGGCAAAGTCGATCTCCCGCAACACCGGGACATCCGGCCGGTACCCGAAGGACACGGCGTCGAATCGGATCCGGCCCGACGCGCGCGTCAGCGTGGCGGCGCCGGGCCGATCGATCACGTCGGGTTTCGCGTCCAGCACCTCGAACACCCGTTCGCCGGACGCGAGCGCGTGCTGCAACATGTGATTGACCGAGTGGATCTGGTTGATCGGCACGTAGAACAACGCCAGGTATGACAAAAACGCCACCAGTTCACCCAACGTCATCGCGCCCGCCACCACCTCGCGGGAGCCGACCCACAGGATCAACACCGTGCCCGCCGATCCCAGGAACACCATGGTCGGCGAATACACCGACCACACCCGCGCCGCGCGTAGCTGCTCCTGTGCATAGGCGCGGTTGTGCGTGTCGAACCGCGCCGAGGCGTGCGCCTCGCGGTTGAACGCCAGGATCTCGCGGATGCCGGAGAGCTGGTCCTGCAAGGCGGCGTTGAGCTGGCCCGACTCGCGGCGGATGATGCGGTACAGGCCGTGGATGCGGCGGGTGAACCGCGAGGCGCCGAGGACGAGGAACGGAATCGGAATCAAGGCCAGCAAAGCCAGCTTCCAGTGCATGGTGAACAGAATTACCGTGATGCCGATGAGCGTCAGTCCGGCCATCAGCAGCGATTCGATGCCGTCGATAAAAATTCGTTCCAGGTTGTTGGTGTCGCTGGTCACCCGCGACGCCAGCTCGCCGGTGGCGCGCTGATCGTAATAGCGAACCGAGAGCGACTGGAGCTTGTCGTAGACCGCCTTGCGCAAATCATAGATCACGGACTGCTCGAGCCGGTTGTTGAACCAGATCCGCGCGCCGGACAGGAGGTTGCGGCCGACGTACACCCCGGCCAGCGCCAGCATCAGCCAAGGCAGCGGTTCGAGGTCGCCGGGCCGCACCACGGAGTCGATCACGAGCTTGATGATCCACGGCGGCGCCAGATCCACCAATGTGGCGAGCACCGCGCACGCGAACGTGGCTGCGGCCAGGCCGCGGTAGGGTGAGAGGTACGTCAGAACACGAAAGAGCAGGCGCATTGTTGGGTTATACCATGTTCCGGCGCGGCCTGGTGTATGGGGCAAACGATTCGGCCGCTTCGCTCAAGGGGGCGTCGGCTACCGTCGCGAAAATCGAACGGGGGAGCGCCTGGGAGGCATCAAAGACTTGTCCGGACGCGATCACTCCGTAGAGCCAGATGCGGTTCGAGAAGGCGATCCAACGCCGACGGACTCTCTTATGGTACGATCCGCCTACACAGCATGCGCCTGCCCTGATCCGTTAACCCCGATCGTGGAAAACCATTTCCTCAAAACCGCGCATCTTGCGCCGGGCGAGCCCCTGGACGAAGTGTCCGCGCTCGCCCTGATCTATGATTCCGAAGTGGACGCCTGCTGCCTCCTGTTGTTGCCCTCGCTGGATGAGCCGCCGCTCGCGGAATACTGGTTCGGAAGTCTCGAACAGGCGGAGCGCCAGGCCGTCATCGTCTTCGGCGCGCGGTTCGTGGGATGGAGCGAAGGCGAGGGCTAACGAGCAGCGGATCAGGAACCAGACCGGGGACGGTCCCGATCAGTTCACTTCAGCGCCTCGGTCAAGGAGCAGTTGTCGCAGAATGGATCGATGGCAGCGCGATTCATCTTCGCAATAACACCCGACGGAAAAATTCGTGGTGTGTGACAGCGCCGCCAGCAGATCAAGCACGCGGCTGGTGTCAGCACTTGCCATCTCCGCGCGATAGCGCGTTGCGAAGGCGGCCCATTGACGCGGAGCATCGCTGGCTTGGGCGAGCTTGATCGTCTCCGCGGAAGGCGCCAAGCTCGGGAGCCACACGTCGTACCAGTTACCCGATGAGAACCGCGATTTCGGCACCCCGCGCGGCGGACGCCTGACAGTCCCGATGCGCAGCCCCTCGTCGGGAGTGCGCGCTGTGCCCAGCCGAACAATGCGAACAGCCATGCACCCTCCGCGATTCCCAGAGGGGACGTTCCTAAGTAATTAAGCAAATTTTCTCAGAATTCACTAGTGTGGTGTCTCTGAAGTTCGGTGAATAAGTCATGGCTGTGGGTGGTCCTTCCCCCGAGGAGGACGACGCGATGCGAACAGGACGACCCAAAGCCCCTTTGGTGTTGAGTATGGAGGAACGT
>JBMOMD010000037.1:0-73252 GCA_049325295.1 Nitrospirota bacterium
CCCAAACCCTTTGTCTGGGTCAAGACCGCCGACGAGATTCTGGCCAGCATCGCCCGATTCTGTCAGCGGACCCTGGATGCCCAGAAACCACGATTAAATGCGCGAACTTCAGAGACACCACACTAGCAGGAGGCTGAAAAACTCTATAAAGCCGACAGGCTGCTCAAAACGTTCCAGCGGCAAGGCCGCAGGGAGGAGGAAACCGGAGCGTACTGGGTCGTACGTGAGGATTTCCGACGACCGAGAATCCGACCCGCTCCGAAGGGGCGGACGGAAATCGTTCTCCTTGCGGATCGCGAAGCAACGCCGCAGATGGACTTTTTCAGCAGCCTGTCAGAAGAGGTCGAAGTAATACAGCACCATAAAGACCGCGATCACGAGATTGATGACCATGCCCAGCAACACGATCCAGTCAAACACCGAACGTTTGCGGGCCGCGACGTCTTCTTGGGTTTCGGATTGCGCGTCCATACATCCTCCTTCCAAATAGTTCGCGTAGCATGCCAAATCCCGCGGGGGGGCGTCAAGCGGGGGACGGCGGTTGGGACGTTGGTGCGCCGGCGGCGAACGCCTTACTCGTTCGAGCGGCTTGACTTGACTCGCCGGCCGTTTCTATAATGCCCCCTGGATTTTCTCCGCCATGTACGAATTCGGTTTCGGACATCTCGTTTTATATCCTCTCGGCGTGTTCGCGTTGAGCGCGATCTTTTTCGGGTGGGGGTACCGCGTGGGGCGTCGCCGCGAACGCGACCGCATGATGGACGCGGCGGTGCCGTCGGTGGGGCGTTGATGCGCGGGCGATTCTATCTTGCCATGATCGCGTTGGTCGTCGGCGCGGCGTTTTTCGTGGACTACCTGCTGGGCAAGTTGTACGTGCGGTACATGATCCTCTTTTCGGGAGCGATCTTTCTGTGGGGGATGGCGGTGGGGCAGCGGTCGGAGCAGGCGTGGATGCGCCGTCGCGCCGGACTCGCGCCCGGCGCGGCTCGCCGTCCTCGGCTCGGGCACTCGGATCAGGAGGTTACGCGGTGAAACACCTGTTTTATGCGTTTTACGTCTCGTTCTACGCGGGCGCGATGTTCGTGGCGGGTTTGTTCGTCGGGCAATTCATGGAGCGGCGCTGGGCCGTGAAAGAGCGCGAGCAGGCCGCCCAGGCGGATCGTCGTGCCGCGAAAGACGGTCTGATCCTTGATAAAGCGCCGGTGGCTCTCTCCAACCAATCCACGGTGTCGCGGTAATTCCTCGCGTTCTGTCCCGTCGCTGACGGGTCCCTCGTGACGCTTTTCCTCCCGCTTCAAGACGGGTCAGCGCGGTGAGTCCCTTCCTCAAATGGCTGTATCTCGGGCTGGTGCTCGTGATCGTCGGCATCCTGTGGGTCGGCATCAATCGGACCGGCAAGATTCCAGGGGAAGAGACCGGAGAGCCGGGGTACACGCCGTTGGCCACCAAGATCAAGGCCGCCGAAGAAGGGATGAAGAGAGCCGAGGCGCAGCTTGGGAGCGTGACCGTTGCCGCGGAATTCGACCGCATGGTCCTGATCCCCGGCGGACCCTTCACCATGGGGGATCGCCTCGGCGGTGCGATCGAGCAGCCGGAACGCACCATCACGCTCTCGCCGTTTTGGGTCGACGTCTACGAGGCCACGTTCGCGCACTACTACGCGTTCATGGCGGCGACCGGTCATCGCAAACCACGGCTTGCCGGGTACCTGGCGGTGGACAGCAGTGCGATTCCCTTTCTCATGAATCCGTATAACCCCGTGGTCGGTGTGTTCTGGGATGACGCCAATGCCTATTGCATCTGGAAAGGAAAACGGCTTCTGACCGAGGTCGAGTGGGAGCGGGCCGCAAAAGGTCCAAGTCAGCGGTTCTACCCGTGGGGCAACGAGCCGATATCATCGAACGCAAATCTGGTTCATGATGGCGACGGGTTCAAGTACACCTCGCCGGTCGGCGCGTTCAGGGGCGACCAGAGCCCCGAAGGCGTATTCGACCTGGCCGGGAATGTCATGGAATGGACCTCCGATTGGTTCGACGAGCGGTACTACGCGAACATGTCCGATCGCGATCCGCTGGGTCCCCCGAACGGGAACGAACGGGTGATTCGGGGCGCGTCGTGGAACGATTCCGTGTCACGGGCCAAAACCACGACTCGATTCAAGATGCGGCCCAACTATCGCGACGTCACCATCGGGTTTCGCTGCGCGAAATCCGCGTAATTGCAGCGATTGAGCCGGGTAATCCGGCCCGCGTCCCTTCCCGGATTTTTTTGCTTGACTCCATTTTTCGCCTTCCCTATAATGCCGCTGTCCTGAAACGGACATATCCTCAAAAGACTCGCCGAAGGAGTAAAAGATGGAGAAAAAAACTCACGCACCAGAGGGTAATGGGAGCCGAGCCGGGGCCATCATTTATATCGTGGTTTCGATCATCTCGATATGGTTCTTTTATTGGTTCGGAAACATCGGCGCAGCGAGCCATACCGGGGCTCACTGATCGACCTCGACGCTGAAAGGGCTTGACGAATATGAAGATGGTCGTGTTGGTCGCAATCGCAATCGTGGGGTGGTTTTTCTATTTTCAGTTCATTGATTGGTTGATGATGAAGGCGCAGGGGCTCGACTACTTCACGTTTCTGAAGACCTAGGTTCCGAGCCGCGCGTTCTGCGCGGTGGGTTCATCGTCGCCTGTGTGGTCGCCGGGCGTGGCGCTTAGGACGTCGTCAATCGAAATGGGCGTCTGGGCCGAATGAAGCGGTGTCATATCTCTTGGGGTTCGCTCAATATCACGACTGAGCGCCGGGAACAACGAAGGAGAAAGCCATGAAGCTGATGAGAGCGATGGGGAACGGGCAGCGGGTGTGGTCGTTCCTGATGTTGGGGGCAATGCTCGCGACGTTGCTCCTACCGCTGATGCTCGTGATGACGCCCGGCACATCGTTTGCCGAGGAAGCAGCGGGGAAAGTCCTTGAGTGTCCGAACGGCAAAGGGAAGGACGTCTACTTCAAGGTCGAGGGCTGCATTTCCGGTCCGCCGGCACCCACGACCACCGCGGCCGATTACCCGTCATACAATCTGCCTTATCCGCTCAGCGAAAACCGCGTTATCGTCTGGACCATCGCGCAGCAGCATTTATATTTCGGAAGCTTCGTGCTGGCGGTGCCGATTTTCTGCATGATCATCGAATTGGTCGGCATCATGTCAAAGGACCGGGTGGCCGGCAAGCGATATGACGATCTCGCGCACGACTTCATTCGCATCAGCTTGACCGCCTATTCCGTGACCGCGATCCTCGGCGGGATTCTGTTGTTCACCTTTATCGCGCTGTATCCGACCTTCTTCGCCTACATTGCCTCGTTGTTCAAGCCGTTCATGCACATCTACGCGTTGTTGTTCCTGGCGGAGAGCGGCACGCTCTACATCTATTACTACGGCTGGGACAAGATGAACGACGGCGGGTTCCTGAAGTGGATTCACGCCACGCTCGGTATCCTGCTCAACGTGTTCGGGAGCGTGCTCATGATGCTCGCGAATTCGTGGAGCAGCTTCATGATGTCCCCGGCCGGCGTCGATGAGAAGGGCCAGTTCCTGGGAAGCTTCATCAATCTGCTGCACAACGCGCTCTGGAATCCGCTGAACGTCCACCGCATCATCGGGAACATGGTGTTCGGCGGCGGCATCGTGGCGGCCTATGCGGCCTACAAGTTTCTGGCGGCCAAGACCGATCGCGAGAAAGCCTACTACGACTGGATGGGCTACGTGGCCATGTTCTTGGCCATCGCGTCGCTGATTCCGCTTCCGTTTGCCGGGTACTGGTTGATGCGCGAGGTGTACGCTTACCGGCAGCAGATGGGCATCACCCTGATGGGCGGCCTGCTCGCCTGGTTGTTCATCATTCAGGCCGTGTTGATTGGGGCCCTGTTCTTCACCACCAACTACTATCTCTTCAACGGCATGGGCCGTATGCGCGGGTCCGAGCCGTACCGTAAATACGTGAAGTACATCCTGTTCCTGACCACGGCCGCGTTCTTGGTGTGGCTGACCCCGCACACCTTGGTCATGCGCGCCGCGGAGTTGAAGGCCATCGGCGGCCAGCAGCACCCGGTGATCGGCAACTTCGGCGTGATGTCCGCCAAGAATGGTGCGGTCAACACCATGTTGATCACCACGATCATCTCCTTCGTGCTGTATCAACGCTGCAATAAGATCGTCACGGTTTCGTGGGCGGCGCTCGGAAACGCGGTGATGATCGCCATGTTTGCGGTGGCGTTGGTCAATAACTGGTGGCTGGCGATCATCGGGTACTTCATCCCCGCGAACGTGCGCGTGGGCTTGTCGGTTCCTCAGGTGGTCGGCACGTTGACGTGTCTCTTCGTCGGGTTGGGTCTCAACGCGGCCATGATGAAAGGCGCGCGGATGACCGGACCGGTGGAATGGGGCAAGATTTCGGTGCGATCGCAATATGGATTGTTCGCGCTCGGGGTGTCGTTCACCTGGCTCATGGCCCTCATGGGATACATTCGATCCTCGGTGCGACTGTTCTGGCACTCGATGGAAGTGTTTCGCGACAACTCGCCGTGGGCGTTCACCCACGCGATCGGGTTTGCCGCGAACGTGATGTCGTTCAACGTGCTGATCTTCTGGGTGTTCACGTTGTTCGTCTTCTGGCTTGGTGAGTTCTCCTCGCACAAGCAGGTTCCCTCGATGGTTGATGAGCGGCAGCCCTCCGGTCTTGGGCAGCCCGTGATCGCTGGAGGCTCCAAGTAGCCCCGACCGACTGATGGTCAATCGGCCCCTCCTGATCGGAGGGGCCGGAAATTTCCCGACGAGGAGATGAGACGGTGATTCCAGGAAAGCTTGGACTACTTGTAGGTACCGTGGCCGGTATCGCCTTCATTAAATGGGCGTCATCGGGAATGGGTTCGCTCGGTCTGGCGTTCGGCCTGCTGCTCAGCGCCGTGTTCCTGATGTGGCTCGGGTATATGTTGCCAAAGGCCCGCATGCTGTTGATCGCGGTCGGTTTCTTCACGCTGTTGAGCGGCACGTTCGCAAGTTACTCGAACTGGCTCCCTCAGGTTCGCGGCGAAGTTCCCACGGTCGAACCCGCCGGCGCCGCGAAAAAAGCCGAGGATATGACGACCCAGGAACTCGCCGACAAGGGCGAGATGATTATCTTCGGCGAAATGGGCACCTTGCACGGACAGGGTAAAGGCCAGTGCCCGCTTTGCCACGGGTTCCAGAAGGGGGCGTTGAGCGAGCGGGCGCCGAACCTTTCTGGGATTCCCATGCGGGCCGCGGAGCGGATCAAAGATGCCCGCTATTTGAAGCCCGACAGCGTCAAAACCGAGTCGTTCGCGGGGAGCGGTCGGGCCACGAGCGCGATCGAATACATCGCGGAATCACACGCGTGTCCGAACTGCTTTATCGTCGCCGGCTACGGGGTGAAAGGCAGCAATGACCGCGAAAGCCCGATGCCCGAGATTCACAAGGGCGCGATCGGTCTGACCATCGACGAGATGATCGCGGTCGATATCTGGATGTTCGTCCGCGAAGGAGAAGAGGCCCCGGCGGTGGCGGACCTTCGCGCGGCCTACGAGAAGTTTATTCCGGAGAGCGAGCGGAAGGCTCCGGAACCCGAGGTCGCGGGCGGCGCGCCGGCCGGACCTCCTATCGCGATGGGAACGGATTCACCCGAGCAGATGATCAAAAAGATGGGCTGCGCCGGTTGCCACGCGATTCCGGGCACGGAATTCACCACCGGGGCGGTTGGGCCGGTGCTGGCCGAAAAGATGACGTCAGTGAAACGATTGGCTTCGGCGGAGTATAAGGCTCGCGTGAAAGAAGGGAAAGCGCACGCCAAGACGCCGAAAGAGTACGTGATCGAATCCATCATGAACCCGAGCGCGTTTGTGGTGCCGATGTTCGCATTCGGGAACCCCAATCAATCGATGATGCCGCCTGATTTCTCCAAGAAATTTACTTACGAAGCGGTCGAAAAGCTGGCGGACTTCCTTCTGCAGCAAGATGAGGCGGCCGCGGCCAAGAGCAATATCAAGATGGATGCGGACGGGAAAAAAGGCTAGTGGAGTAGTCTCGCTTTGAAATTCTGAGGCCATCACGCGGAAGAGTGTCGGCCCCAAGGCGGGATGAAATAGGTTGGATTAACCGAAGTTTTCGCGGGAGGAGGGGGTCCGGTGGGAAAGATTTGGATTCCGGGAGCAATGCCGATCGAGCTCCTGCTGATCCTGACGGCGGTGTTCTTTGCCTTTGTGATCGGCGGTTGGATGCTGAAGAAGCAAGGTCGTTCCATTCCGAAATTCTGGCAAGCCCTGTTGATTTGGGGCGCCGCCTACATCGTGCTGCGGTATGTCTTGTTTCCGCCGATTCCCTCGGCGTTGCTGAAGACCTATATGGGGTTGATCACCTTGGTGGTCTTTCTGCTGGTCTCGGCCGACGAGGAGTCGTGGGCGGAATTTAAGAAACCGATCCTCGACACGCTCGGCGGAGCGACCCCCACCCATCGCGGTGTGCGTACGGTCACGTTCGTGGCGCTGCCCGCGTTGATGGCCTGGGGTACCTGGGACACGGTGGTACCGAAATTCGAGGAGCCGATTGAGCTCCGTACCGTGCATCCGGCGCCGCCGGCGTCGGTGAAGGTCCAAGGCAAGACCTACACCTTGCAGACCGCGCAGAATCCCTTCCGTGTTGACGAGAGCGGAAACTACGCGCAGAACATTCAGCAGGAACACATCAACGACAATCCGTTCGATCCGAACGCCTCGAAGTACATGCAGTATGTACGGGAGGGCGGCGCGATCTTCTTCCAGAACTGCCACTTCTGCCACGGCGATAACCTCGACGGTCGCGGGATGTTCGCGTTTGCGTTCAATCCGATTCCGGCCAACTTCGCGGATCCCGGTACCATCGCGCAGTTGCAGGAAACCTTCGTGTTCTGGCGCGTCGCGAAGGGCGGGATGGGGCTTCCTCGCGAAGGATTCCCGTGGGCGTCCGTAATGCCGCCGTGGGAACAACATTTGACGGCCGACGAGATGTGGAAGGCCATCTTGTTCGAGTACTGGCACACGGGATTCTACCCGCGAACGTGGGATTGATGCGCGTCGGTCAAAGCGTGTAACGCAACTACTGACACATCGGGTGACAAAGGGAGTCCAACGATGAAGGGGATGGCAGAAGGCAAGAAAAAGCGCGTAACCGTACTGGTCGGCTTGGGACTGGCGGGGCTGATCGGCGTGGGGGCGCTCTCGATCGGATGGATCACCGGCGCACAGGCCCAGGAAAAGGCCGCCGAGGCGCCGAAGACGCAGGGGCTGCCCGCGAAGGCGACGCCCGAGGACTTGGAAGCCGGCAAGGCGGTGTATTTCCGGAAGTGCGTGTGGTGTCACGGGCCGGAAGGGGCCGGCGATGGACCTGGAGCCGATCGCCTGTGGCCGAGACCTCGTAATTTCAATCAAGGCACGTTTAAGATTCGGCACACCGCCAGCGGTGAACTGCCGACCTTGGATGACTTGTTCCTCTCGGTGACCCACGGCTTGCCCGGGTCGGCCATGCCTTCGTGGGAGGGTATTCTGACCGACAAGCAGCGCCGGCAGGTGGTGGAGTTTGTGCGGACCGAGCTGGTGAAGGATCGTGATTTCACGGACCAGGAAACGGAAACCTTGACCGTGATCAGCTTCGGCAAGCAGATCCCGAGCTCCGAGGAGAGTATCAAGCGCGGTCGCGAAGTCTTCATGAGCAAGGGGAAGTGCGTGGAGTGCCACGGCGAAGACGGTCGTGGAGACGGCAACGCGACCCAGAAAGACGAATGGGGTTTCCCGATCCGCCCGGCGGATCTGCACAAATGCTGGAACTTCCGCGGCAACCGTCGTGATCCGTACAACCCCGCGAACATCTTCCGCGAGGTCTCGACGGGCTTGAACGGTACGCCGATGCCGTCGTTCGCGGAGGCGTTGAGCGAAGACGAGCGCTGGGACGTGGCGAATTTCGTGATTTCGCTCTGTCCGAAGAAGCAGATCGACGAGCAGACCACCAAGCCGATGAACGACTTCGTGCTCCGCGCGAGATTCGTTGAAGGCGAGATTCCCGCGACTCCGGACGACCCGCAATGGCAGGAGCGCGCGCCGAACTACATCGGGCTCGGCGGGCAGATCACGCACAAGCCCCGGAACTTCGTCCGGCAGGTCGATGAAGTGTGGGTGCGTTCCTTGTACAACGGGACCGAGGTGGCGTATTTGCTGGAGTGGGGTGATCGCAACAAGAGCGTCGGGACGCCGGAGAGCCTGGCGAAGGCGGTCAGCTATGAAGAGACGCCGCCGGCGGGACAACCGATCGCGCTCCGCGAGAATCCGGAGTTCAAGGACGCGCTGGCCATTCAGTTCCCGACCAAGTGGGAAAGTCTCAATGCGCCGGAGAAACCGCGTTTTATCTTCGGTGACGCGAAAAACGGCGTGGATTTGTGGAAATGGGAGGTGGACGGCAAAGTGACCATGGCGAACGGCGCCGGGTGGGACCAGGATCTCGTTCCCCACGGCAGCGACGAGGTCAAGGCGGTGTTCGCTGAACATAAAAACGGAACCTGGCGCGTGATCTTGAAGCGAGCCATGACCACGGATGACCAGGAGAAGGCCGTTCAGTTCACCACCGGCAAGTACATTCCGATCTTGTTCATGGTGTGGGACGGCCACAACGGCGATGCCGGCCGCAAGATGTCGATCTCGAGCTGGTACCACACCATCCTGGAACCGCCGATCCCGACCAAGGCGTACGTGTACCCGGTCTTTGCCGCGTTGTTCGTGATCGGGCTCCAGTTCTGGGTGGTCTCGAAGGTGAAGAACGGCAAGAAGAAATAACGGTCGAACCTGACCGATTGTTGGTGATATCCCGAGAGGCCCTGCCCGGTTGGCAGGGCCTCTCGTTTCTTGCAGTACGGCGTAAAACTGAGAGACACTGCGAGATCGCTGGACACCCGCCTTCGCGGGTGTGACGAATAGGAATAGGGAGGACATTCCCGCGAAGGCGGGAATCCAGAGGCCCCTGTTTTTTCGCGGGTTGAGCCGAATCCTGGAGCGAGTGTGGGCGACAAATCGGAAATTCTGTTCCTGCTGTTCAGCCAATTGTCGGTCGGCGGGGTGGTGTTGCTGGCGGCGATCGCCAAACGGCAACTCGGGTTGAGCTTCTTTCGGCTGAACGGCATGATTTTCTTTCTTCTCTTCGGCGTGGCGATTCCCGGAGTACCGACCGGCGGAGCGGTCGGACCGTGGTCGCACGCGGTCACGGCGCTGACGTTGGCCTATGCGGTGGCGTTGTTCGTCTACGTGGTGCTGTTTTGGATCAAAAAGGAGTATCACCCGGTGGGATGGCTCTACGCCGCGGCCGCGCTCGGTTTGGCGCTCGTCATCGCGAGCGGCGCGCTCTACGCGGGGCGGGCTGGCGCCGCGTCGTTTGCTCCCGGCATTCCGGTCAGCTTCCTGTTGTCCACGTTCGTCCTCGGGTCCTCCATGCTCGGGATGTTGCTCGGGCACCGGTATCTCACCAGTCCCAACCTGCCGATGAGCCACTTGAACGTGTTGGCGTGGATCTTCCTGGTTGCGGTCGTGCTCCAGGGCGTCTTGACCGCGCTCACGTTCACGTTCGGCCTTCCTTCGGACGTGTCGGGAGCCGCGTTGCGCTTGGAGAGCGTGCTCGGTCTCTTCTTATGGATCAGGGTCGCGGTCGGGATCCTGGCGCCCGTGGTGCTCGCCGCGATGATCCTGAACACGATTCGCTACAAAGCCAACATGTCGGCAACCGGGCTGCTGTATATCGCCGCGTTGATGGTGTTGGCGGGTGAGGCGTTTTCCCGGTATCTGCTGCTTGCGGAGTCTATTCTGTTATAGTCCGTTCTGAGCCTGTCCATGAACGGCCATCTGCGGCGTTGCCGCTGCGCTTCCGGTGCTCACGTACGACCCAGTACGCTGCGCTCCGGTTCTCGCGGCGCCTTGCATCTGGCACGTTCCTGAACAGGCTCCGCTCCGGGGAACGCGGAGCGGTAATACATCAAACCTCGAAACTCCTTCGCGGGCGGTAGCCACTTCGCGAAAACGTTCGGAGATTCCGAGTGCCTACGATCTCGTATCGGGCCGTTCTTCAAGCGATTGAGACTCTCACGTCGAGCGTGAAGGTCTTCCGGCTCGCCGTTGATGCAAGCCCGGCGTTTACGTTCAGAGCCGGGCAGTTCGTGATGGTCGACGTGCCCAAGGGCGAGACCGTGGTGCGTAAGGCGTATTCGATCGCGTCGCCGCCGTCGCAAAGCGGGACCATCGACTTGTGCATCAAACACGTGGAAGGCGGGTACGTCTCCTCCTATTTTCACGAACGGCTCCACGTGGGCGACACACTGACCATTTCCGACGCGCGCGGCAGCTTCGTGGACCGGGGCGGGGAGTACGAACGGCTGTACGTGGCCGCGGGCACCGGCGTGGCGCCGATCCGCAGCATGATCCTGAGTCTGCACGAGCGCGGCGTCGCCGGACCCATGTCGCTGTATTTCGGCGTGCGTCACGAGGACGAGATCCTCTACGAATCCGACTGGCGCCGCCTCGAAACCGCGCGCGCGGGATTCCGATTCTTCCCCACGGTCAGCCGTCCACGCGAGTGGTCCGGCCGCGTGGGCTGGGTGCAAAACGCGTTGCGCGAGACCCTGACCGATCCCGCAGCGAAGATCGCGTACGTCTGCGGCCTGGTGCCCATGGTCAAAGAAGTCAAAGCCCTGTTGCTGGAGCTGGGCGTGCCGCGCGAGCAGATCCACACGGAGAAGTACACGTAAAGGCGGTTAGCCGGTGCGCCGGTTTGCCGGTTGGCCGGTGAAGTGCGGAACACATTGCTCGTTGTGCGCAGTTCGTACGACCAACGTACGTTGCCCTTACCGGCACACCGGCGCACCGGCTAACCGGCTAACCGGCGAACGCCTTATCCCCCACGCTCGTTTGACTCGTCCGTCAAACTTGTGTTACAACCACGCTGTTTTCCAGGCAAATTTTCGCGTCATTTCCTCGGAGTTTCGTCATGTCCGGCCACTCGAAATGGGCCACCACCAAGCATAAGAAAGCCGCGGCGGATTCCAAACGCGGGAAAATTTTCACCAAGCTGATCAAAGAGTTGACGGTTGCCGCGCGCATCGGGGGCGGCGATCCGGACGGCAACGCCCGCTTGCGGGTGGCTATTCTGAAGTCCAAGGAAGCCAACATGCCGGCGGACAATATCAAACGCGCCATCATGAAGGGCACGGGCGAATTGCCGGGCGTGAATTACGAAGAAATGGTGTACGAAGGCTACGGCCCGGGCGGCACCGCGTTGTTGGTCGAGATCATGACCGACAATAAGAACCGCACCGTGTCCGAGATCCGCCACGTGTTTTCCAAAAACGGCGGGAACATGGGCGAGGCCGGGTGCGTGGCCTGGATGTTCCAAAAGCGCGGCTACATCACGGTGGACAAGAACAAGGCGGACGAAGACACGCTGATGACCCTGGCCTTGGACGCGGGCGCCGAAGACATGAAATCCGACGACGAAGCGGTGTTCGAGATCTTCACCGCGCCGGCCGACGTGGAAGCGGTCAAGAAGGCCTTGGAAGACAAGAAAGTGTCGGTCACCCTGGCCGAGGCCGCGCAGATTCCGCAGACCTACATCAAGCTCGAGGGCAAGGACGCCGAGCAGATGATCAAGTTGATGGACGCGTTGGAAGATCACGACGACGTCCAGAAGGTGCACGCGAACTTCGACATCGACCAGGCCGTGTTGGAGAAGGTGCTGGGGTAAGGCGCACCGTCCGCGGCTCAAGGGAGAAAGGGCCGGCCATGCGGATTTTGGGAATCGATCCCGGGTTGAACGCCACCGGGTACGGCGTGGTGGAGATGCAGGGCTCGGATCTCTGCCACGTGGCCTCCGGCACCATCGTGGTTCCCTCCACGCGCGCGTTGCCCGCGCGCCTCAACCAGCTCTTCGAATCCCTGCGCGAGGTGTGCGAGCGCTACCGACCCGACGAGGTCGCGGTGGAAAACACGTTCTTGGCCAAGAACGTGGCGGTGGCGCTCAAGCTCGGTCAGGCCAAGGGCGTGGCGTTGCTGGTGGCGGAGCAATCCAACTTGCCGGTGCTGGAGTACACGCCCACGGAAATCAAAATCGCGGTCACAGGCTACGGCGGCGCGGCCAAGGAGCAGGTGCAGTACATGGTCGGCCGGCTCTTGCGGTTGTCGGTTGAAATGACCACGCACCACGCCACCGATGCGCTGGCCGCGGCGATCTGCCATTTGCACTCCGGAGCCGAGCGGCACGCGCGGGCCTTCTCCGGCGGGTCGCGCCGCATCGCGCACGCATGATCGCCGCGCTCGCGGGCACGCTGATCGCCAAGACCCCGCAGTCCGTGATCATCGACGTGCACGGCGTGGGCTACGAAGTCTTCACCTCGCTGCAAACCTACTACCGCCTGCCCGATCTCAAACAAGCCGTTCGCCTGCACACGTACACGCACGTGCGCGAAGACGCGCTCGTGCTCTACGGGTTTCTGTCCACCGAGGAAAAAGCCGCGTTCCTGTTGTTGATCTCGGTGTCGGGCGTGGGCCCGCGCCTGGGGTTGGCGTTGCTCTCGGGGCTGTCGGTGGCGGAACTGGCGACCGCGATCCGATCGGGCGACGCGCGCCGGCTCTCCTCCGTGCCCGGCATCGGCCAGAAAACCGCGGCGCGGCTGATCCTGGAACTGCAATCCAAGATCACCTCGATCGCGCCGGAGACGCCGACCGAAGGCGCGGCCGCACCGTCGTCGGTGGCTGACGACGCCTTGTCCGCGTTGGTGAACCTCGGGTATCAGCCGCCGGTGGCCAAGGAGATTCTCAAGCAGATTGAACGCAGCCGGCCCGGGGAGGAACTCACGGTGGAAGATTTCTTGCGCGAGGCGCTGCGGCGATTGTCCAAATGACGATCAAACCCACGCCGGACCGCGCGGACGCGACCCTGGCCGCGGGCATGATGAACGACGAGCGCGGGTACGAGATCAGCCTGCGCCCACTCGCCTTGGACGAATACATCGGCCAGGAAAAGGTCAAAGAGACCCTGCGCGTGTACATCGAAGCCGCGCGCCAACGCGGCGAAGTGCTGGACCACACCATCTTCTACGGCCCGCCGGGCCTGGGCAAAACCACGCTCGCGCACATCATCGCCAAGGAACTCGGGGTGCAGCTCAAAACCACGTCCGGCCCGGCCTTGGAACACGCGGGCGATCTGGCCGCGATCCTGACCAACCTTGCCCCCCGCGACGTGTTCTTCATCGACGAGATCCACCGGCTGCACCCGGCGGTGGAAGAAATCCTCTATCCCGCGATGGAGGATTTTCAGCTCGACATCGTGATCGGCCAAGGCCCGTCCGCGCGCAGCATCAAACTGGACCTGCCGCCGTTCACCTTGGTGGGCGCCACCACGCGCGCGGGCCTGCTGACCTCGCCGCTGCGCGACCGCTTCGGCGTGATCTCGCGCCTGGAGTACTACACCCCGGCCGAACTGGAACAAATCGTCATGCGGTCCTCGCGCCTGTTGAACGTGCCCATCGACCCCGAAGGCGCGCAGGAAATCGCGCGCCGCGCGCGCGGCACCCCGCGCATCGCGAACCGCCTGCTGCGCCGCGTGCGCGACTTCGCCCAGGTCAAAGCCGACGGCATCATCACCAAAGACTCCGCGCGCGGCGCCTTGGCCATGATGGAAATCGACGAACACGGCTTCGACGTCATGGACCGCCGCCTGCTCGCCGCCATCATCGACAAATTCAACGGCGGCCCGGTCGGCGTCGACACGCTCGCCTCCGCCATCGGCGAAGAACGCGAAACCATCGAAGACGTCTACGAACCCTTCCTCTTACAAGGCGGTTTCCTCGACCGCACCCCCCGCGGCCGCCTCGCCACCCCGCTGGCGTACCAACATCTGAACCGACCACAACCGAACAACGCGGATCAAAAGCCTCTGTGGTAGTTGGGAAGGGGCGGGACTAACTCCCTTTAAGGAAGTAAGGAAATGTCTCCGGTGCCTTGGTCAAAGGCTGTCGAAATCATAGAGCCCCACGTTGTGCGCATCTCAACGCCACGGGGGTCTGGAACCGGTTTCCTGATTTCGAACGGCAAAAACAATCCGGTGTGTGGTATTGCCACGGCGGCGCATGTTGTGGATCACGCTCATTATTGGGAAGAGCCGATCCGTCTTGACCATGTGAGTTCAGGGAAATCACTCGTAGTCCGGCGGGATGAAAGAGCCGTTATTCTGGATGTGGTACGAGATACAGCGGCTCTTCTCTTCAATCGCGGCGATTTACCCTTTCCTGCCGATCCATTGCCGTTAGCTCCCAAGGACAGGTTCCTCAAAGTCGGAAGCGAGATTGCATGGCTTGGATTTCCCGCGATACCTGCGGCTAGTTTGTGCTTTTTCTCCGGCAATGTGAGCGCTTGGCTTCAGGCGCAGGGAGCGTACTTGGTCGACGGGGTTGCAATCAACGGCGTGAGCGGAGGACCGTCATTTCATGTCGCACTGATTGAGGACAATCCGGTCGTGTTTGTCATGGGTGTGGTGTCAGCGTACGTTCCAAATCGAGCGACTGGAGAGGTACTGCCTGGTTTGTCGGTTGTTCGCGACGTGGCTCAGTTTCACGAGCTTGCTCCAACGTTCGCGTCACTGGATCAGGCTCGTTCTGCGGAGACACCAGCCGAGCCGCCTCCACCTGCACCGGAGGGCGATGGACTTTCGGATACTCCAGCTCGTCGCGCTCTTTAACTGGCGATAGATCAGGGGCAGGGTATTTTGTCTCAATTTGTTACAAAGGGAAATCGATGAAATCAGTACTTTTCTCAATGATTGTCCTTACGTTGTGTCACCCTGCGTGGGCTGGAGAGAGTAAATTCCTGGTCGTTGCATTTAGCGATCGCCAACACGTCGCCGTGGTGCTCAGGCAGCAAGCAGATTACGTGTCGATGCCTGTCTCGATATCCAGCGGGCAACGAGACCCGCTGCAGCGGTTTGCCGAGTTGAGGGACGCTAAGGCCGCTGTTTTAAGGAAAGCGCAAGGGAATCCAGACATCGTGATTCATTCGGGCCGGGTCACGCTTTCCGCGAAACCTGTGTCGAAGTTGGCTTCGGTTGTGCCGTACTCCAGTGCAGAGTCTGAAGCGGATCTTCACGTCCTCGTTCCTTTTAAAGGTAAGAATAGAGACGTGTTCGCGTGCGCCGACATTATCCGTCGATTTCTGAATGATCTGACACTCCCGAGCAAAACCAGTATGCAACTGGGGTCCATCCAGCTTGCGGTTGACAATCCAGAGCAGTATCGCCCGACGCTCGTTCAGATGATCTCTGAGGATGTGACTAGGACTAAGGAGAAAGTGAAGGCCGACGCGAAAGTACTCCTATCTGGATTGGAGAGCCCCGTACTCGTCCGGCAGGCTGATGACGAGAATGTTGATCTGTTCATCGACTACGAATTTACGATCGAAACAAAATAGCTCTTGAACTTGAGCCATGTTCGAGACGGAGGATGTGATGGCTACTTATGGACCAGCTGAAACAGTTAGCCAGTTGATCGACGCGCTCAATAAGGGCAATTTGGAGGCGGCGTTGGCGTTGTATGAGCCGCAGGCCGTCATGGTTGCGGAGCCGGGAAGGGTGGCGAGTGGGAAGGCGGCGCTGCGCAAGGCGTTGGAGGGGTTTGTGGCGCTGCGGCCGACGATTCGGAGTGTGAAGCAGGCGGTGGTCGAATCCGGAGACCTTGCGCAGTATTGCGGCGAATGGACGTTGGCGGGGACTGATCCCGCCGGCAAGGTCGTGAATATGGCTGGAAAATCGTCCGATGTGCTGCGTAGGCAGAAGAACGGGACCTGGAAGATCGTCGTGGACAATCCTTGGGGAACCGGCATTTTGGGGTAGCCGCCGGGACCAGTTTCGCTGCAACGACGCGCGAAGGACAGTTCGTCTATTTCGAGACGTTTCGCGATCAAGATTTTCCTGTGGACGCTCGGTGCGGTCGTTGTGCTCGGCGTTGTGGGGTACGTCGCGGTTCAGGTTAGTCCGTGGCCGTCGGCGCTGTTTTATCGCGCGCTCATGGACCGGGGAGGCCGGGCCGCGCACCAGGCCTTGGAACGGTATGTGCCGGCAGGCGTTACAGCGCAGCTTGATGAACGGTACGACCCAGCCGACCGGGATGCTTACCTCGACGTGTTCCATCCGGCCCAGGCCGAGCAAACCAATCAGGCGTTACCGACGATCGTGTGGGTACACGGTGGCGGCTGGTTTTCGGGCAGTAAGGAGCTTGTATCCAACTACCTCAAAATATTGGCCGCCAAGGGCTATCCCACGGTCGGGGTCGGCTACACGCTCGCGCCTGAAGGGAACTATCCGACGCCGGTCCGGCAGGTCAACGCCGCGTTGGCCTATCTTGGGCAAAACGCGCAGCGCCTGCGCGTGGACCCGTCGCGGCTGATTTTGGCGGGAGATTCGGCGGGTGCGCAGATCGCGGCGCAACTGGCGAACGTGATCAGTGTCCCGTCGTACGCGCGCGCGGTGGGCGTCGTTCCGGCTGTTGAGCGCTCCCAACTCCGCGGCGCGATCTTGTATTGCGGGGCGTACGAGCTGGGGTTGGTGGATTTCAACGGAGGCTTCGGCCACTTTCTGCGAACCGCGATGTGGTCGTACAGCGGCAGCAAAGGCTTCCTCTCGCTTCCGCGGTTGGATCCGTTCTCGGTGCTTCGGTACGTGACCGCGGATTTTCCGCCCGTGTTCATCTCCGCGGGCAATGCCGACCCGCTGTTGAAGCACTCGCGCGCGTTCGCGGCGGCCGCGGCGAGCCAGGGCGTGACGGTGGACACGCTGTTTTTCCCGGACAACTACGCGCCGGGGTTGCCGCACGAATACCAGTTCAATCTCGACACGGACGCGGGCCGATTGGCGCTGGATCGGTCGGTCGAGTTTCTGGCGCGAGTGGCACGGTAAGCACATGGTCCACAGGTGTTTCTTCGCGATCCGGATCACAATCTGCTCGCGCTGATGAGCGAGGTCCGGCCGTGACGGATTCCGAGTAAGCGACTGCACGTTTCGATATCATCGCCATGAAGGAGGTTTTGTGATGTCTGTATCGAACACGTTCCTGATCTGTACGCGAGGGAAGGATCGGTCTGGGAGGTTTAGCGCCGAGCCCGGGGACACGTCGTTCTTGCGGGTACCGGCGTCCAAACGCGGATATGACGGGAGTGATGTGATTTCGCGGGACCGATGGACCAAGCTGGTCATCGGGGCGGCCGACGGCAAGGAGGACGAGGTCACCGGGACGACCGGCGACATTCTGTTTTTCGTTCACGGCTACAACAACGACATTCGCACGGTCTTGTGGCGGACGCGCACGCTCCAGCAGACGCTCACCGCGCAGGGATGGAAGGGATTGGTGGTGGGGTTTGATTGGCCGAGCGACAATTCCACGCTGAACTATCTGGAAGATCGCAACGACGCGTCGAACGTGGCGGGTCGTCTGGTCGACGAGGCGCTGCAGATTCTGATCAACGCGCAATTTCCGAACAACGCGGGCACGCCGGTCTGTACCCTCAACGTGCACCTGTTGGGGCACTCGACCGGCGCCTACGTCATCATGGAGGCGTTTGCGCAATCGGCCAAGAAAGGCGCGTTCTACAAAAAACCCTGGCGCATCGCGCAGGTGGCGTTCATCGGCGGCGACGTGGCGAGCGGCTCGCTCGCGGAGTCGTCGGATTGGGCCAGGCCCATGTTCGACCGGATTTTCCGGCTCACCAACTACTCGAACCGATTCGACAAGGTCCTGGGCGTCTCGAACATGAAACGATTCGGGACCGCGCCCCGCGTGGGCCGCATCGGGTTGCCGGACAAGTCGCCGCGCAAAGCGGTGAACGTGGACTGTTCGAATTATTTCTCCGAGAAGGACCCGTCGCGCTCGTCGTTCGTGGGCACGTTCAATCATTCCTGGCACATCGGGGACCCCGAGTTCGCGCTCGATCTGGCGATGACGTTGGAAGGCGGCATCGACCGCGAGGCGATCCCGACGCGGCGGTGTATCGACGGGCAGTGGATGTTGGTGAGCGGACGGCAGCGCCCGGCGTTCCAATCGCGCTGGGATGAAGAGCGCCCGGTGCCGTGACGCCGATCCCGTCCGTCCCTCACGCGGGCCCGGCGCGTCCGGGGACCCCGCGCGTGCGCCAACTGATCGCCCTGCTGTGGGCATTGGTGATCGCGTACGCCGCGGTCAGCGCGGTGATGTTTGCGGTGAATCCGGCCCGCCAGATCCTGGTGTTGATCGTCGCAAGCGTCACGATGGCCGTCGTTCATGGCGCGATGCGGTACGGCCTCACGGACGCGCTGGTGTTCCTCGCGTGGTTTTCGGTGGGCGGCTTCGCGGTGGAGAACCTCAGCGTGGCCGCCGGACCTCCCTTCGGCCTGTACCACTTCACCAACGCCTTCGACATGCCCATGATCGGCCGCGTCCCGCTCGACGTGGGCGTGATGTACTTCGCGATGGGCTATCACGCGTGGGTGGTCGGCAACATTTTGCTGGACAAGGCCGACGCGCGGTTGGCCCACCGGTTCAACCGGATCGCCCTGCCCGTGGTCGCGGCGTTCGTGATGGTGATGTGGGGCGTGGTGGTGGATCCCGGCAGCGCCACGATCCTGCGCGTCTGGATCTGGCACAACGGCGGCGGCTACTTCGGGGTTCCGCTGATCAACTATCTGGGCTGGTACGTGGTCGTGTACGTGTTTTTCCAGGGCTTCGCGTGGTACCTGGCCGCTCGCTCCGACCGTGCGCCGATCCGGTCACACGATCCGGGCCCGAGCTACTGGCTCCCGCCCGTGGTGCTCTACCTGCTCGTGGCCGCGGGCGCCGTGGCGCTGTACGTGGTGTCGCCGGACACCGAACACGCCGATGCCGTGGGCTACGTGTGGCGCAGCAAGGACATCTACGAAACCGCCGTCATCGTCAGCCTCTTCACCATGGGATTCGCGGGCGTGATGGCGGTCCTGCGACTCTTCCAGCCGCGGCCTGACAACATCCGATGACCAGCGGTCAGCCGTCCGATCCCGACGGCGAGAAGTCGCGAAGCACCGCCGGCCTCCACGCGGACTTCGTCACCCGCCAGGTTCCGCGTTCTTCGACGAACATCAAATCGAATCGATACAGATCCGCGCGCAGGGCGGGGAGGTCGTCCACGCTTGGTATCGGGCGGCCCGCCATGGCGACAAACACCGTGGCCGTGGCGTGAGGCGGTTGCGCGTCCACGCGGTCGATCCGGGTCAGCAGATGGATCGAGTCATGCCGGCGAAATTGCATGAAGAGCAAACCGAGGATCGCGCGTTGGTCCTGGCCCGCCTCATCGCGATACCTGTCGGAGAGCAGGTCCTTCAGTCCGCCCAGGTCCTTGGCTTCCGCGAGCGTTTCGGCGCGCGTGATGGCAGCGCGGATCTTGCCTTCCGGCGAGTCGTCCCCGGATCGGCACGACGCCGCGCTCGCGACCAGGAGCGCCAATCCAACCATCGCGAACAGCCGACGGCCGACGCGTCGTTCGTTGGGCCGGGATCGCAATCGGTTCATCATCCACCAGTGTAGCGCGGCCCGGGCGATCGGGCGCTTTCTTTCGCGGTTTGCGCTGCCGTATCATGGGGCGGACGACCATGACGTTTTCCACCGCATTCAAGGTGTCCGGCGTGTTCCTGCTCGCCCTGGGGGCGGAACTCTTGGCCGCCTATTTTTTGTTTTCGAACTACGCCTATGACCTGGCCGACACCGGGGAATACACGGTCGAGGAAGCGTATACGACCGGCCCGATCGGGTCCGCGGCCACGATGTTCTACGTCCTCCTCGGCGTGACCGCGGCCGCCGGGTTGGTTCCGCCGTTCATCGCCGCGGTCTCGTTCGCGTTCGGGCGACGCGACGCCAGGAGCCCGAACGCCGGCGAGTCACCGCGTGTGATGCCCCCGGCCCACCCCGATCACATTGACAGCATTCGGTAATTTGTTAGGTTGAGAGGACCCCGCTCGATCGTCGATCGGGGGAGATGGACGGTGTAATCCCACCTTCGGATGTCCTGATTCGCGGGTTCCCGTTGTCTTGGAGGACACGGGGTGCGGGTGGTGGGTGACAGGCGATCCTGACCGGATTTTACTCGTACGGGGAAATTTCGCCGTTTACGCCCAGCGCGACCTGCGAGTTGCACAATCAGACCATGACGGTGACGACCCTCTCCGAGCGGTGAGATCGTGGACGACCACAGTCTGCTGAAACGTCAACTCAAGCGTCACTTTGGGGCGCCGGTTCCGGTCTCCCCGGATTGGCGGGCGTTTCTCGACGCCGTCAACACCGCGTACCGCGAATTCGACGCGGACCGGGCGATGCTCGAGCGGTCGCTCGATTTGAGCTCGCGGGAGTTGCTCCAGGCCAACTCGGAGATGCGGGCAATGTTCGAGGCGTTCCCGGATCTGTTTTTCCGCCTCGACTCCGAGGGCGTGATCCTCGACTACAAAGCCGGTCGCGATCCCGACGTGTTTCCGGGTCCCGAAGACCTGATCGGCAAACGCATCCAAGACCTGCCGCTCCTCTCGGCGGGGAAGGCGTTCGCCGAGGGAATCCGGCGGGTTCGGGAGACCAAGTCCGTCGTCAGCGTGGACTCCTCGGTCGTGATCCGACACCAGGAGGTCTTTTTCGAAGCCAGATTATTGCCCGTGTTTTCCGATCAGATCTTCGTCATCGTGCGGAATATCACCGAACGCAAACGCGCGGAGATCGAAATCCGGCGACTCAACATCGAACTGGAGCAGCGGGTGATCGGACGCACCGAGGAGTTGGCGCGATCGGTGTCGTTGCTGACCGCGACCTTTGAGGGCGTGGCGGACGGCATCTTCGTGGTGGACAACGCGCGAATGATCGTGAGCTGGAATCAACGGTTTGTCGAGATGTGGCGCGTTCCGAGCGGCGTCTTGGCGCGGCGGGACGTGGACGAAACGTTGACCCACATGCTGAATCAGCTCCATCCCCCCGACGCACTGCGGGACGTCTTTCAGGTGTCGGACGCGCAGCGGGACGCCGACAGCGCCGACCTATTGGAATTTCGGGACGGCCGCGTAGTCGAATGCTCCTCGCGCCCGCAACGCATCGGCGGCGTGAGCGTGGGCCGCGTCTGGAGTTTTCGCGATATCACGGAGCGCAAACGCGCCCAGGAGGCCTTGGCCGAGCAGGCGGTTCGCGACGTGTTGACCGATCTGTACAACCGTCGCTACTTCAATCAGCGGATGGACGAGGAAATCACGCGGGCCGACGTCCAGCGTCGGTCCCTGGCGATTTTGTTGTGCGATCTGGACCATTTTAAGGCCATCAACGACACGTTGGGACATCACGTCGGCGACGAGGTGCTCAAGACCGTGGCTCGGAACATTCGGGCCGCGCTTCGAGGAACCGATATGGTTTTCCGGTGGGGCGGCGACGAGGTCGTGGTCGTGCTCGAATACGAGACGCGGGAGGGGCTGCTGATCGCGGCGGATCGTATCCGGGCCGGGGTGCGGAAAATCAAGGAGTCCATGGGCCAGCGGCTCGACCTGAGTATCGGCGTGGCGGTGTATCCGGAGCACGGGCGGAGCCTCGACGAGTTGATTCGGTTGGCGGATCGCGCGCTGTACATCGCGAAGAAGGGGGGCGGGAAGGTCCACATCGGGGAAGAGGAATATCATCTCAACGACCAAGCCGTCGCCGTGGTGTTCCAACCGATCGTCGATGTCCGGACCCACGGCATCATCGCGTATGAGGCGCTCAGTCGGGATCCGCAGGGCAAGCTGGGGATCCTGGAGTTGTTTAAGCGGTACGAGGCGATCGGCCAGCTCGACGAACTGAAGCGCATCTGTTTCCGCACGCAACTGCAGACGGCTCAAGCGGTGGGGTTGGACCGCGTCTTCATCAACGTGAATTTCAGCGTCATCGGCGCGATGGAGTGCCTGCCCAAACCGCCGGGCATGCAGGTGGTGCTGGAAATTTCCGAACTCGAGGCCCTCCACGACGTGGCCAAACATCTCGAGATCACCAAACGGTGGCGCGCGCAGGGGTTCGAGTTCGCGATCGACGACTTCGGCGCGGGCTTCGTCTCATTCCCCTTTATCGCCGAGGCGATTCCTGAATACATCAAGATGGATCGGTCCACGCTCTTGAAGGCCGTGTCGTCGCCGAAGTTCAGGCTGTTCTCGAAGGACTTGGTGCGGGCCATCCGGAACTATGCGCCCCACGGGATCATCGCCGAAGGGATTGAAACCGACCACGAACTGGACGTCGCCATGGAATTGGGTATCGATCTCGTTCAAGGGTACCGGTTCGGGAAACCCCAGCCGCTCTTTCGAAACGATCAGCGCGCGGCCTGATCCCGAACGAGCGTCAGTCCGCGCGAATGACGTCCCGGCTCGACCCATCGAGCCAGTGGCGTCCATCCGGTGAATAACTCGTTGAGATCCGCGTCGGTCTGGGTGGGACGACGCCTGAAACGGCCTTGACAGCGAGACGGGCGTCGTCATAATCTCGCGCTGGCGCATCAGGGCGTATGACAGCGATGTGGAACGCCGACGCGGCAGCGGGTTTCTCACAACAGGAGGTTGGTCCATGAACAAGCGGATTGGTCTGTCAGGGATGGTGTTGGCGGCGGTCGTCGGTTTGATCGGCGCGCCCATTATGCAGTCCGTCGCCGTGGCGGGCGGTGGGACCGCGGCTGACGCGCTGGCGGAAGCCAAACAAGCGGTCGAGCACGGCTCGGCGGGGCACGGCGACGTGCTGGTCAAACATGCCGAGGCCGCGTTGAAACTCGCCCAAGGCGCCCAGGAGCATACCAAGAGTCCGCACCTGGATGGGGCGGTCAAGGAGCTTGAACAGGCCGTGTCGCACGGCAAGGCCGGGCATGCGGATGTGGCGACCAAACATGCCGAGGAAGCCATCAAGCATTTGAGCGAAGTGAAATAACCGCGATCACCCGCGGGGTTGTCGGAACGGGCAGGGGTCTCCCTGCCCGTTCTTTTTTCGAAAGCACGCGCGTATTTGCGCGTCTCACCGCGCAACGCGCGTGCCTCCGCGCGTTGCAAAACCCATTGAAATACTTTATGATATGACACTTTTCGCGCGGCCATTCCCTGCGGATGGACCGAGTTGAACACGCTTCGCACGGGGGTCCCAATCGTCGTGGACAAGAGCTTGCAATCGCTTCGCACCCGGATCGATGAGATCGACGATACGATCCTCGGTCTGTTGAACCGCCGCGCCGAGATCGTCACCGAGGTGGGACGGATCAAACGCGATCAGCAGGCCCAAGCGCACGCGCCGCGGCGGGAGCAGGAGATCCTCGAACGCTTGGAGCGCCAGAACCCCGGCCCGTTTCCCAACGACGGCATGCGCGCGGTGTTCCGCGAGATCATGTCCGCGTCGCTGGCCCTCGAACAGCCGTTGAAGGTGGCGTACCTGGGGCCGCCGGGCACGTTTACGCACGTGGCGTGTTTGAAGCAATTCGGGGCGTCGGCCGCCGCGATGGCGGTCAACAGCATCAAGGACGTCTTCAGCGAGGTGGAGCGCGGCCGCGCGGATTACGGCGTGGTGCCGATCGAGAATTCCACCGAGGGCGTGGTGACGCACACGCTGGATTTGCTCGCCGAGTCACAGCTCAAGATCGCGGGCGAGATCGTGCAGGAAATCTCGCACTACCTGCTGTCGCGGTCGGGCGCGCTCGCGGACGTCAAACGCATCTACTCGCATCCGCAAGCCCTCGCCCAGTGCCGAGGCTGGCTGGCCCAGCACGTGCCCAACATTCCGGTCGTGGAGGTGTACAGCACCGCGCGCGCCGCGGAAATGTGCCGCGACGAACCCGAGGCCGCCGCGATCGCGTCGGAGGTGGCGGCCAGACTCTATGGATTGGCCGTGATCCAGAAGCGCATCGAGGACAACCCGAACAACACCACGCGGTTTTTGCTCATCGCGCCGCGCTCGCCCGAACGGACCGGCCGGGACAAGACCTCGGTGATGGTGTCGGTCCAGGACCGGGTGGGCGCGTTGTACGACATGCTCAAACCCTTCGCGGAATTCGGACTCAGTCTGACCAAGATCGAGTCGCGGCCGTCGCGACGCAAGGCATGGGAGTACTTCTTTTACATCGACGTCGAGGGACACGTGGACGACGAGCCGGTCAAGAAGGCGTTGGAAGGGTTGCGCCCGCACTGCCAGGTGCTCAAGGTCCTCGGCTCATACCCTCGCACCGCGTGAGTCGAACAGCCATGGCGTTTCGCGTCCGACCGGAACTCTCCCGCATCGCGCCCTACGTGCCCGGCAAACCCGTGGCCGAGGTGGAGCGCGAATACGGGGTGTCGCGCGCGATCAAACTCGCGTCGAACGAGAACCCGCTGGGCCCCTCGCCCGCCGCGCTCAAGGCCGTGCGCGAGGTGTTGGAGGGGTTGCACCGGTACCCGGACGGGGCGGGCGTGGCGTTGCGCGAGGCCATCGCGTCGCGGCTGACGGTGCGGCCCGATCACGTGATTTTGGGCAACGGGTCGGACGAAGTGGTCGCGTTGCTCTGCAACGTGCTGCTCACGCCGGGCGATGAAGCGGTGATGGCCGCGCCCACGTTCGGGATCTATCGGATCGCGGTGCTGGCGCACCAGGGCACGCCGGTGGAGGTGCCGTTGGCCGAGGGCCGGCACGACCTCAAGGCCATGTTGGCCCGCGTGACCGACCGGACCAAGTTGTTCTTCATCTGCAACCCCAACAGCCCGACCGGCACCGCGTTGTCGCGGCGCGAGGTCGCGGACGCGATCGACCGGCTGCCCCAGCACGTGGTGGCGGTGTGCGATCACGCGTACGAAGACTACGTGACCGCGGCGGACTTCCCGTTCGGAGGAAGTCTGGCGCAGGGTGAACGTCCGGTCGTGATCCTGCGCACGTTTTCCAAGATCTACGGCCTCGCGGGGCTGCGCATCGGCTACGGCGTCGGTCCCGCGGAACTGGTGGAGTGGATGAACCGCATCCGCTTGCCCTTCAACGCGAGCACCGTGGCGCAGGCCGCGGCGCTCGCCGCGTTGGGCGACGACGCGCACGTGCGCGCGAGCCGGATGGTCAACGCCGCGGGCAAGACGTATCTGACCAAGGAGTGCGCGCGCCTGGGCCTGGCGGTGGTTCCGAGCGAGGCCAATTTTCTGTACGTCGACGTGGGCCGCGACGCGCGCGGGGTGTTCGAGCGCCTGTTGCGCGAGGGCGTGATCGTGCGGCACTTCGAGGGCCGGTGGCTGCGCATCACCATCGGACTGCCGGAGGAAAATACGCGCTGCATGGCGGCGCTGGAACAGGTGCTAACTGACGAGCGGGGGAAGGGGTGAGGGGGCGAAGGGGAGAGGGGGTCTTTCACGCGATCAGTCTTTGTCGCCGATTCCCCGGTTCTCCGGTTCCCCGGTTCGATTTTGGAAATCACAGGGAGTCTGAATCATGATCATCGTACTGAAACCGGAGGCCACGCAGGCCCAAATCGACCACATCATGGAGAAGATCCGCGAACGCGGCCTCTCCCCGCATCTGTCCAAGGGACAAGAACGGAGCGTGATCGGGGTCATCGGCGACGAGCGGACCATCCAGAACGTGCCCTTGGCGGTGTTCCCCGGCGTGGAGAGCGTCACGCCGATTCTCTCGCCGTACAAGCTGGTGAGCCGCGAGTTCCGCAAGACCAACACGGTCATCACGCTGGGCGACGGCGTGGCGATCGGCGGGAACGCGGTGACGGTCATGGCCGGGCCGTGCGCGGTGGAAACCAAGGCGCAGGTCACGGGCGTGGCCAAAGCCGTGAAAAGTTCGGGCGCGCGGGTGTTGCGCGGCGGGGCGTTCAAGCCGCGCACGTCGCCGTACGCGTTTCAAGGGTTGGCCGAGGAGGGGTTGCAGTACCTGGCCGAGGCCAAGAAGGTCACGGGGCTGCCCATCATCACCGAGGTCGTGGACCCGCGCGACATCGACCTGGTCGCGCAGTACGCGGACGTGCTCCAGATCGGCGCGCGGAACATGCAGAACTTCCGGCTGCTCACCGAGATCGGCAAACAGCGCAAACCGGTCCTGCTCAAGCGCGGCCTGTCGGCGACCATCAAAGAATTCTTGTTGTCCGCGGAGTACATCATGGCGGGCGGGAATCACAACGTGATGTTGTGCGAGCGCGGCATCCGCACGTTCGAGCCGCTCACGCGCAACACGCTCGACCTCTCGGCGGTGCCGCTCATCCAGAAACTGTCGCACCTGCCGGTGGTGGTGGACCCGAGCCACGCCACCGGGCGGTGGGACCTGGTCGCGCCTTTGGCGCGCGCCGCGGTGGCCTCGGGGTGCGACGGGTTGTTGGTCGAGGTGCACGGCAATCCGGAAGAAGCCTTGTGCGACGGCGAGGAATCGCTGACCCCCGAGAAGTTCACCGCGATGATGGACGAGTTGCGCAGGGTGGCGCAGGCCGTGGGCCGGGAGATCTGACATTTCGCGGACGGCGCGGATTGGCCGCCTCACCGTGGTCGGGGTCGGCCTGGTCGGCGGATCGTTCGCCTGGGGCGCCAAACAGCGCGGCCTGGCCCGTGAGGTGATCGGCGTGGAGGTGGACCCCGCGTCGAGCCGTCGCGCGGTCGAGCAGGGGGTCGTCGACGCCATGGCGAGCGCCGCCGAGGGGGTGCGCGGGGCGGACGTGGTGGTGTTGGCGGTTCCGGTGGGGCGGCTCGAATCCGTGGCCCGCGAGATCGCGCCGTTCACGACGAACGCGACGGTGGTGACGGACGTGGGCAGCGTGAAGGCGCCGGTGGTGGAGCGGTTGGAGCCGTTGTTCGCCCGGTTCGTGGGCGGACATCCCATGGCGGGGGGCGAACGCTCGGGGGTGGGCTCGGCGTCGGCCGCGTTGTTCGACGGCGCGCGCTGCGTGCTCACGCCCACGCCGCGCACGGACCAGCGGGCGCTCGACGTGGTCGAGCGATTGTGGGCGGGTCTGGGCGCGGCGGTGGTCAAGCTGTCTCCCGCGGCGCACGACGAACTGGTCGCCGCGGTGAGCCACGTGCCGCACGTGGCCGCGGCCGCGCTGGTCAACGCCGCGGCCGCGGCGGCGGACGGGCGGGCGTTGTCGTTGGCCGCGGGCGGATTTCGCGACACCACGCGGATCGCGAGCGGGGCGCCCGACCTGTGGCGCGATATTTGTCTGATGAATCGAGAGCCGGTGTTGGCGATGCTCAAGTCGTATCTGAAGGAAGTGGAAGGGGTTCGCGACGCGATCGAGCGCGGCGACGGGGGCGCGTTGTTCGACGCGTTGTCGCGCGCGCGCGCGGCGCGCGACCGCATGCCGGGGGGCGAGGCGTGAAGGCCGCGGCCGCCAAGGCCGTGGTGGTCAAACCCGGCGGCCCCCTTCAGGGGCGGATCGAGGTGCCGGGGGACAAGTCGATCACGCACCGCGCGATCATGCTGGGCGGGCTGGCGCGCGGGGAGACGTTGATTCGGGGGTATCTGCCGGCGGATGATTGTCTGCGCACCGTGGCCGCGATGCGGGCGTTGGGTCGCGTGGTCGATACCGTGGATTCCGACGATCGCCCCGCGCTGCGGATCGCGGCGGGCGACGGCGCGCTGCGGGAAGCCGAGGACGTGATCGATTGCGGGAATTCGGGGACCAGTATCCGGCTGCTGACCGGCTTGGTCGCCGGGCTGCCGATGTGCACGGTGTTGACGGGCGACGCGTCGTTACGGCGGCGACCCATGGCCCGCGTGGTGGAGCCGCTGCGGACGATGGGCGCGCTGATCGTCGGGCGCGAGGACGGCCGGCTGGCGCCGCTCGCCGTGGTGGGCCGTCGGCTCAAGGCCGGGGATTTTCGGTTGCCGGTGGCCAGCGCCCAGGTCAAGTCCGCGATCCTGCTCGCGGGGCTCGGGGCCGAGGGACGCACCGCGGTGTACGAGCCGTCCGCGTCGCGGGACCACACCGAACGCATGTTGCGCGCGTTCGGCGTGCCGGTGTCGACCGACGGCGGCGCGGTCTCGGTGACCGGACCGGTGTCGCTCACCGGCACCACGGTGGACGTGCCGGGCGATATGTCGTCCGCGGCGTTTTTGATCGCGGCGGCCTTGTTGGTGCCGGGGTCCGAGTTGGAGATCGGTCGCGTGGGCGTCAACCCCACGCGCACCGGGCTGCTCGACATTCTCACGAGCATGGGCGCGTCGGTGAAACTCGGCGGCGCCCGCGAGGTCTCCGGCGAACCCACGGCGTCGCTGACCGTGCGGACCACGCGGCTTCGCGGGACCACGATCAAGGGCGCGTTGGTGCCGCGCGCGATCGACGAGTTTCCCATTCTCTGCGTCTTGGCGGCGTTCGCCGAGGGGGAAACCGTGATCGACGACGCGGGCGAGTTGCGGGTCAAAGAGAGCGATCGGATCCACGTGATGTCGGAGGAACTGGGGAAAATGGGCATTCGGGTCGAAGAGCGGCCGGCCGGCATGCGGATCGTGGGGCCGCAACGCGCGACCGGGGCGCGCTGCGCCAGCCACGGCGATCACCGCATCGCCATGGCGTTGGCCGTGGCCGCGCTGCGCGCGACCGGCCCGACCACGATCGACGACGTGGAGTGCGTGGGGACGTCGTTCCCCGGGTTCTTCGAACTGCTGGAACGGGTGAGGCGCTGATGACCCGCGAATTGATCGTGGCGATCGACGGGCCCTCGGCCGCGGGCAAAAGCACCGCGGGCACGCGGGTGGCCAAACGGCTCGGCTATCTCTACATCGAGAGCGGCGCGTTTTATCGGGCGCTGGCGTGGAAGGTGCGTGAACAGGGACTCGATCCCTCGGACAACGGCGGGTTACAGCACCTGAGCGCAAACACGGTGATCGAAGTGGTCCGCCGTCCGGACGGCGCGCGCATCTTGGTGGACCAACGCGACGTGACCGACGAGTTGCGCACGCCCGACATGAGCCGGATCGCGGCGCAGATCGCGTCCAATCCCCTCGTGCGCGATCCCATGTTGCGGCTGCAACGCACGTTGGCCAAGGACGGGGGCGTGGTGATGGAGGGCCGCGACATCGGCACCGTGGTGTTTCCGGACGCGGACGTCAAATTTTATCTGGACGCGGACACCCGGGTGCGCGGGGAACGACGGTACAAGGAGTTGCGCGCCAAGGGCATGGACGTGGCGTTGCAGACCACGATCGACGAAATCGTGGCGCGCGACCGCAAGGACATGAGCCGCGCGGTCGCGCCGTTGCGCAAGGCCGACGACGCGATCGCCGTGGACTCGACGGCCTTGACCTTGGATGAGGTGGTCGATACAATGGTCGCGGCCGTCGAACGACGACGCGCCGCGGTTTCGCGGTAAATTGTGCTGTACGAGCTCGCGCACCCCTTGGTCTGGTGGGTCGCGCGGTGGTGCTGCTCGCTGGAGGTGACGGGACGCGACCGGGTCCCGGCCGAAGGCGGGGTGATCGTCGCCGCCAATCACGTCAGTTACCTGGACATTCCGATCGTGGGATGTGCGCTCGCCAGACGGGCCGATTTTCTGGCGAAGGATGATTTGTTCGGGAACCCCGTGGTGGGATGGTTGTTCCGCCGGCTCGGCGGGGTGCCGATCCGGCGGGGAACCATCGACCGCGCCGCGCTCGCCGACGTGGAGCGGCGGCTCGCGGCGGGTCGTGTGGTCGTGATGTATCCGGAGGGCACGCGCAGTCCCGACGAACGGTTGCGCGAGCCCAAGCCGGGGGTCGGGATGTTGGCGGTGCGGACCGGCGTGCCGGTGGTGCCCGCCTACGTGGCGGGCACGGGCGAGGCGTGGCCGCCCGGCGCGAAATGGCTGCGCTGTCGGCCGATTACGGTGGCGTTCGGCGAACCGATGCAGTGGCGGAAAAACGAAGCGCGCGGCGACGACGAACCGTCGTCCAAGCGCCGGTACCAGGAGGTCAGTCAGGAGATCATGGGACGGATCGCGGAGCTTCAGCGTGAGGCGCATGCCAGGCGCCCGCGCGCGTCCGAGGCGTCGGCGGTTCCACGGTAATTCACCCTTCACCGCAGTATCGCAGCGAAGAGAGGACGTAGACGTATGGCGAGCACGCAGTCGGAAATCGGGGTCGTTCGAAAGCCCTTCCAAAAAGGCACGGAAATGACGGACATCGAGCTGATGTACGCCGAAACCTTCAAGCAACTGGAGGAAGGCAGCATCGTGGATGGCACCGTCGTGGCCGTGCAGCCCGAGGGCGTGGTCGTCGACGTGGGATATAAATCCGAAGGCATCGTCCCCCGCGAAGAGTTCGCTCCGGATGAACTCGCCGCGCTGAAGGTGGGCGACCGGTTCCCGGTGTACTTGGAGGAACGGGAAGACGCCGACGGCAACATGATCCTCTCGAAGGAAAAGGCCGATCGCATGAAGATCTGGGGCGATCTGGAGCGGATCTTCGAGAAGGGCGACGTGATCGAAGGCAAGGTCCTCAACAAGATCAAGGGCGGGATGATGGTCGATATCGGGATCAAGGCGTTCTTGCCCGGCTCGCAGATCGACCTCCGGCCGGTTCGGGACCTGGACTCGCTGGTCGGCAAGACCTTCCAGATGAAGATCATCAAGATGAACCACCGCCGCAGCAACGTGGTGGTCTCGCGCCGCGTGGTGCTCGAAGAGACGCGCGATCGGCGCAAGCAACAGGCCATGTCCACGTTGCAGGAAGGCCAGATCATCGACGGGCAGGTCAAGAACATCACGGACTACGGGGCGTTCATCGACCTGGGCGGCATCGACGGGCTGCTCCACATCACCGACATGTCGTGGGGCCGCGTCGCGCACCCGTCCGAAATGTTCATGGTGGGCGATCGCGTCAAGGTCATGATCCTCAAGTACGACCGGGAGACCGGGCGTATTTCCTTGGGGGTCAAGCAGCTCAAGCCGGATCCGTGGGTGCAGGTCGAGGACAAGTACCCGGTGGGCTCGCGCGTGCGCGGCAAGGTGGTCAGCCTGGTGGACTACGGCGCGTTCGTGGAACTGGAGCCCGGCATCGAGGGCTTGGTCCACATCTCGGAAATGACGTGGTCCCACGAGATCAAACACCCGTCCAAGATCGTAACGGCGGGCGATCAGGTCGAGGCGCAGGTGCTCAACGTGGATCGCAAGAGCCGCAAGATTTCGCTCGGCATGAAACAGGTGGTGGCCAATCCCTGGATCATCGTGGAGACCAAGTATCCGGTGGGCTCCACCATCGAGGGCAAGGTCAAGAGCCTCACCGAGTTCGGCGTGTTCGTCGGCCTGGAAGAAGGCATCGACGGCTTGATTCACGTGTCCGACCTGTCGTGGACCAAACGCGTGGTGCATCCGTCCGATCTTTTCAAGAAGGGCCAAACGGTCAAGGCCGTGGTGCTGCGGGTGGACAAGGACAAGGAGCGGTTGTCCCTGGGCTACAAGCAATTGACGCCTGATCCGTGGGAACGCGAGATCCCGCAGCGATATCAGGTCGGACAGGACGTCGCCGGCAAGGTCGTCAAGGTGGCGGACTTCGGCGTGTTTCTGGAATTCGAGGACGGCGTCGAGGGCTTGATCCACGTGAGCGAGATGAACCTGGAAGGCCAACGCATCGACGAGCGGTACAAGCCCGGCGACGAGGTGACGGCGCGCGTGATCCGGATCGATCCGGCGGAGCGCAAGATTGCGTTGAGCATTCGGGAGCACGTGGGGGATTGGGGGCTCTCGGAGGGCGGAGACCGCCACACCGCCAAACGGCGCTAGTGGCGGGAGGCTGTCCATCAACGGCCGTCTGCGGCGCTGTCGCTGCGCGTCCGCTCCTCACGTACGACCCAGTACGCTGCGGTGCGGGCGCTCGCTCCGCCTGGCAGCCGGCCGGTTTCTGGACAGCCTCCGACTCCTTCGGAGTCGGGACGGCGTGAAGACTTCGTCATAATATGGCCAGACGTCCGCTGTTTACCGGATTCATAGTTTTCTTAATTTTGGCGGCCGCGTTTTTCCTGGGGACGTATTTCACCGCGCTGCTGGTGGAGCGGCCGCCGCACGCGGCCAACCAGATCGCGCTGGTGCGGGTCGAAGGCGTGATTCTGAACGCGGACGAGCCGGTGGCCCAGCTGCGCGACTTCGCGGAAAACGACGCGATCCGCGCCATTTTGATCCGCATCGACAGCCCGGGCGGCGCGGTGGTGCCGTCCCAGGAAATCTACGATCAGGTCCGCAAGATCCGCGCCGAAGGGCGGCAAAAAATCGTGGTCTCGATGGGGTCGGTCGCGGCGTCGGGCGGTTACTACATCGCCAGCGCGTCGGACCGCATCGTGGCCAACCCGGGTACCCTGACCGGCAGCATCGGCGTGATCCTCGAGATGCCGAATTTCGAGGAGCTCATGAAGAAGATCGGGGTGGAAAACACGGTGGTCAAGAGCGGCGCGCATAAGGACCTCATCTCGCCGTTTCGCAAACTCGGCGACGAAGAGCGGGCCATTCTTCAGCGGGTGATGGACGACGTCCACGATCAGTTCATCCAAGCCGTGGCGGACGGCCGGGGACTGGACAAGGACGCGGTGACGGCCATCGCCGACGGCCAGGTGTTCACGGGACGGCAAGCCAAAGACCGGGGGTTGGTCGACGAGATCGGCAGCTTCGAAGACGCGATCACCATTACCGGCGCGTTGGCCGGGATCGAGGGGCGTCCGGTGGTCGTCGAACCCAAACGCCCATTTTCGTTCAGCGACTTCATTCGCACGGTATTTCGCGGTCGGATCGGGGCGCTCATGGACCCCGCGACGACGATCCGGTTGAACTATTTGTGGACCTGGGGCTAGCCGGGGGGACGGGGAGATGACGAAGGCGGAATTGATCGAAGAGGTGTCGCGGAAGGTGAAGGGGCTTACCAAGCGCCAAACCGAGATCATCATCAACGCCATTCTCGACGGCATCAAGGAAACCTTGGCGCGCGGGGATAAGATCGAGATCCGGGGATTCGGGAGTTTCCGCCTTCGCGACCGCCGCACCCGCGAGGGCCGCAACCCCAAGACCGGGACCGCCGTGCACGTGCCGGCTAAACGCGTGCCCTTTTTCAAGGCCGGGAAAGAACTCAAGGAATTGGTCGACCGGTAGGGCATCCGGTCGCAGCGTCCAAGGGCTCCGTTCGGCGTGCGTTGGAAGCGGCGTTCGCCCGGAGTACGACCCCTCCCCATCCTCGTCCCGATCTCCGGTGAGATTGCGGCCCGTGTTCCTTGTGGTCGCTGGTTTCCCGTCGGCGGGATGGTCGAGGGCCCGGCCCGCGCGTTGACAGGGGTTTTAGCCGGACGGTATAGTACCCGGCACGAGTCAATCGGGCGCGCGTTCGATGCGCCGAAAGTCCTAGCGCATTGCTAGGTCTTCTGCTGAATTGACGCGGGCTTCGGAATTCGATATGGTAGGGCCCACGAAACGGCCGCTGGAGTTCCTGGGCCGCGTTCTCGCGTCAACATCTCAGTTTAACGGGTAGAGAGGAGTTGATCCGTATGGCTACTGCAACCGGCACCGTGCGCTATCAGGTCCTTCCGGGACCCGAGGGGTTGCTGCCGCCCGCCGCGTCGTCGATGGGCGTGATTCTTCCGCAGGAAGGCGAAGGTTTGGTCGAGGGGGTTCTCGTATCCGAGGACAAGGCGATCAAAGAGCTGGCGAAACAGATGTTGACCCGCCGCAACCCCACCATTTTCCCCGGGCCGCTCGTGGTCTGGGGATGGACCAAACACACGCAGGAGAAGGCGAGCGTGGTGTTGGAACTCGCGGCCGAGATTCCCGGCGTCAAAATCATTCCGATGCCGGATTACCGTCCGATTTACCCCAAGATCGATCCCGAGGCCGTGATCAATCCGTGCCACCCGAATTTGACCATCTGGCACAACAAGATCGAGGCGTGCATCTTCGTCGGCGTACACTGTCACTTCGCGAACATCACGCTCAAGATGGTGCGGGCGGGGACCAACTGCTACACGGTGGCGTTGTGCGCGGAAGCCGGGCACGAGGACGCCATGGCCTCGCTCCCCCACTGCGGCATTGAAAAACTGCAGAAGGTCGTCAAGGCGCTTCGTCAGGTCAAGAAGGAAGGGGTGACTCCCTGGGCGTTGACCCCGGAAGGGAAGCGGGATCTGGAGGCTCAACGCGAGCAGAAGCGGAAACAGCGCGAGACCATTGCCGCGGCGGCGCCGCAGTTTGCGCACGAGTTGGTCGCCGGGCTGGACGAAAACGAGGAGTAAGCGATGGCTGACGGGACCGAGACCGAAGTCAAAACGAACCCCCAGGGCGACGTCATCACCGCGACCGAAGCGCCCAAGAAGGAGAAGGAAAACAAAGCGGCCAAACAACGGGTGGTGACGCCCGAGCACCTCTTTTTCGAAGCGCCGCGAACCAAGACGTTCATCACGGGCAGCGAGGCCGCGAAGGAAGCCATTCGCCGCGCCAACGTGGACATCGCGATTTCGTACCCGATCACGCCGCAGAGCGAAACCATGCAGCAGGTCGGGTATCTGTACGCCGAGGGGTACCTCAAGGATTACTACCGCGGCGAAGAAGAGTACGGCGTGATGTCGGCCGTGGCGGGGGCCTCGCGCTCCGGCGTCCGCGCGCTGACCGCCACCGCCGGCCCGGGATTGATGCGCGGGCTGGAAGTGATCACGTCGTGGCCGGGCGGCCGCATGCCGCTCCTGTTGCTCGTGATGTGCCGCGTGATCAACGCCCCGTTGGCGATCCAGCCCGACAACATCGAACTGTCGTATCTCCTGAATTGCGGCATTCTGGTGTTCCACGCGGAAAACCAGCAGGACTTCTTTGATTTCCCGCTCAAGGCGTATATGATCTCCGAGAAGTGCGAGGTCACGCTTCCGGCCGCGGTGGCGGTGGACGGGTTCTTCGTCACGCACGCGCGCGGGTGGGTCGAGTTGCCGCCGGAAGATATCAAGTTGCCGCCGCGTGATTCGTATCACGAAGCCGTGCCGATGATGGACAACGAAAATCCCCCGGCGCGCTTGTCCCGCGACGCGCCCATTCAGAAAAGCAACTTCATCAGCTACCAGATGCACGCGTCGTGGCAGCAGGAGATCTGGGCCGCGGTGGATCGCGCGCGTCCATGGGTCAAGAAATACATGGGCGGCCTGATCGAGGTGGTCAATCCCGGCGCGGAGACCATGATCGTGGCGTCGGGCAGCGCGGTGTCGCAGTCGCGCGAAGCCGTGCGCCAGGCGCAGGAACGGGGCGATCGCATCGGGCTGGTGAAGATCCGGTCGTTGCGGCCCTGGCCGGCCCAGGAGTTGATCGAGGCGTGTAAAGACGCCAAACGGATCATCATCCCGGAGTTCAACTGCGCGGGGTGGCTGGCCAAGGAGGTGCGGTCCACGTTGTGCGGCCACTCGAAAGCCGAGATCGTGTCCGGTCCTCGCGTGTTCGGCGGCATGTCGATGCCGACCGAATTGATTCTGGAGTATCTGTACAAGGCGCCGAACGCGGATCGCATGACGACCAAACCGCTGCAGGTCTAACGCATCGGGTAGCCACCGAACAGGAGGATAGACATGTCGCTGGAGACATTAAAGATTTCGCCCGGCTTTGAGTCGTACATGCCGAAGGAATACGTGGACCTGGTTGAACGCGGGCCCTACGGCCGCGAGGTCAAGGTCAGTGAGATGGGCACGTTCAAGGAAGTCCTCGAAGAGCACCCCATGTGCGCGGGCTGCGCCATGACGTTGTTCATCCGGACCGCGCTCATCGGGTTGCCGGCTCCGGAACACACCGTGATTCTGGGCACGGCCGGCTGCGGGCGCTTGGCGCTGTCGCAGGCCTCGATCCCGTTTATCTACGGCAACTACGGGGACACCAACGGCGTGGCGTCCGGATTGAAACGGGGCTTGGGGATCAAGTTTCCGAACCAGCAGAAGGATGTGGTGGTCATGGCCGGCGACGGCGGGCTGTCGGACATCGGTTTTAGCTGCGTGATGCACTCCTGGTTCCGCAAGGAAAAGTTCACCACCGTGATGCTGGACAACGAAGTGTACGGCAACACCGGCGGCCAAGAGAGCGGGATGACCAACAAGGGCGTCGTGTTGAAGATGGCCCCGCACGGCAAGAAGTTCGAGAAGATGGACATGATCGGTCTGGCGAAGACCGCGGGCGTGGCGTACATCGCGCGTCTCGCCCCCACGAACCCGACCCGGATCGCGAACGTGATCCGCAAAGCGGTGTTGATCGCGCGCGAAGTGGGCCCGACGTACGTGCAGGCGTACACGTCGTGCAACATCGAATACGCGATCCCGACCGCGAAGGTGATGGACGACGCGCGCGAGGTGGAGAAGGATCGCTACGGCTTCATGGAGATCATCTCGGATGACGCCAAGGCGTATCTGGAGCGCATCGAGCAGGAAAAGAAGGCCAAGAAAGCGGTCGCGGCGCCGAAGGCCTAATGGTCGGACCGCGGGGTAATGGACGGGAGGAGCGGGCGTCATGAAGCGATATAACATCCGGATGGCCGGCATCGGCGGGCAGGGCGTGGTGACGGCCTCGCACGTGATGAGCAACGGGGTGATCATCGCGGGGGGCGAAAGCACCCTCGTGCCCTTCTTCGGATCGGAAAAACGCATGGCTCCGGTGGAGAGCTACGTGCGGGTGGCTGAAGGGCGGATTTATGAGATCGGGGAGATCATCTACCCCAACGTCATCATGATTTTCCACACCCAGGTGATCACGCACGGCAAGTCGTACACGATGCCGTTTTATTCGGGGTTGAAGGATGACGGCGTCGTGTTGATCAACTCCGAGCATCCGTTGACGCTCGAACCCGATCAGGAACGTGAACTTCGGGAAAAGCGCGCCAAGGTGTTCTATATCCCGGCCAGCAAGCTGGCCTCGGAGATCGGCGGAACCGAGTTGGCCACCAACATGGGGATGGTGGGGGCCGTGGCCGGGACCATCGGATTGCCGGACCTCACGTCGCTGGAACAGTCGGTCAAGGAGCGCTTCCTCGGCAAGGGTTTCGTGGTGTCGGGCGGCACGGCTTCGCTCGATAACGTGATCGAGAAAAAATTCGGCAAAAAGGTGGAGTTGATCCAGAAGAATATGGACGTGATCAAGGCGGCGCACAAATACGCGCTGGATCACAAATGGAACGAACTCGCGGGGACTCAGGCGGCCGCGTTGACGACGGCCGGTCGGTAGTCCGCCGTCACGTTGAGATAGGGGTGATGCATGTACGCAGTGGCGCAAATCGACGTTGATATCTGTTCGAAGACGAGCTGCCGGCTTTGTACCCAGTTCTGTCCGGAGTCCAATACGATCAATTACGACGTCAAGCGGAACACCGCGTACGTCGCGGTGGATCGCTGCAAGGGATGCGAGATCTGCGTGGGTATTTGCGACAACCTTGCCAAGCACCACGCGATCAAGATGGTGCCGATTACGGACGTGGTCGGCGGGTACGAGCTGTCCAAGCTCGGCTTTCACAAGTTTTAGGAACGATCACGCGGTTGATTCGGCCGGGTTCCTGACAAGGGGCCCGGCCGATTTGTTTCACGCCCTACTCGGTCAAAGGATGTCCGACATGTCACCCGTGGTGTGTCCGCGCTGCGGCCGCGTCAACGACACGCGCAGCAGTTTCTGCGAGGGGTGTTTACACGAATTCCCGTCGTCCACTTGGGACACGCGGACGCTGATCTGTCCCGAGTGCCGCTACGAGAATTCGTACGCGAGCGACCACTGCGAGCGGTGTCACGAACCGCTCAAGCCCGGACAAGCGGAGTAGCGGGGGGGGGCGATTTACTCGACGTCGAGCTGTTTGAGCAGCTCCACGTACGTGAGCTCTTCGAACTGCTGCCCGCGGCGAAACGTGGTGAAGTAGAGTTCGGCGTACACCGAGGCGATGGCGTGGACCGCCTCGTGACGCTCGATCCCGCGCGCGGTCAGCCGATTCAGCGTGTCCACGGTTTCCGGCGGGGACTTGGTCTGGAGTTGTTTCTCCACGAGGACGTGCAGCGCGGTGTGGATGAACGGGTTGACCACGGTCCCGTTGACTTCCTGCGGCGTGGCGGACATTTCGCCCAATTCCCAGATCGGATCGAGTTCCGGATGCAGGTCCATGGCTTGGGCGATCAGTTCGTCCTCGCCCTCGATCGGCGCGTTTTCCAGGCGCTTTTTGGCGATGGTGGTAAATCGCCATTGGTTGTCGCGGTCAAACAGCACGCGGTTCTCCGTCAGGGAGTGTCGGTGGTGTGGATGCGACGATCGCGGCCGGTTTCGCCGTAGACCATGAACACCTTTTTGCCTTGGCGAACGTGGTAGGTGGCCCAGGCCGGGCTTTGGTCGCCGTATTTCGCGTCAGGATCGGTTCCGTGCGCCTTGAGAAAGTCCGGGTACGTGAGCCCCGCGTCGTAGACGTCGGCGAGGAGGCAGTCGGTTCGAAACCCTCGGCCGTGCAGTGAGATTTTCCCGAGCAATTCTTCAATCGCTTCGGGGTCGTTCAGTTCAATCGGGTCCATGCGTACACTCTTGGTTACGAGAAATGTGATAATGTCTTTTTTTGAAATTTTACGGGACGACGGGGTGGAGATGCAAGGTTGCCGGAATTCCGGCGGGACCGCATATTTTGAAGCCTGAAATTCAGCAATTACTGGCCGATGAGTGGCTATACCGCAATGAGCCAGGCACGGATGTTGAATTCAAAAACGAAAGCGCTGAACGTGCGGAAAATATGGTACGCCGTGCGGCATGCTCCACCGCACCGCGCCACACGCGATTCAGGCGCGTCCTTTTCCTGCGTGGATCAACGAGGTCCCGCGCTGTGCCGCGGGCAGGGTTGATCGTGGCATCATGTGGAGTGAGTGTTTAGGCGATTGATCAAGAGAGTCGTCGTGACCGGTGTCGGAACGCCTCCCGCTCCGGCGGTCGTCGCGGCGTTCAAGCGGCGCGGCTGGTTGGTGGTCGGCGTTGACGCGGAGTTTCATCCGCGACAGGTCAACCAGTTTTATTTGGTCTCGCGGGGCGATCAGCCCGGATTCGTCGACGAGCTCCTGATGTTGGTACGGCGTGAACGCACGACCCTGGTCGTGCCGACGCGCGACGTCGACGCGCTGGCCGTCGCGCGAAGCGTCCACGAGTTCCGGCGACTGGGCGCCGGCGTGTATCTTCCGGATTATGGGACGATCGAAACGTTGAGCGGCGGTGACGGCGCGCTCTCCGTGGTGCGGCGGTTGGGGATCGACGCGTACGATCCCCCGGGGTTCCCGGCGCCGCCGATGCCCGGCGTGCAGTGGTTCGAGGTGTCCGCGTGCCGGGACGCGCGGTTGCCCTTATCGGCGGTGGCATGCGCCGTCCATGAGCTGTGGGCCGACGCGGGCGGCTCGTCGGTGACGGCGGAGCGTCGCAAAGGCGAGGCGGACGTCGAGGAATTCGCGGCGCGCGCGATCCATGCGCTGGGCATCCCGGGACCGAGCACGGTGCTGGTTCGTCGAGCTCCAGACGGCCGGCTCGGCGTCGAGCGGGTGTCGTTACGGCCGTGCGAATACGCCCCGTTTACCGACGACATGTTGGACGCGTTCCTCTCGCTCTGGGAGCGCGATCAACCGCAGTAAGCCGAGCCCGCTGCTCGCGGGCTCGGGTCCGATGACGCGGACCTGACGTCAGGTGGACCCGCCGCGCGCCGCGACTTGTTCGCGTCGCACACGGGGTGGTAGACTCCCGGCGGACGACGGCTGGACGGACGTTTCCGGTCCGCGCTCATTCATGACCACGCGCGCTGAAATCCTGATCATCGGGAATGAAATTCTCTCCGGCAAGGTCGCGGACGAACATACCGCGTTTCTGTGCCGGGAGCTCCGCGATTTGGGAGTGGACGTCCGTCGAGTGGTGGTGCTCCCGGACGAGGTCGATACGATCGCCGAGGCGATTCGCGCGGCCTGGGACCGGGCCGATCTGATTTTCACGACCGGAGGGGTGGGCCCCACGCACGACGACGTCACGATCGAGGGCGTCGCGAAAGGATTGGGGCGTCCGTTGGTTCGCCATCCCGTGCTGGCCCAATTGGTTCGGGAGGTGTATGGCGCGTCCGATGACCCGTACGTCAACCGAATGGCCGATGTGCCGGAGGGCGCGATGCTGATCGCAGCCGAGGGGCTTCGCGTTCCCGTGCTCGCGGTGGAAAAGGTGTATGTGTTCCCGGGCGTGCCCGAGGTGTTCCGGCGTAAGTTTCAGGCCATCAAGGCTCGGTTCCGGAGCCCGCCGTTCTTCCTGCGAACGATATACCTCGGCGTAGGGGAGGAGGCGGTTGCGGGGTTGCTGTACGAAGCGGCCGCGAAACATTCGGGTGTGGCCCTGGGATCGTACCCGGTGGGACGCCAAGCGCCCTATCGCGTACGCCTGACTTTGGAATCGAAGGACAAAAATCGGTTGGAAGCGGCCTTCTCGTTCGTGATGGCGGGCGTCCCGGATGGGAGCGTGGTGTCGGTGGATCGCGAGCCCGCTCCGACGGAGTAACGTCGGAGCGGGCTCGGCAAGGTTGTTACGCGCCCGCGGCGTCCAGCAGAAGGTTCCACGACGTGTTGGCGTTGTGGAAATGGCGCCGGGCGGCGGTCAACTCGTCTTTAAGGGCCACGACCAAGTGTCGTCGCTTCTCGTCCATGGAATGTTTCGCCGCGGCGTAGTCCACCTTGAGGCGGTCCCATTGGGCCCGAGCCGCCACGAGCGCCTCGTGCGCCGCGTGAAGTTTGCCCTCCATGGCGGTTCGAAATTCCTGCGAGCGGTGCGCGAGTTTTTGTTGCGCGGTTTCCCGCTGCACATCGAGTCGGGCCTGAAAGATGTGCGCGTCTTTGGCGGTGCGGAGACGATCCGCCCACCCCAGCGCGGCCAACGTGCGGATCAGCCATTTCGTGGGGTCCCAGTCGAACCACCGGATGCCGTTCCGGTAATCGTACTGAAACTGGTGATGGAAATTGTGGTACCCCTCGCCGTAGGTCAGCAACGCGACGAGCCCGCTGTCGCGTGAGGAGTCCTTGGTCGAGTACGGCCGACGTCCCATGTAGTGACACAGCGAATTGATCAGAAACGTCGAGTGGTGCACGATCACGGTCCGAGCGACCCCGATCAGCAGGAACCCGCCCCACCAGTCGCCCACGGCCCATCCAAAGAGCAGGGGGAGGACTCCGCCGACGCCGATGGCGAGCGGCACGTAGTACCGATTTTGCCACATCACCAACGGATCTTTTTTCAAATCCTGGACGTTGCTGAAATCGTAGGAGGATTTCTTAAAGAAAATCCACCCGATGTGCGCCCAGAAAAATCCGCGATTGATGTTGTACGGATCCCGCTCTTGATCCACGTACATGTGGTGGTAGCGGTGGTCCGAGGACCACTTGAGCGCCGAGTTTTGGCAGGCCGCCGCCCCGAAGACCAGGAAAAACGCGCGGACCGGAGCCGTGGTCTGGTACGACTGGTGGGAAAAGAGCCGGTGGTAGCCCCCGGTGATCGACAGGCCGGTGGCCGCCAGGTAGAACCCGAAGAGGGCGAGGATCGGCCACGAAAAGCCGTGGGTCGCCAAGTGAAGGGGCACCCCGACGATCGCGACCACGAACGTCCCGATCAGAAAGAGCGTGTTGACCCAATCGATGGCGTTGCGGCGCGTTCGCGAAGGGATGGTCCCGGTGCTTTCGAGTGTTTCAGTCTCGTTCATAACGTACTCCCGAAGAAAAATAGTCCCGTGCCGATGTGGACGGCCTCAAGTATTTCAGCGACCGGCCGCGTCGTCAATGGTTGCGCGGAGCCGAGGTGGCGGTTGGGCGGACGGTGACGAGGTACTGTCTTCGGTTGGACGCCGAGAACTTCCATCCGACTCGGTATTCCAGGACGAGCGAATGTTCGCCCGGCGTTTTGGCCAAAAACGTGAATGTGCGGCGTCCAAAATCCGCGGTATCCACGTTGACGGTGCGCTGGTAATCGTCGTCGATCAAATCGAGGGCGATCGAATCGTATTGCGGCGTCCAACTGTACCCCGCGGTCCGATCTTCCCAGACCGTGACGTCGAAGGACTCTCCGACCGACACGTCGAGGGTTTTTGATGGTTGTTGCATGGTGGTCGCGTTCAACGCCGTCCTCCGATCCACGTTCCACGTCCGGATAATTAGCGCGGATCATACCACAGACGTGGGGGCTTCGTCACGGGCCGCCGGCGGTTTGAAAAGCGGGGCGGCTTTCGGTATGATCGCCGCGTTTCGGAGGACGTTCATGGGCCTGTTGGACGGGAAAAAGTGCGTCGTCATGGGCGTCGCCAGCGAGCGCAGCATCGCGTGGGGCATCGCCCAGGCGCTGCACAAGGAAGGCGCCGGCCTGGCCTTCACCTACGCGGGGGACGCCATGGAGCGCCGCGTGCGTCCGTTGGCCGATTCGCTCGGGCAGAAGGTGGTGGTGCCCTGCGACGTGACCAAGGACGAGGAGATCACGCGGGCGTTTGAGACCATCGGGGCCGCCTTCGACGGAGTCGACATTCTGATCCACTCCATCGCGTTCGCGAATCGCGAGGACCTCAAGCAGCGGTTCGTGGACACCTCGCGCGAGGGCTTTCGAGTGGCGCTGGACGTCAGCGCGTATTCGCTCGTGGCCGCGGCGCGCGCCGCGCGGCCGCTGATGCTCGGTCGTCGGGGCAGCGTGCTCACGCTCTCGTACTACGGGGCTGAAAAGGTGATGCCCAATTACAACGTCATGGGCGTGGCCAAGGCCGCGCTGGAGGCGAGCGTCCGATATCTGGCCGCGGACCTGGGGTCGGAGGGGATTCGGGTCAACGCGATTTCCGCGGGGCCGATCAAGACCCTTGCGGCCGCCGGCATCGCGGGATTTCGGGAGATCCTTCATTACAATGAGACGGTCGCGCCGCTGCGCCGCAACATCACGTTGGACGACGTGGGCGGGGCCGCGGTGTTTTTGTGCAGCGAGCTGGCGGCCGGCGTGACGGGCGAAGTCCTCTACGTGGACGGTGGGTACCACATTATCGGGATGGGGATGCCGACCCCGGCGACGTGAGCCGTCCCGGCGAATGTGTCCTGATCGGCCTGGCGACGGCCGATCCCTCGTCGGCGGTCGCCGCGGCCGCGGCCGCGCTCAAGTCCGACGGCGCGCGAATCGGCGATCGACGGGTGGTGGCCGGCCGGCGTTTCCACGCCGTGGCGTGCGAGGTCACGGCGTCGGGTTCCGCCGCGTGGCGAGACCTGACGCGCGCGCTTCGGCCGCTGCAGGCGCGGCTGGGGGTGGATTTGGCCGTTGTCCCGTCCGATCCCGATCGTCGAACTCCGAAAGTGCTGGTCATGGACATGGACTCCACCTTGGTGCAGAGCGAAGGCATCGACGAACTCGCCAGGGAAGCGGGCGTGGGCGAACAGGTGGCCGCGATCACGCGGCGGGCGATGAACGGCGAGTTGGATTTTCGCGGCGCGTTGAAGGAGCGCGTCGGCCTGCTGCGGGGCCTGTCCGCCGAGGCGCTCGCCACGGTGCACGCGCGCACGTTTCCCACGCCGGGCGCCGAGATCCTCCTGGACACCCTGCGCAAGGTCGGGTGCGCCTTGGCCGTGGTCAGCGGAGGGTTCGACTATTTCACCGAGCGGCTCAAGAACCGGTTGGGGTTGGATCACGCGCTGGCCAATCGTCTGGAGGTCGAGGGCGGGCGGTTGACCGGACGGTTGGTCGGCGACATCGTGGACGGCGCACGCAAGTCCGCCATGGTCGACGAGTTGGCGCGCGCGTACGGGGTGGGGCTCGATCGGGTGGTGGCGATCGGCGACGGCGCGAACGATCTCCCGATGTTGGGGCGCGCGGGCCTCGGCGTGGCCTTTTGCGCCAAACCCGCGGTGCGCGAGTCCGCGCCCGTGACCGTGAGCGTGAAGGATCTGTCGGCCGTGTTATGCTTCCTGGGATACGACGAGCGGGAGTTCGCCCATGAAGCCGAAAACCGTTGCTGATGTGGTCCGAGGGTACGACGCCCCCCTGGCGCGATTGGTCGAAGCGTATTTTCGCGGCAACGAGGCCGCGCGGGTGGCGCTGGATCTTTCCGGTCGATCCGGTCGGCCGTTCGTGATCGATCACGCCGCGATCCGCACGCACCGGGTCGATGAGCGGGCCCGGGAATTTCAGCGACTCGGGTTCGAGTACCGCGACGAGCTGGTCGAGTTTTCCGACCAAGGCTGGTGGGCCAAGGTGTATCGCAAAACCGGCATGCCGGCCTTGTTCGTGGATCAAGCGTACGACGACGCGCGCGGCAAGAAGAGCCTGTTGTCCGCGTGGGTGGATCGGTTCGGCGATCGCGTACTGCACCACGTCGCGATTCGGGTCCCGGACATCGACGCCGCGAAAGCGGAGCTGGAACGGGAGGGCGTGCAGTTTTCCGGCGCGATCGTAGGGCCGCGCGGGACCAGGTTGCGACAGATCTTCACGGCCGCGGAGGTGCGAGACGGCCATCCCTTTACTGTGCTTGAACTGGCGGAGCGCAACGGGTACGAAGGGTTTGTGCCGGAGCAGGCCGACGGCCTCATGCAGTCCTCGGTCGTCAAAAAGACCGCGTAAGCCTCATCATCAGGGGCCATCTGCGGCGTTGCCGGCTGCGCATCCGATCCTCGCGTACGACCCAGTACGCTCCGGTTCGGTGCTCGCCGGCGCCTTGCACCTGGCCCGCTGCTGATGAGACTCCGATTGGTTCCCAATCGGGGAATATAGAGAACAAGATCATGGGAGGAGTTGGGATGTGGGGTAAGCACGTAGGGATCATCGTAATAGTGTTGGGACTGGGCGTGGCGTCGGCGTGGGGTGGGGACGAGGTGGCGACCGTCAATGGGCAGCCGATCAGTAAGGCGGCGTTCGACGAGGCGGTGGCCGGCATGCCGCCGCATATGCAGGAGCGCGTGTCGACGATCGAAGGTCGGGAGGCGTTGTTGGATGATCTGATCCTGCGCGAGGTGTTGTTACAGGAGAGCAAACGAGCCGGCGTGGAGAAGGACCCCGAGGTGAAGCGTCAATTGGAGGACGTGCGGCGTCAGATCCTTGTCCAGGCGACGCTCAAGAAGGTGGCGGATACCGACGTCACCGATGAGAAGGTCAAGGCCTATTATGAGGGGCACCAGGACGAATTCCGGCAGGTCCGGGCGAGCCACATCCTGGTGGAGACCGAAGAGCAGGCCAAGGACGCGAAAAAACGCGTGACCGACGGCGGCGACTTCGAGGCCTTGGCCAAGGAGTTGTCCACGGATCCGTCCGCGAAGGAGAACGGGGGCGACTTAGGGTTCTTCCAGAAAGATCAGATGGTCAAGCCCTTCGCCGAACGGGCGTTCGCCATGAAGGCGGGTGAGGTCAGCGATCCGGTCCAAACCGAGTTCGGGTATCACATCATCAAGGTCGCGGAGACCAAGGACGCGGCGGCGTTCGACAGCCTCGATCCGCAGGCCGTGATGGGGGTCAAGCAAACCGTGCTGGCCAAGCGCATCGAGGAATTAAAGGGGAAGGCCAAGATCGTGGTCCACAAGGACCGTTTGAAGTAGCGCGAAGCCCGTGCGCCGGAGGGGCGGATCACGCCCCTCCGGGCGCGCGCCTCATTTAAACAGCGACTTCAGTCCGCCCAGAAATCCCTTCTGCTCCTTGGCCTCAAGGAGGAGTTCGAGTTCCCCGCGGTCGAAATAGATGCCGCCGCACGCCCCGCACTGATCCACCTTGATGCCCTGACGTTCGAGTTCGCGCATGTCCGCGCCGCACTTGGGGCACTTCATCCAGTGCGCGTGTCGCTGTTGAGTCTCCTGCTGTTTGCGCTGGGCGTCGAGTTCCTTGCGGCGCTTTTCCAGCAGTTCCTTGTTTTGTCGGTAGAAGAACTCTTCTTCCTTGTTGTAGCCCTTCTCCTGCAAGTCAGACATTGATCCGTCCTTTCATGGTGGTGGATGAGTCGGTCGAGTATTCCGCGAGCGTCCGCACGTGCGTCTCCACCGAATCCGCGAGCGCGGTGAGGTGGTACCCGCCCTCCAGACAGGAGACGATGCGACCGCGGGCGCTCGCCGCGGCCCAGGCCAGCACCGCCTCGGTCATGGCGCGGTAACCGGCTTCGGTCACGTTCATCATGGCCAGGGGGTCGTCGCGATGCGCGTCGAAACCGGCCGAGATCAACACGAACTCCGGGTCGAACGCGCGCACCGCGGGCGCGATCCGAGTGTCGAACGCGGCAAGGTACTCGTCGTCGCCGCGGCCCGCGGCCATCGGCACGTTGAGCGTGTACCCCTCGCCCGGCCCGTCTCCGCGTTCATCCGCGCCGCCGGTTCCGGGATACCACGGGTACTGGTGCAGGCTGACGTAGAGCACGGTCGGATCGGCATAAAACGCGGCCTGGGTGCCGTTGCCGTGGTGCACGTCCCAATCCAATATCAGCACGCGCGCGACGCCGTGACGGCGTTGGACGTAGCGCGCCGCCACCGCGACGTTGTTGAAGAGACAAAACCCCATCGCGCGCGTCGGCTCCGCGTGGTGACCGGGCGGGCGGATCGCGCAGAACGCGTTGGCGGCGCGGCCGTCCATCACCGCGTCGATCGCGGCGAGCGTGCCGCCCACGGCCTGCAGCGCCGCGCGGTACGACCCCGGAGACATCGGCGTGTCCGCGTCCAGATACACGTACCCCTGTTCGGGCGCGGCGGATTCGACGCGGTCGACGTGTCGCGGCGCGTGCACCGTTTCCAGCCACGCGCGATCGACCAGCGGCGCGGCAAGGCGCACCAGGCGCTTGGAGACGTCGGACGACTCCAGGCGCCGGAGAATGGCTTCCAAACGCCGCGGCGACTCCGGGTGCGAGGGACCGGTGTCGTGCGCCAAAAATCCGGGGTCGGTGACGAGTCCGGTGGGTGACACGGCGCTACTATACCGAGACCTTGCGGTCGATTCAACGAACCGCGCTATCAGGTTGCTGAAAAAGTCCATCCGCTGCGTTGCTTCGCCATCTGTAGGGAAGCGATTATTTCCATACCACGCCTTCGGCGCGGTGCAGATTCTCGCTCGTCGGAAATCCTCACGTACGACCCAGTACGCTCCGGTTTCCTCCTCGCTGCGGCCTTGCAGCTGGAACTTTTTGAGCAACCTGCGAGTTCTTTAATATCCTGCTATGGCGATTTCTTGCCCCCCTTTGGCAAAGGGGGGATGGGGGGATTTGCCTTGCGCTCCACAACGGGTGGAGTATTCCTTACTGAACCGGTTAGTATGATACGTCAATGGCAAGGCTCTCCCTCGGCGCTTCCGGCGAGTTTCTCGAGTACACGCTCAACGCGCCTCCGACCTGCGACAACCCGGACACGGCCGTCATCTACGTCCACGGCTTTGCCTCGTCGCAACGCGGGGAGAAGGCGACGTACTTCGGCGAGCGGTTCGTGGCGCGCGGCGACGCGTACCTGACGTTCGACCTGCGCGGGCACGGCGAATCCAGCGGCACGATGAAGGAGTTGACCCTCACGCGCGCCCTGGCGGACGTCGAAACCGTCCTCGCGTGGGCGCGGCAGCGGTTTTCCCGGATCGCGGTCATCGGCTCCTCGCTCGGCGGGCAACTCGCGGCCTGGGCCGCGGCGCGCCATCCAAAGGACGTCACCGCGAACCTGTTGATCGCGCCGGCGTTCTCGTTTTATGAAAACCGCGTCCGCGAGCTCGGCCCCGACGGGGAGGCGCGGTTGCGCGCCGAGGGCTACGCCGTCGTCCGCAACGAGTGGGTCACCGCGACCATCGGGCGGGAGTTGGTGGAGGATGCGGCGGGCTACGGCCTGGACCGCCTGTTGCCCAAATACCGGACGCCTACCTTGATCCTACACGGCGCGGAGGACGCCACGGTTCCGATCGCCGGCAGCGTGGAGTTCGTCCGACGGTCCGCCGCGCGCCCGTTGGAACTGGTGGCCATCGCGGGCGGCGACCATCGCCTGACGGACCATAAGGCCGTGCTCTTCGATTACATGATCGGATTTCTCGGCCGACTAGACCGCCGTGCCTAGTGCCGGGCGCACGTCGCGGATAAACGAATGCGCGCGCGCGCGGTCGTGGATCGCGGCGATTTCGGCGATCCCGATGGTTTCGGCGAGCTTGGCGTTTTCCTGGGTTTGGTGCGTGCGGGAGACCGTGGTGTTGTCGGTGCAGACCGCGACCGGCACGCCGGCGTCGAGGAACGTGAAGATGGGGTGCGGCTGGCCGCGTTTGACCGCGCCGGTGTGGTAGTTGGAGGTCAGGCAGCACTCGACCAACACGCGATCCGCGGCCAACCGTTTCACCAGCGCGGGGTCCTGTACCGCGGAGCAGCCGTGGCCGATTCGCGTGACGCCGAGCACGTCGATCGCCTGCCAGATGCAGTCCGGGCCTTCATCTTCCCCGGCGTGGACGGTCAGGCCGAGCCCGCCCTTGCGCGCGACGTCGTACGCGGCGCGGAACAGCCGCGGCGGATTCCCGCGTTCCGCGCCGGCCAAGTCGAACCCGATCACGCCGGTCCGGTCGTGCAGGTGTTGGGCTTCGCTGATGGCCTGACGGGCCAAGATTTTTGCGATGTGCGGGCCTTGGTGGCGCATCGCGATGATGATCAGGCCGGTCTTGACCCCGTGTCGTTCCTCCGCGTGGTTGAGGCCGGACAACACCGCGCTGATCGCCTGGCGCAAGGTCAGACCGGCGTAGGTGTGGATAATGGGGGAGTAGCGCAGTTCCAGCGCGGTCACCCCGTGCGACGCCGCGTCGGCCACGATCGCTTCGATCACCCGGGTGATGTTGCCGTAGAACTGCGTGATCCACGCCGGGTAGTGGAACTTGTCCAAATACCGGATCAAAGTGCCTTCTTCATCCGGTTGCAGCGTCAACAGCCGCTCCATGTCCTCGACGGTGTCGACCGGCGCGAGGTCGTGTTTGGCCATCAATTCCCACGTGATCGGAATCGGGATGGACCCGTCCACGTGTTGATGCAACTCGGTTTTCGGGATGCGACGGACGGCTTCCGAGAGGTCGGGTGACGGACTGTTCACGGTGAGCTGAGTATAGGATTGGCCCACCACCGTGTCAAAGCAAGCGCTCGAGGTCGCCGCTGCGCTTGCGGCGCGCGGGCGACCTCGCTATGCTGGTGGTTGTTCGGAGACGGGTGAGGTGAAGACGATCGCGTTTGTGGGGTTGGGCATTATGGGGAGCCGGATGGCCGGTCGATTGTTGAGCGCCGGGTTCTCGGTTCGGGTGTGGAACCGCACGCGATCGGCGTGCGAAGGCCTTCGCGCCCAAGGCGCGACGGTGGTCGACGCGCCCGCGGACGCGGCCGCCGGCGCGGACGCGGCGATCACCATGCTCGGGGATCCCGCCTCGGTGCGGGACGTGGCGCTGGGCCCGAACGGCCTGATCGAGGCCCTGGCTGCGGGCGCGGTGTACGTGGACATGACCACGGTGGATCCGGCCACCTCGCGCGGGTTGGACTGCGCGTGCCGGGCCCGAGGCGTCGCGTTCGTGGACGCGCCGGTGACCGGGAGCAAGTCGGCCGCGGCGAACGGGGAACTCGTGCTCATGGTCGGAGGCGCGGCGGACGCGGTGGGCCGGCTCGCCCCGGTGTTCGCGCCGATGGCCAAACACGTGGTGCACATGGGACCGGCCGGCTCCGGCTCGATGATGAAGTTGGTGAACAATCTGGCGATCGCGGGGTCGATGTTGGCGTTGTTCGAGGGTGTGACCCTGGGGCGACGATCGGGATTGGACGACGACCGGATGCTGGACGTGCTGACGCACAGCGCGCTGGCGTCGCCGCTGTTGGCGCTCAAGGGCGACGCGGTCCGCCGACGGGACTTCGCGCCGCACTTTGCGTTCAAACACATGGCCAAGGACATTCGATTGGCCCGGGCGGAAGCCGAGACCCGCGGCGCGCCGCACGAACTGGGAGATCTGTTGAACGCGTTGTTCTCCGCCGGCCTGGACGCCGGCTTGGGTGAGGACGACTTCGCCGCGCTGATCAACGTCGTCGAGGGACTCGATCAACCGTCGGAGCCGCGCCGTGGATGAACGCGTATTACACGAGACGTTTCCCGGCGGCGCGCAAGTCGTGCGCTGGCCGCACCGGCACGCGCTCCCGGAGGCGGAGGTCACGGCGTTTTTCCACGCGAGGGGAATCGCCGCGACCCGGTGGAGCAACGCCCCGGGGACCGTCTACGAGGAACACGCGCACGCGTATCGGAAAATGCTGTTTTGCGTCGAAGGGAGCATCACGTTTTCTCTGCCCGAGCAGGGCCGCGACGTGCGTCTGGCGCCGGGCGATCGTCTCACGCTGCCGCCGGGCGTGCGCCATCGCGCGCTCGTGGGCGATCACGGCGTGACGTGTATCGAGGGCGGCCTCTCGTGAGCGACCGGCGCGCCGGCGGGTTCGGGTGGGCGTGGCGCGCGGTCGCGACGCTGGCCGTGTTGTCGCTCGTCCTGCCGTGGCTGGGAAGCCGCTTTTGGCTGGCGGAGTTGAGCACGCACTTCGTGCCGCACTACGCGGCGGCGGCGTTGATCGTCGCGATCGTGCTGGGGCTGAGGAACCGACCGTTCGCGTCCCTGGCCGCCTTGGCGGTGTGCGCGGTGCAGGTGGCGCGCCTCTTGCCGCTCTGGGCACAGCCCGACCTCCCCGTAACACCCGGTCCGGCCGAACGGCTCACCATCTCGCAATTAAACGTGAACTTCAACAACGCCGACATCGACCGAATTGTGCAGTGGTTCGAGACCCAGGATTCGGATGTCGCCGTGCTCGTGGAGGTCACCCCGGAGTGGTCGGAGGCCATGACCTCGTTGCGGGCCCGATACCCCCATTCGCTGGTTCGGATTCCGCCGGATGGGTCCGGCGTGGCGGTGTTTGCGAAACAGGCCTCGCCGTTGTTTCGCGTGGAACCGTTGGGCGACGCGTGGTGTCCGGCGGTGGTGCTGAACGTGCCGCAGCCCACCGGGCCGTCGGTGCTCGCGTTGTTTGCGACCCACCTGCGGAGTCCGATGACGCCGGGTGACGCGGCGGCGAGGAACCGGCAATTGTCGGTGCTCGCTCGCCGAGTTGAGGCGGAACCCGCGCTCAATAAGGTCGTGGTCGGCGATCTGAACATCACCCGCTGGTCGCCCTTGTTCGGCCACCTCACCGGACCGACCGGCATCCGGGACGGCCAGGAAGGATTCGGGTTGGGAGGCAGTTGGCCCAGCGTGTTGGGGCAATGGATGGGCATCCCGATCGACCAAACGTTGGTGTCCTCCCGCGTGCGCGTGGTGCGGCGGGTGGTGGGGCCGGATTTGGGGTCGGACCATTTGCCGGTGACGACGACGATTGAGTTTTCGCCGGGCGTCGGGCTCGGCGCGGACGACCGCGACTTTTCCGCCTGAGAGCCCGGCCATGAGGGGCCATCTGCGGCGTTGTCGCTGCGCGTCCGCTTGCTTCGCCACGCACAAACCGCGTTCTCACGTAAAGGCCCCGATTAGAAGTCCTGCGTGCGGGCGCTCGCTCCGCCTTGCATCTGGCCCGCTCCTGGCCAGGCTCCGCGTTCGCGGGGAAAAAAGCCATTCCCGCGCAGGCGGGAATCCAGGCTACTCGGGGTCCAGGTACAAGCTCTTAGTCAGGCAAGAGTCGGGGTAGGTGTGGCGCGAGGTCGGGAAGGCTCGGGATCACCAGGTCCGCTCCGGCAGCCACCAACTCGTCGGCTTCATGTGCGCCCCAGCACACGCCGATCGCCCGAACACCTGCTGACCGCGCCATGTCCACGTCGAATGTGGTATCGCCCACCATGATTGCCCGCTCCGCGGGGACACCCATCTCGTCCAGGATCTGCAACAGCATCTCGGGGTGGGGTTTGGGGCGGCAGAGGTCGCCGGTTTTGACCGCGGCGAAGTAGTCGGTCAACCCGTGCTCCGCGATGATCCGCAGCGCGCCCGCTCGGCTTTTGCCCGTGGCCATGGCCAGGTGCCGCCCCTGGCCCCGCACCACATCCAGGAATTCGCGCACGCCGGCAAAGAGCGGATCGCGTCCCACGGCGTTCACCGCGTATTGCGCGCGATAGTGGTGAATGATGCGCGCGCGCTCGTCCGCCGACGATTCGGGGAGGAGATGCTGCAGCGCGTCGTCGAACGACAATCCAATGATCCGCGCTACCCGCTCCGGCGGCAACGGCGCATAACCGAGCGTGACGATCGCCTCGTTGAACACCGCGACAATGTGCCCGGCGCTGTCCACGAGCGTGCCGTCGCAATCGAGAATCACGACGCTGGGAGCCATACGCGGGCGAGTCTATCACGACGATGGGCCGGGAGCCAGCGTCCGACGGCGGTCGCACATCATACCCTTCGAACAACATGGATCCATACCCGTCTAGATCTCTCGACCATAAATTTTGTGTTTGACAGCAACGGGTCCTCTCTGCTAGGTTCGCGGCCGTCGTTCTGATACCGGATCAGGCTGCGCTCTCTTCATGGGAGAACGACGATGGTGCTCCGCGTCATGGCCTGGGCCGTACTCCTGTCGGCACTCAGCGTGCCCGCCCAAGCCCTGATCTTGCCCCCCGACCCGTTTGACGCGACCGAGCGCTACGCGCTGCTGTTCTCGACGGCGGACGGCGCGATCACGCAGGTGCAGGCCCGACTGACCCGCCCGGCCGGCCCCGGCGAACTGATCGCGGAATTGGGCTACCAACACGGGCACGCGGCGCACGGGTATCCCGCGCAATACCTGGCCGTGTCCCGGCCGATCCCCCCGGACACGCTGCCTTCGGGCGGGCCGACCCTCGTCACGTTCGACTTTACCGATGCCCCGTTGCCGCCCGGGGCGCACCACCGCACGCTCACGATCTATCTGGTGGGGCCCGACGACCCCGCGCCGCAACTGGTGGCCGAGTACCCGGGCGAACGGCTGTTGCTGCGGCCGGCGGGCGCCGTGGTCCAAACCGATTTGTCGGCGGCGCAGACCGCGGAGGCGGGCGCCGTGGTGGTGGGCCCCCTGACCGTGGTGCGCGAGCGCGGGCGGCCCCAGACCGAAACGATCCGCTTCAACGTCGCGGAGACGAACGCGGTGTACTGGCTGTATCTGACCAACGGCGACGCCGAGGGGCAGGGCCGCGTTGCCGCGGCCGTGGTGACCCTCAACGGGCAGGAGCGCTTCCGGCCCGCAGAGTTCAATCGCCATGTCGCGGGCCTCACGCGGCAACTGACGGTGCAGCCGGGCGAGAACGTGCTGGCGGTCACCGTGCGGAGCGAACCCGGGGCCTCGCTCACGCTCACCGTGGTGCGCGAGGATGGGCGAGTGTGCCGGGCCTTGGGCCCCCACACGTTCGTGCGCGCCACCGGCAAGCCCGTGACCGAGGAGGTGTCCTTCGCGCGCCTGCCCCAACTGAGCGGTCCGTTCACCTTGCACGTGCGCAATGGGGACGAGACTGGGGCGCACCGTGTGGACTCAGGGGAAATCACTCTCAATGGCCAAGCGATCGTCATCGGCAACGACTTCAACGAGCAGGTGACCGAATTGTCCCGCACGGTCACGCTGCAAGCCCTCAATACCCTGCGAGTCCAGCTCAACGGCGCGCCGGGTGATCGGTTGACCCTGGAAATCACCGGGTTTGACAATGTGCCGCCGTCCGTGACGATCACGAGCCCCGCGCCGGGCACCGTGGTCACGGCCGGCCCGATCACCGTGACCGGCGTGGTGGATGACCCATCGGCCACGGTCACCGTCAACGGCGTGGTGGCCACCGTGGCCCCGGACGGGACGTTTACCGCCGAGGGCGTGCCGTTGCACGAAGGCGACAACGTGCTCACCGTGGCGGCAACGGACTCCTGCGGCAACCAAGGCGCTACGAGCGTGACCGTGCGGTTGCAGACCGCGCCGGTGGGGCCGGAACTGGTGTTCTGCGCCGAGCGCTTCCGCGAACAAATCCCCCATCCGCCCGGGCCGGAGTGTGTGGATCGGGCCCTGGGGCGCACCTACGGGTTTGTCACGGGCGTGACCGACGAGACCGCGGTGACCATCACGATCAACGGCGTGCTGTTGCCGGACGGCGTGGAAGTGTGGGACCAGGGCCCGGTTCTCAACGGTATGCGCGAGGGCACGTTTTTCTGGGCGTTCGTGACCATTCCGCCGCCGGACGGCGAGCACGTCTACACCGCGACGGCAACCGATGCCCAGGGACAGCCCCGAACGGCCAGCGTGTATTTTTGGCGCGACACCGTGGCGCCGGTCGTCGTGATCACCGCGCCGGCCAACAACATGGCGGTCAATACCTCCACGCTGGCCATCACCGGCACGGTGGATGATCCGGAGGCCACCACGGTTCGCCTCAATTTCGGCACACGGTTTCCAGTGGTCGACGGCCACTTCACGATCACCACCGCGCTGCCGTCCTTTGACGGGATCAGTAATTTCTCCGTCACGGCGCAGGATCTCTCCGGCAACACGGGGTCTGCGACGCTGCGCATCATCCGCGATCGCACGCCGCCGGCGCTCACCGTGACCACGCCGCTCGAGGGCGCGGCCGTCAACACGCCGACCCTGACCGTGGCGGGCACCGTGGTGGATCGCACGGTCGGCGTGCCGGTCACCGTGTCCGTCAACGGGCAGCCGCCCACGGCATTGCTTTCCAGCGGGTTGACATACAGCGGAGCCGTGACCGTGGCGCAGGGCCTGAACACGTTGGAGATCGTGGCCACGGACGAGGCAGGTAATACCAGCCGGCTGACGCGTACCGTCCTGCTGGACCTGGGGCCGCCGAGCGTGCAGCTTCTGGCGCCCGCAGCCGGTGCCGTGCTCACGGGCATGGTGTCGGTCGCGGCGGATGCGGCCGATGACGTGTCCGGGATCGCGCAGATCCAGCTGTTGATCGACGGGCAGGAGGTCGGCACCCAGCCCACCGCACCCTCCACCTTTGCGCTCGATACGCTCCAGGTGGCGGCGGGGAGCCGGACCCTGGCCGTGCAGGCCATGGACCGCGCGGGCAATACCGCGGAGGCGGCCATCACCGTGGAGGTAACGCCCCAACTCCGCGCGCAGATCACCGCGCCCACGGATGGCGGCACGGTGCTGTACGCGCCGATCCTGGTACAGGGCACGATCGCCAATAACTACGGGGCGCCGGAAATCGGCATCACGGTGAACGGCTACGTGGCGGAAACCCAGGGTGGGAAGTTCGCGGTGGACGGCGTGACCGTGGTCTCCGGGGCGAATAATATTACCGTCACAGCCACGGACGGCGCAGGAATAACCAGCACAGCGACGGTGAACGTGACGATCCCCCTAGGTGTCAGCGAGCCACCGGTCCAGCTGGAAATGATCTCTGTAAATCGGGTGGCGCCGGCGAGCGTGGCGTTCGACGCCAAGATCGCGACGGCATCGCCCATCGTGTCGTATCAAATAGATTTCGAGGGTGACGGCGTCGTTGATCTCACCGGCACGACTTGGAGCGCAATCACGCGAACGTATCAGAATACCGGCCTCTATCTACCCACGCTGACTGTACAGGATGCTCAAGGGACGACCTATACGGCCCGGACCGTGGTAAACATCTGGGATGCCGCAGCGCTCGATGTGTTGCTGCAAAGTAAATGGGCCGCGATGAGGAATGCGGCGTCTACAGGTGATCTCCAAGGGGTGTTGTTGAGCTTTCTCCCGCACGTCCGCGATCGGTATCAGGCCCTCTTTCTGCAGATCGGCACGGCGCTTCCTCAGGCGTTGGCGAGCATTGAACAGGTGCACCTGTTGGCTGTGACGGACTATGAAGCCGAGGCCGAGGGCATCCGCACGGAAAACGGAGTCGCCTACTCCTATCCGATTTCGTACCAACGCGATGCGCAGGGGTTCTGGAGATTTGGTGGATTTTGAAGGACAGCAGATCTAAACGGACATGAGAACGTGGCGGGCAGGGCTTGGCGTGATCTTGGCCGGGCTATTGGGCTGGTGCGTGACCGCCGAGGCGGGTTACCGAGGGCCGTTCGAGGGGCGGGTAATCGATGCTGAGACGCGACAACCGATCCAAGGGGCGGTGGTCTTCGTGGAGTGGCTGAGTGGAACCCCGACTCCTGCAGGTCGAATCGATGAGTTTTATGATGCCACGGAAGTATTGACCGATGAACAGGGGTATTTTCGCATCGAGAAGAAGGGGTCGTGGAATCCTTGGACGAATTGGATGCTCAAGGCGACCGGGTTGATTTACAAAGCAGGATATGGAGCTGTCACAAACCTGGGAGCGCCATCGGCTATAAGACGAAGGGCGGAAATCCAGAAGTCTCGCTCGTCTGAAGAGCGAAGAAAGATGGGGCCAAATTGGTTTCATGATATCGAGTTTGAGAATGGACTGCCTGTGTTTCTGCTTAAGAGACTCACTACAGCAGAAGACCGCAGAAAGAATCTGGGAATCGCTCCAATTTTCGCTCCCCCAGAAGCAATGAGACGGCTCATCGAAGAGCAAAATCGAGAAGCAAGAGCTCTGGGAATGGAGAATGCCATTTTGCCGGTTCCCGCGCTACAGGAATAGGAAATGAAAACGGTGCGGAACGTCTCAAGAATGCTTGGGCCCAGCGTTCATCCATTGAAAGTAGTGTCCATGGGTGCACTCCTGAGCCTCTTAACGGTCTCGACTGGATTGGCATGGTCCGTTTCCACGCATCAGTTGCTGTCCCAGCGGGCAGCGGAAGTCTCGACCCTCGAGGAACGTATCTTGCCCGGCTTGGGATTCCGAGACTTTCAGGAATCACTCGCTGGCGAAGATTTTGATGGAAGAGTGCGGACGTACCAGATTGGGCAGTGGCTTCAGGACGGCGCGAAATTCGAGGATGACGGTTTTCCTGTTGCCAGATATTTGAACCACTTTCACAATCCCTTACGGCCATGGCCAGAGGCTGGTCTCAGTGACTTCGCCTCCGGCGACTCGTCACTACTTTGGGCCCAGTCAGCCGGTAGCCGGAGTAATCCGGGTTGGGCTTGGGGTGGAATACGGTCGGCTTATTACGAGGCTCTGACGTCTTCAAATATAAGCCAGAGAGAAGAGGCGTTTTCGAAGGTCTTTGCCGGGTTGGGACATTTGATCCATTTGGTTCAGGACGCAGCTCAACCAGCGCATACCCGGAATGACAATCACTTCTTTGAGGGCATTGGTCTTCTCAATGGAATGGAGAGTTGGGCGGAACGAGCGGAGGAGTTTGGTATGATCACGAACTTCGCCGCGACACCATTTTATCCATCCTTGTCCTTGACCACGGTCGGATCCGTCAATGGTCGACGTATTGACCCCATCTTCCAATTTTGGGACGCGGATATTTACGACGGCACGCAGGGAACATTGCCCTACGCAAACACCTTGGGCGCGGGATTGGCGGAATACACCAATGCGAACTTCTTCAGCGAGGACACGATTGGCTCGTTGTTGTGGTATCACCAGTTCCCGTTCCCGTTACTCAACCTAGCCGACTACCACACGTGTGAAGACGCAGCCCCGCCGGGTTCGCTGGTGACACGGCGCAAGTATGTGAGCCGGGGCGATTGTGTGCTCGATGGCCAACAGGGCCGTATCGATCATTTTCTCGCGCTTAGTTTGTTGCGCGGCGTGGATTGGCTCAATCCGGCGGCGATAACATCCGCGGACCGGATCGACGATCGTGTGCGGGAGGATTATGCAAGGGATTTAATTCCGCGTGCGGTGGGTTACTCCGCGGCGTTGATTGATTATTTCTTCCGTAACGACATCGAGATCACGCCGCCCGACCGGTTTGTTTACGGCATTACTACTGCGGACGGATCGTTCACCGAAATCCGCCTGAAGGCCAGGAACATCACCAGCACCGGGGAACCGCTTTCCGGCGGGACGATTCAGCTTGTTCTGACCTATCGTCAAGCCCTTGAAGACCCGTACCGCGCGAACCTCGATAGGCCGGTACCGACCAGTTCGGAAGCGACCACGATCGTCGTCCCCGTGGCGAACAACGTGACCAGCATCCCCAGCGATGTGCCTGTGGAGCTGGTCTTTGACCTCTCCGGCACGCCGCTGCCGCGGCTGATCACGGATCTGTACGCCCAAGTGGTTTATAAGGGTGCCTGGGGCACCGAGTCGGAGGCGGTCGCGGTGGGGTACAAGGATTTTTCCGAGCCGACGCCGTTCGACGTGATCAATACCATGGATTACGTCTGTTTGAACGGCCAATATCTCGTGGCGGGGAGCACCGCGGCCACGGCCGCTGCGGATGTCAATGGCAATGGGGTTATCGAGGATGCCGAACCCGGAGTCGATGTCAATGGCAACGGAGTGATCGAGGGGGCCGAACCCGACCCCTATCCGCACAGGCTGGTCGATGTCCTGCTTCTCTTTTCCCCAGTGGAAACGCCCGAAGACGTTGCGGCGGACCATTTCACCGTGCGCGTCCCCGAGATCAACCCGGCGCAGTATGCGCGGATGATGCTCATTACGGAGCCTGAGTTTTCTTGGAGCAGTCGGGCGGGTGGAGGAAACTTGGATGACCGTGACCATCGGGTCACAGCGTGGGCGCCATTTACCTTGTCGATCCCGGCGGTGAAGAATCAGGACGGCGCGATGAATGTGCAGTTCTCGGACGTCCGGGGGCTACCCGTCTGGTCTCCGGTGTGGTATGCAAACCGCGAGTACCCGGAAAATGTCGTGTGCCCGTCCTCCGTGACGTGGACGGCGTCGCCGACGCTCACCGGGCCGGTGGCGATGGAAATCCGCTCGACACCGGGAGGCACGCCATGAGGGTATTAGCGGGCACAGTTGGGGGCAGGCATGCGTATTGACTTATTGTCTGGTCCGTCCTCAACTATCGACTGCGGTTCAATAGTCAATACGCATGCCTGACCCTGATCTGTGTTCCGGTTCAATAGTCAATACGCATGCCTGACCCTGATCTGTGTTTGACCCTGATCTGTGTTCTGGACCTTAATGGAGAGTAAGAATTTAAATGGCGTCTCAGATTTTGATGAGGGGATGGATGCCTTTAATGGCGGCGATTATGCAAAGGCATTTGCTCTGCTGAAACCTATCGCTGACCAAGGACATGCCGAGGCACAGTGTATCATCGGAAATCTATACCATTTTGGATGGGGTGTAGAGCGAAATGTTCGTGAGGCCATTAGATGGTACACAAAGTCTTCAGAACGAGGCTACGGCCTCGCATCGAATAACCTCGGTAGCATATTTATGGCGGGAGAGGGTGATATTCCTGTAGATCGAAAGGCGGCTGAGCGGTGGTATCAAAAGGCTTGTCAGCAGGGGTTCCCTCACAGTCCACCGCACAAGTAAGACGGAATAGGCACAGTTGGGGGTAGGCATGCGTATTGACTTATTGTCTGGTTCGTCCATCAACCGTCGACTGCGGTTCAATAGGCAATACGCATGCGTGACCCTGAACTGCTGCGCGCGACAAGCGCCTGCCGGTATTGTGGTCAGTCGTGCAAGGTGGCCGGACCGGTAGTCGAACTTCGTGGCCCAGGCTGACGTGGTGAAACATGGCCGGATCTCGTAACGGGTCGTAGCGTTCGCCGGCCAGCACTGGTTCACAGTCAATCGTCTGTTCGCTACGGCCTTCCGTCAGTCGGATAGAAATCCAGAAGAATTGCCTGATCTCAGGCATGTAGCCCACGCCAACGAGACCAGACTGACGGTCGATATTGAATGGTGTCAATCGACCGGAGGTCGTCCTTGATTCGCGTCTGGCGCGAGAGTAGACTACGCGCCGGTGAGCGTCAGGGCTACCGGAATTTATCGGGCGCAGCGGGACTATTTTCGCCGCGCGTATGAAACGGGCCGGCACGGGTGGCCGACGGTCGGGGTGTCGCCGATGGTGGCGCGATTTCTACGCTCGGCCAAGACGCGCGGCGGGCGCGTGTTGGATATCGGGTGCGGGGAGGGGCGCCACAGCGTGGCGTTCGCGCAGCGCGGGTTCGACGCGGTGGGCGTAGACCTGGAGCCCAAGGCGTTGGCGCGGGCGCGGGCCGCGGCCAAGGGCGCCGGGGCGCGGCCGTCGTTCATGCAGGCGAACGTATTTGCGCTGCCATTCGCCCCCGAAAGTTTCGACGTCGTCATGGACTACGGGTGCCTGCACCACGTGCGGCGGTCGGACACGCGGCGGTATCTCGATCAGGTGACGCCGGTGGTCAAGCCCGGCGGCTATTTTTTGCTCTCCTGTTTTTCCACCAAGTTCAAGCACCATCCGAACGAGCGCCGCACCAGGAACTGGCTGGTGCACGCGGGGCATTACGACCGGTTTTTTCGCCGCGCGGATTTCCGGCCGCTGTTCGGCCGCTGGTTCGACATTCTCGATCTGACCGAAGACCGCGAAGGGACGTACGTGTTTCACAATGTGCTGATGCGAAAGCGCGGGAACAGCGACGGCCGGCCGTCACGCGGCATGAATCGTCCCGCGCGGAGGCGAGCGTAAATTATGCCCACGATTGCGTGCGTCAACGGACGGTTTCTGCCGATCACTCGGGCCAAGGTCTCGGTCGAAGACCGCGGCTTTCAATTCGGCGACGGGGTCTACGAAGTCGTCCGCAGTTACGGGGGGAGGTTGTTCCGCCTGGACGCCCACCTGGAGCGGCTCGCGCAGAGCGCGGCGGCGATCCGTTTGCCGTTGCGGTATTCCCGCGCGCAATGGCGGCGATTGATCCTGCGGGCGTACGGGTTGAGCAAATTCCCCGAAGCCAAGGTGTACCTCCAGCTCACGCGCGGAGTGGCGCCGCGCGATCACCGGTTTCCCAAAGGGGTGCAACCCACGGTGGTGATCACCGTGCGCAAGCTGGATTCCTTGCCGGAGGCGGCGCGGCGGGACGGGGTGCGCGTCATCACGACGCCGGATCTGCGGTGGGGGCGCTGCGACGTCAAATCGCTCAATCTCTTGGCCAACGTGCTGGCGCGCGAAGAGGCGCGGACCGCCGGAGTGTTCGAGGCGGTCCTGGTACGGGACGGCCTCGTGACCGAGGGGTCGGTCAGCAACGTCTTCTGCGTGATCAACGGCGCGGTCACCACCTCGCCGACCGATCCGTCCATCTTGCCGGGCATCACGCGCGCGGCCACGCTCGAACTGATTCGTCGGGAAGGCCTGCCGTTGGTGGAACGCGCGGTGAGCGTGGAGGAGTTGCGAGAGGCGGACGAGGTGTTTCTGACCGGCACCACGGTCGAGATCGTGCCCGTGGTCGCGGTGGACGGCGCGGCGATCGGGAAGGGGGTTCCGGGGCCGCTGACGCAACGGCTGGCGCAAGGGTTCGCGGCGATGGTGCGCGCCGAATGCGCGCCGAACGCGGCACCCGTTCGCAAACGTGTGCCGCGTCGAAAACGGACACGGTGACGCGTGGCGGTTGCCTTGCAGCCCATGAACCGGATGTGGTATAGTGCCGACGCTTTGGCATCCGACGGGTCCCGCGCGTATGGCGCGGCGGTGCGAAGTGGGCGGTGTTTGGCCCACTTTTTTTGTTTCAACGGATTGTACGGGGGCGCGGTGAGGCAGGCGGTGGAAGCGGACGTACACGGCGAGACCGGACGCGCGGAGTGGGGCGCGCTGGAAACGCGCGTGGCGCGCGTGGCCGAACCCATCGCCGCGCAGTTGGGCGTGTCGCTGGTGACCGTGCGGTACGCGGGCAGCCGGACCGCCGGCACGTTGCGGTTGACGATCGACAAACCGGGCGGCGTGACGCTGGATGACTGCACGCGCCTGAGCCGCGCACTCGGGCACGCGTTGGACGTGGAGGAGCCGATCGAGCACCGGTATACATTAGAGGTGTCGTCGCCGGGGCTGGATCGGCCGCTCAACGGATACCGGGATTTTGAAGGCGCGGTGGGCCGGATGGTGCGGGTCAAAACCCGCGAGCCGTGGGAGGGTCCCCGTGTCCTGGTGGGGCGGCTCAAGGGCGTGGACGCCGGCGCGGTGAGGATCGAGGAGCGGGACGGAGGCCGTGAGTGGTCCGTGCCGTTCGACGCGATCGCGCACGCCCGGTTGGAAGTCGAATGGTGAATCGTGAATATGGGTTCGTGCGTGAGGGGTTAGGGTATGAATCGTGAACTGTTGACGGTCATCGGGCAGATCGAGCGGGAAAAAGGGATCAAGGGCGAGAAGATCCTTCAGGCGGTGGAACTCGCGGTGCAGACCGCCGCGCGCAAGCGCTACGGCGCGGCCGAAAATATCCAGGTACGGATCGATCCCGAGACCGGGGAAATCGAGGTGGTGTCGCTCAAGAAGATCGTGGACACGGTGACCAATCCCAAGGCGGAAATCGCGTTGGACGCCGCGTTGGAGATCGATCCGACCGCGGAATTGGGCGACGAGATCGGCGACCTCATGCCGATGGAGGATTTCGGTCGCATCGCGGCGCAGACCGCCAAGCAGGTGATCTTCCAGCGCGTGCGCGAAGCCGAGCTGGAGACCGTGTACAAGGAGTACTCGGTGCGCCAGGGCGAGATCATCAGCGGGATGATCCTCGGTCAGGAGCGTCGCAATTACATCGTGGACCTGGGCAAGACCGAGGCGTTGCTGCCGGTGAGCGAGCAGATTCCGCGCGAGGGATTTCGGCGCGGGGACCGGCTGCGCGCGTATTTGTTGGAAGTGAAGCCCTCGTCGCGCGGGCCGCAGTTGATCCTCTCGCGCGCGTGTCCGGAGTTCGTGAAGAAATTGTTCGAGCTCGAGGTGCCGGAAGTCGCGGAAGGGATCGTGCAGATCCGTGGCGTGGTGCGCGAACCCGGCGATCGGACCAAGATCTGCGTGTCCTCGCGCGACAAGGCGGTGGACCCGGTCGGCGCGTGCGTGGGCGTCAAGGGCGTGCGGGTGCAGGCGGTCGTGCGCGAACTGCGCGGGGAAAAAATCGACATCATCACCTGGACCGAGGACCCGCGGACCTTTATCGGCGAGGCGCTCAGCCCCGCGGTGGTGGAGAAGGTCGGGATCACCGAGTCCGAGAAGTCGGCCATCGCGGTGGTGGCGGATCACCAGTTGTCGTTGGCCATCGGCAAGAAGGGCCAAAACGTGCGGCTGGCCGCCAAATTGACCGGGTGGAAAATCGACATTATCAGCCAGAGCGAATACGAGAAGGAGCGCGTCAAGGATCGCGACCGCGAGATCAGCGCGGCGATCGCTCATGAACAGGCGTTGCAGGACGAGCAACAGGCGCGCTTGGCCGCGGCGGCCGGCACCGCCGAGACGACGCCGGTTCCGGCTGAACAGGAACAATCGGCCGACACCAACCCGGCTTCGTGAGCGGTGGCGTGACGGCGACGACGGAGCAGAAGGAATCGGCCATGAGAGTGTTTGAGCTGGCGAAGCAACTCGGCAAGACGAGCAAGGAACTTCTCGCGGATCTCGCCAAGCAGGGCACCCCGCTCAAGAATCACATGAGCGTGTTGGAGGAGGACGCGGTGGAGGCCCTGATGAAGAAGTATGGGGCCAAAAAGGAGGCCGCGGCCGAGCCCGCCGCGCCGCGCCGGGGCCAGGTCCTGATCAAGAAACGCGTGCAGGCCGAAGCCCCCGCCGCGCCGGTGGAAGAGGCGCCGGTCGCGCCGTCTCTGGTCGAGGTCGCGGCGCCGCCTCCCGCGGCCGCGTCGAAGCCGACGCCCGAGGTGTTTCGCCCGCACGCGCCGGTCGTGGTGCCGCAACCCCCGATGCCGGAGCCGATTCGTCCCGCGGCCGCGCCGGCGCCGGTTCCCGGCGCTCCTCCGCGCGGGCCGGTCTCGACCGAGACCGCGCTCAAGGAACGCGAGAAGGAAAAAGAACGCGAGCGGCTCAAAAAGGGGCTGAAGAAGGGCGCGAAACGCGACAAGGAAGAAGAAGTCGCGGCGGTGCCGCTGCAACAAGACGCGTTGGTCTGGCAGGATTTCAAGCCGTTGCACCGGCGCGACGAGCGGCTGCGCGCGCAGTTGCGGCGCGCGCACCAGGGCGGGCCGACCGCGGAGGCCACCAAGCCGCGCAAGAAAACGGTCAAGCTCCGTCCGGGTCTGACGGTGAAGGATCTCGCGGATCTGCTGGGCGTGAAGGTCGTGCAAGTGATCGGGCAGTTGATGGCGATGGGCACCGCGGCCACCATCAATCAAACCGTTGAACTGGACGCCGCGGTGTTGGTCGCGGAGCACTTCGGGGTGAAGGCCGAAGGCGTGGCCGAGCGCACCGAGGAAGAGATGATCGAGACCGTGCCGGACGAACCCGGGATGCGCGTACCCAGGCCGCCGGTGGTCACCATCATGGGCCACGTGGACCACGGCAAGACCTCGTTGCTCGACGCGATCCGCTCCACCAAGGTGACCGAGCAGGAGGCGGGCGGGATCACGCAGCACATCGGCGCGTACACGGTGTCGGTGCACGGCAAGTCGGTCACGTTCCTGGACACGCCGGGCCACGAAGCGTTCACCAGCCTGCGCGCGCGCGGCGCCAAGGTGACGGACCTGGTGGTGTTGGTGGTGGCGGCGGACGACGGCGTGATGCCGCAGACCGTGGAAGCGATCAACCACGCCAAGGCCGGCGACACGCCGATCATCGTGGCGCTCAATAAGATGGACAAGCCCGAAGCCCAGCCCGATCGCGTGAAGAACCAATTGTCCGAGCACGGACTCATTTCGGAGGCCTGGGGCGGAACCACCATCTTCGTCGAGGTCTCGGCGAAGAAAAAGACCGGGCTCGACGCGTTGCTGGAAATGATCCTGCTGCAGGCGGACGTGTTGGAGTTGAAGGCCAATCCGAACAAGCCGGCGGTGGGCGCGATCATCGAAGCGCGCCTGGACAAGGGCCGCGGCCCGGTGGCCACGGTGCTGGTGCAGGACGGCACGCTGCGGGTGGGCGATCTGTTCGTCACCGGTTCGCAATCCGGCAAGGTCCGCGCGTTGCTCGACGACATGGGCCGCCGCGTGGACAAGGCCGAACCGTCCACGCCGGTGGAACTGATCGGCCTGGACGGCATGCCGTCGGCCGGCGACCTGTTCCAGGTCGTTAAGGACGACCGTACCGCCAAGGACATCGTCGAGACCCGATTGGGCAAGGCCCGCGCCGCGGGAGTGGGCGGCGCCGCGGGGCCGCGCAAGATGACGTTGGAGGATCTCTACGGCAAAATGGCGGAGGGCGGAACGAAAGAGCTGCTCATCGTGCTCAAGGCCGACGCGCAGGGATCGCTCGAAGCGTTGCGTCACTCGCTGGAAAAACTCTCGACCGACCAGGTGCGGCTGCGCGTGTTGCACGACGGCATCGGCGGCGTCACCGAGAACGACGTCTTGTTGGCGGCCGCGTCCGACGCCGTAATCATCGGCTTCAACGTGCGGCCGGACAACAAGGCGCAGGGCGTGGCCGAACGCGAGAAGGTGGACATCCGGACGTACCGGATCATCTACGAGGCGGTGGACAACGTGCGCGCCGCGATGGAAGGCCTGCTCGCGCCCACGCTCAAGGAACAGGTGATGGGCCGCGCCGAGGTGCGGCAAGTGTTCATGATCCCGCGCGCGGGCGCGATCGCGGGCTCGTACGTCTCGCAAGGCGTGATCAGCCGGGCGAGCGCGGGCGTGCGCGTGATTCGCGACGGGGTGGTGGTGTACCAGGGCAAACTGGGTTCGCTCCGTCGGTTCAAGGACGACGTGCGGGAAGTGCAGACCGGGTACGAGTGCGGGATCGGGGTGGAGAACTTCAACGACATCAAGGTGGGCGACATCCTCGAGGCCTTCGCGATCGAAAAGGTGGCGGCGAAACTGTAGTGGCGACAAACGTTGATAGTTGTCCGGTGTTCGTTGTTCGTTCTAACAACAAACAACCAACAACGAATAACGAATAACTCACGGTCATGATCGTGGGTATTTGCCACATGGAGCTGCACCTGCCCGACCGGCACTCGTTGAAAGAGAAACGCTACGTGGTCAAAAGTTTGAAGGATCGAATTCGGAAGGACTTCAACGTGTCGATCGCGGAAGTGGGTGATCAGGACCTCTGGCAGCGGGCGGCGCTGGCCGCGGCGTGCGTGGGTACGGATCGCGCGTACGTGAACGGCGTGTTGGACCAACTCCTGCGCTTGGTCGAGCGGGAGGACGGCGTGGAGATCACGCGGTCCGAATTGGAGTTCGTGTAGGGATGGCGGCGGGGAGCGGGACGCAAGGATGCCTGAGGGGTTTCGGCGAACGGATCGGGTGGGCGATCTCATGCGGGGCGAGATCGCGGACGTGTTGTTGCGGCGGGTCAAGGACCCCCGCATCGGATTCGTCACGGTGACCGGGGTCAAGGTCAGCCCGGATCTTCGCCACGCCACGGTGTTCGTGAGCCTGTTGGACGAGGGTCCGGCCGTCGCGGAGACGCTGGCGGCGCTGGACCGCGCCTCGGGGTTCGTCCGGGCGGAACTGGGACGTCGGATGCGGTTAAAATACACTCCGGAATTATCCTTCAAGCACGACACCACGCCTAGTCGAGCGGCGCATTTGGAAGCCGTGCTGGATGAGTTGAGCGACGAACGCAATGAATCGGGAGGCGACTCCAATGGCGACAACGGCCGCGCTTGACGCGGGCGCCGTGGTGGAGGCGCTCAAGGGTTATCGGACCTTCAGCGTGTCCACGCACGTCAGCCCGGAGGGCGACGCCCTGGGCTCGGCGATCGCCTTGGCGCTGGCGCTGCGATCCGCGGGCAAGACCGCCGACGTGATCATCAAGGACCCCGTGCCGGGCTTTCTGGATTTCTTGCCGTATCAGGGCGTGGTGCAGCGCCACAATACGCTGCCGCAGGGCTACGACGTGTTGGCGGTGGTGGACTGCGGGGACCTGGCGCGCACCGGGATGTTCGAAGCCGCGCCTCCGCCGGTCAAACTCGTGGTCAACATCGATCACCACGTCACCAACCGCGGGTTCGGCGGCTTGAATTGGATCGTGCCGGATGCCACCGCCTCGGGCACCATGGTGTACGAGTTGATTCGCGCGTGGGGGCTCCCGGTTTCGCGTGAGATCGCGTTGTGCCTCTACACCACGTTGTTGACCGAGACCGGGTCGTTCCATTACTCCAATACCAAGCCCGCGACCCTGCGGATGGCGGCCGACCTGCTCGAGTGCGGCGTGGACCCCGCGCAGGTCTCGCAGGCGTTGTACGATCGCAACTCCACGGGCCGGCTCAAATTGCTCGGAGAATTGCTGAGCGGCATGGAGCGGCACCCGTCCGGCAAGATCGCGTGGGTCACCGTGACGCAGGCCATCTTCCGCGCCACCGGCACCACGGCCGAAGACACCGACGAGATGGTCAACTACCCGCGCTCGCTGCGGGGCGTCGAGGTCGCGGCCTTGTTCCGGGAAGTGACGCCCACGCAGTGCAAAGTGAGTTTGCGGTCGCAGGGGCGGGTGAATGTGGCCAACGTGGCCGAGCAGTTCGGCGGCGGCGGCCATCGCAACGCGGCGGGCGCCACGGTGCAAGGCGACATCGCCAGTGTGAAGTCCAAGGTTATTGCCGCGGTGGCGGAGGCAACAGCGAGAGAGGTGGGACTTTAGGGGCCAAAAGCGTTAATCGTTGTTCGTTGTTTGTTGTCCGCAAACATCCAACAACAAACAACGAACAACGAATAACGAACAGCAATGGACGGATTTCTGATCATCAACAAGCCTCCCGACTGGACGTCCCACGACGTCGTCGCCAAGCTGCGCGGGCTCTTGCGCGAGACGCGGGTGGGGCACACCGGCACGCTCGATCCCATGGCGACCGGGGTGTTGCCGATCTGCATCGGCCGGGCGACCAAGGTGGCCAACTACTTGCTGGAGACGGACAAGGACTATCGCGTGATCATGCGGTTGGGCGCCACGACCGACACGCAGGACGGCACCGGTCAAGTACTCACGCGCTCGGATGCGCGTCCGTCTCCAGACGACATTCTGCGCGTGGTGAACGGCATGGTCGGGACCCAGACGCAGATTCCGCCGATGTATTCCGCGGTCAAGGTGGACGGCGAGCCGTTGTACAAGGCGGCGCGCGAGGGGCGCGTGGTGGAGCGAAAGCCCCGCACCGTGACGATCGCGCGGTTGGAGGTGCTGGGCATCGCGGAGAATGACGTGACGTTCGACGTGACGTGTTCCAAGGGCACGTACATTCGTACGTTGTGCGCGGACGCGGGCGAGCGACTGGGCGTGGGCGGGTACATGCAGGCGTTGGAGCGCCGGCGCGTGGGCGCGTTCGGGATCGACCGCGCGCTCACGTTGACCGAGGTCGAAGCCGCGGTCCACGGCGGGACCATCGGCGAACGGGTGTTGTCGATCGATGACGCGTTGGCCGACGTGCCGGCCGCGGACGTGGATACCGCGACCGCGGATCGCGTGTGCCACGGCGTGCCGCTGCCCGCGTCGCGGGTGGCCCGGTGGACGGGCGCGTGCCGGGCGGGCGGGCTCGTGCGCATCCGCGCCGGCGGAACCACCGTCGCGTTGGGCACGGCGCCGGTCGACCACGCGCAACTCACGTCGCGAGGAACCACGGCGGTCATCAAAGTGGATCGGGTATTACGTGAAGGGGCATCGAAGGTGGCGGGCGGACGAGACCGCTCGCGGTAACGAATCACACGGTAGAACGGAACGGCAAGGAGACGTACCATGTTGGAAAAGACGGTCAAGCAGGGCGTGATCAACTCGTTTCAGCGGCACACCAAGGACACCGGGTCGCCGGAAGTCCAGGTCGCGATCCTCAGCAAGCGGATCACGGAGCTGAGCGATCACTTCAAGACGCACGCCAAGGATCACCACTCGCGACGCGGGTTGATCATGATGGTCAGCCAACGGCGCAAGCTGTTGGATTACCTGAAGCGGACCGACGTGGCGAGCTATCAGAAATTGATCCAGCAGTTAGAAATTCGGCGCTAACGCCCCGCTGGGGCGACGCCGGCGGGGGGGGCTTTGACGCCCCCGCGAGATTTGAGTTCCGGGCCGGGCACAGTGAATGACCTTTGGCGATCGCCGACAACGGGGGTCGGCAGACGTCATTGACTGTGACTCGTCCGGGGCTCCATTACCGCGCCTCACTGACGAGGCGCATAAGGAGACAGTATGGTTGAACGTTTAGAAATGGATTTGGCCGGCCGCCGGCTGATCATCGAACAGGGCCGGGTGGCCAGGCAGGCCGACGGCGCCGTGCTCGTGCAATTGGCCGATACCGTGGTGCTGGTCACCGCGGTCGCGGCCAAATCGCCGAAACCGGGCGTGGATTTTCTCCCGTTGACCGTGGACTACCAGGAAAAGGCGTACGCGGCGGGGAAAATCCCGGGCGGATTTTTCAAGCGCGAAGGCCGTCCGGCCGAGCGGGAAATTCTCTCCGGCCGGTTGATCGACCGTCCGTTGCGGCCGTTGTTCCCGAAGCGGTACTACCACGAGACCCAGGTCATCGCGTCGGTCCTGTCCGCGGATCAGAGCAACGCGGCGGACTTTCTCGGCATCATCGGCGCATCCGCGGCGTTGTCGATTTCGTCCGCGCCGTTCCAGGGGCCGGTCGCCGGCATTCGCATCGGACGCGTGGACGGCAACTTCGTGGTCGCGCCGTCGTTCGCGGAGGTGGAGAAGAGCACGCTGAACGTGGTGGTGGCGGGTACGCGCGACGCGGTGATGATGGTCGAGGGCGAGGCGTCGGAGTTGCCGGAAGACGTCATGCTCGAAGCGATCATGCTTGCGCACGGCGAGATCAAGAAAATCATCGCGCTGCAGGACGAACTGGTCCGGCGCGTGGGCAAACCCAAGATCGAAGTCACCAAGGTCGGCCCCGACGCCGCGTTGGTGGACGCGGTGCACCGCGACGCCACCAACCAGGTCCGCGAAGCCCTGTTGATCCCCAACAAAACCGAACGCTCGGGCCGGATGCAGCAGATCCTGGACGGGCTGGTCGCGTCGCACGGTTCCACCGACGCGCCGGAAAAGAATCGGCAAGTCATGGAGATCTTCCACGACCTGGAACGGAGCGAGATGCGCCTGAAGATTCTGGACAAGGGCGTGCGCGCGGACGGCCGCGGCCCCAAGGACATTCGGGCGATCACGTGCGAGATCGGGGTGTTGCCCCGCACGCACGGCTCCGCGCTGTTTACGCGCGGGGAGACGCAGAGCCTCTCGGTGGCCACGTTGGGCACGTCGGCCGACGAGCAGCGCATCGACGCGCTGGAGGGCGAGTCCACCAAATCCTTCATGTTGCACTACAACTTCCCGCCGTTTTCCGTGGGCGAGGCGCGGCCGGTCCGCGGGCCGGGACGCCGGGAGATCGGGCACGGCGCGTTGGCCGAACGCGCGCTCAAACCCGTGATCCCGTCCAAGGAAGCGTTTCCGTACACGCTGCGGCTGGTCTCCGACATCCTGGAGTCCAACGGGTCGTCGTCCATGGCCACGGTGTGCGGCGGTACCCTGGCGTTGATGGACGCGGGCGTGCCGATCAGCGCGCCGGTCGGCGGGATCGCGATGGGCCTGATCTTGGAAGGCGATCGGGTCGAGATCCTCTCCGACATCCTGGGCGTGGAAGATCACCTGGGCGACATGGACTTCAAGGTCACCGGCACTCGCAAGGGCGTGACCGCGATGCAGATGGATATCAAGATCGCGGGCCTGAGCCGCGAAATCCTGGAGAAGGCGCTGGCCCAGGCCAAAATCGGCCGGTTCCACATGTTGGACAAGATGGCCGAGGCCATTACCGCGCCGCGCGAGAAGTTGTCCGCGCACGCGCCGCGCATCGTGGTCATCAAGATCAAGCCGGACAAGGTCCGCGAAGTGATCGGACCGGGCGGCAAGGTCATCCGCGGCATCATCGCCAAGACCGGCGTGAAGATCGACGTGGAAGACGACGGCTCCATCGCGATTGCGTCGGCTGATGAGGCCGCCGCGGCTAAGGCGATCGAGATGATCAAGCAGATCACCGAGGATGTCGAAGTCGGCAAACTCTACATGGGCAAGGTCACGCGCATCATGGACTTCGGCGCGATCGTGGAAATCGGCCCCGGCGTGGACGGGCTGGTGCACATTTCGCAATTAGCTCCGCACCGGGTCAAGAACGTGAGCGACGAAGTGAAGGAAGGCGAGGAAATCCTGGTGAAGGTCCTGGAAGTGGACCGTCAGGGCAAGATCCGCCTGTCGCGCAAGGAAGCAATGGGCGCCGCAGCCGCCACCACGGAACCAACTAAACCGTAATCCCAGTCCGGTGAGGGAGGCCTATCGTGGCCGCCCTCACCGGACAATCGGCCTCCCGCGTCGATGAAAAAGTCTGCGCCCCACAAGTTCGTCCTCGACAACGGCGTTCGTGTCCTAATGGAGCCCATGGGGTCGGTCCGCTCGGCCGCGGTCGGCGTGTGGGTGGACGTGGGCTCGCGCGACGAAGGTCCGGGCGAAGAAGGCGTTTCCCACTTTCTCGAACACATGTTCTTCAAAGGCACGCGTAAGCGCTCGGCCCACGCATTGGCGCGCGAGATCGACGTGCTGGGCGGAGAACTCAACGCCTTCACCTCGCGCGAAAACACCGCGTTCTACACCAAGGCGCTGGATGAACACCTCCCGCGCGCCGTGGCGCTGCTGGGTGAAATTTTTCTGGACTCGACCTTCGTGCGCCAGGAACTGGAGCGCGAGAAACAAGTCGTGCTCGAAGAAATCAAAATGGTCGAGGACGACCCGGAGGAGTTCATCTACGATCTGCACACGGATCTGGTCTGGCGCGACCACCCGCTGGGCCGGCCGATCCTCGGCGAGATCCCGGTGATCGAGTCCATGACGCGCAAACGCCTCACCGAGTTTCTGGCGCGCAAGTACCGCCCCAAGAACACGGTGATCTCAGTGGCCGGGCGCTTCGACCCCGGCGCGTTCGAGGATTTGATCGCCAAGACGTTTTCGCGGTTCGACGGTGGAGGCCCCGGTCCCGCGCGCCGCACCCCGCCCACGGCTCGCGGCGGCGTGTTCCTCAAGCGCAAGGCCCTGGAGCAAGTTCACATCTGCCTGGGCGCGCAAGGCTTGTCCGAAGGCCACAAGGACCGCTTCGCCTTACACGTGCTCAACACCGTGTTGGGCGGCAGCGTGAGTTCGCGCCTGTTCCAAGAAGTGCGCGAGCGCCGCGGCTTGGCCTATTCGATCTATTCATCGACCGCGTCGTACCAGGACGCCGGCTTGTTCACCATCTACGCCGCCGCCGGTAAAGCCGTGGCACAGCGCGTGATCAGCCTGTGCCTGCGCGAGTGCCGGTCATTACGCAAGCGCCCCGTGCCCAAGGACGAACTCGCGCACGCCAAGGACCATCTCAAAGGCAGCTTGATCCTGGGCATGGAAGGCACCTACAGCCGCATGAGCCGCCTGGCCAAGGACGAACTCTACGGCGGCCGCCACGTCTCCACCACCGAGATCATCCACGGCATCGACGCCGTCACCGCCGACGACCTGCTCCGCATCGCGAACACCTGCCTGGCTCCCGACACCCTGGCACTGACCGTGCTGGGCCCGATGCAGCGGCGGGACCTTCCGGCGTCGCTGTAAGACCGTTTTTCGATTCCCTCAACTCCACTCGTGATACGAGACATGCCGACCCTGGCATGTTGTTTGATCTGTCATGTGCCATCTTGCTACAGTCTTAACGTTGAGGAGGGCGGACGATGTCGAAGGTCAGCGCTAATATTCGGCTGGATGCCGCGTACATGAAGGAACTGAAGCGCGTTGCGGATGAGAAAGGTAAGAGCCTCTCGCAGATCTTTCATCAGATTATTTCGGACTATCTGGAACACACGAGGGTGCTGTCCGGCAAGGATTGGAAACGCGACTCCTTCTTCCAAATTGGTAAAAGCTCCGGCCGGTCTGTACCAACGAAGGCGTGGAACAGGCAGCGCTGAACGTGTACGAGCGGTTCGACGACCCGCGGCTCAGTTTTACCGATTGCCTGAGCTTTACCGTGATGCGCGGCCTCGGCATCTCGATCGCCTTCGCGTTTGACCGACACTTTGAACAAGCCGGATTCGAACAACTTCGGGAGCGAGGGTGATCTGTCCTTCCGTACCCAGGGCGCATTGAACCCGCTTGCCGTAGGGACTTATACTGGCGTGGTCAAATGACGTATGCCAAAAACCTGCTTGGTACCGGTTCAACCGGAGTACTGATTTTTCAGTGGTTTTTTGCCGAAGACGGGTATGGTCAAGAACAAAGGTATGAGGCCAGCAGTAACTCTCATATTGAGTTTATTCCTAGTGTGGTGTCTCTGAAGTTCGCGCATTTAATCGTGGTTTCTGGGCATCCAGGGTCCGCTGACAGAATCGGGCGATGCTGGCCAGAATCTCGTCGGCGGTCTTGACCCAGACAAAGGGTTTGGGG
>JBMOMD010000038.1:0-6749 GCA_049325295.1 Nitrospirota bacterium
TTTAAAGTGGGGTCTTTATGGCGTTGGCGGAAGCGATCGGTGGCTGCCTAACCCGACACTCAACCCGACCGGATGCCAGCGGGGCGCACTCGCTCCGCTCGGTGAGTCGGGGGCCGGCGGGTTAGTTAATGGCATGGACTCCCCCCTGGTGGGCGACTCTCGGATATGCGAAAGTGGCGGCGGGGCTCGGTGACCACGCAACCAGGGAGAGACGCCATGACGACGATCACGCGGATCGGACTGGATTTGGCCAAGCACGTCTTCGCGGTGCACGGAGTGGATCTCCACGGCAAGCCCGTGCTGCGGAAAACCTTGTCGCGCTCCAAGGTTGTGGAGTTCTTTGCGCAGCTCCCGCCGTGTCTGGTCGGGATGGAAGCCTGTGCGAGCAGCCATCACTGGGCGCGCGAGTTGGGGAAGCTCGGCCACACCGTGCGCCTGATGGCGCCGCAGTTCGTCCGGCCGTATCGCAAGAACGAGAAGAACGATCGCAACGACGCCGAAGCGATCTGCGAAGCCGTCTCCCGCCCGACCATGCGCTTCGTGCCCGTCAAATCCGTCGAGCAACACGCGGGGCTCACCGTGCATCGGGTGCGGGCCCGGCTCGTGAGTGAGCGCACGGCCCTGGTCAACCAAGTGCGGGGACTGCTAGCCGAATACGGGATTGTGGTGGCCCAAGGGGTGGCCCGGCTGCGGCGCGCCCTTCCGACGATCCTGGAAGATGCCGCCAACAGCCTCCCGACGTTGGCGCGGCAGGTCTTCGCGGAGCGCTATGGTCGCCTTACGGAGCTGGAGGCGAGCATCGCCACGTATGACCAGCACCTGGCCACGCTCGTTCAAGCGAGCCCGGCCGCGCAGCGCTTGTGCCAGCTCGGCGGCGTGGGCCCGATCACGGCCAGTGCGGTCGTGGCGACGATTGGCGACGGCAAGACCTTCCGCAACGGCCGCCAGTTTGCCGCGTGGCTGGGGCTCACCCCGCGCCAGCATTCCAGCGGCGGCAAAACGCGTTTGGGCCGGATCAGTAAACGCGGTGATGTGTACCTGCGGACGTTGTTGATTCACGGCACGCGCGCGGTGCTGCGCGTGAGCGCGAAGTCCACAGATGCGAAGAGCCAGTGGGCCGAGCGCCTCAAAGCACGGCGGGGCGCGAATGTCGCGGCCGTGGCGCTCGCGGCCAAACACGCCCGCATTCTGTGGGCGCTGCTCGCGCGGGACCAGGACTATCGCGTGGCAGCGTAACCGATCGCGAAGTGACCCGAGAGATGACGCTCTATAGAAGAAGGAGGCCCTGCCGACACACTGCGTGATGGATCAGGTGATGGGCAATCGGTCAGACCGACGCCGGCCGACCCTGGTAACGCCAGTGGCTGCCCGACAGGCCGCTTAGCTTATGAGGGGCCGGCGCGCGAATCGCCATCAGGGCCCGAGCCACCACGGCTCATCGAGAGGCCGGATATATTGGAGCAGTCGCGACCGAAGTTCCATCACCACGACCGATCATTGCAGTCCGGGGGGAGTCCATATATCGGGCGTTAGGCCGCTATGGCTCGGTCGTAATTTAGGAGGAACGGTGATGCCCAAGCTATCCGTCGTTATGTTTCTTGCCGCATTTGTCCTCACGGCATGTGGGGATGGTGGCGGCGACAGCCCCCCTCAGATCACCGACATTTCCGGAACATGGGCAGGAGTTGCTTCGGGCACGGTCGGGACCGTAAATATCAACTTGACGTTGACCCAGCAGAACGCGGATGTCACCGGCTCATTCGCTTGTTCACCAGGAACAGCGACTTGCCTTCACGCGAGTGGCTCAGTTTCTGGAACGGTAAGTGGAAACACTGCCACGATGGCAGTGGTCTTTCCAGATACCCATTCTTGCGGTGCATTCAATGCAACGGTTTCTGGCAATTCGATGAGTGGCAATTTTTCATGCACAGACCCAGCCGGAAACTCCTCCGGCACTTGGAATGTCACGCGGCAGTAAAAATACAACGCAAGTTTGTCGTCTATCGCGGCGCTGAACACGGGCGCGCAAAAAGCATGCGCCGGATAGCTCTAGCGTCAGACCATCACCACATGGAGACCATCACGGACTACCCAACACTTTGTGGCCGCTTCTTGCGTCTGCCTCGTCCCTGTGTTGTTGGAGTAGAGGGGTTCACGGGTTCGGGGAAGTCCCATCTCGCTAACGCTCTCGCGAAAGATGCCGCCGCTTCAGTTGTTCATACTGATCAGTACGTCACAGGCGAAGACGCGTCGCTCTCGTATCCCGACCGTCTTGACTATAGCCGTATTCGGTCTGCAGCTAATCGCGCCACGGCTGACTCGCCGGTGACGATCATTGAAGGTATTTGTCTGCGAGAGGTTCTTCGCCGGTCTAACATTTCTGCGCGCGTCTTCGTGTATGTGAAGCGTCTCGCTGGGAACGGACTATGGCATGACGGTTTTCATCTCGAAGACTTCGAATCCGGCAGCACAATGGCGGCGAATCTAAAGGAACCGCACCGCAGTGACTTCATTTACCACTCCGGGGATCGTCCGCATGAACACGCTGACATCGTGTTCCATCGCGTTGAGGCGCTTGCCTAACCCGTCACTCAACCCGACCGGGAAAACCTCTGGGGTCAGGTCTTGCAATGCAAGGGAAAACCTCTGGGGTCAGGGAAAACCTCTGGGGTCAGGTCTTGCAATGCAACACGCCGCGTGTTAGGGTGCGGCCCATGGCTCGCCCCCTCCGTCTGGAATTTCCCGGCGCGCTCTACCATGTGACCGCCCGCGGCAACGCGCAGCAACCCATCTATGCCGATGACGAGGACCGTCGCGCCTTCTGCCGCTGCCTCGCCCTCGCGGTGGCGCGGTATGACTGGCGGGTGCATGCCTACTGCCTCATGGACAATCATTATCACCTCGTCATTGAAACCGTGCGGCCCACCCTGGCGCGCGGCATGCGCCACCTCAACGGCACCTACACGCAGCGCGTGAACCGGCGCCACCACCGCGCAAAACCATGGGGTCAGGTCTTGCAATGCAACACGCCGCGTGCTAGGGTCCGGCCCATGGCTCGCCCCCTCCGTCTGGAATTTCCCGGCGCGCTCTACCATGTGACCGCCCGCGGCAACGCGCAGCAACCCATCTATGCCGATGACGAGGACCGTCGCGCCTTCTGCCGCTGCCTCGCCCTCGCGGTGGCGCGGTATGACTGGCGGGTGCATGCCTACTGCCTCATGGACAATCATTATCACCTCGTCATGGAAACCGTGCGGCCCACCCTGGCGCGCGGCATGCGCCACCTCAACGGCACCTACACGCAGCGCGTGAACCGGCGCCACCACCGCGTGGGGCACCTTTTTCAGGGTCGCTATAAGGCGATTCTGGTCGAGCGAGAACCGTATCTCCTGGAATTATGCCGGTACGTCGTCCTCAACCCGGTGCGGGCCAACGCCTGCCGACGGCCGGATCAGTGGCGCTGGAGCAGCTTTCGGGCGACGGCCGGCCTGGAATCGCCGCCGGCCTGGCTGACGACGGAGTGGGTGTGGGCGCAATTTGGGACGACCAACGGTCGGGCGCAGGCGGCCTATCGCACCTTCGTGAGCGACCGTACGCCGCAACGGCCGTGGGACGCGCTGCGCAATCAGATTTATTTGGGCACGGAGGCGTTCGTCGACGCCCTCCCGCTTACACCAGCGTCGATGGCGGAAGTGCCCCGCGCGCAACGGTTCCGCCAACGGCCGACGCTTGCGGCGTTGCTGCGGACCCGGTGTCCATCGCCACAGGCCATTGCCACGGCATATCGCGAGCACGGCTATCGATTACGGGAGATTGCCGATCATTGCGGTGTCCACTACTCCACCATCAGCCGGCGCCTCCGGATAGCCGAAGACAGTCTCCCTGTGGGCCCCAGATCCCCTTTCTGAGAGCAAATGTTGCAGTGCAAGACCTGACCCCAGCTTTTCCAGTTGTTCGTTTTCCCCTGTCGATTTTCGGAATCTGGTTCGACTATGATGCGGCGGAGCACAGGCTCCGGGGCAACGGCGGTTGGCAAGCGACTCAGGAGGATTGACGCATGGCACGCACGACCAAGAAGTCCGTAACTCGAACAACAAAGACGACTGCTCGCGCGCGGCGCCCCCCCATCAGGCGTCCGTCACGGCGGACCGTGGTGCTCGTGGCCACGCGCAAGGGCGCGTGGCTGTTTCACGGCGATGCGACGCGACGCACGTGGCGGGCCGACGGCCCGCACTTTCTCGGCCACATCATCAACCATCTCGTGCTTGATCCGCGCGACGGCCGCACGCTGCTGGCCGCGGCCAAGACCGGCCATCTGGGGCCGACCGTGTTTCGGTCCACGGATTTCGGCCGCACCTGGAAGGAAGCCGCCAAGCCGCCCGCGTTCGCCAAGGCCTCGGACGGTACCGGCCGCGCGGTCGATCACACGTTCTGGCTCACCCCCTGCCACGCGAACGAGCCGAACGCGTGGTACGCGGGCACGTCGCCGCAGGGCCTGTTCCGCTCCGACGACGGCGGCGTGACGTGGGAACCGTTCTCCATGATCAACGACGATCCGCGCTACCGGAGCTGGATGGGCAGCGTGCAGGACGGCACGCCGGACGGCCCGAAACTGCACTCGATCATCGTGGATCCCCGCGATCCCGCCCACCTGTACTTCGCCATGTCGGGCGGCGGCGTGCACGAATCCCGAGATGGCGGCCGCACCTTCGCGCCGATCATCGACGGCATGGAGGTGGTCGAAGGGTTCGACCGGGCCACCGTGACGTTTCACGACCCCCATTGCGTCCGGCTCTGTCCGAGCAACCCGGACCGGTTGTATCAACAGAACCATTGCGGCATTTATCGGCTGGATCGGCCGTCCACCCAATGGGTGCGCATCGGGAAAGCCATGCCGAAGCAGGTCGGCGACGTGGGTTTTCCCATGGTGGTGCACCCGCGCGACCAGGACACCGCGTGGGTGTTCCCCATGGACGGCCAGACCGTGTGGCCGCGCACCAGCCCGGACGGCAAGCCGGCCGCGTTCGTCACGCGCAACGGCGGAGCGACTTGGCGCCGTCTCGACGCGGGCCTGCCCCGAAAGGACGCGTGGTGGACGGTGAAGCGCCAGGCCATGGCCGCGGACGCGCACGACCCGGTGGGACTGTACTTCGGGACCACCAGCGGCGACCTGTGGATGAGCCGTAACGAAGGCGGCCGCTGGACGTGCCTCGCGCGGCACCTGCCCGAGATCTACGCGGTGGAAACCGCGGAGGTATGACGCGGCGCATGTGACGACACGCGTGATTAGCTCGAGACAAGCGCCGTGAAGGTCCTGATTCCTAGCCCGCTGCGCTCGTACACGACGGCGCGCGAGGTTGACGCCGCGGGGGCGACCCTCGGCGACCTGCTCGCGGATCTGGATCGACGCTACCCGGGCCTGCGTTTCCGCGTGCTCGACGAGCAGGACAACCTACGGGCTCATATACGATTTTTCGTGAACGGGGAGCAGGTGTTCGACGTCACCCACGCGCTGCGCCCGACCGATCACGTGCAGATCGTGCAGGCGCTGAGCGGCGGGTGACGTCGGGACAGCGTCGCGAGTCAGGCGACCGATCCATGCCGGCCGGCATCGCCAGGGTGGTGGCGCTCGGCGCCAGCAACCTCACGCGCGGACTTCACCACCTGGTGTCCACGGCGCGGGTCGCGTGGGGACCGAACGTCGAGGTCTTGGCCGCGTTGGGACACGGCCGCTCCTACGGCGCCAGCAGCAGTTTTATCGTTCGCACGCTCCCCGCCATCCTCGCGTGCGGCCTGTGGCGGGAGTTGGAAACCCGTTCGAAGGTTCCGACCAGGGCCCTGGTGACCGACGTCGGGAACGACATCCTCTACGGGTACTCCGCGGAGCAGACATTGGACTGGGTGCGCGAGGCGGTGGAACGCCTGCAACGCGTGACCCGGGACATCGTGCTGACCGATCTTCCGCTCGACAGCGTGCGCCGTCTGTCTCCGGCCAAGTTTATGGCGTTCCGGTCCATGCTCGTGCCCTCCTGCCGGCTCTCGCTCGCCCACGTGACCGAGACCGCCGAACGCGTCAACGCGGGCCTTGCCGATCTCGCGGCATCACACGGCGTCACGTTCCGTCGGCTCAATCCGGCGTGGTACGGCTTCGATCCCATCCACATCCGCCCCTCCTGTTGGCGACCGGCGTGGCAGGAAATCCTCGGCTGCGCGGCCCGGGACGACGGCGGCCGCTCATGGCGTGAAGCCGTTCGACTCTATCTTCTGCGTCCCGAGCGCCGATGGCTGCTGGGCATGGAGCAGGTCACCCCGCAGCGCGGCGTCGTGCTGCGGGCCGGAGGTCGCGTGTGGCTCTACTGACCGACGACTCACGAAGGACACGGGCGTGCCTGCAGGCCGCTCAAAAAGATCCGGATGCCAGGCGCGAGGAAGGAGGAAAACCGGAGCGTACTGTGTCGTACGTGAGGATTTTCCGACGCCCGAGCAACGCCGCAGACGGACTTTTTCAGCGGCCTGCTAGTGTGGTGTCTCTGAAGTTCGGTGAATAAGTCATGGCTGTGGGTGGTCCTTCCCCCGAGGAGGACGACGCGATGCGAACAGGACGACCCAAAGCCCCTTTGGGGTTGAGTATGGAGGAACGTGAGACCCTGCAACGGTATGTCGGCCGGCGCAAGACGGCCCAGGCGTTGGCGCGCCGGGCCCAGATCGTGCTCCGCTGCGCGGACGGGGTCCCCAACCAGACCGTGGCG
>JBMOMD010000039.1:0-6195 GCA_049325295.1 Nitrospirota bacterium
CATGTGGAGCCACGGCGCAGGGGCGGACGTGATGAAACGCATCGCCGCGCCCATGATCGGCGGCATGGTCACGTCCACGTTGTTGACGCTCATCGTGATCCCGGTGATCTATCTGTGGTGGAGGGGCCGGTCGCTGCGCGAGTCAACGGACGAACAAACCGTCGCCCGCTGACACCAGGACCGCGAAGGCTCAGCGGCCCAGTTGCTGGAGCAGTTTCGCCACCAGCGCCGTCCAGCCCGTCTGATGGCTCGCGCCCAAACCGGCGCCGTCATCGCCGTGGAAGTATTCGTAGAACAACACCAGATCGCGCCAGTGCGGATCGCGTTGGAAGACGTCGTTGTTTCCGTACACGGGACGGCGGCCGTCCGCGTCGCGTAAGAAGATCCGCGACAATCTCCTGGAGAGCTCCTTCCCGACGTCCTGAAGCGTCATCATCTTGCCGGAATCCGAGGGGCACTCGACCGTGTACGCGTCGCCCAGGAAATAGTGGAACTTCTGGAGCGATTCGATGAGTAAAAAGTTGACCGGGAACCAGATCGGGCCCCGCCAATTCGAATTGCCGCCGAACAGGCCGGAGCGAGACTCGGCGGGCTCGTACGCCACGCGGTGTTCGATCCCGTCGCAGACCAGGGTGTAGGGCCGATCGCGATGGCAGGCCGAGAGCGACCGGACGCCGTAGGGCGAGAGAAATTCGCGTTCATCCAGCAGCGTGCGCAACACCGCGTCCAACCGATCCCGATTGACCAGAGAGAGGAAACGGTGCACGTGTTCGCCGCCGATCGTGCGCGTCTCCACGTGATCGGCCAGCTCCGGGCGGTGTTCGATGAACCATTGCAGCCGACGTTTGAAGCCGGGCAGGCGATCCACCGTGTCCGAGTCGAGCGTCTCCACCGCGAAGAGCGGAATCAAACCGACCATGGACCGGAGTTTGAGCGGATAGGGCTGGCGGTCGGGTTGTTGGAGCACGTCGTAGTAAAACCGGTCCTCCGGGTTCCAGAGCCCGACGCCGGACCCGCCGAGGTCGTTCATGGCCCGGCAGATGTAGACGAAGTGCTCGAAGAACTTGGTGGCCACGTCTTCGTACGCCGGGTTCTCCCGCGCGAGCTCCAGCGCCATGACCATCATGTTGAGGCAGTACATGCCCATCCAGCTCGTGGCGTCCGACTGTTCGATGTGTCCGCCCCCCGGGAACGACGTGCTCCGGTCGAACACGCCGATGTTGTCGAGCCCCAGAAACCCGCCCTGGAACACGTTCCGGCCCGCGGCGTCCTTGCGGTTGACCCACCACGTGAAGTTCAACAGGAGTTTGTGGAACACGCGCTCCAGAAACCGGCGGTCCGCCCGGCCCCAGTGCTTCTTTTCGATCTTGTAGACCCGCCAGGCCGCCCACGCGTGGACCGGGGGATTCACGTCGCCCAACGCGCCTTCGTACGCGGGCAACTGCCCGTTGGGGTGCATGTACCATTCGCGCAGAAAGAGCACGAGCTGCTCCTTGGCGAAGTGCGGGTCCACCAAGGCGAGCGGAATGCAGTGAAACGCGAGATCCCACGCCGCGTACCAGGGGTACTCCCACTTGTCCGGCATGGAAATCACGTCCGCGTTGTGCACGTGGGTCCATTCGTGGTTGCGGCCGGTCCGTCGTTCGCGCGGCGGATCGGGTCCGGCCGGATCGCCCCGGAGCCAGCGGTTGGCGTCATAGTGGTAGAACTGTTTGCTCCACAGGAGCCCCGCGAACGCCTGCCGCATCACGTTCCCGGCGTCGTCGGACGCGGCCGCGGGAATGATCCCGGCGTAAAAATCGTCGGCCTCTTGCTTGCGGGTCTGCATGGTCCGATCAAATCCCGGCCCGAAGAGCGGCGTTCCATCGCCGGGCTCGTGATCCGTCAACCGCAGCCGGACCGCGGCGGCCGCGCCCGGCGCGAGCGTGAGCGCGTAGTGGGCCGAAGCCTTGGTCCCGACCAACCGCGGGTTCACCGCGTCGCGTCGGCCCTCGACGATCGCGTCGTGAATGCCGTCCTTCACGTAGCGCGAGAGATTCTCCACGCCGAAGAGCCGGCGGTGATTCGTGTTGTTCTCGGTGAACAACAGCTCGGGGTGCCGGTCGCACGCGAGCCACCGCCGTCCGTAGTAGTGGTGCCGAAGCGCGATGACGCGCGTGTCGGGCGGGCCGTCGACGCGCCGCAACACGGGCTTTCGCTCGTCGAGCCCCCAGGCCCAGGTGTTGCGAAACCAGATGGTGGGCAAGACGCGGATCGTCGCGGTCTCGGGCCCGCGATTGACCACCGTGATGAGGATCAGCGCGTCTTCGGGCGTGTTTTTGGCGTACTCCACGAAAACGTCGAAATACCGGCCGCCGGCGAACACGCCGGTCTCCAGCAACTCGAATTCGGGCCGGCCTCGTCCGCGCCGCCGATTTTCCTCGACGAGCCGGGCATACGGAAACGCCGCCTGCGGATACTTGTACAGGGACCGCGCGTAGGAATGGGTCGGCGTCGAATCGAGATAGAAGTAGTATTCCTTGACGTCTTCGCCGTGGTTGCCCTCGTTGCCGGTCAGACCGAAGAGCCGTTCCTTGAGGATCGGGTCACGTTCGTTCCAGAGCGCCAGCGCGAAGCAGATGTACTGGTGGCGGTCGCACCACCCGGCCAACCCGTCTTCGTTCCATCTGAAGGCGCGCGAGCGCGCGTGATCGTGGGGGAGATACTCCCAGAACGATCCCCGGGCGCTGTAGTCTTCCCGGACCGTGCCCCAGGCGCGCTCCGCGAGATACGGGCCCCAGCGCTTCCAACTGGTGGTCCGCGCCGCGTCGTCCGCCAGGCGCCGGGCTTCGGCGTTCAGACGGCTCGCGCGGGACGAGGACGACACGATCACCCCGCGCGGTGTTGGTCGAGCACGCGGCGCGCGGACCGGAACACGCCGGCGAGCATGCCGCGGGTGAGTCTGCCGGTCTGAGTGTTTTGGCGGCTGGGGTGGTACGAGGCGATCAGCGTCACGCCCTCGGGCAACGGGTAACGGGCTCCGTGGGCGAACGCGGGGCGGGGTTTGGGCGCGGCCAGGCCCATCTCCGCGCGCGCCGCCCAATACGCGTCGAACGCGAGTTTGCCCAGCGCCATGACCACGCTCGCCCGCGTCAACAATCGGAGTTCGCGAATGAGGAACGAGCGGCAGGTCGCGAACTCGCGCGGCGTGGGTTTGTTGTCGGGCGGCGCGCAGCGCACCGCGGCCGTGATCACCGCGTCGTGAAGCGTCAACCCGTCGTCGCGTCGCTCCGACGTGGGTTGGTTGGCGAACCCGGACTGGTGCAGCGCGCGGGCCAACCACTGGCCGCTCGAATCCCCGGTGAACATGCGTCCGGTGCGATTCCCGCCGTGCGCGGCCGGCGCCAATCCGATGATGACGAGTCGGGCGTTCGGATCGCCGAACGCGGGCAGCGGACGCCCCCAGTATGCGTCGTCGCGGTACTGGCGGCGCTTCTCCTTGGCCACGCGTTCCCGGTAGGCGACCAGCCGGGGGCACGCGGCACAGGCGGTGATCTCCCGTTGCAGGCTGGACCACATGGCGGCGGATTGTAGCGCGTCGTCGGAACGGCCGTCCAGTCTTGCGCGACGTTAGGGGATTTACTATAGTTAGCCCTCGTGCCGCGCAGGAGTGGTGGTGAGAGCGTTCATCAAAGTCCCGAACATCACCGAGGAGCAGGCCGCGTCGCTCGAGCGGACGCTCAAGGCCGTGGACGGGGTGGTGGACGCCGAGGTGTTCGCGGAGGACGCGGTGGCGTCGGTATTGTACGACATCCGCGTGGACGCGGCGGCCCTGGTGGCCGCGATCAAACAGGCCGGGTATGACGCGCAACCGCTCTAAGCACGCGTCCGTGGATCGGGTAATCGAGTCGGGGTCACGCCGGGCATGACGTTGTTGGGAGCCGCCGCGCCGATCGACCTGCTGGACGGGTGCACCCCGGAAACCCGCCGGCTCTTGCACGTCGTGCATGAACTGGTGGACGAACCGCACGAGCGGATCGACGCCAAACGCGTGGTCACCCTCTTTTGCACGCGCGAACTGGGGCTTGATCCCGACGACGTGGAGGCCGCGTGCGAGGACGTCGCGGCGCACGTGCAGCACGAGTACCTGCCCGGCACCGTCGGGCACGTCTACCGCCTGCTCCTGCGTTTGACGCAGTCCTGGCGCGCCCGGTATCCGCTGCTGGAAGCCGCCGGCATGATCGGAGATCATCACGACGACGACCCCGGCGGGCCCGACCTGGTGAGCGTGCGCGCGTCCGAGGTGTCCCACGCGGTGTTGCCGCTGAATCGTCCGCCGTTGTTGCCGCTGGGGCTGCTCAACGGCCGTCTCGACGGCTCGCCCGTGGTCCCGTCTCACAATCTGTCCGAACTGTGGACCGCGATGGAACACCTGCGGCAGGACCCGCAGGAATCGCTCGATGAGTTGATGACGGTGATGCCGGGACCGGATTTTCCGGCGGGCGGCGTGATTTGGGGCGCCGCCGACGTCCGGCAATTATATGAGACCGGCTCGGCCACGCTGGTGTTGCGGGCCGCGATCGACGAGGAGTTGCAGGGGGCCCGCACGCGCGTGGCGATCACGTCGCTTCCGCCGGGCGTGTTGATCAAGACCGTGGTCGCCCAGATTCGCGCGGCGGCCAGGCGGGGTCGGGTGACCCTGACGCAGATGGAGGACCGCTCCACCCCGGACCGCGTTCGGATCGTGTTGGACGCCCCCGGCACGGTGACGACCGCGGATGTCAAAGCCGCCTTGTGGACCGAGACCGATTGCGAGCGCCGAGTGCCGTGTCACCTGGCGTTCGGCGAGGAGAACGGGACCGTGACGCGTCCGCTGCGGGAGTGGTTGGCGCTCGCCAACCAGCGGTGCACGCCCGCGTGGCGTCCCAAGCGTGGCCCGATCCTCGATCAGGTTCCGACGCTGCGCGAAATCATGGATCGAGGCGGGTACGAAAGTCCGTTGTTCGACGTGGTTGATCAGCGACGAACGAAAATCTTGACGAATTGATCGGACGGGCCGCGCCCACCGCGGGGCTCGGAGGGAACCGGGGCCATTGGGCGAAAGGAGCGTGGGATGGAGGACGTGGGGAAAATTCTTGAACGAGTGATTGCCGAGCGCATTCCATGCGACTTGCTGTTCGACGGCCAGGGCGTGTCGTGCACGGGGCGGCTGTCCGGCGCTCGACGCGTGCAAGACGTCGAATCCCTGGTGCTCGACGTGATGTCCGGCGACGCGCCGCGCTCGGCCTCGGTGGTGCGAGTGCGGGTGGTCATCGACAAGGTGCTGCACGAATTCGCGTCGGTGGTCGTGCGGCGCCAATCGGACCCGCTCCCGGTGTTCCTGATCCGGTATCCGACCGAAGTGCACCAGGTTGATCGCCGGGTCCATCACCGGGTGGAAGTGGCGCCCGAGGTCAGACTGCGCGTGGCCATGGTCCTCTCGGGGAGCTGGCTTGCGGCGGAGGTTCACAATCTCAGTCAGGGCGGGGTGGCGTTTTCGTCGCCGCACGTCACCGGATTCGCGGTCGGGCACACGGTCCCGCGGGTGGAGCTGACGTTCGACGATCAGAAGCCGATCGTGACGTCCGGCGTGGTGCGCAACATCTTCACCATCCGGTATCCCCGTGAGGTGGGGCCGGTGTACGGGGTGCAATGGGAGCGACTCACGCCCGAGGAGTCTTCCCGCCTTGCCGCGTACGTGTTGCGGCGCCGCACGAAACCCGCGTAACGCCGCCCGGCGGGCCGGCCGCGATTTAGGTCACGAGGTAGACGACGTCATGTTCGCGAGCATGCTCCGTCACTTTCATGCCCACGGCTTGGCCGATGCGGGCGGCCATGACCGATTCGTGTTCGACCTGCAACGACTCCACGGTTTGGTAGAAATCGCTGGTGTGGCCCTTGACGTGAATCCGGTCGCCCACGCGCAACCCGCGATCGGTCAACGACACCACCGCCACCGACAGGTGGGAGTAATAATGGGTGACCACTCCGGCCTTGAGTTCGTTCGCCGGAACCACCGGCGCGGGCGCAACGACCGGCGTGACCTTCGGCGCTCGGGCGACACGCGTCGCCGCGGGTTTGGTCTTGGTCGCGGCCCGGCGTTTGGCAGCCGGTTTTGTTTTTGGTTTAGGTTTGGCGGCGCGGGCGGCCTTTTGGGCCGGCCTCCGCGCGGGTTTT
>JBMOMD010000040.1:0-5920 GCA_049325295.1 Nitrospirota bacterium
CACTTTTGTCGAACGCACGATGCCGTATTTCTTCATCTTGTAGCGCAGCACGCGTTCGCTGATTCCGAGGCGGCGTGCCGCCTCGGACTGACTCCCGCTCGCCGCGGCCAATGCGCGCGTGATGAGATCGCGCTCCAAACGCTCCACCGCGTTGCGGATCGAGGGATCCTCGTCATGTCGGGCCGCGTTCCCGCTCATGATCGAGGCTCCGTCGGCGCTCCGTCGCCCTGCACCACGTGAACGGCCTTGTCCCGGATCACATGGCGCGCCAACCCTTCGAGCACGGGTTCCAAGGCGTCGCAGGGAACGTCTTCCATGATCTTGTTGCCGGGTTCGGTCCGCGGTCCGGATCGTCCCCCCACGAAGATATCCACCGCGTCCACGATTTGACCGTTGATCTTGGCCCGTTTGCCGAGCAGACCGATGTCCGCCATCAGGTGGTTGCCGCAGCCCGACGGGCACCCCGACCAATGGATCGAAACGGGTTTGTTGACGGAGACCTTTCGTTCCAAGGACCTGGCGATCGCGAGCGCCCGCGATTTGGTTTCAATCAACGCGAGACCGCAGTAATCCGTTCCGGGACAGGCCACCAGACCACGCATGATTTCGGAGGGATTGTAGGGCACGTCCTTGAGCAGCGGCTCGTCGGCCAACAGGGCGCCCAACCTGCGATCCGGGACGTTCACGAGGACCACGTTCTGCTCCGGCGTGATCCGGATTTCTCCGCTGCCATAGTCCTCCGCGAGCCGGGCCAGGTCGTCGAGTTGTTCACCGGTCAAGCGCCCGATCGGCACCGCGAGTCCCACGTAGTTCAGACCGGCCTGTTTCTGCCGGAACACGCCGATGTGCGTGTTCTTCTTTTTGGCGTCGCGCCCATCGCTTCCGGCCCGAAGGAGCGGCCGCCCGACCCGTTGTTCGATTTCGGCGCGAAGTCGCTTGATGCCCCACTCCTGCACCAGGAACGCCAACCGCGATTTGTTGCGGGCTTCGCGCGGACCGTGGTCGCGGAACGCCAAAATAACGGCGGTCGCGACATCCACCGCCTCGTCGGGTCTGACGAACACGTCCAACGGGGTCGCCGGGGTGAATCCGCCCGACCCCTGCTTACCGCCGACCGCGACGTTGAATCCCGTCACGGCTTCCCCGTCGATGGTCCGCGCGGCGGGCGTCAGCGCGATGTCTTGGGACTCGGAATGCGTGCAATTCTCCCGGCAGCCGGTGATGACGATGTTGAGCTTGCGCGGCAAATCCGTGAACTCCCGGTTGTTGATGAACCGGTCGGTGAGCGCGCGAGTGATCGGCGCGGTATCCAGGGTTTCGGTCGGCGCCAGGCCCGTGACCGAACACCCCATCACGTTGCGGATGTTGTCCATGCCGGTCTGCATGGTGGTCAGCCCCACGGCCTGGAGCGCGTCCAGGATCGCGGGAATCCGGTCGATCGTCATCCACCGCAACTGCACCTGCTGCCGGGTGGTCAGCTCCGCGAAACCGCGGCCGAACTCGCGCGCGATGCGGGCGAATTCGCGGAATTGCGCGGCCGTGGCGATCCCGTTGGTCACGCGCACGCGCAGCATGAAGTGTCCGGGCGTGGGCGTCCGCAGGAACACGCCGTACCACTTGAGGCGCTGCACGTCGTCTTCCGGAACCGCTTCCCATCCTTCCTTGGCATAGCGGTCCAAATCGGGGAGCACGTCCAGACCCGGCTTGGTTTTCTTGAGCTGCTCGATCTTGTTCGGGGGTTTGACCGCCCCCACGGCGCCCGGCGCGGGAGCCGGCGCCATGATCGCCAGCAACTCGTCCACCAACCCGGCGCAGGTCCCGCATCCGGTGGTCGCGCGGGTGCACTCCGCGATCTGCTGACGCGAGACGCACCCTTTTTCCAGGATCGCGGCCGTGAGTTCGCCTTTGGTGACGCCGTTGCAGTTGCAGATCGTGGCGTCGTCCGCCAGGTCGGCCACGCTCGCGGTTGCGGCCTCTCCGCCGGTCAACAACGTCGCGCGCTCGGCGGAAATGTCGGTCCCGGCCGTCATCTTCTCGCGGATCGCCTGACTGCCCGACGAGTCCCCGAGAAAAATCGCGCCCACGATGCGCTGGTCGCGGATCACGAGCTTCTTGTAACTCTCCATCCCGGTATCGCACGCGAGCAGGACCTCGTCCGCCTCGGATCGCTCGATCACTTGCCCCATGGACGTGAGATGAATACCGGCCACTTTGAGCGTGGCCTGGGTGACCGATCCCTGGTAGCGCAGGCGCCCCTCGCCCGCGATCGCGTCCGCCGCCACCTTGGCTTGCTCGTACAGCGGCGCTACCAACCCGTACGTTCGGCCCCGGTGCTCCACGCACTCGCCCACCGCGTACACGCCGTCGACCGACGCGGCCATCGTGTCGTCGACCACCACGCCCCGGTTCACGGCCAAACCCGCGTCGCGCGCGAGTTGCACGTTGGGCCGGATACCGGCGGTGATCAGCACCAGATCGGTCTCGATCGCCTCCCCGGTGGACAACCGCACCGCCGCGACCGCGTCATCGCCAAGAATCGCCTCCACGGTGCACGAGAGCCGCACCGCGATTCCCATCTTCTCGATCCGCCGACGCAGCAATTCCCCGGCCCCGGCGTCGAGCTGTTGCTCCATCAGATGTCCGGCAAGGTGCGCCACGGTCACCCGCATCCCGCGGTTGGTCAGACCGCGCGCGGCTTCAAGGCCCAACAGCCCGCCGCCCACCACCACCCCGCGTCGGTGAGACCCGGCCCACTGAATCATGGATTCGGTGTCGTCGATATTGCGAAACGTGAACACCCCGCGCTTGTCCAACCCGCTGATCGCGGGGAGAAACGGCGTGCTGCCCGTGGCCAACAGCAGCCGGTCATACCCCACGCGCGTCCCTTCCTGCGTCACCACGGCTCGATTCGGGAGATCCAGCGCGGCGATACGGGTGCCGGCATACAAGTCGATGCCGTGTCGGTCGTACCACTCGCGGGGGTTGAGAATAGTGTCTTGCACGGACTTGGCGGCCGCCAGCACGTCCGAAAGCAATATGCGGTTGTAGTTGACGTACGGCTCCGCGCCGAACACGGTAATCCGCGGCGGAGCGGCGCGGCCCACCATCGCCTCCACCGCGGCGATGCCGGCCATGCCGTTGCCAACCACCACAACCCGCGTGGTCATCTCACGTTCTCCATTGCCATCAGCACAAGAGCAAACCGTGTACCACCGTCACATCGCATGATGAACGCCCAAAGGGAACACTCAGTTTCTTCCCAGCCTCATCACGAGCCGTCTCGACGAATTTGTCGAACACTTCTGTGAAACCCGAATCGACAATTCTGTCGGACGGATCCCGGCGCGACTCAGCGCGACGCGGTCGCGCGCGCCACATCGTCGGGGGCATTCAAACTCTGCACACCGCGTCGCAATGTCTCGGGAAGCGTCACCCACTCCCAACGGTCGTTTCGAACCGCATCGCGAAGCCCGCGCCGTCCCTGCTCCAACGCGGCGCGCGCGACGGGGACCCAGGACGCGGGAAAGTATCCCGGAAACGGGTCGAGTTCGACTCCGTCTTCCGCGCGCAGGAAGCAAGGGATGTCCGGGTCCGAGGGGTTCAGCAACAGCCGGAGCATCGACGGGGTCACCAGCGGTTGGTCGCAGCCCACCACCAGATAGCCGGCGGCCAGCCCGCTCGACAGCAGCGTGTCAATCCCTCCCAACGGCCCCTGGTCGGCCCATCGATCGTCCAACCGGATGATGGGCGGTTCAGGGGTCCACCCGCGACACGCCCCCACGATCACCACCTGGGGGCAAACCGTCCGCATCGCCTCGACCACGTGTTCGATCATGGGACGTCCGTCCCACAACAGCACGCCCTCCTTGGGACGCCCCATCCGGCGGCTGCGGCCGCCCGCGAGGATCGCGCCGATCACGCGCGGGAGGACCCGAATCGACTCGCCGACCCGCAACGCACCCTCGGCCACCACCCGCGCCATGTACCCGAACCGGCCCTGGACCACGGTCTTTAAGTCCGGATGGATCGCGTCGAGCACGAAACACGGCTTGCGCGGCTCAACGAGTTCGATCTCGACCCCGCCGGCAAACCGCAACCGGGTCCCGGGCGTCAGCGCGAGCAGATCGAGCCCGCGCACCGTGAGGTTCTCCCCCATCACACCCGGCCCGACCGCGTACCCTTCCCTCCGAATCTGAACGAGGACCTCTTCTTCGATGAGCGAGATCGCGCGCGTGGGTTTAACGTGTTTGGCGTGAGCCCTCCCGTCGCCTCGGATGCCATCGATCATCACCTCGGCCACCGAGATCGGCAGCTTGGGAATGCCGCCTGCTGAAATATTGATGGAAGTGACGAGGGGGAGAGTGGGCGACGGGGCGACGGGGCGACAAGTCTGATGACTTAAGTGTGTCTCCCCCTCGCCCCCTCCCCCCATCTCCCCCTCGTAATTAATGCTCACCGGGTACCACTCCCACTTGGGGCATTTTCGCCAAGCCGCTAACCCGCGCGTGCGTCTCGAACACCTTGTTGCCCCAAAAAAAGGCGCCGGGGTGGGTGGTGGGCACCACGACCACGTAGAACAGGGCGCGCCCGACCAGTTCGTGGACGACCGCGGCCGTCCAGATCACGGCCCACGCCGCCGGAGACCAGGGGGTCGGCGCGCCCGGATCGCCCACGGCCACAAGGGTGACGGCTGAGATCACCAGCACCGCCCAACTGACCCAGCGCGCGGCGTAGGTCTTGCCGTACGTGGTGAGCAGGAGCCGGCGCGACACCGCGGCTTCGTCGCCCCGTTGGTTCAAGAACCGCAGATGCGCGGCCAGGGACATGCCCTGCAACGCGAGTCCGGCCAGCAGCGCCGCGGCCGCCGGGTCCGAGACCGGAAACGGCGAGCGCCCCGCCATGACCTCGACCAGGCCGAAGATCGCGCCGACCGTGGCGCTGCCCAGAATCACCGCGCTCGACGCGAACGCCCCGCCCGAGTGCCAATGATCCCAGAACGGTCTGGCTTTGATGCGATAACACCGGATCATGCTGTACATGCCCAACCCTCCGGCCGCGACGCCGATCCATCCCAACAGCGACGGCACGAGATCGGCGATCCCCGCGGGCAACCACGCGATCAGCCCCGGAAACGTGACGACGATCGCCAGCGCTCCGAGCAGATGGTAGAACGCGCCCATGAAGAAAATTTCCCGGCTCACCCACGAGTGCCGCAGGTTGTTCATGGCGCGATAGAAATATTGCGGCTTGCCCAAGTGCAGGGTGGACATCACCATGCCCAACGTCTGCAACCCGAACAGTCCCCAGAGCGTGGCGGCAACCGCGATCGGATGCGCGCTCGCCGACAACGCCGCTCCTCCGTCCCCGCCCAACCATGGCCCCAACACGATCCACGTGAACGCGCCCACCACGGCCTGCGACAGCAACGTGAATATGACCAGCGGGTCCTCGCGCGATCGCAGCTTGGCCAGCCCCCACTCCGCTTGCGCCGGCGTGCCGCCCGGGGCCACCGTGAAGCGGTCCCCGCCCGGCTGATCCTTCCGGTACGCCACGGGTTCCCCGTCCGCGCGCCGCAATTCACCCGGCAACGAACGCGTTTGCTGGAAGCGGACGTTGGGCCGCGAGATCGCCGGGTCGGGAAATCCGGGAATCGCGAGTTTGGCTTGCTGTTTTCCCAGCGGGATATCTTCGATCACGCCGAAGTCCAACGCGTTGGACAAACAGGCCGACACACACGCGGGTTTCAGGCCGACCTCCAGCCGGTCCACGCACATGTTGCACTTCTCGACCTGCCCCTTCACCGGGTCCAGTTGCGGCGCGTTGTAGGGACACACCCAGGTGCAGTACCCGCAGCCGAAACAGATATCCGGATCCTGCAGCACCGCGCCGTACTCCACATATTTGGTGTACGCGAGCGTGG
>JBMOMD010000041.1:0-54797 GCA_049325295.1 Nitrospirota bacterium
GCTCCCGCGTCCAACTAACTGCGGACTCGCAGTACCAAGGCGAGACGACGTCGCCCGGGCCTCCGCGCCGCATCATACCGCATTTTCATGCCGCGGGGTGAGCCGGCGGCTCATGAAAACTAACAGGACTTTAATGTCAAGAATGTGACGCAAATCGCCTGCCTTCTCTCCTAACCCGGCGCTCTTTTGACACGAAGTCGGCCGTGGCTATACTTGGCCGCGTCGCGAGGGACGCCTGTTTGATGGTCCTTCGCGCTTTTGTCTGTAGCCGACATGGTGCCCGACCCCCTTAAGCCTGCATCCGCTGGACCCCAGCCGACGGCCGATAACCAGGTGGTGGAGTCCGCCCGCGAGGTCATGCGCGCGTTGGTCAAGGCGGTCAAGGCGTCGAAGATGTATCTGCCGGAGCATGAGATTTGTCGGAAATTTCGGGATGATTTTGCGGGGCGGTTGTTGCGTCATCTGGAGGAGCACGGCGATTTGGCGTTGACGGTGAAGGGGTATGAGTTTTGTGTCGGCGGCACGCCGGTGTACGAGGAGGCCAACCGGTTCGAGAATCTGGCGTTTCGGTGTTCGTCGGACGGGCTTGCCGAGTTGGTGATTCATGCCGGGCTTACCAGGGAAGACCTGGACCGGTTGCTCGATGTGCTCACGTCTGATTCGAGGCCGTTGGACAGTGACATTGTCACCAGGTTGTGGGAGCAGCCGATCCCGCACGTGACGTATGACGTCGCCGAGGTCGATGAGGCGTCGGAGGGCGAGGTGGCGTTGTCATCGCAGGCCAAGCGGCCTGGTGGAGGAGCCGCTTCAGAAGCCGCGGATGACGGCGCGCCTGACGCGGCGGCTCCCGATCCGGAACCGGAGGCGGTTCCCGAGTCGCTGCGGCACGACAGCGTGGTGTTTGCGCTGACGGATCAGGACATCGCGTCGCTGCAGCGACAGGTGGTGGAAGACACCACGCAGGATTACGTGGGGCAGTTGATCGATATTCTGACGTCGATTTTGGCGTTGGACGATGACGAGGAGTCGTTTCTGGAAGTGTTGCAGGTGTTGGACGACATCGTGGCCACCAGCGTCAAGCAGGATCGGTTCGAGCGCGCCAACGATATCGTGTGCCGGTTGGCGGCGTTGCGGGACGACGAGGCCAAGGTCTCGGCGCGCAGCCGCGAGTTGATCCGCGTGGTGTGGACGCAGATGGGGACCTGGGAGCGCGTGGCGCCGTTGGAAGATTCTCTCAGTCGGCAAGGCGTGTGGGAGACCGACGCCGTTGCGCGGTATCTGACCCGACTGCCCTCGTCCGCGGTGGACTCGCTCATCACGCTGCTCGATCACGTGCAGACCGCCAAGGGGCGGCGGATCATTTGCGACGCGTTGATCGCGTTCGGACGCGAGGGGGTGGACGCGATGCTGGCGCGGCTCCCGGACGCGCCGTGGTACGTGGCGCGCAATGTGATTTACGTGCTCGGGTGCGTGAAAGACCCTCGCGCGCAGCCGGGGCTGGAGGCGGTGATGACGCACCCCGACGCGCGGCTGCGGAGGGAGGCGATCAAGGCGTTGGAGGCGCTCGGCGCGGAGCGGCTGGGCGGGGCGCTCGTGAGCTGGCTGGAGGACAAGGACGAAGCGGTCCGGTTGCACGTGCTTCGCCTGGCGCGTCGTCACGCGTCGCAGGATCTGCTGGCGCGGCTGATCGCGGTCATCGATGACCACGGATTTTCCCATCGCAAGGAGACGGAGCAGCGCGAGTGGTTCGATGCGCTGGCGGACGTCGGCGGGGACGCGGCGTTATCGCTGATCCGGCCCTGGCTGGAGATGGGGCGCGGGTGGCGGCGACTTTTGTCCGGGCGGCACGACGCCCGGGCGCGGCACGCCGTGGCGTTGGTGCGGCGCATCGGGTCGCCCGCCGCGGTGGCGCTCTTGCGGGAGACCGCGGCGTCCGCGCGCGACGACATCCGCGAGGAGGCGCAACGCGCCCTTCGGGATTTGGAGCGCGCGGCGTGACGCGAGGCGGGACTCCCCATAACGCGGCGCCCAAGCTGTTCGAGGCGGTCAAGGGCAGTCACATCCGGGACGAGAACCTGAACCGGATCGGCAAGCGCCTGGTCTATCAGGTTCACATCCTCCTCAAGACCGCGCACATTCATCTGGCGGGGAACGTGGCGTTGACGCAGTCCGCGGAACGCCTGGTCAAGACCGTGACGGAGGTTCGGGACTGGCGGGCCGAACCCATCCTGCGCCAGGACGGCGATCATCTGTACCTCGACGACTTCCGACTCAAGGCGGATCTGGAGGGGTACATCGGGTTCAGCGAATTGATCGCCGCGATGCAGGCGCGCGGGGTGGGGAGCGTTCGGTTCGACGCGGGCCTGAGCGTGGAAGACGTCATGGCGTTCGCGCACGAGTGGGCGACCAGCTCGACCACGACCGCGGAGGAACTGGGCGCGGCCCTGACCCGCGCCGGAGTGGCGCACGTGGAGGTGTCGTCGCCCCTGTTGGCCCGCGCCAAGCCGGCTCGCGAGCACGAGAGTCAGAAAGCCGTGGCCAAACGAACCTATTTCCGCACGATCGCGGCCGTCGCGGAGGTGATGGAGAGCGTCAAGCTCAAACAGGCGGTGGGCGTCAGAAAGTCCAAACGCGTGGTGCAGGGCCTGGTGGACACGTTGTTGCAAGATGAGAACACCTTGTTGGGGTTAACCACGCTGCGGAGTCACGACGAATACACGTACAGCCACTGCGTGAACGTGTGTATTTTGGCGCTCTCGATCGGCCAGCGGCTCGGGTACGAACGCGCGCATCTGTCCGAACTCGGCGTGGCCGCCTTGTTCCACGACGTGGGGAAGGCGGACATCCCGCTGGAGATCCTGAACAAGGCGGGGGACTTCACGCCGGAGGACTGGCGGGTCATTCGGCGGCATCCCGTGTACGGCGTGAAGAGCCTGCTGCGCCTCAAGGGGCTCGACGACGTGTCCACCAAGATCGTGATCGCGGGGTTCGAGCACCACCTCAATTACGACTTGTCCGGCTACCCCAAGATCGCGGTGCCGCGCAAACTCACGTTGTTCGGGCGGATCATCTCGCTCGCGGACTGCTACGACGCCATGACCGCGTCGCGCGTGTACAGCCGGGTGCCGTTGCCGCCCGACAAGGCCCTGAGCCTGATGGCGGCCAAAGCCGGCACGGTGTACGACCCGTTGTTGCTCAAGGTGTTCGCCAATACCATGGGGGTGTACCCGGTGGGAACCATCGTGCGGTTCGACACCGGGGAACTGGCGGTCGTGGTCGGGAGCCACCCCACCCCGGAGCGGCGCGCGCACCCGCTGGTCAAGTTGATTCGTGACGCCTCGGGCCGCGAGGTGGACGGCGAGACCGTTGATCTGGCGGACCAGGACGCGAGTCCGCGCCGCCGGATCGTCGAAACCGCCGACGCCCAGTCGCTCGGCATCGATCTCGCCAAGTTTTTTTTGTAACGTCGTTCCCGTCCACTTGATTTCCAGCCATCGGTAGTGTATCTGTATGCCCGATTTTTCATGAGGTGGCGCGTGCCATTCTGGAATATACGCCCAAATCACATGGACGATCGAGGGGAGGTGATCGTAGTGAAGAAACTCGTAGCGTTATCGATTGTCGCCGCGTTGATCATTCTGCCGTTGACCGGATGCGAATCCAAGAAGCTCAAGGAGGAGAACGCCGGACTGAAACAGCAGGTGGACTCGTTGACTCAGGAAAAAAACGGGTTGGCGGCGAAGGCCGATGAGATGAGCAAGGCCAACGCGGATCTCCAAGCCAAGATCGGTGAATTGGAGAAGAAGGTGGAGGAATTGTCGAAGCCCAAGCCGGCTCCGAAGCCCGCGGCCAAGAAGTCGACCACGACCAAGAAGAAGTAACGGTAGTTCAGGAAGAATTCAGCGAGGGGCGGACCAGACGGTCCGCCCTTTGTTTTTCCGCGGCGGTTCGGATCAGCGAGGGTTGCGGCGCGCCGAGATCAGATGCCCCGCGTTCTTTGGTGGTCGTCCGGCACCAACACCGGGGCGGCCTGTCCCGGGACCCAGTCCAACTCGAGATCCATCGTGTCGTAGACAAAGTCCTTCCCGTTAAAATCGAGGATCTTGGGAATCGGCAGCTTGCGACGCGAGGTACAGGGTTTGCCCGCGTGGGCCGCGAACTCTTCGGAGAAATGCTTCAAGATGGTGCGGACGATGAGGGATTCCGCGTTGATCAAAAAACACCGGCCCTTGCCGGGCATGCGCTCCGTGATCTCCCACGCTTCCATCATGTCGGCTTCAGCGCCCATGCCTTGTTCCATTTTGAGGATCAAATGGGTGATTTCCTTGGTGCTCCAGTTGCACGAGAAGCACTGGCCGCAGCTTTCATTGGCGAAGAACCGGGAAAAGTTGTACGCCACGTGCACCATGCAGGCCGTGTCGTCGTACACGATGACGCAGCCCGAGCCGAGCCCGGAGTCGACCTTCTTGAGCGAGTCGAAATCCAACGGCGTATCGAACTTGTCCGGGGTGAGGAGCCCGGCCGACGGGCCGCCGGGGAACGCGGCTTTGAACTTGCGCCCCGGCTTAGGGCCGCCCGCGACTTCCAGCAATTGCGTCATGGTGGTGCCCATCGGCAACTCGTAGAACCCGGGCTTGCGCACGTCTCCGGACACGGTCCAGATGAAGTTGCCGGGGCTTCGCGGCGGGCCGATCACTTTGAACCAGTCCGCGCCGTTGCGCATGATGTGCGCCACGTGGGAGAGGGTTTCTACGTTGTTGACCACCACGGGTGAAGCGATCCCGCCGCCCGAGAACGGCAGGCCCCACTCGAACGGTTTGACCTGACGGGGCATGGCCGCGTTGCCCATGATGGTCTCGAGCATCGCGGTTTCCTCGCCCAATAAATAGGTGGCGGGGCCGATCGTGATTTCGGCGCGCACCGCCCGTCCCGAGTTCATGACATTGGGGCCGAGGTATCCCTTGGCCTCGCACTCGGCGATCGCCTCGCCCAGCCGTTTGATTTGCGAGTGAAAGATCTCCTTGAGGCAGATGAACGCCTTGTCCGCCCCGATCGTCAACGACGCGATGGCCACGCCTTCGAGCAATTGATACGGGTTCAGCATAATCAAGGGGCGGTCCTTGTACGTTCCGGGCTCGCCCTCCGCCCCGTTGCACACCAGATATTTCTTGCCGTCCGGGGATTCTTTCTGGCGCGTGCCCGCCCACTTGATGCCGGTGGGAAATCCCGCGCCCCCGCGTCCCCGCAATCCGGATTTCTTGATTTCGTCGATCACGGCTTCCGGGGGCATGGAGAGGGCGCGTTCCAGGCCCTTCCACCCTCCGGTTTTGGCGTACTCTTCGGCGGACGTGATCGGCTTCTCAGGCAGTAAGTATCCGGGCACCGTGGCCTCCTCTGGTCAACACGCCGGTCCAGCGACGGCGGCGTGAGTCGTAAAGCCGGAATTATATCGCACAGTCCCCCTGAAACCGCAATCTCCACCAGGGGCAACACCTGGGCGAAGGGGGACAGAATAGTCGAGAAGTCGCGTAGAAGTCAATCGGTGGGCGCGAGGAGTCAGACCTCGAGGCGGGGCGCGCAGCGGTCGCCCCGTCGCAACGCCACCGCGTCGTCTTGCAGGGTCAGCGTGTACGCGAAGGCCTGTTGCGTCACCTCCCGCCGTTCCAAAATCAACGTGGTGTGGCCGTCGTCCCACATCTCCACGTCGCCGCCCGGGGTGGGCAGGTGGAACCCGGTGCCGTACTTTCGGATCGCCACGGCGACGAAGTCCTCCCACGACGTACTCGTCGAATACGCCGAGGAGTAGATCACTTCGATGTGGGCCAGACGATCGTCGTCGAACGACGCAGTGACTCCGAAGATGTCGGCCGGGACCTTCGTGACCGCAAACACCCGGCTGTCGGGATCTCGGCTGACCTCTTCCGCCGGCGTGGTTGCGGTGAAGTCCTCGACCGTCATGCCGAGGTGGAGCGAGTAGAACCCGCGGTAGATCGATGCGGCCTGGGCAACTGATCGTTCGCCTATGAGGCCGACCGCAAGGACCGCGGCGATCGCAATGCCGGCGATCCGCGACATGAACGAATTCATAGCGACAGTCTAGGACAGGTTTGGCGGGGAAGGCAACAGCGGTGCGCGGGTTGGCCGGTTGAAATCGACCGGCCAACCGGTTCTGTCACCGGTTGCGTTTACCGGCGCACCGGCTAACCGGCCAACAGTCATCTTGTGGCGCCGCTGTAGACAAAAGACAACCCGGAAGCGGATCGTGCGATCCTATTGCGGCTCCGGCGTCCGCGCTTCCGGGTCTGGTGGCGCTGGGCATTGTCCCAGCTCCGCCGAAAGAAGGGGCGTGGCTAGGACGCCGCCACCTCACTCGCCGTAGGGTTGGTACTGCCCACTGGACCACCTCCTTTCATCGGCGGGACACTGCCGCGCGCGGACCCAGCCCGCGAGCTCCCATTCACCGGACCGCCGCTGCCCGGTTCCTGAGTCGCCTCCCACCACGGGAGACTCGGGGAGGAGTGACTCCCCTGATGCAAAAAACTATAACACAGTCGCTCGGCCAGTGCGACCGGCGACGTCGGGCGTCTTGTTCCTTGCCGCGCTCTTCTGCTAGAGTAGGTCGTCCTTCGCCACGGATGTGTGGTGGCTCTCCCTTCTTTCGATGCAATCGTTGGAACGACTCGGTGATTGAGCGCGTGTCGTGCGCGAATCCACATGAACCGGTGATCGAGGACGAACCATGACGCAGAAATCGGGGCGATACGCGGTGCAAGGCATCGACTCCGTCATCGTCACGGTTCGGGGACACAAGGTTATTCTCGATCGAGATCTTGCGGCGTTGTATGGCGTGGCGACACTCCGCCTCAACGAGGCCGTGAAACGGAACCGCAAGCGCTTTCCACACGACTTCGTCTTCCAGCTTACACGCCAAGAACTGACTGACTTGATATCGCAAATTGCGATATCAAGTCCAGGCCACGGCGGCGTGCGAAAACTGCCGTGGGCGTTTACGGAGCACGGAGCGGTCATGGCGGCCACGATTCTCCGCAGCGAGCGCGCGATCCAGACGAGCGTCTTCGTGGTGCGCGCATTCGTGAAGATGCGTGCCATGCTGGCGGCTCAGAAAGACTTGGCCGAGAAGCTGGCGGTCGTGGAGAAAACGTTGACCGAACGGGTGGATCTTCACGAGCGCGTCATCTCCGATGTCATCCGGCAGATCATGTCTCTCCTGAGTCCTCCCGGAGAACCTGAGCCGGAAGTGCCGCGCCCGCGGATTGGGTTTCGTGTTCGAGAGAAGGCACCTCGTTATGGCGTGCGGGCAACGCCATGAGAGTTGATGAATACGCGGAGTGGTAGGCCATGAATGCCACGATGAACAACGTGACTGCACACGTTCCCGCAAGTTCCAACTGGCTGATCAGCTTCGTCGTTTTCGGCACGGCACTCATTGCTCCGCCGCTCGTATCCGCAATGCCGATGACGGTGCGAGAGATTCTGAAGGAAGTGAATGCTCTTGTGCCGGAGATAAAAGATCCGGGTGAGCGAGATGTGATCTTGGAGCGCATGGCGACGCTGCAGGCGAGAATCGGGGATTATGACGCGGCCCGTAAGAGCCTATCCGGCATGAAACTCAATCGTGGGAATGCGATGAGCCGGATTCTCGTGCCGGGATTGATCAACGCGGGGCGGCTCGATCAAGTCAACGAGTTGATTCAAGGAATCGAACCGGGAATCGGTGGGCGGGAGAACGCTCTAGTATCGGTTGCCGAGGCGGAAGCGCGGAACGGAAACGTCGACGAAGCGCTGCGTATTGCCGGGAGTATCGACGAGAATTGGGCGCAACATCTTGATGCGCTCCACAAGATCGGGACCGTTCAGGCCTCTTCGGGTGATCTGGACGGTGCTTTAAAGACCTTATCGGGAGTTCTCGATGAGTATCCCCACGCCCTCTGGGACATCGTCACGCCAATGGCTAAAGCCGGTGACGTTGAGAAGGCGCTCGATTTTATCGCACGTGTTCCGCAGGATTACGTTCAAGATTATGCGCGGTGGGGGGTGGTCAGAGGGCAAATTGCGGCGGGCGATCTCGATGGCGCGAGCAAAACAGCCGAATCCATGGTTGGTCGCCATCCGAAATCGTTGGCTTTGGCGGAGATCGCTCGAAGCGAGTTTGAACGTGGGAAAGCAGGCGAAGGGCGTGCTCGCTTGCAAGGCGCCGCGCGTATCGCAGTCGACATTCCCGGCTCATTCATCCAAGGTGACGCCCTCTGGCAAATTGCCAGTGTGCAGGCCAGCGTGGGGGATCTGGAACCAGCCTTAGAAACCGCGCGGTTCATCCGGGCGGAAGGCATGCGGCAGCACGCGTTGGGGCTGATTCTGTCGGCACGGGCTGACGCCGGGGATGTTGACGGGGTCCGTCGTACTGCCGCGATCTATGCAAATGGTGCGGACGATGAGCAGAACAGCTATGCCAACTGCCTCATAGCGAAAGCCAGCTCACGGGCGGGAGATGTCGAAGGCGCGAGGAGGTTGATCGACACGTTCGATGCTGACGATCGTTTGTGCGCATTGAATGTGATCTCCATTGACCGTGCCGCAGTAGGCGATATCACCGAGGCCCTTCAGGCCGCGCGCGAAATGGAATCGGGATCCTGGAGAAAGGATTCTGCACTTCATGAAATTTCCGAATATCAGGCGAAAATGGGCGATGTTCGTGGGGCTGTACAAACGATTTCACAGATTCGATCTGAACGAAGTAAAGCCGACGCATTGCATGATCTCGCCAAAAGCGCGGCGTCACAGGGGGGTGGGGCGAGCGACTTTCGATGGGCCTCCAGGATCAAGGAACCATTCCAACGGGCATCCGTGTTGCTGGGAATTGCCGAAGGCAGGATGGCCACGTCGACTGATGACCAAGGGCAACCCACGTCCGCCGGAACTGAAAACAAGTAAATGTTCCTTAGGCGCAGGGCTCAGATAAAACTCTCGGTCTGAGGCGTCCGGCTCCGCTGCATTTGCCCCGGCGCTTGTGCGATAATACGCCCCACGCGCCAACCGAATTCAGGAGTGAATCGCGTCATGAACGCCAAGACCATGTTCGACAAGATTTGGGACGCCCACGTGGTGCACGCGGAGGCGGGCAAGCCGTCCCTCATTTATATCGACCGCCATTTGATTCACGAAGTCACGTCGCCTCAGGCGTTCGACGGCTTGCGCATGGCCAAACGCCGGGTGCGTCGGCCCGAGTTGACGTTCGCGACCATGGACCACAACGTGCCCACTAGCGACCGCTCCTTGCCGATCACGGATGAAATTTCCGCGCTACAGATGGACACGCTCGCACGAAACTGCAAGGAGTTCGGCGTCACCTTGTTCGACCTGAAGAGCCCGGACCAGGGTATCGTGCACGTGATCGGCCCGGAGTTGGGCATCACCCTGCCGGGCTCGACCATCGTCTGCGGAGACAGCCACACCTCCACGCACGGCGCGTTCGGCGCGCTCGCGTTCGGCATCGGCACCAGCGAGGTCGAACACGTGCTGGCCACGCAGTGTCTTCTGCAGGACAAACCCAAGACGTTTCTCATCGACGTGAACGGGAAGCGGCCCTACGGCGTGGAGGCCAAAGACGTCATTCTGTCGATCATCGGCACAATCGGCACCGAAGGCGGGACCGGGTTCGTGATCGAGTACGCGGGGGATACGATCCGCGCCTTGTCCATGGAAGAGCGCATGACCGTGTGCAACATGTCGATCGAAGGCGGCGCGCGCGCCGGGATGATCGCGCCGGACGAGAAGACGTTCGCGTACCTCAAGGGCCGGCGGTACGCGCCCAAGGATTTCGACGCCGCGGTCGCGACATGGAAGCGCCTGCCGTCGGATTCCGGCGCGGTCTTCGACCGGAAACTGGCCGTGGACGCGGCGTCGCTCGCGCCGCAGGTGACGTGGGGCACGAATCCCGGCCAGGTGGCGGCCATCGACGGCCGCGTGCCGAATCCCGGCGAGTTGTCCGATCCCAATGCCCGCAAGGCCGCGGAGCGCGCGTTGGACTACATGGGCCTTCGCGGCGGCACGCCGATCGCGGATTTGGGGATCGACCGGGTGTTCATCGGGTCCTGCACGAACTCCCGGATCGAGGATTTGCGCCGGGTGGCGCGCTTCGTGGACGGTCGGCGCGTGTCGTCGAAGGTGTACGCCATGGTGGTGCCGGGTTCGCAGGCGATCAAACAGCGCGCCGAGGCCGAGGGCCTGGACCGCATCTTCAAAGCCGCGGGGTTTGACTGGCGCGAGTCCGGCTGCTCGATGTGCCTGGGCATGAACCCCGACACGCTCAAGCCCGGCGAACGCTGCGCCTCCACCTCGAACCGCAATTTCGAAGGCCGGCAGGGCAAGGGCGGCCGCACGCACCTGGTGAGCCCGCTCATGGCCGCGGCCGCGGCGGTGGAGGGCCGGTTCGTGGATATTCGCCAATACGAATTGAAGGAGAACTGACGTGGAGCCGTTTCGTACGTTGGATGGGGTGGTCACGGTGCTGGATCTGCCGAACGTGGACACCGATCAGATCATCCCGAAGCAGTTTCTCAAGCGGATCGAACGCACCGGGTTCGGGCAGTTCCTGTTTTACGACTGGCGGTTCATCGACGGAACGCGGCCGAACCCCGAGTTCGAGATGAACGCGGACCGATACAGGGGCGCGAGCATCCTGGTCGCGCGCGCCAACTTCGGCTGCGGCTCCTCGCGCGAGCACGCGCCGTGGGCGTTGCTCGATTACGGGTTTCGCTGCGTGATCGCGCCGTCGTTCGCGGACATCTTTTACAACAACTGCTTCAAGAACGGGATTTTGCCGATCCGCCTCGGCGAGGAGCAGGTCGAGACCATTTTTCAGCGCGTGCGCGCGACGCCCGGGTATCGGCTGCGCGTGGACCTCGACCAGAAAACGATCACGTCCAACGACGGGATCACGTTCTCGTTCGACGTGGAAGAGTTTCGTCGTTATTGCCTGCTCAACGGCCTGGACGACATCGGGCTGACGCTTCAACATGAAGACAAAATTACTCGCTATGAACAGAGTCGTGTTATGGTATAAGCAATAACGGGGGCATGAGCGGCCACGGTTCACCGGCGCCTCACGCCCGAGACCTTCACTCGGGAGACGATGCATGGCAGGGAATGCAAAGGCGAGATTCGAAAAACGTCAGAAAGAAATGAAGCGGCAAAAGAAGCAGCAGGAAAAGGTGGCCAAGCAATTGGCGCGTAAAGAGGAAAAAGCCAAGGGCGTGGCAGGGTTGGCGCCGGGCGAAGATCCCGATCTCGCGGGCCTGGTTGCCGGCCCGAATCAACCGATCCCCGAAGAAGCCGCGGACTTAGCGTCCTCGTCCTAACCGCGTCATCACAACGTGCGCACCTCTGACGTCGGTGAGGGAACCCGACCCGGCTACGGCGACTCGGCGCGCCGCGCTCCGGTCGCCGCGGCGCCCGTCGATACGAGCCCGGCCCTGAATCCCGCGGGGTCGGCCCGATACTGCTCGATCAGTACCTGTAGCTGTCGTACACAATCTTCCCGCGAACACAACCGAAACCCGTAGATCCCCATCGGCGCGATCAATTTCATGTACGCGAGATGCCCCGCGTCATAGTTGGTCGTGCAGTTGCTGGGTTTGTTCGCGATCGGCAGCAGGTCATCGAACGTGGCCGCGAATTGCTCCAGCACGGGTTCGTGGTGCAGATCCGGCGGGATCTCACGAAAGCGTTTGATCAACTCGACAACGGTCATGGCGTGACTCCGGAATGTTCTGGTGTCGTGAGAGTTCGATGGCGTATTATATGCCGCCGACGCGCGAGGCGGCAACGAAGCCGGACCGCGGCGGTTGAGTCGATGGCCCCGACACGGCAACGCGCCTGCGGGCGACGGTCGGACGCGGGCGCATCCATTGCGGACGACGGCGGTCAATCGGCCCATCATGGGACCCTTTCGATGACGGTGGTTCAGCGACCATGCGCTTGTCCCAATTTCACCGGCTCCTGATCGGGGCGATTGCAGCGGCGTTGTTGGTGTCGGTTGTCGCGGGTGACTCAGGTCACGCGGCGAGCGAGACCGTGGAACTCGGCAAAGGGCTTTTTTTGATTGCCGAGCTTGATCTGCGCGATCCCAATTTCAGCGAGACCGTGATTCTCATCACCCACCATAGCGCCCAAGGCACCACCGGGGTGGTGATCAATCGTCCGACCGCCACGGCCTTGTCCGAGGCGTTGCCCGACCGGAAGGAACTTGCCGGGCGTTCGGATGTGGTGCACGCGGGCGGCCCGGTTGGTCGGCGCGCGTTGCAGTTGTTGTTGCGTACGCGCACGCGGCCTGAACACGCGCAGCACGTGTTCGGCGACGTGTACGTCACGCAAGCCGCCGATGTCCTGCTCGACGCGCTCACGAGCGATGACGCGGCGACCGCGATCCGTCTGTTCGCGGGATACGCCGGATGGGCGCCGGGTCAATTGGCGGATGAAATCGCGCGCGGGAGTTGGCGCGTGGTCCCGGCCGAAGCCGCGGTGTTGTTCGATCGCGACCCGGAAGTGATTTGGAAGGAAATGATTCGCCGAACGTCGGAGCAGTTTATCTGACGCCGGGTGATCGGGCGCGGACTAGGTGGTGCCGTCGCCCGATGATTTGGCCGGCGTCGACGATCCTCCGGAGTCGGCCTTTTTGTCGGTCGAGCTCGTGCCGGTCGAGGGTGTCGACTCGGCCGCGGGTTTGGCCGCGCCGCCTTTTTTCTCGCTCGATCCGCTCTCGGATTTGCCTTTGCCCTTGTCCGAATAGTCCGTGATGTACCACCCCGAGCCCTTGAACTGGAGCGCCGGGGGCGCGATGAGTTTGGTCATGGGGCCGTGACACTTGGGACACTCGGTCAACGGCGGGTCGCTGACCTTTTGGATCAGCTCCTCGCGGTGACGGCACTTTTGACACTGGTACTCGTAAATCGGCACTCCGATCCTCTCTAGTTCAATTTCGCCAATGCGGCCTTCATGCGATCCAGGCCGGTTTGAATCTTTTCCATCGACGTGGCGTATGACAGGCGCACGTGACCGTCCGCGCCGAATCCCGCGCCCGCCACCACCGCGATGCGGCCTTCGTCGAGCAGGTAGGTGGCGAGGTCGTTGGAGTCCTTGATCGTGGTCGCGCCCGCGCGTTTGCCGTAGTACGAGCCCACGTGGGGAAACGCGTAGAAGGCGCCCTGGGGGCGAAAGCAGGTCACGCCGGGCAATGCCGACAAGCGGTGCACCATTTCGGTGCGCCGCGCGGCGAACTCGGTCACCATCCGCTCCACCGACGCGCGCGAACCGGTGAGCGCGGCCACCGCGGCTTTCTGCGAGATCGACGTCGGGTTGGAGGTGCTCTGGCTCTGCATGGTGGCCACCGCGGTCATCAGCGCGACCGGGCCCGCGGCGTAGCCGATTCGCCAGCCGGTCATGGCGTAGGTCTTGGACACGCCGTCCACCACCACGGTGTTGGCCTTCATCTCCGGGGAGAGCGACGCGATGCTGACGTGCCGGTACCCATCGTACACGATCTGGCCGTAGATCTCGTCGGAGATCACGATCAGCCGGCGCCGCAACGCCACCTCCGCGATGCGCTCCAATTGCGTCTTGGTGTAGCCGGCGCCGGTGGGATTGGAGGGCGAGTTCAAGATCAGCGCCTTACTGCGCGGCGTGATCGCGGCTTCCAACCGTTTCGGGTCGAGGATGAACCCCTCCGCGGCCGCGGTGGGTACGAACACGGGCGTGGCGTCGTTGAGCAACACCTGGTCCGGGTACGAAACCCAGTAGGGCGCGGGGATGATGACCTCGTCGCCCTCCTCGAACAACGCCTGGGCCAGATTGTAGAGCGTGTGTTTGGCTCCGCACGAGACCACCACTTCGTTGGGCTGATACCGCAACCCCAGGTCGGTCTCCAGCCGCGCGATGATCGCGCGCTTGAGCTCCTCGGTCCCGGACGGCGGCGTGTATTTGGTGAACCCGGCGCGGATCGCGGCAATGGCCGCGTCTTTGATCGCGTCGGGCGTGTCGAAGTCGGGCTCGCCCACGCCGAAGTCGATCACGTCGATGCCCTGCGCGGCCAGAGCCTTGGCGCGGGCGGCCATCGCGAGCGTGGGAGACGGCTGGATGCGGCCGACGCGACGCGCCAGTTTCATCGGCGGCTCCCGTATTTCTCGCGCAAACGGCGGGCGGCCACGGGCGGCACGAGATCATCCACGTTGCCGCCGTAACTGGCCACGTTCTTGATGATCGTCGAGGTCAGAAACGAGTATTCCACGCTGGGCATGAGAAACACGGTCTCCACGTTTTCGTCCAGGTTGCGGTTCATCATCGCCATCTGCAACTCGTATTCGAAATCCGACACGGCGCGAAGGCCGCGGATGATGCCGTGCGCGCCCTTCTGCCGCAAGTAGTCGACCAGCAGCCCGTCGAAGGCCTCGACCGTGACGCGTTCGATGCCGCGCGTCGCGTCCACCGCCATCTCCATGCGCTCTTTGATGTCGAAGAGCGGCGTCTTCGACGGGTTGAGCGCCACCGCGAGGATCACGGTGTCAAAGAAGTGCAGGCTCCGCCGCACGATGTCCAAGTGGCCGTTGGTGATCGGGTCGAACGTGCCCGGGCACACGCCGATGCGCGTCATGGCTGCTCGGTCCTGGCAAAGATCGACAACACCGTGTCGCCGTAGGCGCAGACGCGGGCCAGAGCGACCGGCGGCTCGGGAGGCGGGATTTCCGCGTCCTTGGAATGCTCGACGATCAGCCAGCCGTCGTCCGCGAGCCCCAGGCCCGCGACGAACGGCCGCAGCAATCGAAGCGTTTCGGGCTGACGATACGGCGGGTCCGCGAAAATCAGGTCCGCGGCGTCTCCGGGATGAGTCTTGAGGTGCCGGATCAGCCCGGCCACGCCGCGGCCCTTCCATAATGTGGCTTCGCGCGCCGGGATCTCGCAGGCCGCCAAATTCGCCGCAATCGCCTCGCGGGCCGCGGGGTCGTCTTCCACGAACAACACGTGCGCCGCGCCGCGGCTCAACGCTTCGATCCCGATGCTCCCGGTTCCGGCGAACAGATCCACGACCTTCGCGCCCTCGATGCGTGATCCCAGGATATTGAACAACGCGCCCTTGACCTTATCCGACGTGGGGCGCACCGCGTACCCGCGCGGCGCCCGCAAGCGGCGTCCCTTGAAACGTCCGGCGATGACGCGCATCAGCGTGCTTGCTCGGCCCCGCGAATCGGTGGGTACCTTAACATGCGTTCAAAACGAGGGTCAACTCGATGAGCGGTTGCGGGCCGAACAGTGCCGGCGCGCTCATCGTCCGCCGATCTCCAGTTTGCTGAGTCCCTTCCACGTGCCGAACCAGCGCGTGCCGCGCTCGTCGAAGGCCAGGGAGAACACGTTGTTGTCCAGGAGTCCGTCGCGCGTGGTGTAGGTGCGCCAGCGGGCGCCGTCGTACCAACTGGCCCCGCCGTCGGTGCCGGCCCACAACAGGCCTTCGTGGTCCACGCCCAAGGCGTGGATGTAGTTGCCGCCCAATCCGTCCGCCTTGGTGAACGTGGTCCAGCGGCGGCCGTCGAAGCGGCTGAGGCCCGCGCCCCAGGTGCCGAACCATTTGGCGCCGGTTCGGTCGATCGCGATCGCCAGCACATAGTTGGGGTTGGCTTGGCCGATGGTTTTCTCCGCGCTCGTGTGGTGGGGGCTGGGCGCGTCGCCCGAGGTCTTGGAAGGCAACGTCGCGGGGTTCGCGCCGAGCCCGTCTTTGTGCGTGTAGGCCGCCCAGGTTGTCCCGTCGAATCGGTTCACGCCCCCCTCGGTGCCGAGCCAGAGCGTCCCGTCGCGATCCACCGCGATGGCGTAGACCCATTTATCGACCAGACCGTCCGCGACCGTGTACGTCACGAATTCGCAGGCCGGCGCGTGGCGGACCGACGGCGCGACGAGCGGCGCGCAATCGCGTCCGTCAAAGCGGCTCAGTCCCTTCCACGTCGCCACCCACGTCGTGCCCCGGCCGTCGAATGCCACGTCGTAGACCCACAGATCGCCGAGCCCGCGGCCGCGCGGATACCGCGTCCAATCCGGCCCGTAGGAGGCGGTGCGTCCCGCGCCGTACGGGGTGAAGGTGGTCCAGTTCCCGTTATCGAAGAGCGACAACCCGCCGCCGTAGGTCCCGATCCAGACGCGGCCCCGGGGGTCGAGTCGAACCGCGTACACGCCGTTGCTGAGCAGGCCCCCGTTGGTGCGCTCCGCGGTGTAGATGTCGTGCGCGTCGTGGGTGGTCGTGTCGTATCGGATCACCCCGTTGGCCAGTCCCAGCCACAGCGACGAGCCGTCGATGGCGATGGACTTTACGTTGGCGCCGGTCTCGAAGTTCGTCCACACCGCGTTCTGCGCGGTGCGCGGGGCCGGCGAACAGGCGGCCAGCGCGGCGAGCAGCAGGACGGCGATCAGCCGATCGGGGCGATGATGGCTGCGGTGGAAGGGGCGTCGTATCAAGAGACTAATGTTCGGCGTTGACCGGATCCGCGCGGCGCGCTCGTTGACAATACGCGAGTCGGGTTGCTATAGTCTACGCGCTTTTTCGACGCGTCGCAACGCGGAGCGCGTCGAGCGCATCCCACGGGCGGATAGCTCAATCGGGAGAGCGCTGCCCTTACAAGGCAGAGGTCAGGCGTTCGATCCGCCTTCCGCCTATGGTTGCGCGAAAGGCGAGCAGTCAGCTCACACGTGACCGCTCACGGACACAAGCCGAGGCGATATCGGTTCGGGGATTCCCGTGAACGGTCGCGTGTGAGCTGTGCGCTATGATGTGCGGGGCCGTAGTTCAGTTGGTTAGAACGCCGGCCTGTCACGCCGGAGGTCACGGGTTCGAGCCCCGCCGGCCCCGCCATTCCTCGCTAGCGAAGCGCAACGGAGGGCCTGCTTTCCCGGCCCGAGGCTGCGAGAGTCTTTTGACTTCGGCCGTAATCTCAGCCTCGCGAGCGGAACCTGCGCAGCGCCGTGAGGCGCTGAATACAATGCGCACTTCATTGCAGGTGGCGAAGCAGCGCAACGCAGGCGCGATTTCCCGCGCTGAGGCTGCGAGATGCCGTTGACGTTCGCAGGTTCTCCGGTAGTCGTCGTTCCGATGTCTTCCGTCCATTCCGAGACCCCGATATGAACTCGACCCTCGACCTGAGCGATCTCATTACGTCCGCGAGTCTGGTGAGCCAAGCGGTCCTCGCGGTGCTCCTCGTGCTCTCGATTTTTTCCTGGGCCGTGATCCTGTTCAAATGGCGGCTTTTTCGCGTGGCGCGATCCCAGAACCGACGGTTCTTGGAGGTGTACGAAGCGTTGGACGATCCCACCGAGGTGCGGCGCCGGAGCGCGACGATCGCCCGCAGTCCCATGGCCGAGTTGTTCGCGGTCGCGCATCGCGCCGCGCTGAGCGAATCGAGCGGCGAGTCCGGGGCCGGCGGACAAGGCAACGGCGGGGTCCGCCGGTTGGAGCGTTCGCTCAGGCAGGTTTCGGAGCGGCACCTCATGGTGGAGGAGGAGTACTTGTCCGCGCTCGCCACCGTGGGCAACGTGTCGCCGTTCGTGGGGCTCTTCGGCACGGTGCTGGGGATCATCCAGGCGTTTCAGTCCATCGGCCGTCAGGGCACGGCCAGCATCGCGGCGGTGGCGCCCGGCGTGGCCGAGGCGCTGGTGGCGACCGCGGCCGGGCTCTTTGCCGCGATCCCGGCCGTGATCGCCTACAACTATTTCTTGACGCAAGTCCGGCGTCACGCCACGCAGCTCGACGTGTTCCGTCAGGACCTCATGAGCCTGGTGGAATCGCGCGTGCCCTCGTCGTCGCTGCACGGCTCCTCTCCCCGGGTGTGACCGATGTGGGCTGACCGACGACGCGTCGACGTGGGGCGACCCCTCGCCGAGATCAACGTGGTGCCGCTGGTGGACGTGGTCTTGGTCCTGCTGGTGATCTTCATGATCACGGCCCCGCTCATGTTGCGCGGGATCGACATCGACCTGCCCAAGTCCTCGGTCAACACGATCAAGCCGGATGAGCGGATGATGCTCACCGTGTCGCGGGATCGTTCGGTGTATTTCGACAAGGAGCGCGTGGCGCGGGTGATGTTGCACGAGAAATTGAGCCGGATCGCCCGCGAACGGCCCGACGTGACGTTGTACCTGCGGGCCGATCGCGACGTGCCGTACGGCGCGGTGGTGGAAGTCATGGACGCGGTCAAGCGCGCGGGGATTGATCGGTTGGGCATGGTGACCCAGCCGGCGGGCGAGGGTGCCGACGACCCGTAAGCGCGACGTGGCGGAACACCGCTCTCATCCTCATCGCGTCGCGCCGACGAGGACGAACCGGTCATCCTTGCGTCCGATGGTCATGGTCTCGGGCGCGATCCACGTGGCGGTGGCCGTCGTGCTCGTGTGGGGACCGTCGTGGATGCCGCGGCGGCCCGCGATGCCGGTGTACGAAGTGCAGTTGGTGAGCGCGCCGGTGGAAACGCCCCGCCCGACTCCGCCGCGGCCGGTTCCGCCTCCGCGCGTGGAACCCAAGCCCCCACCTCCGCCGCCCAAACCCGCCAAACCCAAGACGGTCAAGAAACCGACGCCCGCGCCGGTGGAGCCCGCGCCCGCGAAGACCAAGCCGGCGCCCGCGCCGACCCCGGAGGCCGTCCCCGAGCCCGAGCCGCCCGTGCGTCAACCAGAGCCTCCCGCGCCGGAGCCGCAGGCCAAAGCGACCGAACCGACCGAGCCGGGCATTCAACTGGTCACGCCGCTGATGGAAGCGGTCGCGTTGAAGTACCCGTTTTACACGAACGCGCTCAAGCGCAAGATCAATGAGAATTGGTCGCCGCCCGGCGCGGGGTTTGCCCAGACGCGCGCCACCTTGGTGGTGTTCACCATTCAACGCGACGGCAGCGTTCGGGGCACTGATATCGAGCAGAGTTCGGGGGACGCGTTTTTTGATCAGGCGGCGATTCGTTCCGTGCTGCGGGCGAGCCCGTTTCCGCCCCTGCCACCCGGCTATTCCGAGGACAATATGAAAATCTTTTTTAGTTTTTCGCTCGACCCGGATCGCCCGTCGTGAGCGCATGATGGCGACACGGTTGGTGATCTGTGGGGCCGCGTCCGCGCTGCTGATGGCGTGGGGCGCGATCGCGTTGAGCGCGGACGTGTACCTGGGGTTGTCTCGATCCGCGGGCGCGAAAATTCCGGTGGCGGTGCTCGGGGTGCAGTCCACGGCGGAGCTGTCCCAAGAGGCGGCGACCCTGCGCGCGGTGATCGAGTCGGATCTGCGCCGATCGCTGCTCTTTTCCGTGATGACGCTGCCGGTTCAGGACGCGGCGAAGGCGCCCGACGCGGCGCGGGTCAAAGAAGCCGGCACCGCGGGCGCGGACGTGGTGATCTGGGGGCGCGTGTCGCGCGACCGTGACGGAAGCTTGTTATGGGACGGCAAAGGGTACGACGGCGGCAGCGGGGCCGCGGTGGTGGAGAAGGCGTATCGTGGGCGAACCGAGAGGGATCTGCGATCGATCGCGCATCGGTTTTCTGACGCGGTGGTCGCGGCGTTCACGGGAGAGAAGGGGATCGCGGAAACGCGGATTGCGTTTGTCTCGGACCGGTCGGGGAAGAAGGAACTGTACGTCATGGACTACGACGGGGCGAACATGCTTCAAATTACCCGGGACCGGAGCAGTGCGTTGTCCCCGCGCTGGAGTCCCGACAAGAAAATGATCACGTTCGTCTCGTATCGGGACGGCACTCCGGCGTTGCACTCGTATGTGCCGGCCAGCGGTCGGCGGTGGAACATGGTCGCGTTGCCGGGGACGACCCAGTCGCCCGCGTGGTCGCCGAGCGGTGATCGTCTCGCGTTTTCCTCAAGTCAGGCGGGCGACCCCGATCTCTATGTGTCGGACGCGGAGGGGAAACATCCACGTCGGTTGACCTTCGGGATGGGGGCGGACGTCACGCCCACGTGGTCGCCGAACGGCGGACAAGTCGCGTTCAATTCCGATCGCGGCGGGTCGCCGCAGATTTATTTGATGAACGCGGACGGGAGCGACCAGCGCCGCCTGACGTTCGAGGGGACCTACAACACGGCGCCGGCTTTTTCCCCCAAGGGCGACTGGATCGCGTATACATGTCTCCTCGAGGGCCAGTATCAGATTTGTCTCATCAGCCCGGACGGCGGCCGGCTGGTGCAGTTGACCACCTCGCCGGGTCCGAATGTGAACCCGTCCTGGGCGCCGGGCGGTCGACACGTGGTGTTCGAATCCAGCCGTGGCGGCGACGCCAAGCTATACGTCATCGGCCTTGACGGCACCGGCGAGGAAGCCCTCACCTCGGGTGCGGGCAACGATCAAATGCCGGGGTGGTCGCCGTCTTAGGCGACATCGGCAAGGAGCAGACGCGTGAGCCGTACGAGGCAAGACCTAGAAACCAAGTTGAAGAAGAAGTGGTTGTCGAGCAACGCGGTGCGCGAAGGGTTGTTGACCAGCCTCATCCTGACGCTCCAAGACGCGGGTCAGACCGATGACGTGGAGGGACGCGTGGACCGCGCCGCGCAAGACGCGTTCAAACAGTTTCAGGCCGATGAGGAGTATGCGCCCCCGACGGTGTTGCGGGAGGCCTTGGCGTTGATTGACGCGCAGCTCGGCGTCGCTCGCTTGCCGAGCGGTCTTGCCGATCGACACCGGGAGGTCTGCGTCGCGTTGCTGGCCAAGGTCGACCAGCAGAGCGGGTACCGGTGACGAGCGCCCGGGCAGCAAATTCGTAGACCTCCCCGAAGGCTCCGGGGGGCTTGGTTTCGTAGGGCGTTTCCGTTCGCGTGGTCCGATTAGAAGGCGAACGCCCACTGGGCGCCGTATTCTTGGTGTGAATCGAGTCCGTTGTCGGTAATGAACCGGCCCTCGAATTTTAGGGCCGATTGCTCTCCGATGCGGACCCTGACTCCCACGGTTTCGATCCGCTCGTCGATCGCGCCCAGCGCGTTGAGATAGGGGTCGTTTTCGTCGAGTGACATCTGTTCGTGCCGCGCGTAGGGAGTCACGAGCTCGCGGAACTCGCGTCCGACCTGGATGTAGTACAGGTGGTTGGTCGCGGTCTCCGCGCCCACCTTATCGTGATCGCGGAGGAGGAAATATTCGGCCAAGAGTTCCCACGGTGCTTGGGTCTGCGTGATGTCGATGCCCACGATCGTCTGCGTCACGTCGAGGGTGAGCGGCGGTCCGGGCAGGGAATCCGTATTGATCACGTGATTGGTGAACACGCTGGCGCCCACGGCCCAGCCGGGCAGCCCGGCGGGGGCGAACGCCGCCCGCAGCCCCACGGCTTTGTTCCGGTTCGGGTCCGTCTCGGTATTCGGGTCGAGGACATAGACGCCGTCCTCGACCGTGACCGAGGAGCCGTTGCCGACCACCGCGCTGTAGGAGAGTTGGCCGCTGCGGAGGAATTGGCGACCGGTCAGCAGCAATCCGACCGAATGGGTCGGGAGGATTCCTTCATCGTCTTCCCACTCCAAAAACACCGGTCGTTCGATCGTGGTGAACAGAAAGGCGCCGTGGTGGTACGCGGTGTTCCAATACCCGAGTGACGTGTGGAATCGCCCCACGTACGCCTTGAGGAGATCCGAAAAGAGGTAGCCGATCTGCAGGCGCTCGAGATCCACGATGCCTGACTCGATGGCGAATTCCGCCAACACGTCGACACGCGGGCCGATCGACTCGGCAATGTAGAAGTCGAGCGGTCCGATCACGAACGCGCCGTTGTCTGCGTTCGGATCGGCGTCGTTGTGGAGGTCTTGGCGATATGAAACGTCGGCAAAACCGTGCAACTCGAGGGCGGCTCCCGGACGAGTCGTCACGACCATCAGCGCCAACAGGGTCGGGACGCCAACGTTGACGAATGGTTTCCAGTTCCCCATCGTCGGATTCCTCAAGTCTCTACACTGCGCTTGTATAGTCCACGATGATGGAGCTGTCAAACGCGGCAAAGTTCCGTCACTGTCTCAACGTGCGCGGTTTGTGGGAACATGTCGAAACCGGCGACGCGGCGCACCGCGTATCCGGCCTGGGTGAAGCGCTGGACGTCCCGCGCCAACGTGGCGGGCTCGCAGGACACGTACAGGAGACGCGAAGAGTCCAGCGCGAGAACGCGGGTGAGCGAGCCGCGGGTCAGTCCGGTCCGGGGCGGATCCATGACCACGAGATCCGGCCGACCATCAGCGGATTTCGGCGACCAGTCGTCAACGGATCGTCCAACCACGTGAACCGGACGGCCGCTCGCGCGGGCGTTGACTCGCGCGTCGGCCACGGCGCTCGGGGACGACTCCACCGCGGTCACGGTGGCGTGGCGCGCGAGCGGCAGGCTGAAGTTGCCGAACCCCGCGTATAAATCCACGACGCGTTCGCGGCCCGTCAGCCCCGCCCATGCCGCGACGGTGGCGATCAACGCGGCGTTGACGCCGGCATTGATCTGCAGGAACGTGCGGTCGCTCACCCGACAGCGCACACCGTCGATGGTCTCTTCCAGCCAATCGTCCCCCTCCACGTGACGACTCTTGCGCGAGTATGCGATCAATCCGCGGACCGGTTCAGTGATCCGCAGGTCACGCGCGAGCATGGTCAGCGCCGTGCGGCGGAGCGCATCCGTATGCAGCACGACCAGGCACTCGTTCGCGCTGGACGTGGTTTGGATGTCGATCTCGTGGACTCCGGAAAGGCGCGGATCGTTCCGGGTCACCATATCATGGAGGACGGCGTGGACCGCCTGCAGTCGCGGATGCAGGAGGAGGCACGAAGGCGCGTCCACCACGCGGTGGCTGCCGGCCGCGTAGAAGCCGAACGCGGGTGATCCCGCGGCGCGCCCGAGTTTGAGTTGCGCCCGCAGGCGATAGCCGAACGGGGCGGGAGAGGGGATGACCGGCGGGACATCGACGTCGAGTCCGCCGAGCCGCCGGAGCGTTTCCCGCACGATCGCGCGCTTGATCTCCAACTGGGCGGGGTCGGCCGCGTGTTGGAGTTGGCAACCCCCGCACGCGGGATACGCCGGACAGGGCGCGGTCACGCGGTCCGGTGAGGGGGTGACCACGCGATCGATCGCGGCTTCGGCGTAGCCCGTGCGCCGCGCCGTCAATCGGACGTCCACGCGTTCTCCGGGGAGCGCGCCGCCGACGAAGACCGGCAAGCCGTTCCAGCGGCCCATGCCCCGCCCGCCGTGTACGACCTTCTCGATCGTGAGGGGCGCGCGCTCGGGGGCGTCGGTCACGCGCTTCCACCGTGATCGGGTCGCACCTCGATGCCCAACGTCTTGATCTTGCGGTGCAGGTGGCTTCGTTCCAGTCCCAACGCGTCCGCGGTTTTGCTGACGTTGAAATCATGCGCGCGGAGCGCGCGGCCGATGAAGTCCCGCTCGAACGCGGCCCGCGCGTCTTTGAGCGAGAGGTCGTCGGCCGTCGACGGGGGAGACGCCGTGCCCGCGGGGCGTTCCGCGCCGGCGACCGTGAGCGTGAGATCGTCCGGGCCGATGACGGAGCGCGGCGTCATGATCAACAGTCGTTCGATCGTGTTGCGCAGTTCGCGCACGTTGCCGGGCCACCGGTAGCGTGTGAGCGCGTCGAGCGCGAGCGGATGGATGGTCTTGGGTTTGAGGCCTTGGGCCGAGGCGATTTCCCGGAGAAAGTGATCCACCAATGCCGGGATGTCGTCGCGACGGTCCCGCAGGGGCGGGACGTGCAGCGGAATCACGTTGAGCCGGTAAAACAGGTCCTCGCGGAACGCCCCGCGGACGATGGCGTCGGGCAAATCCTTGTTGGAGGCGCTGATGACCCGCACGTCCACGTCGATCGTTTTGGTGGCCCCGACCCGGGAGAACCGTTGCTCTTGGAGCACGCGCAGCACCTTGGCTTGCGTGGCGAGGCTCATGTCCGCCACCTCGTCCAGGAACAGGGTGCCGCCGTCGGCTTCTTCGAATTTGCCGCGTTTCATGGCCGTGGCGCCGGTGAACGCGCCGCGTTCGTGGCCGAACAGTTCGCTCTCGATCAAGGTCTCGGGAATCGCCGCGCAGTTCACGTCGATGAACGGGCCCGCGGCGCGCGGACTTTGCGCGTGAATCAGGCGTGCCACGACTTCCTTGCCGGTGCCGTTCTCCCCGGAGATCAGGACCCGGCTGTGCGAGGCGGCGGCGGTCGCGATCGAGGCCTTGAGGCGCGCCATCGGAGCGCTTTCGCCGATGAGCGTCAGTCGCTGGGTGACCGCGGCCTTCAGTCGGCGGTTTTCTTCGGTGAGCCGTCTGGTGTCGATGGCGTGTTTGACCAGGAGCAGCACTTTGTCGAGGGACAGCGGTTTTTCGATGTAATCGTACGCGCCGAGTTTAATGGCTTTGATCGCGGTCTCGATCGTGCCGTGGCCCGACATCATGATGACCGGGAGCTGGGGAGCCAACTCGCGGACTTGCCGGAGCGTTTCCAAGCCGTCCTGTTCCGGCATCCAGATGTCGAGCAACATGGCGGAGGGCGACTCCTTGGCCACGGTTTTGACCGCGGTCGCCCCGTCCGGCGCTTCCGTGACCCGGTACCCTTCGTCCGTCAGGATGGCGGAGAGCGCCTGGAGGATCGCCTGTTCGTCGTCCACGATGAGGATGGTTTCTGGCACGGCAACGCTCCGTTTCGAGATTAGGTGGCGGCGGGCGCTCGCGCCGGACGTGTATCCGGCGCCGGCGGCAACTCCACCACGAACGTCGTGCCGCGCGGTTGCCGGTCGGCCACGCGGATGTGGCCGTTATGGTCCGAGACGATCCGCTGCACGATCGCCAGGCCGAGCCCGGTGCCCGTCTTCTTTTTCGAGAAATACGGCAGGAACAGTTTCCCGCGGTCGTCGGGGTGAATCCCGGGGCCGTCGTCCGACACCTCGATTCGCAGCCGTGCGGGGTGGGGCGAATAGGAGGTGTTTACCCAGACCTCTCCGCGTTTTTGGATGGCCTCCACCGCGTTCTCGACCAGATTCGTGAACACGCGTTTCATCTGGTTGCGGTCCACGAACGCGGGTGGGAGCGTCGCGTCGAACCGGGCGTGAAATCGCACGTCGCGATACGCGGCTTGATACAGTTGGATCACCTCCCGCAGCACGTCGTGGATGTCCAGGGTCTCCGGCTGCGGCACCGGCATTCGGGCGAAACCGGAAAATTCGTCCACCATGGTCTTGAGGCTGGCGACCTCGTTGATGATGGCGGTGGTGGCGTCGTCCACCACCGCCCGCAGGTCCGGCGCCTGCTCGAACGCTTTTTTCCGCAGGCGTTGCGCGGACAGTTGGATCGGGGTCAACGGGTTTTTGATCTCGTGCGCGATGCGCTGCGCCACCTCCTGCCAGGCCGCGGCTTTCTGGGCTTTCAGCAGATCCGACAAGTCGTCGAAGACCATCACCAGCCCCAAGTCCTGATCCGGGCGACGCAGCCGGGAGACCACGACCCGCAGCGACAAGGCGCGCCCCTGCGCGTCGGCCTGAATCTCGCGTTCGAGAATGTCATCCGAGGCGGCGGCCGGATCGAGCAGCGTGGACAAGGCGTCCAGCCCGCGCGCGCCGAACACCTCCCGCACGGTTCGGCCTGCGGCGTCCGCGGCCGGGATGCCGAGGATCCGTTCCGCGGCCTGGTTGAAGATCGTGACGCGTCCGAGTCCGTCCACCGACACCACGCCGGTGGCGATGGTTTCCAGAATCGTCTCCATGTACGTGCGCCGGGCCTGAAGTTCGGCGTTGGATCGCGTCAACGAGGTCGCCGCGCGCTCGACCTGTTCCTTGCTGGTCTTGAGATCCCGGGTCATGGTGTTGAAGGAGTCGACCAGCACGCGCAGTTCGTCGCTCGCCTCCACGTCGATCGTAAAGTCCAGGTTGCCCTGCGCGACCGCTTCGGTGCCCTCGGCCAGCTTTTGGATCGGCACCGTGACGCCGCGCGCCACGTAGAACCCGAACCAGGTGGCCGAGAAAATGATCAACAACGTGATGATCAAGAACGAGAGCACGTACCCGCCTTTGATCGGATTCTTGAACGTCTTGAGTTGGTTGTAGTCCTCGTAGGACGTGCTGATGCCTTCGAGTTTGGCGACGAGTTCTTCCGGGATGACGCTTTCGATCGCCACGGTGCCGAGCGGACGCCCGTCCCGATCCACGATCGGCGCCGCGCCCCAGACCACGTCGCCGTGCTCGGTCGAACGCACCACGCCGCGATCCTCGGGGGCTGCACGGATCTCTTCCGGGGGCTCGTCGAACGGCGGGCGGGCGTTCGACGAGACGGCCCGAACCGGGGAGCCCTGCCACAACGGCTCCGGGTCGGCCTCGGTCGAGGGGGGCAAGAGCCAGATGGTGCGTCGGCCCGTGCCCGCGGCCTCGGACGCCAAAAACGCCATCAAGTCCGCGCGGGCTTCGGGGCGCCACCACTCGCGGCCGACGATTTCTCGGCCGACGGAACGCGCGTGGGTGACGACGCCGGCCTCGTGTTCGCGATACACGGTCTGGGCCACGTCCAGCGCGCTGGTGATCGATCGCTCCATTTGCAAACCGAACCAGTTCTCGACCGCCGCGGTGAGCAGGCCGCTCGCGACCACGAAGAGCAACAAGGAGGGGATCAACGACAGTCCGATGAACGCCACCGTGAGTTTGGTGCGGAACCCGGTGCCGAGGCGCCGGTGGCGTCGCTCGAAGAACAATTTGATGAGGTTGCGGGACAACAGGAGCGTGAGCAGGATGACCAGGATGAAGTTGACGTTGACCAGGGTGAGGACGAGGATGTTGTTCGAGAACGGGGACGGCGTTCCCAGTCCTTTGTAATAGAGGGTGGTCGCGGAGATCGACAGCAGCACCAGGATCAGCGTCAGCCACAGGGCGCGCAGCGCCTTTTTGGACCAACCGCGCGAGGGAGTGGAGGGCGCCATCAGTCGCGGGCTCGCCCCGTCTGGGGGATCCGGAGCGCCGAGGCCGCCGTGACGTCAGGGACCATGGGGCGCCGGCGCTCGAAACGACGCGGAATCGCGCCATTCGGTGGCGATGTCCAGGAACGGAATGAAGAAGAGAAAATAATCGAGGTACAAGGGCAGCTTCGGCGCTTTCATCTCGGCTTTGACGCTCACGACGTAGGTTTTTCGGCGCGAGAGCTGGCGGACCTCGGCGACCGGGACCTGCTCGACTCGGGAGACCAATTCTCGGGCCGCGGCGAAATCCCGGACAATGGTTTGGGTGGTTCCGGACGGCAATCGGATGCTCACCACGTACTCCTGTTTGAGGAGGTCGTATTTGAGGCTGTATTTGACCGTGACGGCGACGAGTTCTTCGTCGAACCAGTTCTTCTGGCGCCGTTTCAGCACGAGGTAGTAGTACAGGTCTTTGGGCAGGCCTCTGCGCAGGTCCTCGTCGGTGCGGGACGGCAGTCCGGGCGTGAGCGCCGCGGAGACGTAGAGCCGGCCGTCCTTCGGCGTGACGGTCACGCGATCGATGCGCTCGTTCGCGCCGGACGCGGGAGGCGCGGCGGCGAGGAGACAGGCGGCGACCGCGACTCCAACGAGGAATCGCGCGCGCGCGGCGGCTCCGGTCTGCGGAGACCTCATCGGTCTCTGCGTGGTGTCCGGTGTGGCGTCGTGGTTGGGCGCATTGATCCGCCGCATCTTAACACGAAAAAAGCGCATCGCGGGCGTACGCCGGTCGACTCACCGCGCGGGGCGGAGCGTCGAGGTTAGAACGCGTGACCCAGGGTGAAGTGGAACGCGCCATGCCGCTCGCCCGGGTTCCAGTTGAGCTTATGGCCATAGTCGAGGCGCAGCGGTCCCACCGGCGTGTTGAGACGGAGTCCGAGGCCGACCGTGGTTTTAATGTCGGTCCAGCGAATATCGTCGGGGTCCAGCCACGCGTTCCCGCCGTCCCAGAACGCCACCATGCCCAGTGATCCGACCACGCTCACGCGCAGCTCCGCATTCAGGACAAGAAAGACGTTGCCGCCGGTCGGGGTGCCGTCATCCAGCTTCGGCCCCACGGTGTCTTCGTCGTAGCCGCGGATGGTGCTTCGGCCTCCGACGTAGAACCGCTCGTTCGGCGGGAGCAGGAGCGGAATCCGGACATCCGTCCCCGGAGGCGCCTCCTGTATCAAGGTTTCCCGAGTTTCCCCGAACCGGCTGGCCACGCCGGCGCGCGTGCCCAGCGCGAGAACGACCGGCTTTGACAGCGGGAAGAACCGACTGGTTCCCGCCGTCGCTTTCCAGAACTGCTCCTGGGATCCGAGGAGCAACGCGGCGGTTTCGAAGGCGACCGTGACGAGCGCGCCGCTTCGCGGGTTGAACAGATCGTCGCGCGTGTTCCAGATGAGCGAAGGCGTGATACTGCCAACGTTGGACCGATCTTGATCGAACGGAAGCAGGTCTTGCGGGGTGTTGGGGTCGAGCGCCTCGAAGTCGTTGATCTCGTAGTCATAGACGAGCGTGCCGAACAGACGGGGACGCAAGGTCCGATCCACCCCGAAGCTCACTCCATAGGTGCTCCGTTGGTAGTTACGCGTCTCTTCCTCCCGGACTTCGTGAAGCAGCGCGGCCTTTCCATCGATCCGGCTGTCGAACAACCAGGGGTGGCGATAACTGAGGAGGACTTTGCGCTCGATGCGGCTTCCTTCCAGCCGGAGACTGGCCTGTCGCCCGAGGCCCATCAAGTTGCGGTAGGTGATTTCGCCGAACCCCCGCATCCCCTCGTAGTTGGAGTACCCGATCCCGAGATCCACCATTCCGGCGTCGCGTTCTTTGACCGAGAGGCGGAGATCCTTCACGGCTTCTTCGCGCTCGGGGTCGGTCGGCGCGAGCCGGACTTCGCGCAGAAACCCGAGTTGCGCCACGCGCCGTTGATTGTCGAAGATCCGTTGCGGGTTGTAGGGATCACCGGTCTTGATGGTCAACTCGCGCAGGATCACGTGATCTTTCGTGCGCTCGTTTCCGGTCAGCGTAACCTGACCGACCTTGACGGCCGGTCCTTCCACGATGCCGATCCGGACATCGGCGCGGGTATGGTCGGGGCTGACCGTTGACTTGGCGTCGACGGTCGCGTAGACGTACCCCTGCTCGCTGTAGGCCTCCAAAATGGCCGCCCTCGCCGCCCGCAACCCGGCTTCCACGTATGGCTCGCCTTCCTGTAGGTGGTAGCGCAGCAGGATCGGATCCAAGGGCACCGCCTCCCGTCCGTCGATGCGCACCGCGTCGATGATGGTCTGCGGGCCCTCTTCGACCGCGAACACGGCGGTCGCTCGGGGCGGGTCGTCGGCCTGATCGACCCGGGCCGTGACGCTGGGAGAGAGAAAACCGTGCGCGCGATACCAGAGATGAATGCGTTGGCGATCGATGTCCAGCACGTTCTGCTCGGCGTACCGATCACGCCAAGTCCCGCTCGGCCGGGTCGTCAACAACGCCTCAAGTTCCGCATCGGACGCGGCGATGTTGCCGGTGACGGCCACTTCTTTGAGCGGAAATGGAGGGCCCGCGTCCACGGCCACGCGGATGACCACGGTGTTGTCGGGATCAACGCGGCGCTCCATGCGTACGGCCGCGCGGCGATAGCCGCGGTCGGCCAAGACGCGGGTGAGCAGTTCCGCCTCGTCCGCAAGGGCGGCTTCGTCCTCGCGCGGGTCGTCGAAAAACGTCATCTCACTCTTGAGGGCTTTTTCCCCGATCCCGGTCTTGCCCGTGACGTCGACCCGGTAGCGCGTGCCGTGTTGGATGGGGATCGTGATCGCGATCCCGCGCGGAGTGATCGACCACTCAAGGGGGCCGATCGCCGCCGTCAGATAGCCGGCGTCCCGGTACAGCTCCCGCAATCGGCGCACCCCGCGCTCGATGTGGTCGCGCGACACGTATTCGCCGCGGGCGGTCCGGAGGGCCACCAGGTGGCGAAACTTCGAGAACGCGGGCGTGCCCGGAAAGCTGATCGAACGCAAGCGCAGGCGGTCGCGTTCTCGGACGGCAAAGACGACGCGGGCTCTGGTGCCCGACGCTTCGAGCGCGGCGCCGGCGGTGACGTCGACAAGGTACCCCGTGCGTTCATACCAGGCGCGCACGCGGTCTTGCGCGGCGGTGACGGCGGCGTCGCTCACCTCGTCGCCCGGCCTGAGCGCGGCCGCTTGTCGCAGCGCGGCGGTCGATTGATGATGGCCGTGAAATTCGACGCGGCTGATACGCACGCGCGGGACGAACGCGATCGTGAGGGCGACGCCTCCGTCGCGCGGATCGGCCGACACGCGGATGTCCGACCAGTCTCCTGCCGCGGCGAGGTCCACCAGCGCCTGGCGGATGGCCGTCGCCGAATACGGTGTTCCCGTGCGAAGACGCGTCACCTGTTCGAACGCGGCGCGATCCGGCGCGGTCGGCCCAAGCAGCTCGAGTGTCAGGATCGGTTGTCCCTGGACCCATCCCGGCGCCGGGGGCGACTCGGCGCCGACACCCGACGGCCACGCGAGAACGGACCAGACCAACGCGGCGGCGATCACCCGGGCGCGGGTCGTCACCGGAATTCGAATCGGAATCGGATGTCTCCTCCGAAGCCCCTTGCGGAATCCTGCTCGCCGATGAGAAACACGTTCCGAGCGAGTTCGTACTCGACCCGAATCCCCTGGCGCGCCGAACTCTCGAGCGTGGTGCTGTAGCGCAGCGCCAGCTTTTTCTCGAAAAATTGCTTGCCGACCGACAGCTCGGTTGCGCTGGTATTGAGATCGGGATCGTAACGCGGGTCGATCTGGAAACTGTCGACGAGCTGATCGATACCGGGCAGGCGCTCGACGCCCTCTTCGAGGAGTTGCTGCATGGCCATCGAGGTCGCTTCCTCGCGGCCGACGCTCCCCTCGGACTGCGCGACCTGTTCGGTGGTCCGGCCCACGGTGAGCAGCGCCAAAATATCCGTCTCGCTCAGCGACGGGTCCGACGTCAGTCCGAGATCAAAGTGTTCGATCGTGCCCGCGAGGTGGAGCGTGATGTCGTAGTCCTGCACCGTGGTGGTGGCCTGCAGGTCGATCACGGGCCGAAAGCGGGTGGGATCCACGAAGTCGAGAGTGGCCATCCGTACGTCGAAGGTGTTGCTGCTGAACGTAAGGGTCGCGTCCCGGGTCTCGATCCGGCCGATCAGGTAGGGGTGATCGACGGTGCCCTTAAGCGACAGGTCGACTTCCAGGGCGGCGTCGGCGAGATTGTTCTTGATGGAAATATTGTCGCGCCCAGTGAAATGGATATTGAGCGACAGACCACGCGCCAATGCCGGGGTTTCCGGGGTCGGGGCCGGCTGCTGGGCGCGCTGTCGCATGTCGAGGAGCCATTCTTGGACGCTGATGCGGGTGTCGTACAAGGCGCGGTCGATCGTGAGTTCACCGCGCAGGCTCTGCGATTCCGGGGTGCCCGACAGGACCAATTGGCCGCTGAACGTGGGCACGAGTCCGTCGGCCAGTGGAAACTGCACCTTGGAGAGGTCGATCAGGACGCCGAAACGGTCGGCACGAAAGCCGGTCAGTTTGATCTGACCGCTCGCCGAAACGCGTCCGTTGCCGAGCGAGCCGCTGAGCGACTCCAGCACCACTTGGCGCTCAGTGAAGAACAAACCCACGGTGTCCACCGTGATCGGCTGTTTGAGCGCGCGGGTTCTGATGACGGCGTTGTGAATGGTGACGCCGCCTTGAATCTTGGGGCTGGCCCACCGATCGGAAATCTTCAGCACCAGGTACGTCTTGCCGCGTCCGGACGTGACCGAGGGGACGAACAGGCGGGTCAAGCGCAGGTCGGCTTCGCCCACGATCAGCAGGTCGTACTCGTGAAACAAATTCACGGCGCCCGAGACCGTCAGCGTGGTGTCGGTCCCGCGCAGGCGACACGATTCCACGGTGAGGCGGCCGCCGTCGAGCCGAAACGCGATTTCGTCCTGATTCTCCACCACGTATTCGCCGACGTCGGCGCTGAGCCGGCTGATGCGGGCGCGAACCTGCCAGCGCAACGGGTCGAGAAAGGGGCCTTCGATCGAGGCGCGACCGCTCAGGGCGGCGTTCATGTCCGCGAGCGCGGCCGGCAGCCACGGTCGCAGTAAGGGGACGAGCGAGCTGTTCTCAAGCGTGATGTCGGCCGAGATCGGGAACGCCGGTTCCCACCGCAGCGCGGCGGCGAGTCGGGCGTGTTGATCGTCCAGCGAGACGGTGAGCGACAGACGACGGTCCGCGACGTCGAGCCGCGCGGTCCCGCCGCCGAGGACTTGCCCCGCGCCCTCCAGGTGCGTGATCGTCACGGTGCCGTGCATTTCGGGGCGATCGAACGTGCCTCGCATGGACAACGACGCGGACGCGGTTCCGGAGATCGGCAACCGGTTCATGTCGAAGAGGTTCAACGCTTGGAGGTAGAGTTTCGGCGCGGTGAACGTGGCCTCGAAGCCGTCGTGGTAGCTGATCGATCCGCGTCCGCGGACCTCGCTCTCGCCCCGACGCAGGATCGCGCGCGAGAAGATGATCCGCTGACGGTCGATGCTCATGCGGACCGTCCCGGCGTCGAACGATTGACCCCAGAGCGAGCCGTTTCCCAGCGTCAAATCCCCGGTCAGGAGAAATTCAGCGGGCGAGCCCTTGAACGTAAACGTGCCATCGGCGGGGGCGACGATCGGCAGCGCCCGAAACGCAATCGGTAGGACCCCGTCCACGCGGGCGCGCCGCAACGTCGCAACGAGGTCGAAGGCCGGAAGCGAGCGGCCGGACCAATCGAGCGTGCCCACGGTGTCGTACCGCGCCTCGCCGTCGCGCCACGTCGTATCGGCGATCGCCAGGCGGCGTTCCGCGTACTGCAGCGTGGCGGCGAGGTGGCCGGCGGCATGGCCGCGCAGGCCCAAATCCCGGATCTCCGCGCGTCCGTTCACGGTCGGCGAGGCGAGCGGACCGGTCAGCCCGCCGCGGAACGCGCCGACCCCGGCGGTGGCGAACGACAGCCCGAGCGCGCGACTGATCGCCGCGATGTCGTGCCCGGCCGCGTCCAGCGACAGATCCGCGGCGCCGCCGGTCGTGACGGTACCGCTGATCGTCACGCGTCCGCCGGCGCCGACGATGGAGGCATCGCTCAACTCCAACCGCCCGGCGTGAAACGCGAGGGGGAGATCGGCGGACGCGATGAGGTTCAATAACGCGAGAACCCGCTGATGCGACGGCGGGGCGGCCGGCGCATCCGCGGGGGCGATGGTCGCGACGGCGAGGCGTGCGTCGGCGTCGATCGCCGTCCAGGACAGCCCTCGGCCGCTGGCGCGGATCGGGCCGGAGATCTCGTAGCCGGGCAGCGCGGCGAGGTTCGGGACGAACCGCCGGATCAGCGCGCCGGGCCGGAGCCGCGAGGTTTCCACGGACGCCGACCACGCGGCGGGGACGACGCCCAAATCGATCGATCCGCGTCCGTTCGCGGAGCCGCCGAGCACGGTACCGGCCACGTCGGTAAACGTGAGGCTTGCGGCGCGCTGTTCGACGTGCGCCGCGACGTCGCCGATCATCATGCCGTCGTACGCCACGGCGCGTGCCGCGACGTCGCCGTGCATCGCCGGCGCGCTGAACGGCCCGGTGACGCGCGCGTTGAGGTCCACGTGGCCCGCGACTCGGTGCGACGGCAGGAGCGCCGCGAACACGGCGCCCAGATCGAGCGACGCGGTGACCGAGGCGTCGACCACCGGGGCGGTTCCCAACTCGATGGTGCCGCGTCCGGAGGCCGACACGCCGGTCGCGGTCGCGGAGAACTCGTGGATGGCCAGGCGTTCGCGCTCCAGCGCGACGCGGACGTGCGTCTTCCCGACCGACAGGGTCCGGTCGCCGACTGTGACCAAACCGGCTGGCGCTTCGATGTCGGCATCCACGTGTCCGGTGATCAGGTCGGGCGACACCGTCGCGCCGGCGCGGCTCAGGGACGCGGCGACGGCGGGCGACCGGTAGGACAGGTGGGCGTCCACGATCTCGATGCGTTTGATGATGGCGGCCGGGCGTCCGCCCTCGTGGACCGAGCCATTCGGTTTGGGTCGAGGGAGGTTCGACGCCCCTCCGGGGCCGGCGACGACTTCCACGCGCGGACGTTCCACGCGAATCCACCGGATCACCGGCGTCTGCGTGAGCAACGAGACGAGGCTCGGCCGAAGCACGATCCGATCGACCGACACGGGTGGCGCCGGGATGTCCGGCGACGGGGACCGGACGGTCAACCCGTCCACGACCAGAGTCAGGGGGATGAGATCGAGGTGAACCCGGTTGATCGCGACCTGATCGCCGAACTGCGCGCTGAGCGCGCGGGTGATGGATGCGGTCAGGCGCGCGAGGATCGCGTCGCGCTTGACGACGACCACGACGGCCGCGACGACGGCGAGGGCCAGAAGGCTGATCGCGCCGACGCGGAGGGCTGTGCGCATGAACGGAAGCGAACCCTCCGCGTTACCTGGCGGGTGTTCGGACGACTCTAGCGCGCGGCGTCCACATACCGGAGACGGAGGGTGTACAGGAGATTGGTGAGCAGCGCGGATTCGTCGGGGGTGAGGTTCCCCGTGGTCTTGCGTTCGAGCACGGCGAGCAGGTCGATCATCTCCTGCGCGCGCGGCAGGTTCACCGGACCGGCCTTGCCGTCGGGCGTCGGCGCGCCGAGATACAGCATGGCCGTGGACGCCAAGGAGAGGAGCAGGCCGGAGAAGTCAACCGGCCCGGCGGGCCGATCATCATCGACGTCCGCGGCGGATGAAGGCGTGGCTTCGGGCGCGGCCGTGGGCGACGGGTCGCTCGGCGATGCGGGGGCTCGAACCGCGCCCCGTCGGTCCGACACCCTAAATCCCGGTTCTTCTTCGCGTTCGCGCGCCATCCCCGTCCCCTGGTCGAACCGGCGCCACCATAACACGCTCCAGAACGCGATTTCAAGAAATGCCCGCGAAAGACGGCGTCGATGACCCGACGCGGGGAGGTGGGACTTCAAGAATGAAAAAATGATTGACAAGGGAAAAATTGCTGTTGTAGCATACGGCCTCTTCTCAACACGGAATGGCGTATACGGTGTGTGCGCCGAACGGGTTGACCTGGTGGACGAAGCGAATCGGACGTGGTGGACGCGCTGGAGCGGCAATTCCGAACGTGGGTGACCAAGTGGGCGTACATCGCGGCGGTGGGAATCGGTGGAGGGCTCGTCATGCCGCTCGCCGCGTGGGCGACGCACGAGGTCGATCATCGTTTCGTCGTGTCCGGCTCCGTGCGCACGGCGGATGGAACTCCGCGGCCGGACGTCAAGGTGGTGGTGGCGCATCCGCGCAGCAAGCTCAGCGAGACCGCGTTGACCGACCGCAACGGTCGGTATTCTGTGCTGTTGCATCTCCACGATCCGGACGCGGGCGATCCGGTCACGGTCACGGTCGGGGAAGAAACCAAGACGATCAAAGCGGACTTCGATCCCAAGGACCATCGTACGCCGCGAACGGCGCAGGTGGATTTCGGCCCGGAGGCTCCGGCCAACGAGACGGGCTCGTCCACGTGGATGTACGGCGTCGCGGGGGCGGTGGTGGCTGCCGCGGTGGCCTTTTATTGGCGGCGTTCGAGCACGGCCGCTCGCTCGTCTCGGGGTGGACCGGGCCGACGGAAAACGAAATCGCGTGCCTGAGCGACTCGACGCGCGCGTGAGCGCCGCGGTCGGCTGTTCGGGTCCGAGGACGATGAGTCAGCGGAGGAAAGGGCGAACTGATGAGTAATCCAGCGACGACCGCCGATCAGGCTGCGCAGCAAAAGCTCAAGGAACAAGAAATGTCCCGCCGGCGGTTCTTCACGTTGGTGGGATGGGGCGGATTTCTCGCGTCGGTCGGGGGCGCGGCGTTCGGTTCATTCCGGTTCATGTTCCCGGAGGTGCTGTACGAGCCTCCGACCGTCTTCAAGATCGGCAAACCCACGGATTACGGCATGGGCGTGACCGATACGCTGAAAAAAGAGCGGCAGATCTGGGTGGTGCGCAACGAGAAGGGCCTCTACGTGCTGGTGGCGATCTGCCGGCACTTGGGGTGTACGCCCAACTGGTTTCAGGATCAGGCGCGCTTCCGGTGCCCGTGTCACGGCAGCATCTATGATATTTACGGCAACGTCCGCGGCGGTCCGGCTCCGCGCACGTTGTGGCGCGCCGCCGTGAGCTTGGATCCGGTGGATGGTCAAGTCGTGGTCAACTTCATCCAGCGCCAGGACCCGGATCCGCAGTCGACGGTGGACGGGTTGACGGTGCCGGAAGAGACCCGCGAGGTGGAGCCCTTTTTCGTCACGGTCTAGGCGCGTCGGTTTGAAGCCCTAATTAACTCGCTTCGCGGGCCGGGCACGCCGGGCCCGCGAGGTGGTCAGCACGCTCGGTAAGGGGGGACGCATGATGGGTTGGTTTGAGAAGCTCCAGCAACAGATCGTTAATACCCAAGTGTGGCGGTCGGTGTTCCGGCACGGGTATCCGGATACCGACATCAATCGCGCGCTCGCGGTATTCACCAACGTGATCTTGCACCTCCACCCCGTGCGGGTGAAACGAGGCGCGCTCAAGATCCGTTATACCTGGTGTCTCGGCGGGCTGACGTTTTTCATGTTTATCGTCCTGACGATTACCGGCGTGTTTCTGATGTTCTACTACGTGCCGGACACGCGTCGGGCGTACAACGATATTAAAGACCTGCAGTACGTAGTCTATTTCGGCAATCTCATGCGGGACATGCACCGCTGGGCGGCCCACGCCATGGTGTTCTTGGTGTGGCTCCACATGACGCGGGTGTTTCTCACCGGATCGTACAAACCTCCGCGTGAGTTCAATTGGGTGGTCGGCGTCGTGTTGTTGGTGTTGACCTTGATCCTCTCGTGGACCGGTTATCTGTTGCCGTGGGACCAATTGGCGCTGTGGGCCATCACGGTGGGCGCGAAAATGGCCGAGGCGACGCCGGTGATCGGGGTGGCGGGTCCATTCGGTCTGCAGATGGGGATGCGGCCCGACAACGATATCCGCTTCATGCTCTTGGGCGGGACCGTGGTGGGGCAAAGCGCCTTATTGCGGTTTTACGTGCTGCACTGCGTGGGGTTGCCGTTGATCGCGGCGGTGTTCATGGCCGTGCATTTCTGGCGCATCCGCAAGGACGGGTTCTCGGGTCCGCTGTAATCATCCGTCGAACGATTGACACTGGTTCATCGGAACGCCGTTCCGATATTGGTCGGGAGGTGAGGAGTCGCTATGGCTGATCAGGCACAAACGCCGGTCTCGAGCACGGGCCCGAAAAAGCCCTATGGGTTGTCGGAACTCGTGAGGGGGACCGCTCCCGGAGCCCCGAAACCTCCGGAGGAAGTGGTCTTTACGTGGCCCCACCTTGTCTACATCGAGTTTTTGGCGATGCTGGCCGCGACGATCGTCCTCATCGTGTTGGGGTTGATCTCCGGCGCCCCGTTGGAAGAGTCGGCGAGCGCGGACACCACGCCCAACCCGATGAAAGCGCCGTGGTACTTCCTCGGGCTCCAGGAGTTGTTGGTCTTTTTCGATCCGTGGCTGGCCGGCGTGGTGTTGCCGGGTTTGATCATCGTCGGTCTGATGGTGATTCCCTATATTGACATCAACCCGAAGGGGATCGGGCAGTACAACTATCAAGATCGCAAATTCGCGGTGTGGACGTTCTCCTTCGGGTTGGCGCTCTGGTACATCTTCATTGTGATCGGCGTGTATCTTCGCGGGCTCGACTGGGCCTGGTACTGGCCGTGGGACAATTGGAGTTTACATAAGGAAGCCTCTGCGGTCGCGTTGATCGACCTGGAGATCATCTTCAGCCAAAAGCTGGGTATCGCGCAGTCCACAGCCAACCTGCTGACGTATCTATTTACCGGAATCTTTTACGGAGTCGGCTTTACGATCCCATTTTTGTTCTACCGGAAGTTCTACGATGGCCTCGGGTTTGTTCGCTACAACGTGATGATGCTGTTCATGATGACGATGATGTTAGTCCCATTCAAGGTGATGCTGCGATTGGTGTTCAACATCAAGTATATGCTGATCACGCCGTGGTTTAAGATCTGACACGCGGCAGAGAGGGCGTATTCATGACCAAAGAGAATTTGGAAATCGGGGCCTTTATCGTGGTGGGCACGGCGCTCATCACCGTCTTCTTCGTCGGAATTGCCATGTGGCTGGAGCGGTCGTTTAAGAAATAACGACGGGCCCTCTCTCCTTATATCCGGAGTCGCGCATCGATGCTGGGAAAAAACATCTTATTCGGCGTACTGAGCCTGACGCTTCTCGGGCTGCTCGGCTTTGTCGTATACAAGCAGGAAAACCCGGAGTGGGAGCATTATCAGCGGGAGTACTACCAGGTCCTCTCCCAGAAGATGGGGGACCCCAAGTTGGCCTCCACGCCGGTCAAACTGCTCCAGACGTGGCTGCCGGACCTCAATCGAACCGATCGCTGCACGAATTGTCATATGGGGATCGCGAATCCGGCGTTTGCGGATCAACCCCAGCCGTTCAAGGCGCATCCGTTTCTCGACACCTACATGAAGGCCCATAATTTCGAAAAGTTCGGCTGCACCGTGTGCCATGACGGCGACGGCCAAGCCACGGTGGTCGAACGCACGCACGGGATCGTCCACCACTTGGACCGCCAATTGGCCACCGGGGTCATGGTGCAATCGGCTTGCGCGCGGTGTCACATCGATATGCACGAGCCCGGAGTGGATTACCCCGAGGCGCCGGCGATCATGTTCGGGAAGCAGTTCGTCACCCAGACGGCGTTCATGAAATGCGGCGCGTGCCACGCCGTGAAACAATACGGCTGGACGGCCACGGCGGCCCCGGAGATTTCAGGCATCGGAAGCCGGACCGAGTTGTCGTTCTATCTCGTCCATGACTACCAACACGTCGAATCTGACGTCCACACCAAGGCGCAATGGGAATACGAGCACTTCGTGGACCCGCAGAAGATCACGCCCGGGAAGAAGCAAATCAACAAAGAGACCGGGCAGGAAGAGTGGATCGGACGGACGATCATGCCGAACTTCGTGTCCATTCACAAGTTGACGGAAGAGCAGACGTGGATGTTGACTGCCTGGGTGATGAGCCTGCGCGATCCCAAGGTCGAGAAGATTCCGTTGGCGTATCTGCCGCCGAGGCGCCAGCCCGCCGCGCCGGTTGAAGAGGCGAAGCCGTCGTCATCCAAGACGGGGCCGGCCAAGCGCAAGGCGTAACGAGCTTTCTTGACTCACGGTCAACCCTAATGATAGGGTGGGGCCTTCGCTGATTTCGGAGTCATCATCGTATGAAAAAGAAATACCTCCTTGCTCCTGGTCCGACCGCGGTTCCGCCGGAAATTCTGTTGGCCATGGCCCACCCCATGGTGCATCATCGCTCGAAGGATTTCGAGCCGATCGTCGCCTCCGTGAAGGAAGATCTGAAGTGGTTGTTCCAGACTCGACAGGACGTGATGATTCTGGCTTCGAGCGGGACCGGCGGCATGGAAAGCGCGATCGCCAACGTGTTGTCGCCCGGCGATAAAGTCATCGCGATCAACGGCGGCAAGTTCGGCGAGCGCTGGGTCAAGATGTGCCAGGCGTACGGCTTGGCGGTCGATGAAGTCAAGGTCGAATGGGGCACGGCGGTCGATCCGGCGGCGATCGAACAGCGCCTCAAGAAGGATCCCGCGAAAGCCGTCTTCGTGCAGGCCAGCGAAAGTTCAACCGGCGTGGCGCACGACGTGAGAGCGCTCGGCGCGATCGTGAAAAACTTTCCGAACACGGTATTGGTGGTCGATGCGGTGTCGGCGATGGGCGTGTTCGATCTCAAGACCGACGAGTGGGGGCTGGATATCGTCGTGACCGGCTCGCAAAAGGCCCTGATGTTGCCGCCGGGTCTGGCGTTCGTGTCGCTGAGCGAGAAGGCGTGGGCGTCGGCGGAGAAGGCCGCGTTGCCGAAGTTCTATTTCAATTTGAAGCGAGAACGAGACAACATTCGGAAAAACACCACGGCGTATACGCCGGCGATTTCCTTGATCATCGGTCTGCAGAAAGCGTTTGAACTTCTCAAACCCGAGGGCTTAGACGGCATTTTCGCCCGACACGGCCGGTTGGCGCGGGCCACGCGCGAGGCGATGAAGGCGATCGGATTGGAATTGTTCGCCAAAGGCTCGCCGAGTGACGCGCTCACCGCCGTGAACGCGCCCCACGGCGTTGACGCCGAAGCCGTGTACAAGACGTTGCGCGACAAATACGGAATCACGACCGCGGGCGGGCAGGACCATTTGAAGGGGAAAATCTTCCGGATCTCGCACATGGGATACGCGGATACCTTCGACGTGATTACCGCGGTCGCGGCCGTGGAGATGGTCCTGAAAGGGATGGGGCACCCGGTGACGCTCGGCAAGGGCGTCGGCGTCGCCCAGGGAATTTTGGTCCAATAGAGTTTTTCAGCCACTGAGACGTTATGCGCGTGTTGGTCAGCGATAGCCTGTCCACCCAAGGGGTGGAGATTCTCAAACAAGCCGGCCTCGATGTCGACGTCAAAACCAAGTTGACGCCCGAACAGTTGCTGGACGAGATCAAGAATTACGAGGGCCTCGTGGTCCGCAGCGCCACGAAAGTTACGGCCAAGGTGCTCGACGCGGGCGTGAAGCTCAAAGTGGTGGGGCGGGCGGGTTCCGGGCTCGACAACGTGGATCTCGACGCGGCCACCAAACGCGGCGTGGTGGTGATGAACACGCCGGGCGGCAATACCGTCACCACCGCCGAACACGCCATCGCCATGCTCTGCGCATTGGCCCGACAAATCCCCCAGGCCACGGCCTCCACCAAGGGCGGCAAGTGGGAGAAGTCCAAGTTCATGGGGGTCGAGCTGTATCAGAAAACGCTCGGGGTCATCGGCTTGGGCCAGATCGGCAGCCACGTGGCCAAACTGGGCCAGGGCTTGATGATGAAGGTCTTGGCGTACGATCCGTATCTGTCGGAAGAGCGGGCGAGACAGATGGGGGTGGAACACGCGACGCTCGACCAAGTGTTCCGGCGGGCCGATTTCATCACGATCCACTCTCCGTTGACCCCGGAGACCAAGAATCTGATCCGCGCCGAAACCATCGCGACGATGAAAGACGGCGTACGGATCGTGAACTGCGCGCGCGGCGGCATCGTGAACGAAGCGGACCTGTATCAAGCCTTGTCCAGCAAGAAGGTGGGCGGCGCGGCTCTCGACGTGTTTGAAAAAGAGCCGGCGGATCCGTCCAATCCGCTGCTGACGCTCGACAACTTCATTTGCACGCCGCACTTGGGCGCCTCGACGACCGAAGCGCAGGAGAACGTGGCGGTGGCCGTGGCCGAACAGATCGTGGACCTCTTGGTCAAGGGTATCGTGCGTAACGCCGCGAACATCCCGTCGGTGCCCTCGGATCTCTTGCCGCAGATCCAACCGTACCTGGCGCTCGGCGAGAAGCTCGGCGCGTTTGAGGCGCAGCGGCTCGACGGGGGAATCCGCCGGGTGACCGTTCAATACCACGGCGAGGTGGCGAACCTGCCCACCGCCCCGATCACGGTGGCGATTCTCAAAGGACTGCTCAACCCGATCCTTGAAGCGAGCGTCAACTACGTGAACGCGCCGGTGGTCGCCAAGGAGCGGGGAATCGAGCTCAACGAGGTCAAGCGCACCGACGCGGGCGATTTTTCCAGCCTGGTGATCGTGGAGCTTCAGGTGGGAGATCGGACCTCGCGTATTGCCGGCACGTTGTTCCACCGGCGAGAACCGCGCATCGTCAATATCGACGATTTCTCGGTGGAAGTGGTGCCGGAAGGGGCCATGTTGGCGGTGTCGAACAGCGACCAACCTGGCGTGATCGGGACCATCGGGACCTTCCTCGGGCGACATCAGGTCAATATCGCCCGAATGCAGTTGTCGCGCGAGCGACCGGGCGGGCGTGCGATTTCCGTGATCGGCATTGATTCGCCGGTCTCCGCGTCGACGCTGCAAGAGCTCCGCGAGCTGCCGGGTATTCTCTCCGCCAAACAGATTCGGTTGTGACCTGATCTGACGAGAAGGGGCCATCTGCGGCGTTGTCGCTGCGAATCCGTATCCTCGCGTACCACCCAGTACGCTGCGGTACGTCTTCTTGCTCCGCCTTGCATCTGACCCCTTCTCGCCAGCCAGATCACCACCGATGACCAGGTTATGACACGGACGAAACCCACGGATCGCGCGTTGTTGCCCAAGGGGATGGCCACGTTGTTGCCGGCCGACGCCGCCGTGCGCCGACGTCTGGAACGGTCGGCGTTCGACGTGTTTCGAAGCTGGGGCTACGAGGAGATCATCACGCCGCTCTTCGAGTACCTCGATGTCATCACCCCGGGCCTTGGCCCTGGCTTGGTCGACAAGACGTACACCGTGGCTGACCGCAGTACTGGGCGCCTCATGGTGCTGCGTCCGGACGTGACTCCGCAGATCGCGCGGATGGCGGCCACCGTGCTGCGCGACGCGCCCAAGCCGCTTCGACTCTGTTACGGCGCCAACGTGTTCCGCTACGAGGACGAACACGCGGGGCACGAACGGGAGATTTTTCAGTTGGGGGCGGAATACATCGGTCCGTCGGATCCGTCGGCCGATGCCGAGGTGCTCGCGGTGGCGGTTGATTTGCTCGGCCGTTTCGGGGTGAAAGGGGCCACCGCGGTGGTCGGGCACGTGGGGTTCTTTTTGGGATGGCTCGCCGAAGCCGATCTCTCGCCCGATCGCGCGCATGACTTAGAGGAGGCCGTCGCCAAGAAAGACCGAAGCGCGGTCATTGCGTTGCTCGTCGCGGGTGGCCGATCGCGGGCGGCCGCAATCCGTCTCGCCGGTTTGCTGGATTTGATCGGAGCCTCGGACGTGTTGGATCGCGCCGCCGCCGTGGTGGATAATCCACCCGCAAGGCACGCGATCGCATCGCTGCGGGACATCGCCTTACAGGCCCGTGAATACGGGATCGCGGACGCCCTGGTGTTCGATCTCGCGGAGATTCGCGGGCGCGAATATTATTCCGGGCTCATCTTCGATCTGTTTGCCGATGGCGTGGGATATGAGATCGGCCGTGGAGGTCGCTACGACGAGTTGATCGGTCGGTTCGGCGCCCCAACCCCTTCGACGGGTTTTGCCATTCATGTGGAACGGCTTCAGCAGAGTCTGGGACGGACGGCGGATCGCCCCGCTCCCAGCGCAATTGACGCGTTGGTGGTGGCGAGTGACGGCGCGCGCGGCGCGATTCGTTTGGCCGGCCGTTTGCGTCGGGCTGGGTTACGCGTGGCCCTGTGGACCGCCACCGACGGGGAACCGTTGGCGTACGCCAAGCGGAGCGGAATTCCGTGGCTGCTCGCTCCAGGGCCGTCCGGGGATCGGGTGGCGATGACCGCCACGACCACGAATCGGATCAAACGCGTCGCTGTTCGCGCGTGCCTGGCGGCATTGGCCGCTCCACGCGGGCAGCGCCGCGGCGGACGGCCTGCGGCGCGTAAAGGGACGCGATGAATCAAATCACGTCCGCGGAGCGGGTCCCCCCGCAACATCTTGAAGCCGAGGAATTCGTGCTCGGCGCCATCCTCCTCGACAATCAGGCGATGAATAAGGCGCTGGAAGTGCTTGCGCCCACGGCCTGGTACCGCGAAGCGCACCGGAAGATCTTTCAGGTCATGGTGGAACTCTCGGAGGCGAACGAGGCGATCGACCAAATCACGGTCTGCGAACGGTTACGGCGACGTAATGAATTGGAACAGGTTGGGGGCGCCGCCTATCTGGCCCGACTGGTGGCGCAGGTCCCCACTGCGGCCAATATTCGGCACCACGCCAAGATCGTGCAAGAGAAAGCCCTGTTGAGGAGCCTCATCACGGTCGCGACCGACATCGTCGCGTCCGGGTATCAAGATACGGAAAAGGTTGACGACCTGATTGACCAAGCGGAGCGCAAGATCTTCGAATTAGCGGAACGTCGGATGCGCCAGTCGTTTATCCCGGTCAAACACATCGTCAAGGGCGCGTTCGAAATGATCGAGCGGCTCTATGAGAAAAAGGAACGGGTCACCGGCGTCCCGACCGGCTTTACGGAGTTGGACGAGATGACCGCGGGGCTCCAACCGTCCGATCTCATTATCTTGGCCGGCCGTCCGTCGATGGGCAAGACCGCGTTGGCATTGTCCATGGCTCAACACGCGGCGATCCAGAAGCGCCACACGGTCGCGGTGTTCAGCCTCGAAATGTCTAAGGAACAGTTGGTCCTACGCATGTTGTGCTCGGAAGCCCGCGTGGATTCTCACAAACTCCGATCCGGCTTTTTGGGCCGAGCCGACTGGCCCCTGCTCACTGCCGCCGCCGGACGCTTAGCCGAAGCCCCGATTTTCATCGACGATACGCCGGCCATGACGGTGCTCGAGATGCGCGCCAAGGCCAGACGGTTGATGGCGGAGCGCGGACTGGGGTTGGTGATCGTGGACTATCTGCAGCTGATGCGGGGGCGTGGAGACGCGGACAATCGGGAACAGGAAATCTCGGATATCTCCCGTTCGCTCAAGGCATTGGCCAAGGAATTGAGCGTCCCGGTCATCGCGCTGTCCCAGTTGTCCCGCGCGGTGGAGACCCGTGGCGGCGACAAGAAACCGCAGTTGGCCGATCTACGCGAATCCGGCGCGATCGAGCAGGATGCCGACGTCGTGATGTTCGTGTTCCGCGAAGAAGTGTACCGGCAAACCGAAGACAATCGGGGCGTCGCCGAAATCCTCGTCCGCAAACAGCGCAATGGCCCGATCGGCGATGTTCGGATGGCGTTCCTGGACCGGTATACGCGGTTTGAGAACCTCGAGACAGCGCATCGCCCCACAGGAGGTTAGGCTCGTCCGCGGGCGTCACGTTCGCGTCATCACGGCAGTCAACAGGCGGGAGGGGGAACGCCCAGCGTTCGTCCATCGCCTCGGTCACCTGGGGTTTCTTGACACCTTTTTAAGCCGGACCCTATAATCCACGTACATTTTGGAGATTACCGATGTTTGGCCTTGGTATGCCAGAACTTCTCGTGATCCTGGCGGTGGTGCTGCTGATCTTCGGCGCCAACCGGCTTCCGGATATTGGCGCCGGGCTAGGGAAGGCGATTCGTGGATTCAAAAAAGGCGTGCAAGAACCGACCGATCTGGGCACCTCGTCAAAGTCCGATTCCAATCAGTCCGGAAAGCCGAGTGCTTGATCACGGCGTTCGCCGCGCAGTTTCCTCCACGCTGATTGTTCTGTGCTGTGCAGCTGCCGGCTGCGCGAGCGCCACAATCTCCCGGACTCAATCCACGGGGCAGTCGTCCACGGTTCGATCGTCCGCAACGCCGATCCCACCGGGCCCGACACGGGTAGCTCCGGCCGCGGCTTATTCGCACTTTATCGAGGGGTACCTTCACGAATTGCGGGGCCAAGACGCCGCGGCGCTGGCCGGCTATGAACGGGCCCTGCAGGTGGATCAGGATTCGATTGCGCTTCGACATCACGCGGCGGCGCTGGCGTTCCGTCTGGGGCGTTACGACGAAGGGGTGGCTCACGCCGAAACGGTCCTGCGTCACGATCCTAATCATCTTCCCACGCTTTTTTTGTTGGCTCGTTGGTATGCGGCGAACGACGACAAGCCTGAACGAGCCATCGGCCTTTTTGAGCGGATGGTCAAAATCGAGCCTGACCAGCCGGAACCGTATCTCAATCTCGGATTGTTGTACGCGAGGCTCAACCGGTATGGGGATGCCGAGCGAACTATCCAGCGCGTGTTGGAGAATGATCCGAATTCTTCCATCGCGCATTTGTATCTGGGAAAGATCGCGGCGGCGCAACAACATTGGAGCGCGGCGGAAACCCATTTCGAACGCGCCATAGACCTCGCGCCGTATGCGGAGGCGGGGTATATCGCCCTGGGTGATCTCTATATTCAGCGGGGAGATCGGGCCCGCGCGGTGAAGGTCTACAAACGGTTGCTCGAACGCGTTGATCCCCGCGACGCCGACGCGGTCGGCCGTCTGGTGCATCTGTACCTTCAGGATCGCACGTTTGACCAAGCCGTGGCATTGCTCGATGATCTGATCAAAGCCGACCCTAAAAATGCCGAGGCCCGATTGCTCAAAGGCCGGATCTACGGGGAGATGGGAAAGCCCGAAGACGCCATCCGCGAAATCGAGCAGGTCATCGCGATTCGCCCGAACGACACGGCGGCGATTTATTATCTTGGTCGTTTGTACGACGAACAGAAACAAACGGACAAGGCGATCGCCCAGTTTGAACGACTGGTGGCGATGAACGCCGACGTCACGGAGGCCTATCTTCAACTGGGGATCTTGTACGTCCGGGAGAAGCGGTTCGCCGAGGCCGAAATCGTTGTCGAGAAGATCCGCGCCAGTGGTGAGAAGAGGCCGGAGGTTTATCTCGTCCTGGGATTCCTTCATTCGCAACGGGAAGATTACAGCCGAGCGGCCGAGGTGCTGGAAGAAGGGGTGGCAGCCCAGCCCGATAACGCCACGCTGCACTTCAACCTGGGGTTGGCGTACGACAAACTCAAACAGTTCGAGCGTTTCGTGGCGGAATTGGAAGAGGCGATCCGCCTGGACCCCCAGTACGCGGAAGCCCTGAATTATCTCGGGTACACCTATGCCGAGAAGGACATGAAGTTGCCCGAGGCCAAGGAACTCGTTCAGCGCGCGCTGGCCATCAAACCGGAAGATGGCGCGTACGTTGATAGCCTGGGGTGGGTGCATTTTAAACTTGGACATTGGGACGATGCGGTCAAGGAGTTGGAGCGGGCGATCAAACTCCTCCCCGACGACGCCGTCATCCACGAGCACTTAGGCGATGCGTACTTGAAAAAGAGCCGAAGCCGTGACGCACGGGAGTCGTGGATGAAATCGCTTGAACTCGACCCCGCGAACACCAAGTTGATTGAACGGTTCAAGGGCGCTGGGTTCGGCGACCCGGAGACCGAAGAGCGGTTTCAGAAAGCCAAGGCGAAGAAGGAATCTGCAGACCCGACAGCCAGCGTGCCGCTTCAGCAGGACTTACAACAGACTCAGTCCGGTATTTAATACAGTGGTGAGTTGATGAAGTGGTGGCCGATCGTTGGTCAGGCTGCTTCGTGCCAAAAATCGTCACTCCGTGAACAAGTGTTGACAGTCGGAACGTGCGTTCATGGACAGTGGAGTGTGGAACGCCTTGACGGATGCGGTTTTCCTGACAAACTAGCTCCGGTTCTCGTGGCACGGGTCCTGCTTAGACATCTCGGCGAAGCCGACGGTGGGTCGCCGGCACTGATCAACCAGGGGAGGAGCAAACATGTTTACGTCAATGCACCAGCTCAGAGCAAGGGTGAGCAACGGCGAGCGGGGTTTCACCCTGGTCGAGTTGCTCATCGTGGTCGCGATCATCGGTATTCTGGCCGCGATCGCGATCCCGCAGTTCGCGCAGTATAGGATCCGGTCGTTCAACAGTTCCGGTCTTTCCGATCTCCGTAACGCTCGTACCACGCAAGAGGCGCTGTTTGCGGACTGGCAGCGTTACGGGGAAAGCGAAGCGGCTGCGGTTGGCGCGGGGTCTCTGGCGAACGGCGCGGGTGGAGGGCTCGTGACCGGGCCGTCAAGCGCGGCGAACCCGGCAATTCTCACGCTGGTTGATGCGGTGGCAGCTCAGCGCGACATCCAGGTTGCCGTTGGAAACGGGATTGGCATGGTGGCAACCACAGATGCCAACGCGGTGTCATTTACGATGATTGCGAAACATGCCCAGGGGGACACGGGCTATGGGGCGGATTCTGATAACACCGCGAACTACCGGGATCCCACGGCGTTTCCCGTGGGGACGGCCATTGCTGCTGGCGACGAGCCGGCGTCGGTGGCCGCTGCCGACGATTTTAACGCCGTCGGGACCTGGATTGTGATGTAAGGGAGTTGTCGAGACTACTCCTTACTGTTTCTGGTAAAAGTGGGGCCGTCCGATCTTGCGGGCGGCCCCACTTCGTTTGGGCCCCGATTAACCCGCCTGTCCCCGTCTGGGGACGTTGTTAACTAATTAACTTACTCGTCCCTCGACACAACTTCCTGTCCCCGTCTGGGGACGTTGTTAACTAATTAACTTACTCGTCCCTCGACACAACTTCCCGTTCGCTTTACAGTCCAGCCGGCTTCATGCTATAGGCTCCGGCATGCCACGCGGCCCGCGTCTCGACGCACCGGGGGTGCTGCACCATGTCATGGTGCGAGGCATTGAGCAGCGAGAGATTTTCCGAAGCGACGACGACCGCGCCGACTTTGTGCGGCGTTTGGCCCGACTGATCCCGGCAACCCAGACCACGTGCGTCGCGTGGTGCTTCCTCTCGAACCACGTCCATTTGGTGCTTCGCTCGGGTCCACAGGGGCTGGCGCATGTCATGCGGCGGCTGCTCACGGGCTATGCCGTGGTGTTCAATCGCAAGTATGGCCGAGCAGGGCACCTGTTTCAGAATCGATATCATTCCATCGTCTGCGAGGAAGAGCCATATCTGCTGGCGCTGGTGCGATATGTCCACTTGAATCCCGTCCAAGCCGGCATCGTGCCCGATGTGCAGACGCTGGCCGAGTACTCCTGGTGCGGTCACGGTGCGTTGATGGGGCGCTTTTCGTATCCGTGGCAGGCGACGGCGGAGGTCTTGGAGCGGTTTGCGCCGACGGCCGCGACCGCGCGTCGGCGATATGCGGCATTCGTCGCGGCCGGGCTGGACCAGAACGCGGGATCGGGTGCAAGGGACGACGCGATGAGCCGAGAGCCGAATCGTCCGACCGTTGATGCCAATCGTGATGATGACGGCATCGGGACGGGGCGCGAGGGAGTCTTGGGTGGCGCTGCGTTCACTGCGGCCCTCCATGCGCGACTGGCGCACCACTCGCAGCGCCCCGCCACAAGCTGTCGCGCCGTGGTGCTGGCGGTGTGCCGCGCGCTGGATATCTCGCCGGAAGCCATCGTATCCGGTCGACGAACGCGGCCTCTTTCCGATGGTCGCGCCGTGATTGCCTATGTGGGGCGGACGCGCTACCGCCTTTCCGGCACCGAGTTGGCGGCCGCGCTTGGGACGAGTCCGCCGGCCGTGATACGCGCGGAGCGGCGTGGCGAGCGACTCCTTGAAGCCCGTGCGGATCTGAGACGTGCAATCGGTCAATTAGTTAATTAGTAAAGAACGTCCCCGATCGGGGGTGGTTGACCGGGAATCGGCGGCTGCTATAGTCTACGCGGTGTACGCGAGGGGATGTACGAGAGGAGGGTGGTGGACAATATCGCAATTGCCTTTCACGATGTGACGAAAATCTACGGCGGTTCGCGGGCTCCGCGAACCGCCGTCGATGGTCTCAGTCTTACGATTCCCCAGGGCGAGACGTTCGGTTTTCTTGGTCCCAACGGCGCGGGGAAGAGCACGACGATCAAGGTGCTCGTGAACCTGATTTTCCCCACGTCGGGCCGCGCCCTGCTTCTTGGCATGCCGGTTGATGATCCGCTCGTCCGCCGACGGGTCGGGTATTTGCCGGAGAATCCCACGTTTTATGATTATCTGACGCCGGAGGAATTGCTGTGGTTCGGGGGGAAAGCCTCGGGGATGCCGACGGCCCGTATTCGGGAGCGGACGGCGAGGCTGCTGGATGTGGTCGATCTCGCGCGCGTGCGGCGCCAACGCCTCCGGACATTTTCAAAAGGGATGCTGCAGCGCGCCGGCGTCGCGCTCGCCCTGGTCAATGATCCCGAGGTGGTGATTTTCGATGAACCGATGTCCGGTCTGGATCCGCTGGGCCGTAAGCTCATGGCTGATCTGATTCGCGGACTCAAGTCCGAGGGCAAGACGGTGTTCTTTAGCTCCCACATTCTGCACGACATCGAGGACCTCTGCGACCGTGTCGGCATCATTGTCGGGGGACGGTTGCGGCGCGTGGCCACGCTGGCGGATCTGGCGTCGGTCGAAGCGGGCGGTTGGCGGGTGGTGTTGCGCGGAACCGGTGAGCCGATCCGATCACGGCTGGCCGGTCTTGCGTGCACATGCTCGGAGCGGGCGGGTCTGACGGAAATCCAGACGCCGGAACGGGATCTGGTGAAGCTCATCGACCGACTGGGGGGGCTTCAGGACGGGCTGATCTCGGTGGCGCCGCTCCGGCCGACGCTGGAGGAAATTCTGTTGCGGGAAGTTGAGCAAGCCGGAGCCGGGCCGTGATGCGGAATCTCGGTGCGATCGCCGCCATCACCTTTCTTGAGGGTCTGCGGAGCCGGGTGTTCTTAGGACTCTTTCTTCTGGCGCTCGCGCTCTTTTCCGCGACCTACGTGTTGAGCTATCTGTTCCCGCGGGACGTGGTCAAAGTCGCGGTCGACTTGGGGCTGGGTATCACCTCGTTGGTGGGCCTGGTGTTGACGCTCTTTATCGGGACCCAGCTTGTCGCCAAGGATCTGGAAAAGCGGACGATCCACACCGTGCTGGCCAAAGCCGTGTCGCGATCGGAGTACGTGGTCGGCAAGTTCGCGGGACTCGCACTCATTATCGTGTGCGCCATGTCCATTATGGGCGCGTTCGCGGGGTTGGCCGCGTGGACCGTGGATTTCATGACGCTTGACCAGTACGGGGTGATTCATTGGTCCTCGTTTGCGGTCAGCCTCGGCACGATGACCCTGATGTTCGTCCTCTTGACGGCGGTGATGGTCTTTTTTTCGTCGTTCACATCGAGTACGTTCGTCGCGCTGGGGCTGACTCTGGTGGTGTACCTCATCGGCCAGTCGGTCGAGGAGCTCAAGCAGTTTCTGGCCTCCGGGGCCGAGGGTATTGCCATCAGTCCGGTGTTCGGCAAGATCGTGGCGGTCGCGTACTATGTGTTCCCGAACCTCGCAGCCCTCGATTTCAAGGCCCACGCCGCGCACGGCCTGCCACTTCCGACTTCAGCGGTTGTGTGGGCAATCGCCTACGGCGTCGGCTACACGGCGGTGATGGTCGCGGCGGCGGCCTGGATCTTTCGACGGCGGGAGTTCCCGTAACGCGATGCGGGCCGTAGTGTTTCCCACGTTGCTGGGCGGGTTGCTGGTCGGCCACCTGCTGCTGGCCGTGCAACTTCAATCCGTGCGTGGCACGATTGCGAAGGAGGAGACGCTGACCTCCCCGTTGCCCGGAGCGGTTCTTCGCCTGTTCGCTTTGGAGTATCGAAATTTGGTAGCGGATCTCCTGTTCTCCAGGACACTGAGCTTTCATGGCGGAACAATTCATCGGAAGCCCCGGATCGACCAAGAGATCTACCAAGCCGTATATCGGCGATTGGACGCCGCCTCGGTTTTGGATCCCTATTTTGTTGATCCGTACTACTTCGGCCAATCAGTCCTTGCGTGGGGCGCTGGTATGCCACGGGAGGCCAATGCCCTCCTGCATCGCGGATCGACATATCGTGCCGATGATTGGGTGATGCCGTTCTTCATGGGATTTAATGAGTTCTATTTCCTCGGCAACAACGCGAAGGCGTCCGAGTATCTGATGGAGGCGTCGCGACGTCCCGGAGCGTCTCCGGCGCTGGGAATGCTCGCCGCCCGACTTGGGGCCAAGGGGGGAGACACGGTCGTGGCGGTCGCATTTTTGGATCAATTGGCGGCGAGGACCGAGGACCGCGCGACTCGTGAAGGCATCCAACGGCGCGCGGATGCGCTCCGGGGGATCGCTATCCTGGAACAGGCTGTGGCGCGCTATCGCGATATCGTCGGCACGGCCCCCTCCGACCTGCGCGCGCTGATCGATCGCGGTGTGCTTCCGTCGCTCCCGTCCGATCCCTACGGCGGGACGTACTACGTGACCCCGGAGGGGAGAATTTGGACAACGAGTGATCTCCGACCGATGGCCAACAAGTAATCGGCGGCGTGGCGGTGTTCGAATCGTTGTTTGACACCTCCGGACCGCGTTGTTACAATCCGCCGCGATGCGAGTTCCCCTCCTCGATCTCAAACTCCAGTATCAGAAGATCAAACCGGACGTCCTGCAAGTCATTCATCAGGTGTGCGAGGAACAGGCATTTATCCTCGGATCCCAGGTCGAGACGTTTGAGCAGGAGGTGGCCAAGTATCTTGGCGCGGAATACGCGGTTGGGGTAACGTCGGGGACCGACGCGTTGTTGCTCGGTCTCATGGCCGCCGGGGTGAAGCCCGGTGACGAAGTCATCACCACGCCATACACGTTTTTCGCCACCGCGGGCTCGATCTCACGACTGGGAGCCGTCCCGGTCTTCGTGGACATCAATCCGACAACGTATTGCCTCGACGCTTCGAAACTTGGCGATGCGTTGACGCCAAAGGCCAAGGCCGTGATTCCGGTCCATCTGTATGGACTGCCGATGGATCTTGGTCCCGTGCTGGAATTGGCCGCCGCCGAAGATCTCGTGGTCATCGAAGACGCCGCGCAAGCGATCGGGGCGTCGGTCAATGGGAAACGAGTGGGGACGTTCGGCGTATTTGGGGCGTTCAGTTTCTTCCCGTCGAAAAATCTGGGCGGCTTCGGTGACGGAGGATTGGTGACGACCAATGATCCCGAGAAAGCGGCCGCGATTCGTCGACTACGTGTCCATGGCAGCGAACGACGTTACGAGCATATCGAGATCGGTATCAACGGCCGGCTCGACGCGCTGCAAGCCGCGGTCCTGCGTATCAAACTCGGACACCTTGACGAATGGACCGAGGCTCGACGTCGTAATGCGAAACGGTACGCGGCGCTGTTTACCGAAGCGCGGCTCACCGAACTCCTGGCCGTGCCCGCGGTGACGGACGGGCACGTGTTCAATCAGTTTGTGATCCGCTCCAAGCGACGGGACGAGTTGAAGGCGTTCCTCGCTTCTCGTGAAATCGGGACCGAGATCTACTATCCCATTCCATTACATCTGCAACCGTGTTACCGCCACCTCGGATATGCGCCGGGAGATTTCCCGGAATCCGAGCGGGCCGCCCGCGAAACCCTCGCGCTCCCGATCTTCCCCGAGCTGACCGAGACGCAGCAAGCATTTGTGGTTGACTCGATCGCGCAGTTCTACCAGTCCTGAAACCGCGAGGGGCGCTCGACCGAGCGCCCCTCGCGGTTTCCAATGGTCATTGTCCTTGAACTAGAACCCAAGCCCCATTCGCAGGCTGTACGACTGTACTGCGGCGAAATCGGCTTCCAGCGCAAAACTGAACAGCGCAAGGCGCAGCTTCGTTCCCACGAAGAAGTGGGACGAGGAAATCGACTCGTCAGAGAGTGGAACGGAGCTCGTTGAAAGCGCCTCGGTGCTGCTCTGAATCCACGTCTGGCCTATCCCGGCGTACGGAGTCAGCGGGCCAAAGCCCTTGCTGATGGAGACATCGGCGCCGTACGTCGACGCATCCAGCGTGTCAACGCCGGCCAGCGTCGTGTACGTTCCCCGCAAGGCGACCGCTGGAGTGGCGAGACTTCCTCTGCGAATCGCCCACTTGAGTTCCCCGCCGTACATCGCCACGTTGCTCGAAGGGAGTTTGGTGTACACAAAACCGACGTCGATCCCCAACGGCAATCCCTTCTGGACGTGGAGCTTGGGAAAGACGAGGTAACTTGGAAGATCGGGATTGATCACCGTCCAGAAGGCTTCGTCATTGTCGATGCCGACGCCCGTGGCCTCGATGCCGATGTCAAATCCCAAGAGCCCGAGGGGCTCCGCGGGAGCGAGCGGTCTGTAGGCGAGTGCAAGGCCGATTTGCTCGCTCAAGTCTTTGAACATGGATTGAGTCAACACGTTGTCTGGGATCTCGATGTCGTATTTGGCCGCATGGGCCGGAGTGGGTGTGATCGGCAACAGCTCTGCCACGCCCAGCGCGGCGGTGACGAGAGCAGTGACCCATGGACGGGAACCGCGTTTAGGATGAATACTCATGGACCGTGACCTCCTGTGTGAGCTGCAAGCGACGTAACGCCTGCCAATCCCTTGACAAGCAAAATGCCGATTCCTATAATGACGTGTTTATTCTTCTGGGAATCAACCTTCCGTTACGGACTCGTCGTCAACTGAACGGGCTATTGATAGCAAAGGACTGTGCGTTTGTAAAATGTGTTCCCCGGATCGAGACGGCGCTGGCGTAGCTCAGTTGGTAGAGCAGCTGACTTGTAATCAGCAGGTCGGGGGTTCGATTCCCTTCGCCAGCTCGCGAGTTTATTTGGACAAGGAGCAAAGCAAAGGGGCAAATCCCTCCGAGCCTCGGCGCGGGACTTCAGCGCCTGCGTTCGGCCCAACAAGTTCGGTGGGGAGGTTCCCGAGTGGACAAAGGGAACAGACTGTAAATCTGTCGGCTCCGGCCTTCGGAGGTTCGAACCCTCCCCTCCCCATACCTTGTATGTCTGATGTCATGATCGCGATCAATGCGGGAATAGCTCAGTTGGTAGAGCGCCAGCCTTCCAAGCTGGGGGTCGCGGGTTCAAATCCCGTTTCCCGCTCCAGCCTCAACGGGTTGAACGGCTTGATGCGTTTTACGGCTGACGATGCCCTTGTAGCTCAGTCGGCAGAGCACTTCCTTGGTAAGGAAGAGGTCACCGGTTCGATCCCGGTCAAGGGCTTATCCTCGCTAGCGTGGCCGAACGGAGCGCCTGCTTTCCCGGCGCGAGGCTCGGTATCTTTTGTTTCTAGGGTTTAAGGAGGCCTTCTCATGGCGAAAGCGAAATTTGAGCGAACGAAGCCGCACCTGAACATTGGGACGATCGGGCACGTGGACCATGGGAAGACCACGTTGACGGCGGCGATCACCAAAGTGTTGGCGGACAAGAAGCTGGCGG
>JBMOMD010000042.1:0-52178 GCA_049325295.1 Nitrospirota bacterium
TCACGTTCCTCCATACTCAACACCAAAGGGGCTTTGGGTCGTCCTGTTCGCATCGCGTCGTCCTCCTCGGGGGAAGGACCACCCACAGCCATGACTTATTCACCGAACTTCAGAGACACCACACTAGGAACGTGACCGTGATCATGCACGGGCAACGTTGAGGGAAGGGGACATGAATTACGCAGCAGCGAATATTCTGGTAACGGGCGGCGCCGGATTCATCGGCTCCAATTTCGTCCGGCACGTGTTGGGGCGATCGGATTTCAAGGGCACGATCGTCAATTACGACAAACTCACCTACGCCGGGAATCTGCGGAGCCTTGCGGACGTCGCCGATCAACACGGCGGCAAGCGATATTTCTTTGAACGCGGGGACGTCTGCGACTTTGAGAACGTCAAGAAGTTGCTGGCCCAATACGACATTTCGGTCGTCGTACACTTTGCCGCGGAAAGCCACGTGGACCGCTCCATTTTCGGTCCCAAGGAGTTCATCGAAACGAACATCAGCGGTACGTTCAGCATGCTCGAAGCCGCGCGGCAGTTCTGGGGCGCGAAACGAGACGTGCGGTTCCATCACATCAGCACCGACGAGGTGTACGGCTCGCTCGGGGAGACGGGCTATTTCTTCGAATCCACGCCCTATGATCCGCACAGCCCGTACTCCGCGTCCAAAGCCGCGTCGGATCACCTGGTGCGGGCCTACCATCATACCTACGGGTTGCCGGTCACGATCTCGAACTGCTCCAACAACTACGGCCCCTATCATTTCCCGGAAAAACTCATCCCGCTCATGATTCTGAACGCCCTGGAGGGGAAGAAACTTCCGGTGTACGGCGACGGCAAGAATGTCCGCGACTGGCTCTACGTGGAGGACCACTGTGAGGCCATTTGGTTGATCCTGAGCAAGGGAAAGGCCGGTGAGACCTACAATATCGGCGGCGAATGCGAAAAGACGAATCTCGAAGTCGTCAGCACGATCTGCGCCATGCTGGAGGAAATCGCCCCCGTCACGAAGAACTCCCGCATCCGGGGATCCGGGGTCGGCGTCAAGCAATACCAGGATCTCATCTCTTTTGTCACCGACCGCCCGGGACACGATTGGCGCTACGCGATCAATTGCGACAAGATCAAACGTGAACTCGGCTGGAAACAGCGCCACAACTTTGAGAACGGGCTTCGAGAAACGATCGCCTGGTTTCTGAAGAACGCGGCGTGGGTCGACAGCGTCAGAAGCGGGGACTACCAGAAGTGGATCGACACAAACTATTCGGTCCGCAAGGGCTAAGCCATGAACGGGCAACCAGTGGTCGTCCCAGGCGTTTCCTTAACCGGCGGTTCACCCGCATCTCTCTCGAGACTGCCGCGAGTGTATCGGAAGTCCGCGGGCCGGTCCTCCCTCGCTTCTGACCGTTCACTAACGTGAGTTTTTGAAGAACTGACAGGCCATGGTCAGTGTGAGGACGTTCGCGTGACGCGGCTTCGTGACCCGAGGCATCTCATCTTCGCGGGTTTCTGTGTCGCGACCCTCATGGTGTTCTACGAACACCTGGCGACTCTCGTTGTCCAATCGCTTGGTCACGATACAAACGACTATATCCCGCTCGTGCCGCTGGTCAGCGCGTATTTCTTCTACACGGACAGGAACAAAATATTCTCCCGCACAGCGTATTCTTTCCCTGTTGGCCTTGGGACGATCATTGGAGGGACGATCGTTCATTTTATTGGGAGGAATCAGAGCCAATGGCTTGGACAGAATGATTATCTGTCCGTCATCACGCTGTCGATCGGGATCATCTGGATCGGCGGTTTTGTGTGTTGTTACGGCTTGCAGGCGTCCAGACAAGCCCTGTTCCCGCTGCTGTTTCTTTTTTTTATCGTTCCCATGCCCGCGGCCGTTATGGAAGGAGCGATTGCGGTTCTGCAGGAGTCATCCGCGGAAGCGACTTCAATACTCTTTGCGCTCGCGGGGGTTCCCGTATTACGAGAGGGTTTCGTCTTCCATTTGACGGGGATGAGCATCGAAGTGGCAGATGAGTGTAGTGGGATTCATTCCGCCATTGCTTTACTCCTTTGTAGTGTAGTGGCGGGGAAGTTGTTTCTTGCGGCAGGCTGGAGAAGGGTAGTCCTGATACTTGTCGTATTCCCAATCGCCGTAATGAAAAACGGGCTCCGAATCGTGACCCTGACGTTGTTGGGGAACTATGTCGATCCACGCATTTTATCGGGGCCACTTCATAAACAAGGGGGAGTCCCGTTTTTCTTGCTTGCGATTTCTGTCCTGGGGATCGTGATGTGGCTGTTGAGAAGAACCGAAAAGTTTAGCGACTCCGGGAAGCAATTCGCAGTCGCCACAAGAGAGTCGTGAGCAGTCGCTCCGCAACGAGAGTGCTGTAAGCAGAAAATTATGTCAGAAAATAGTGCGGCTGGCCTTAGCCAGCCGCACATGTATCAAAGATTTCAGTGTAGGAAACTTCGACAGGCGTGCTAATTCACGGTCAGCCCCGTCGGTGCCGCCGGCCTCGGGCCGCCGACATATTCAAATGCCCCCCTGTCCCAAATGCCATCCCCACCGCGAGTGTTCCCATTTCTGTCGATGAGAAGACTCCCATATAGCGGGGTGAACGTCGACAGATTGGCTCCAGCAACGGTTCCGGTTAATATCGTAAAAATTCCGCTCACCGCGTTTGTCAGAATGCTCGGTCCTCGCTGGTAGTGCGGGTCGGAGCTGTAATCCGTGTAATCCGTCGTGTAGTAGTTATAATCCCGTCCTGTCCCGCCAGCCGTCTTGTCGCCGCCGGCGATAAAGAGATTGTTTGCGATTCCTCCGTACGTCATGCCGGATTCGATGTTTTCGGTATCTAGGCCATAAAACGTATTGTTATACACATAGACGGGGCCCCCTGTTCCACTGCTGTTACGAACTATGCCCTGTCCTGAGTTGCTGCCCCCATCGAAGACATTGCCATACACGTCGAATCGGCCGTTCGACCCCGAAGTATCCCCTCCGAAAAACAAGATTTGGCCGGCCCACTGGAAAATGGTATTGCGGATGGTGACGTTGCTGGACGACGTGATTTCGATGGCGTCGCCGTGAGTTCCTACCCCGGCGTTGTTCCTGGTATGAAAATGTGACCGATCAATCACAATATTTGATAAATTTCTGGCTCCGAGAAGGTCATTGTCACAATTCCATGCTTCAACGTTTTCGAATGTCAGATGATCGCTATCTGCGGCATATATGGCTCGCAGGCCTCCGGCGCCATTACAGTTTATAGTCGTGCTCTTTATGGTGTTATAACTTGTCCCCGCACCATAGTCGCCTAGATTAACCAAGTCCGTACCGCTGTTGCCCTGGACCGCGAAACCATAACCGCTGGGATTGTTGCCATCAAGAACGTTGTAATCAGAGGTGAATGCGATCCGCGAGAAAATGGCTTGTCCGTCTCCGTAGGATGCAGTCCATCCACTCTCCGTTCCGTGATCGGCCTGAGTCGCCTTTTTAACGGTTATTGGTGCCGTGCCGGAGTCATTGAAGGTGTAACTGCCATACGACCCATCGGCGACGTAATACGTTTCGCTTCTTACCAGGGTGGCAGGAATTGACGGATACGCGTTCGTCCAATCCGACCCCGAGCCATTTCCGGTAGCCCCCGCTCGCACATAATATGCGGCTTCAGTCTCAGTACTGAATGTGCCGAGAGACACGATTGCAAGAGGCATCACCAGCGCAAACCAAAGTTTCGGTCGCGGTGCTGTTTTGCTAAGTGGCAATCTGAGAAATGAGCCACCTACCAGGGTCCACACGTTGAGTTTCACGATACGTTCCTCCTTGTCGCCTTGCACGATTGCTGGTTGCTCAGGGAGTCCGACTCAGAGGATCGTCTTGATGGCCTCGTTGGACATGGAGCTCTCGGCTCCCTGCAGATTCACTGCCGTCACAGTGAAGTAGTAAGTTCCTGGCGCAAGAGCGTCTACCTCAAGGGACGTCTGATTGGGGTCGAGCACGGAGACTGATTGACTGTTGGCCGGTGTGACCGGCGTTTCCTGGGCATAGTAAAGTTGGTACCCCGCCAGATTTGTCATGGGTGAACCGTCATCATTGGTCGTGGGTTTTGCCCAGGACAGGGCTGCGACGCCAGTGCCTACTGGACCCGAATTCACTGGATCAGTTCCCCCGGTCCCGCCGCCACATCCGGAGGATGCGAGGAGGATCGAGATCAGGCCGAGGAGTCGTACCCCGTGGCCCAGGGTCGTTCCGTGAATCGCTGAGATCATTTTTGAAGTCCGGGTCATGGCTCGCTGACGCCCCTATGGTTGTTGAGACCGTGGTGATTCCTTCACGCGAGTTCCGTCCCGGAGTATGCAACACACGTACCGAAGAGCTGATCGCTCTTGAAGAATTGATTTCCATTGAAATTATTGAGGTTTATAAAATTTAGTTGTCAGGATTTTGCCAGAAATCCGGCAGTATTGCCGAAATCGAGTTTCTTATCACGAAACTGCAATTTCATCGGTGTAACGACCAAAACGATATGGGTTTATTACAAAGAAGTCAACGATATAGTCGACAACTGGAAGTTCTGGAATCGGTGTGAAATCCAGGGCCAGCTTCGGTATTCCGGATGTCACTTCACCGCTTGCAGGGTTTGACTCTGCTCAGGCCGTTGTGTACTCTTTGCCGGCCCTGCGCTGGCTGCCTCCAACACGCGGCCTCAGCGCTTCTCGGATTTCGGAGGCGGCGGATTTGGTCATTGCTCGGTTGCAGCGTCATCCCACTATTTCAAGCTGGTTTAGCGTCTCCGGACCGGTGAAGACCGCGACCCAACGGTGCTCCAGTTCGGGTAATCGCCCAGGGGGTCTCTCTCGATCGACGCTGGTCAATTCCCGTCGGTCGAGGGTGACCTTCCAACCGGTTGTTCCGTTGTCCGCGTTGATTGGGCTTGGCGCGGCGCTCATCGCCAACCCGCCGACCGCTGTAGCTGCAACTCCGACCGCTCTGAACGTGTCCGCCGCGGTGGCGGCTCGGTACGACAACAATCTGTTTCTGTCGGAGAGTGATCCGATTGGGGCATTCAGCACAATCGTCGCTCCTCGGGTGGATCTTCAGCTCGATCAACGTCTCATTCAGGGACAGCTCAGGTACCAGGCTGCCGCGGAGTGGTATCGCCAGGAAGTAGGGACGGACCGACTTACTCAACAGGCCGAAATGGAGTTGTCGCTGTTAGGCGCAAGGCGGATGATTCGACGCCTCGACCTCAGATTGGAGGGATCGTTCACTCGAACCGGTGAGTTGCCGGGGACGACTCTTGCGGGCCAGTCAGTGCCTCGAGGCGGCGTCATTTTTCCGTCAACCACCGAGAGCACGGAGTGGCGCGGATCTATCCTTGCCGGCTATCCATGGACTCGGCGGTTTCAATCCAGCTTGGAGTACGCGTACATCGCCACGTATTTCGACAAGTTCGGCTCGTCCGGCACTACCCCGACTCCTACAGTGACCACGTACGACTCGATCGTCCACGATGCCCGGCTTGTGTTCGGCTATCGGCAGTCCGCCCAAACGACCCTGACCCTGGCGCCGGGATGGAGCGTGACCCGCGTGGTGCCTTCGGGCACCGATTTCACGGCGAGCACTGAGACCAGAACCAGGGCTCGCGTCACGGCCGGTGCCGAGTATGCGGCATCATCGACATCGAGTATCGAGGGAGAAGTGGGCCTGATGGTGATTGAGGACGATCAGGCCCGATTGGCGCTCAGCCTGATCGTCAACCAGGACTGGGACCGCACGCGTGTTCGATTTAGGGCTCGACAAGACTCCGGGGTGGGCGGAGGCGTCACCGACACGGTGTCGATTACTCGGAGCGTCAACGCGGACGCGTCACGGTGGGTGGCACGCCGCACCGAGGTGGCGTTGCGGGTCGGCCTTATTGGGCACGTGGCGGCGCCTCGGCTTGCCACCGATCCCACCACGCGTGTCGTGACGTTTTCGGCCGGTCTGGGCCTGGGACACGACCTGACGGAGTGGCTGGCGCTCCGGCTGGACTACTTGTCCCAGACCCAACGTTCCACCGGCATCAACGTGGGCGGGCAGCGCCACCTGGTCACGGTCGCGCTGACGGTGAATGCTCCGGAGTGGAATCTCGTGCGCTGAGCGCGGCCGGCGGTCAGGCCGCGCTGTCGTCTTGAGGCCGGTGTTTGAGCCAGGATGGGTGGGTGATGCCGTGGCTCTTGATCTTGTAGTTGAGGACTCGGGGGCTGACGCCCAGGATCACCGCCGCGTCTTTTTGCACCCAGTTCGTTTCGGCGAGCGCCTCGATGATGGACGTTTTCTCCACGTCGTCGAGCCGTCGCGAGCGCGCCCCCGGGACCCGTGAAGTCGCCGCGGGTTTGATCCCCGGCTGGATGGGACCGGGCGTTGGTTGGCCGTTGGGCACGGGGTGCGGCGCGTACGAGGGCATTCCGAGGTCGTGCACGCGCAGGGTGTCGCCTTCGGCCATGAGCACGGCCCGTTCGATCGTGTTCTCCAACTCCCGGATGTTGCCCGGCCACGGATACCGCTCCAGGACCTGATTCGCGGCCGGCTCGATCGCCGCCACCGGTTTGCCCAATTCGCGCGCGTAGCGCTCCAGAAAGTGCCGGGCCAGCAGGGGGACGTCTTCCGCGCGGTCGCGAAGCGGAGGGAGCGTGATGGTGACCACGTTGAGGCGGTAGAACAGGTCCTCGCGAAACCGACGCTCCCGCGCTTCCTGCTCCAGGTGTTTGTTGGTGGCGGCGATGATGCGCACGTCCACGCTGATGGTTTTTTCTCCGCCCACCCGTTCGAACGTCTGCTCCTGCATCACCCGCAACAACTTGGCCTGCGTGGGCAGGCTCATGTCGCCGATCTCGTCGAGGAACAGGGTGCCGCCGTTGGCCAGCTCGAACCGGCCGATGCGTTGGCGTTCCGCGCCGGTGAAGGCTCCGCGTTCGTGGCCGAAGAGTTCGCTTTCCAGGAGCGGCTCGGGCAGGGCGGCGCAATTGACCTTGACCAGGCTGCGCATGTTGCGCGGGCTCGCGGCGTGGATCGCGTTGGCGATGAGTTCCTTGCCGGTCCCGGTTTCCCCTTCAATGAGCACGGTGGAATTGCCCCGCGAGACTTTTTCGATGACTGTGAGGAGCCGCCGGAGCGCGGCGCTCGTGCCCACGAGTTGGTTGGGCCAGCCCACCCGGCCGCGCAGGTCGTCGAGTTCTTGTCGGACCGCCTGGTGTTCGAGCAGTTTGGAGACCTTCAGTTCGAGTTCTTCGATCTGAAACGGTTTTTGGATGTAGTCGTCGCAGCAAAGCCGCATGGCTTCGACCGCGTTTTCCACGGTGCCGTGCGCCGTCATCACGAGCACCGTGGTCAACGGATTGGTGGCTTTGGCGGTCTTGAGCACCTCCAATCCGCTTTTGCCCGGGAGCGACACGTCGGTGATGACCACGCCGAAGAACTCCTCGCCGATCAGCCGGATGGCGGTTTCCGCGTCCGGCGCTTCGGTCACGCGATGGCCCGAGCGTTGGAACGCCTCGGCGATGCCCTTGCGGAGCGAGTCGTGATCGTCGACGACCAGAATCTTCTTCACGCCGCGTGGACTCCTTGCGCCGGGGTGCTGATCACGGGGAGGTGGACCGCGAAGCGCGTCCCTTCGCCGGGTTTACTGGACAACTCAATCGACCCGCGGAGGTGTTCCACGATCTTTTTAGCGTTGGCGAGGCCGAGGCCCGAGCCCTTGCCCTTGGTGGTGAAAAAGGGCATGAACACCTTGGGGAGGCGGTCGCGCGGGATGCCCTCGCCGTTGTCCGCGATCGCGGCGACGAGTTCGTCCTGCCCGCCGGCGCGGCGCACGGACGTCTCGATGGTGATGGTGCCGTGGCGCTGCCGCACCGCGTCGATAGCGTTGTTGATCAGGTTGAAAAACACGATTTCGAGTTGCTGCGGGTCGACCCAGGTTTTGGGCAGGTCCGAGCCGAATCGCCGGATGACCTGAAACGGATAGGTGTGCTCCAATGAGATGGTCTGGCTGAGCACCTTGTCCAGCACGTCGTTGATCTGCACGTATTTGGGTTCCAGTCGGAGCGGCTTGGCGAACGCCAGGCAATCGGTCACGCTCTGATTGAGGTGATTGACGTCGCCCATGATGGAGCGCAACTTTTGGTCCACGTCGGAGTCGCCGGTGAGCGTTTTACGCAACAACCCGACCGTCACCTTGATGCCGGCCAGGGGATTTCGCATCTCATGCGCCAGGCCCGCGGCCATTTGCCCGAGCGCGATCAAGCGCTCCTTTAATTGGGCCTGCTCTTCCCGGCGTTCCACTTGGGTCAGATCTTTAAACATAATGAACACGCCGCCGCGGTGACCCCCCGCCGCCGGGAGCGGCGTGGAGGTCACGCCGAGTATGGCGCGACGCGGCACGCCGATACTCATCTCGGTGCGGTCGAGCGCGGTCCCGACGCGGAGGGCGTCGGCGAGGAACTCAATCAGATGAGGGTGCGCCTGCAGCGCCTCGTCGAACAATCGTCCCTCGGCGGTCGCGGGATCCACGTTCAGAATGTTGCCGGCCGCTGGGTTCATCGCAATGATCCGCTTGTTGCGGTCCACGGCTACGATGCCGGATCGCAGTTGGGCGAAAATACGGTCGAGAATCCGTGAACGATCCATGCGCGGCGCTCAGTGTAGCAGCCGCCGGGAGATCGGCAAGGGTGGGCGGAGCGGGGACTAGCGGGCGGAACGCGCGGGGGCGGCGAGCTCGGCGAGCGTTTGTTGGGCCTCGCTCGCCCAGGGCGCGGAGGCATTCAAACGGAGGCTCTTGGTCAGCGCTCGTTTTGCGTCCTCGCGGTCGCCGTTTCGCGAGTAGGCCATGCCCAGATGGTACTGAACCGCGGCATTTTCCGGAAGCTTTTCCGCGCTCTCGCGCAGGAGTCCGATGGCCTTGAGGTAGGCGCCTTTCTTGTAATAAATCCACCCCAACGTGTCGGCGATGCCGGGGTCATCGGGCAGTTGTTCCATCGCGGTTTGCGCGAGGCTCAGCGCCACGTCGATGTTTTTGCCGCGTTCGGCGTACAACCACGCCAGGTTGTTGGCCGCCGGCGCGAACCGCGGGTCCAATTTCAGGGCGCGTTCGTATTCCGCGATCGCGTCGTCTTCGCGCCGCTGGGCCTGGTAGGCCATTCCGAGCAGTAAATGCGGCGCGGGGCTGTTGGGCGCCACCTCGACCATGGCTTGGTATTGCGCCACCACCTTGTCGGGCGCGCCCGCGCGGGCGTACAACTGGCCGAGCGCCTCGTACGCGGGGAGCAGGTTCTTGTCCAACTCGATCGCCCGCTTGAAGCCGGTCTCGGCGTTCGCGGCGTCGCCCTTGGAGAAATACACCGTGCCCAACAGGTGATGCAGCGGCGCCGGGCGCTCCGCCTTGTCGATCTGAGCCGTGATCAGGTGGATCGCGTCGTCTCGGCGATTACGCTGGACCAGGATGGCGACCAGCGGTTCCACCACCTCGAACGAGCCCGGCGCCAGGTCCAGGGCGCGTCGGAATTGGGCCTCGGCCTCGGCCGGTTTGCCCATCGCGCGATAGGCCACGCCTTTACGTTGATGCCCGAGCGCTTGGGTGGACGCGCCCTGGATCAGCTTGTCGTACTGAGCCAGCGCGTCCTGGGGTTTTCCGCTCGCCAGCAGCGCGTCCCCGGCCAGTCGCACCGCGCGCGGATTTTGCGGCGCCGCGGCCAGCACCGCGCGGGCTTCTTCGAGCGCCAGGTCCGGGGCCCCGGAACGGAGGTGGAGCTCGCCCAGGGCGAGACGCGCGTCCCATTTTTGGGGTTGCGACGCCACCGCCGCCGCGAATTCGGTCTTGGCCTGCTGGACGTCTCCGCGCATCGCGTAGATGCCGCCCAAGGTCTGATGCGCGTCGGCGTGATTCGGATCCGCCTTGAGCGCTTCCTGGAGCGTGGCGATCGCGCCGTCCAAGTCGTTGTCGATGAGCTGAAGGCGCGCGCTCAGCAGGAGCACGTCGGGATCGCCCTTGTGGTCGGTCTGTAGTGCCTTGACGAGCGCCCGCGCGTCATCGAGGCGTCGGCGCTCCAGGTACAAGGCCGCGAGCTGCTTTTTGGCGCCGGTTTCACGGGGATGGTCTTTGACCACCGCCTGATATTGCTCCGCGGCGCCGTCGAGGTTGCCCGTGCCGATCAGGTATTGCGCGTACGCCAAGCGCCCGCCGGTCTGGTCAGGAAACGCGGAGATCGCCTGCTCGAAGGCGGAGGTCGCTTTGGCCGCATCCCCGGTGGCGGCGTAAAACTGCGCCAACATGACGCGCAGCAGGAGGCTGTCGGGCTTGTGGGTGATCGCGGCGCGATACTGGGACTCCGCGTCCGCGAGTTTGCCCTGCGCGTAATACACGGCGGCGAGCGCCATGAGCGGCTCCGAGTCTTGGGGCGCGAGTCGCGCGGCCTCCTTCAACGCGGCTTCCGCCGCGGGAAAGTTTCGCCGCCTCGCGTTGATGGCGGCGTCGGCCAGCCACGGTTGGGCCGCGGAGGGATGCGCGGCCTTCGCCGCGGCCACCGCGGTCCGCGCCGCGTCGACCCGGCCCGCGGCCATGTCGGCGTTGGCCGATAAGATCAGCGCGCCGAGGTTCGTCGGTTCCTTGTCCAAGACGGCGCGCGCGGCCTCCGTGGCCTTGTCGAATTGGCCGCCCAGCGCGAAGAGTTCTCCCAATTTCAAGCGCGCGTCCAGGTGCGCGGGGTCGAGCGTGACGGCCTGATTCAGCGCCGCGAACGCTTGTTGCGCGTAAGCGCGGGGATCTTGGTTGAGGTACGCGACCCCGAGCCGGAAGTACGTGTCGGCGTCCTTCGGGTCGTTTTTGATGGCGTTTCGAAACTCGATGACCGCCTCGGGATACTTGCGCTCGGTCATGTAGTGGTCGGCCCGGGCGAGGTGTTGGGCTTTCTGGGCCGCGGGGTCGCCCTCGCACCCGGCGAGGAGCGCGGCGAGCGCACACACGACGGCGGGTAGCGTGACGGAGGGTCTGACGTGATTCATGGCTCGCGACGCGGCGTGAGAACGACGCGTACCTTAGCCCATGCTCGATGAAAGGTCAAGACAAGCCGACGTCGCGCGCCGCGACGCGGCGCAACTTGCCATTCCGAAAAATCGAGGCGTATAATCCGATCGCCGCGCGGGATACGTCACGCGCGCCGTTTTTATCGCGAGGAGAACTGATGAGGGACGGAAGGATCATGAAGCGGTCGCGCAACACGGTGTTGGCGGTGATTTTTGTCGGCGTCGGGGTGGTGATCGGATTCACCTTGGCGTCCGACTTGGGCTGGCTGCCGTTGGGAGAGGCCCAGCACCAACCCAAGGCGGTGGACCGGTCCGCGCTGGTCGGCGGGCTCCCGAATTTCGTGGAGGTGTCCAAAGCCGTAAAGCCCGCGGTGGTCAATATTTCCACCACGCGCGTGATCAAGAGCGACGAGGGGCAAAGCCGGAGCGGCAACCCGTTTTTCGAGGACCCGTTTTTCCGGCGGTTTTTCGGGGATGAATTCTATCGGCAGTTCGACGCGCCACGACAGCGCAAGGAACAGAGTCTGGGGTCGGGTGTGATCGTGGACGGCGGCTACATCGTGACCAACAACCACGTGATCGCCAAAGCCGACGAAATCAAGGTCGTCATGTCGGATAAACGCGAGTTCAAGGGCACGCTGGTGGGCACCGATCCCAAGACCGACCTCGCGGTCATCAAGGTGCCGGCGTCCGATCTGCCCACCATTCCGTGGGGCGACTCCACCACGCTGGAGGTCGGCGAATACGTCTTGGCGGTCGGCAACCCGTTCGGCTTGAATCAGACGATCACGATGGGCATCGTGAGCGCGGTGGGCCGCGCCAACGTGGGCATCGCGGATTACGAGGATTTCATCCAGACCGACGCGGCGATCAACCCCGGCAACTCCGGCGGGGCCCTGGTCAACGTGAAGGGTGAACTGGTCGGGATCAACACCGCGATTTTCACGCGCAGCGGCGGGTACATGGGGATCGGCTTCGCGGTGCCGAGCCAGATGGTCAAGTCCGTCATCGACAGCCTCGTCAGCAAGGGCAAGGTGGTTCGCGGCTGGTTGGGCGTCACGATTCAAGAGGTGAGTCCGGAACTGGCGAAACAATTCGGGTTGAAAGAGGCGCGCGGCGCGCTGGTGAGCGATATTCTGGAGGGCAGTCCCGCGGACAAGGCCGGGATCAAGCGCGGGGACGTGGTCGTTGAGATCGATCGCAAGGCGGTGGAGAACGCCTCGCAGCTCCGCAACCTGGTCGCGGCGTTGCAGGTCGGCGCGAAAGCGCAGGTCAAGGTGATCCGCGACAAGAAAGAGAAGTCGTTCGACGTGGTGATCGGCGAACAGCCCAAGGACCTGGCGGGCAAGAGCGGCGAGCCGTCCGAGGAGGGGGCCGGCGAGGGCCCGCTGGCCGGGATCGGCGTGCACGACCTGAGTCCGGACTTCGCGAAGCGGTTCGGGTTGCCGGAAGACGAAGAGGGGGTGGTGGTCACGCGCGTGGAACCCGGCAGCGTGGCCGAAGACGCCGGGGTGGAGCGGGGCGACCTCATCGTGGAGATCAATCGCGAGCCCGTCCGCACGACCCGCGAATTCAACCGGATCGCGCGGGAGATCGCCAAGGACGAGTCGGTGTTGCTGCTCGTGAACCGACAGGGACAAGCCTTGTTCATCACGATCACGCCGTAGACCGGGCGGTGAGCCGAACGCGCGTGAGGGTGGCGATCGGGCGAGGCCGCGCCGCGGGGATACCCCCGGCGCGGCGCGAGGCGGCATGAGCGTGGTGGCGGTTATTCCCGCCGCGGGCGGCGGGTCCCGGTTGGGCGGCGGGTCCCCCAAACAATATCTGCCGCTGGCCGGGATGCCGGTTCTGGCGCGAACGCTGGCCGCGTTCGACTCCTCGGCCGAGATTCACGCGATCGTGGTGGTGGCGCCGCCGGGCGACGAATCGCGCTGTCGGGCCGTCGCGATCGCGCCGTACGGCTGGCGAAAAATCCTGGCCGTCGTGCCGGGCGGCGCGGCGCGGCAAGACTCGGTGGCGCGCGGGCTCGACGCGGCGGGCGCGGACGCGTCGATCATCGTGGTGCACGACGCGGCGCGGCCCTTGGTGTCGGACGACCTGATTCGACGGGTGGTGCGCGCCGCGCGCGTCTCCGGCGCCGCGCTCGCGGCGCTGCCGATCGTGGACACCTTGAAACGCAGGATCGGCGACCACGGCGCGATCACCACCGTGGACCGGGACGGGTTCTGGGCGGCGCAAACCCCGCAAGCGTTTCGCGCCGGGTTGTTTCGCGAGGCGGTGACCCGCGCGCGGACCGACGGGTTCGTCGGGACCGACGACGCCAGCCTGGTTGAGCGCTTGGGCGCGCCCGTGACTTTGGTGGAGGGCGAGCCCGAGAACTTCAAGATCACGCGGCCCGAGGATCTGGCGCGAGCCGAAGAGATCCTGACGCTGCGGGCGGCCCGCCCCGCGGGTCCGGCGGCGCGGTGTTCGTCGTGACGCGGGTCGGAATCGGATACGACGTGCACGCCCTGGTGCCGGGCCGGCCGTTGGTGTTGGGCGGGGTGGTGATTCCGTTCGCGCGCGGGCTCGCCGGGCATTCCGACGCGGACGCGTTGCTGCACGCGGTGGCCAACGCGCTGCTCGGCGCGGCGGCGCTGGGCGACATCGGGCAACACTTCCCGAATTCCGATCCGGCGTATCGCGACGTCGCGAGTATTCGATTGTTGGAGCTGGTGGTGGACCGGATTACGGAGCAGGGGTTCGAGGTCGGCAACGTGGACGCGATGGTCATCGCCGAAGCGCCGAAGTTGGCGCCCTACGTCGCCCGGATGCGCGCGGTGATCGCGAAGGCGCTGCGCGTCCCGGACTCCGCGGTCAGCGTGAAGGCCACCACGCACGAGGGACTCGGGAGTCTGGGGCGGGGCGACGGCATCGCGGCGCAGGCGGTGTGCCTGTTGCGGGAGCGGGAGGGCGCGCGGTGATGTGGCGGGCGCTCAAGCGGGACTTCGCCGCGGTGTTCGAGCGCGATCCCGCGGCCACCGGCGCGCTCGAAGTGCTGCTCACGTACTCCGGGTTTCACGCCATCGTGCTGCACCGGCTCTCGCACGCGTTGCGCGGCGCGCACGTTCCGGTGCTCCCGCGCTTGCTCTCCCAAGTCGCGCGATTTTTGACCGGCGTGGAAATTCATCCCGCGGCGCGGATCGGTCCCGGGTTTTTCATCGACCATGGGACGGGCGTGGTGATCGGCGAAACCGCGGAGATCGGCGAGAGCGTGATCTTGTTTCAGGGCGTGACCTTGGGCGGGACCGGCAAGGAGCGGGGCAAACGCCATCCCACGTTGGGGAATCACGTCGTGGTCGGCGCGGGCGCCAAGGTGTTGGGACCGATCACGATCGGCGATCACGTCAAAATCGGGGCGAACTCAGTGGTGCTCCGATCGGTCCCGGCCCATTCCACGGTGGTCGGCGTGCCCGGAAAAATCATCAAGGGGGAAGCCGACGCGCCGGAACGCTCGCTCAATCATACACAGCTTCCTGATCCGGTTGCCGAGCGGCTGGAAGCGTTGGAGCAAGAGATTCGCGAGATCAAAAAGCGCATCGAGCACTAGAAGTATCTGATTTTATTGAGTAATAAGAAAATACTTGCATGTGCCCCGCGCGCTTGCTAAAATAGCATCCTCCCGAACAATACAATCTGGGATCGACACCGAAATAACGCTCGGATCAGGGAGATTCGAACGGACGGTGTCTTGTGCGGCGTTAACAGGAGAGCGGAATGGCAGTGCCGACGATTAAAGAGGAGATCATCGAGGTGGAAGAAGGGCGCACGGACGCGGCCCCGAACGACGAGATCGAACGCGACGAGGCCGATGGGGACGATTTGTCTCGGGATCTGGCGCGCGTTTCCGTGGAGATGACCTCGCCCGAGCCCGAACCCCGAGAGGTGGAGCGGGAAACCGAAGCGGCGCAGGAAGCGACCGAGGATTTGATTTGGGTCTACTTCCGCACCATGGGCAAGAAGGAACTCCTGACCAAGGAGGCGGAGACCAAACTCTTCCAACGCCTGGAGTCGGGGTTGCGCATGTTGGCCGACGTGATCCGCGTGGTGCGTCCCAAGGATCGCACCGCGCTGGATCGACTGCAACGGTTTTTCTCGGAGGATGATCAGGCGCGACTCACCAACGTGACGAACCGTTTGTCCGCGGCCGTGCCGGAAGAGCAGCGGCCCTTGGTGGCGCTGATTCGCACCTTGGTGGAATTGGCCGGAACCAGGGACGGCCAGGATCCGGCGGGCCGCGAGCGGTGGGAGCGTCGGTTCCGCGCGGAGGGCCTTGATCTCAAGGCCGTGGTGCGTTGGAACGCGCAATTGGCCGAAGGCGAGTCGATCATCACCGAGGCGACCCGGGAATTGGTCGAGGCGAACCTCAAGTTGGTGATCAGCATCGCCAAACGGTACATGGGCCGGGGCCTTGCGTTGCTGGACTTGATCCAGGAAGGCAACATGGGGCTCATGCGCGCGATCACGCGGTTCGAGTACACCAAAGGGTTCAAGTTCAGCACGTACGCCACGTGGTGGATCCGCCAAGGCATTACCCGGGCGTTGGCCGACCAGTCGCGCACGATTCGGATCCCGGTGCACTTGACCGAGGCGTTCCATAAGATTTTGACCGCGCACCAGACGCTCAAGCAGGAGTTGTCGCGGGCGCCGAACTCCAAGGAGATCGCGCGGCGGACCGGGATCCCGGCCAAGAAAGTCGATGAGATTCTGCGCGTGGTGCAGGAACCGTTGGGATTGCAAGATCCGGTCGGCGGGGAGGAACTGCAGCTTCAGGATCTGATCCGCGACGAGATTTCGCCGTCGCCGTACGACCGTCTCCTGACCAGCGAGGTGTCGCAGCGCGTGGCGGACATTCTCGACACGTTGACGCCGAAAGAGTCGCTGGTGATCAAGATGCGGTTCGGCATCGGCGGGGCCAAGGAATCCACGCTCGAAGAGATCGGCTCGATCATGGGCATCACCCGGGAGCGGGTGCGCCAGATCGAAAGCCAGGCCTTGCGGAAACTGCGGTATCCGGATCGCCTGAAAAAACTTCAGACCCTGCGGGGATAAGGTCCTGACGGACCACGAGGGGCGCACTCCGGTGCGCCCCTTTTTTTATGCCTCAATCAAATTAGGCGGACGGCGCCCTTCCAATACCGCCAGCACGTTTTCGATGGCCATGGCGCCCATCCGTTCACGGGTCGCGGTGGTCGCGGATCCCAGGTGCGGCAGCAGCAACGCGTTCTCGCAGGCGGACAACCCGGCGAGGAGGGCGGGCTCCCGTTCGTACACGTCGAGGCCCGCGCCCGCGATGCGGCCTGTCCGGAGCGCTTCGACCAAGGCGGCCTCGTCAACGACCGGGCCGCGCGACGTGTTGATCAGATACGCGCTCGGTTTCATCGCGGCCAACTGCTCGGCGCCGATCAAATGCCGCGTGGCGTCGGTGAGGGGCACGTGCAGCGAGACCACGTCGGCCTCCGCCAACAACTCGGTCGGCGCGACCGCGGTCCAATCCGGGTCCGCATCAGGCATGGAGCGTCGCGCGGCGTAGACGACGCGCATCCCGAACGCGCGGGCGCGCGACGCGACCGCACGGCCGATCCGTCCCATGCCCACGATGCCCAACACGGCCTCGCGCAGCTCCATGCCCAGGAGTTGGGTGGGCGACCACCCGGTCCATTGGCCCGCGCGCACCAAACGGTCGCCTTCGCCGAGTCGCCGGGTCACCCCGAGGATCAAGGCCCAGGTCAAATCCGCGGTCGCGTCGGTCAACACGCCCGGGGTGTTGGTGACCGCGATCCCGCGCGCCCGCGCGGCCGCCACGTCGATATTGTTGTACCCGACCGCGAATTGGCCACCACCTTCAGATCCGGCGCAACATCGAGCAACTCCGCGTCGATCCGATCGGTCAACATGGTGATGACGCCGCGCTGTCGCGCAATCATCGCCCTCAACTCCTCGCGCGTCAGCGCGCGATCATGAGGATTACACGTCAGCTCCACGCGCGATTGCAGCAACGCCATGGCCCGCGGCGGGAGCATTCTCGTCAACAGCACGGGATGGCGGTTGGTCACGATTGATCTGGCTACGAGCCCGTGCGAGTAACCAGGATCACCGGTGGTTCAGGAGAGGTTAGATGCCCCCTTCGGGGACTTCCGAAGATCCCATTACTTGGCGGTGGGTCGCAAGGCGGAGGGAGAGCCTTGCGCGCGGAGCGTACTGGGTCGTACGTGAGCGCGCAAGGCCGACCGACAACGCAGCAGATGGCCTCTCCTGGACCGCCGGCTAGACGTATTGGCCGCGCGTGATGAGCCACGATGCAAACTTCATCCCCAAATACGCCAGGAGATACGCGACAAACCCGGCGATGGCGAAAAACGCGGCGCGGCGACCGTGCCACCCCCAGGCCCGGTGCCCGTAGAGCAGCACCGCGTAAATGGCCCACGCGACCAAGGACCATAACTCCTTGGGACTCCACGCCCAGAACACGCCGGTGGCGATTCTGGAGTATACCGCTCCGCTCAACATGCCGAGGGTGAGCAACGGGAAGCCGAGCACCATGGTGCGGTGCAGCATGGTGTCCAATTCGCCCACCGCGCCCAAACGAAAAAACAAGGTGGTGAACCGCTTTTCTTTGAGATGTTTCTCCTGGACCAGGTACATCACGCCGAGGGTGGCGGCGAGCGCGAACGCGCCGTGGCCGAGAAACACGAGCACGACGTGCAGATTGAGCCAGATGTTCCAGTGCTCCCGCACCACCTCGCGGCCGCCGGGATGAAAGATCGAGGCGGCCGCGGCGGAGAAGAAAATCACCGGGACCACGAACGCGCCCAGGCTGCTGACGCCGTACCCCCACTCGGTCAGAATGAAGAGCAACGCCAGGGCCCAGGCCAGCAACGCGAATCCCTCCCGGAGCCCGATCGGCGGCATTCCGCCCTTGAGAACCCAATCCAGCACGAAGATCAGCGTGTTGAAGGTGAACGCCGCGATGACCAATGCGCGCGCCCATTTGAGCGCCCGTCCGTGGTGGTTCAGATCGAAGAGGTACAGGAACGCGCTGACGAAATACAGGACCAGGGTGCTGGCGTGAAAGGTCGCGGTTGCGGCAACCGGCATGGCCGGGATCATGCCAGAAGGGGAAAAAGATTGTCAAACCAAGGCCGGGACGCGGATTGTGGCGTCGTGAATATTTTTTTGTTGCGGAAGGTCACGCTAATTGCATATCATGTTGCGGTTTCGTTGGGCAATTTGCGGCTACAAGCCATAAATTCGTCTCGCAGCCTCGGCGCGCAAGATTGCGCCTCCGTTGCGTTTCGCAAGCGAGGAAGGGAGGATCAGTATCATGAGTCGTACGAATTTCTTGTTTACGTCGGAGTCGGTCACCGAAGGGCATCCGGATAAGATCTCGGATCAGGTGTCCGACGCGATCCTCGACGCGATCATCGCCGAGGACCCGACCTGCCGCGTGGCGTGCGAGACCTTGGTGACCACCGGGTTGGCGTTCGTCGCCGGCGAAATCACCACCGACGTGTACGTGGAGATCCCCGACATCGTTCGCGAGACGATCAAGGACATCGGGTACACCCGCGCGAAGTACGGATTCGACTACGAGACGTGTTCGGTGATCACGTCGATTCACTCGCAATCGCCCGACATCGCCATGGGCGTGGACACGGGCGGCGCCGGCGATCAGGGCTTGATGTTCGGCTACGCGACGAACGAAACGCCCGAGATGATGCCGATGCCCATCATGCTGGCCCACAAACTCACCCGCCGGTTGAGCGAGGCGCGGCGCAAGGACATCCTGCCGTACCTGCGCCCGGACGGGAAGTCCCAGGTTACGGTGGAGTACAAGGACGGCAAACCCCTTCGCGTGGAGACCGTGGTCGTGTCCGCGCAACACAGTCCGGACATCACGCTCAAGGAAATCCGCGAAGACATCATCGAAAAAGTCATCAAGCCGGTCATTCCCAAGGCGATGTTGGACGAAGAGAAGATCACCTATCACGTCAACCCGACCGGGCGCTTCGTGGTGGGCGGGCCCCAGGGCGACACCGGCGTGACGGGGCGCAAGATCATCGTGGATACGTACGGCGGCGTGGGCAGCCACGGCGGCGGCGCGTTCTCCGGTAAGGATCCGAGCAAGGTGGACCGCTCCGCGTCGTACATGGCGCGCTACATCGCCAAGAACCTGGTGGCCGCGGGCGTGGCGGATCGCTGCGAGGTGCAACTCGCGTACGCGATCGGCGTGGCCGAACCGGTCTCGGTGTTGGTCGACACGTTCAACACCGGCAAGATCGCGCAGCAAAAGATCACCAAACTGGTCCGCGATCACTTCCCCATGACGCCGCGCGGCATCATTGAACACCTCAAGCTGCGGCGGCCGATCTATAAGAAGACCGCCGCCTACGGCCACTTCGGACGCACCGAGCCCGAGTTTTCGTGGGAACGGACCGACCTGGCCGAGAAGATCAAGAAAGACGCGGGCTTGTAAGTGGTGGAGGAACGAAGGCGTTGTTCGATGTTCGTTGCTGGTTGCGAATAACTAACAACACATAACAATCATCGCAGTTTCCCATTCAGGAGTTTCCATGGATTACGACATCAAAGACATCGACCTGGCCGACAAAGGCCGGTTGCGCATCGAGTGGGCCGAGCAGAACATGCCGGTGTTGCGGTTGATCCGCAAGCGCTTTAAGAAACAGCGGCCCCTGGCGGGCGTGCGCGTGGCCGCCTGTCTGCACGTGACGACCGAAACCGCGACGCTCATGGAAACGCTCAAGGCCGGCGGCGCCGACGTGGCGCTGTGCGCCTCCAATCCGTTGTCCACGCAGGACGATGTGGCGGCGTCATTGGTCAAACACGCCGGCATTCCGGTGTTCGCGATCAAGGGCGAGGACAACAAGACCTACTACAAACATCTGCAATCCGCGCTCGCGCACCGTCCCAACGTCAGCATGGACGACGGCGCGGACCTGGTGTCGCAGTTGCACGGGGACTGGAGCCATCTGGCCAAGGACGTGATCGGCGGGACCGAAGAGACCACCACCGGCGTGATCCGGCTGCGCAGCATGGCCAAAGACGGCGTCCTGAAGTTCCCGGTGATCTCGGTCAACGACGCCAACACCAAACATTTCTTCGATAACCGCTACGGCACGGGCCAGAGCACGATCGACGGCATCTTGCGCGCCACCAATCGTCTGCTCGCGGGCTCGGTGTTCGTGGTCGCGGGCTACGGCTGGTGCGGACGCGGTTTGGCCATGCGCGCGCACGGCCAGGGCGCGAACGTCATCGTCACCGAGGTGGACCCGCTCAAGGCCATCGAGGCGGTCATGGACGGGTACCGCGTCATGCCCATGGACGACGCCGCGGCGATCGGCGACTTCTTCTGCACCGTGACCGGCAACATCAAGGTCATCGGCAAAGAGCACTTTAAAGTCATGAAGGACGGCGCCATCATTTCCAATTCCGGTCATTTCAACGTGGAGATCGACATCCAATCGTTGGAGCGGTTGGCCAAGCGCAAACGCATGATCCGCGACTTCGTGGAGGAGTACACGATGTCCGACGGCCGCCGCATCAACCTGCTCGGTGAAGGCCGCCTGATCAATTTGGCGTCCGCCGAAGGTCATCCCTCGAGCGTGATGGACATGAGCTTCGCGAATCAGGCGCTCTCGGCCGAGTTCGTGGTCAAGAACGCCAAGAAACTCAAGAAAGACGTGTATCCGGTGCCCGCGGAGATCGACTCGGAAATCGCGCGCCTGAAACTCGACGGCATGGGCATCAACATCGACACGTTGAGCAAGGAACAGCAGAAATACCTCGCCTCGTGGGAGATGGGCACGTAGTCGTCGAATTCGCGGTGTTCGTTCGTAGGGGCGACCGGCCGGTCGCCCCTTTTTTTGTTCGAAATCTGAAAGACGGGGCGTATGCAATACGTCCCTACGAAAACGTGACGCGGAGCTTCACCGGGTTGTTTTCGTCTTCGTTCCAACGATAAGGATTGGCAGCAATGTAGTCGCGGATACGGGTGAAGTCGGCGTCGTCTCTGATCACGTGCTCGTAATAGTTGCGTTGCCAGAGCGGAACGCCTGGGGTGCCACGCCGCACGTTCACGCGCGTGGTTGCGGCGGATTTGAAACCTGCCATGAGGGAAGAAAGAGATCTGGGCCGTGGTCCAGGCCTTGTTGTAGGGGCGACCGGCCGGTCGCCCCTACCCAGGTCGGTGATCACCACGATCGCATGGATGTGATTCGGCATCATGACCCATCCATCCAGGTCGATTTCCTTCCGAAGGTCGACGGATCGCAACCACTCGTCGTGGTCGATTTCCCCGATGGCACTTAATCGCATCGCATGTTCAATGATTTCACCGAATAGGCATTCCCTGTCTTTCGTGCAAATGGTGACGAAATAGGCGCCGTTTCGAGAATAATCGACATTTCTCAGGCGAATCGATCGGCGGTTGTGGATTTCGGGGTTGTATCGATTGGGCATCGGTCATTCCGATGTCGGCGGGGCGTATGGCCATACGCCCCTACGTCGGCGAATCAGATTCTTTCGGAACCGGTAATCCCTCGCGCGCCATGATCTTGAGCGCATTGGTGGTGGGGCAGGGACCGGGGCGCAGGTGGTAGTCGAAGACCAGGCCGCGTTCGTCCACGGTTTCCCGGAAGTGGTGGGTGGTAATACGGGCGTTTTCGTCCGCGAGTTTGACCAGTTCCAGGTCGTGCGTGCTCACCAAGCCGATTGCGTTGGCGCCGCCCAGCGCGCGCACGTAGTGACGGCTGCCGATCAGGCGTTCCCGGTTGTTGGTGCCGCGAAAGATCTCGTCGATCAAGAAAAATACCGGTGGTCGGCTCCGATCCTCGGCGGCGTCGAGCAGGCGTTTGAGGCGTTTGACCTCGGCGTAGAAGTACGAGATGCCTTCGTCCAGCGAATCATCGATTCGGATGCAGCAGTACAATCGCATCCAGGGCGAAGTCCAACGCTCCGCGCACACGGGCGCGCCGGCTTGGGCGAGGCACAGGTTGACGCCCAGGGTGCGGAGGAACGTGCTCTTGCCGGACATGTTGGACCCGGTCACGATCGAGACCGCGCCCATGCCTTTAAGCGCGAACGTGTTGGTCACGCGGGTGTCGGGCTGCAGCAGCGGGTGTCCGACCGAAGTCGTATCCAGCGCGACTTCGGCGGCCGGATCGCCGGGGAGCCGAATCTCCGGGTAGGCGAATCCGGGGTGCGTGTGCGCGTAGTGGGCCAGCGCGGCCGCGGCTTCGAGGCGGCCGAGGCTCTCGATCCACACCGGGAGGCGTTTGGCGATGTCCGCGTGCAACGCGCGATACCGCTCCGCGAAGAACAGGTCCCAGGGGACCGTGAGATTGACCAGCAGGTGCACCAGCGGATTGCCGCGCAGGTTCAACGCGGCGACGAGCCCAGCCAATCGACGCGTCGAGGCTGACGGTCGTTCGTCGCTCGAGGTGAACGCCGCGAGCGCTTGTTGCAGTGCGGGGCGGTTTCGACAGGAGCGGCGTTCCAAGACCGCGAACACGCGCGAGTAGGGCGCGAGATCCGATTCCATGTCCACGGCCTGCGAGAAGGCCGCGGCGATGTGCGGCGTGGCCAGCCAGAAGATCGCGCCGTAGGCGATCAAGGAAAGTACCCAATAGCCCGGAGCCCCGTTGATGATCGTGACGGTCACGAGCGCGGCGGTCAGCGCGGCAAGCAGCGTTTCGACGGCCAAGAAGCCGCGAAGGCGCGGCGGCGTGCCCTTGCCGATCGCCGCGATGACCCTCACGCCGTCGAGTCGTCCGGACGAGGCCAGCGCGGCCTCGAGCGCGAACCGGTCGCGAAAGAGCGACAGGCGTTCCAGGTCTTGGATCAGGGCGCGTCGAGCCGCGAACCCGTCGGGGTCCGCCTGCAGCATCCATCGGCGAAGTTCAGCCCGGCCGTTGGTGGACACCGTGGTATCGAGCCAGCGCAACAATGAGTGCGCGCCGGTCACGTCCAAATCCGCGGCGTACGAGTGGTGCTCGGGCGCCGGATGCTCCGCGGCGGGAATGGCGGACCAGTCGAGGCGCACGCGCGCCAGGTGGGCGCGTTTGAGCGCGAGCCATGCATCCAGCCGCCGCAACGCGGTCTTGAGCCGGCCGTGCCGATACGCCACCGCGAAGAACGCGGCGCCGAAGACCGCGAGCGGGATCCACCCGCCGCGTTCAGGGTCCGCGAAGGCGGCGGCCGTGACCGCGGCCGCGCCCGCGAGGAAAATTCCGATGCGCCAACGCGAGAAACGTTGGCTCGCCGCGTCGCCCCTCCTCCGTAACGACTCGATGCGCGCGATCGTCCGTTCAATAGTCCCCACGACGCGGGTGTGACGCGCGGCGTTCCGCCCGGTCATCGGCGCGCGGCGTTCGCGGCCAGGTAGTCGGTAATCCTGGGCGAGGAGAGGGTCAGTCCCAAATGGGTCTTGGCTTTGGCGTTGGTGATGAGGCGATTCTGCCCGGTCGCGCGCGCCGAGCCGCGGTCAAGAATCGGCAGCCCGTACAGGGTGGAGAGGAACCGGTAGAAGTCGGCGCGTCGGATCATGGAGTCGTCCACGAGATTGTAAATCTGAGCGGTCAGATTGCGGCGGATCGCCAAGTCGACGGCGTCGCACACGTCGTGCAAGTGAATGAAGTGCACGTACTGGTTCGTGAGCATCGTGGAATTGATGCGGCCGTCGGCCAAGCGTTCCCGGAACGCGTCGTGTCCGCCGCCGTACAAGCCGGCGCAGCGAAAGATGACGTACGGCAGGTCGCTCTGGATCAACGCGTGCTCGGTTTGCAGCAGGATGTTCTGCCGGTCGGACTCGACCACGGGTTGATAGTCTTCGTCGATGGGTTCGTCCACGGATTCGGGGTACACGCCGGTCGAACTGATCAGGATGACGGAGCGGGGCGTGATCCGGCGTTCAATGAGGCGCCGCGTGAGCGCGGCCATGTTGTCCAGATAGGTGGCGCGGTACGCGCCGTCGTCCGACGCGGGCGCGGCCGGACAAAACACGACGTGATCGGCCCACGCAAGGTGCTCCGTGATCCGGTCGTCGTCGATCGGCAGATAAGACATGGGACACGGCGGCGCCTCGATCGGCGCGCGTTTGACGCCCCGAAAGTCGTACCGATCCGCGTGACGCCGAACCAGCGCGTCGCCGAGTTTGCCGAAGCCGAGGATCAACACTCGAGTCATAGGCTGGAGCCTACCACATCACGGCACGACCTCAAAGCCGCGCTCGTCGTGGATTAGAACTTGACGGTCACTCCCGCGTAGAACGATCGACCCGGCGTTCCATACCACGTGACTTCCTCATAATCTCGGTTCAACGCGTTGTCGAGTCGGGCAAAAACTTCCGCCGCCGCGGAAAACCGTTGCGTGGCCGCGAGATTGACGAGGGCATAGGGCGGCATCGTCAGCATGGTGACTCCGTCGGTGGTGTCGAGTCGGCTGCCGACCACGCGGTAGTCGATCCGGACGTCGGTGGTTGGATCGGGATGAAACGTCCACGCCACGTTGCCCTTGTTGTGCGGTCGTCGAACCAGGTGCTCCCCGGTGGAGGCGTCTACCGCGTTCGTCACCGTGTAGCCTCCCGACAGCGTGGATCGCGATGAGACGCTCCACGTTCCGGAGAGTTCGAACCCCGAGGCTTCGGCGGCCGCGATGTTTTGGGGCACGAACAGGTTGTCGGGCGCGATCAAGTTCTCGTAGTTGGTTCGAAAGCGCGTCGCGCCGATGGTCACGATGCCCGGGACGAGGTCGACGTTCACCCCGATCTCGGAACCCGAGGACTCCTCCGGCTTCAGATTGGGGTTGGAAAATCCGGGGTAATACAAGTCGTTTAAGGTCGGGCCTCGGAAGCCGGTCCCATAGTTGCCGAACACGCGCGAGCGCCACGACGCCAGGTTGAGCGACGCGCCGGCTTTGTACGTGTTGTGGCGGCCGAATTGATCGTTGTCGTCGGTTCGAGCGCCGATGGTGATGAACAAGGGATCGAACGCGGCGAGTTGATCCTGGACGTAGAACGCGTTGGTGATGAGGCGCTGCTCGCCGGCCCCGGTGATGTCGGCCGTGCGGTGCTGGTATTCATAGCCGACGGTCAGCAAATTGTCCGCGCCCACGCCGAGAGTATGGGACCAGTCGACTTGGCGGGATTGCGCGTCGATGTCGGTGTCGCCGAACGATCCCTGCGAAGTCGTTCCGTGATCGCGGGCCCAGCCGATGATCAGGCGGTGATCCCACCGCGCGCTGAGCGGCGCGGCGATGGTCAGTCCGACGACCGCCGCCTTGTTCCGGCTCTTGGCCGGGCTGTCCGAGAGTTGAAACGTCGGCGCGGGGTAGGCGTCGTCGATGTCCGCGGTCGCGTCGGTGAGCCGCAGATTAACGTCCGCGCGCCCGCCCACGCCGGCGCTCCGGCCGAGGTTCATCGACAAGGTGGTGTTCGCGTAGCCGTCGGGCTCGGTGTTGCCCAGGTCTTCGTCCGCGCGGGAAAAACCGCGGCCGACCCATCGCGACGACACGGACAAGGCCCGATCCCACACCGGGCCGCGGCCCGAATGGGTCAACGCTCCGGACCGCGTGTGGTAAGCGCCGCCCTCGATCGTGACGGCGTTCTGTGGGGACTTCGCGGCTCGTTTGGTGATGATATTGATCACGCCGGACACGGCTTCGGAGCCGTACAACGGGCTTTGCGCGCCTCGGAGCACCTCAATCCGCTCGATCTGGTCCACCGTGAGGTGTGTCATGTCGAACGCGCCGGTGGTCGGGGAGTTGACCTTCACGCCGTCGATCAACACCAGCACGTGGTTGGAGTTGCCGCCTCGCAGGAAGAGCGAGGTTTGGCCGCCGGGTCCTCCGCTTTGCACCACGTCCACCCCGTCGACCTTTCGCAGGACTTCCAGCACGCTCGGGACCCGCATCTCCTTGATCGCGGCCTCGTCGATGACCGTGACCGCGCCGGTGAGCTGTTCGATCGGGGTGCCGGTCTTGGTGCCGTGCACCACGATGTCCGGCTTCGCCGCGGGTTGCGCCGACGCGTGGACGATGGGTATCGCGAGAAGGCTCAGGACAAACGGGACGAATGTGCGACGCATGACGAGACTCCTTGGTTGATGTCAGTGGTTGATGTCAGTGGACGTCATTGGTCAACTTGGTATCGGATCAGCGCTGAAAACCGTATGGGCGCTTGGGACGGCGGCGGAGGGACATGCCGCACGCGACGGACAATGGCCAGCGCCGCCTCATCCAATATGGGGTGCGTGGATGAGGCGATCAGAGCAGGGTCGGAGAGGCGTCCGTCCGGGTGGATCGTAAACTCGATGTCCACCGTGCCTTCGAGGCGCCACCGATCCGCGACGAGCGGATACCGCTTGGCTCGTTCGAGCATCGCCAGCACCAGTGGCCGGTAGGCGTCGGTCGGCGCTCCGGCGTTCGGGCTTGGCTCGGAGACGTCGAGGGACGCGGGAGAAGGCGGGAGCGCACTCGTCGCGCCATCTTGGGGATCGGGGAGATCGTTGATCTGTTCGACCGGCGAATCCGGTTGAGCGGTATCGGACGTGAACAATGACGAATCAGACCGATGGTTCACGACCGATTCGTCCACGATGTCCATGGGCGGGTGGCTCTTTGGTCCGAGGAGCAAATCCCCCCCTCCCCCTTTTTCCAAAGGGGGGGGAGCGGAAGAGACGAGGGGCTGTGTTGTCGGGTGTTCAGGTGCTGGCGTGTTGACCAACGTCACGAGCGTGACCGCGGCGTCGGACGCCGGGAGGTTGGTCGGGTCCGCCTTCGGCAATCCGATCCAGAGCGCCGCGCCCAGCGCGAGGTGCGCGGCCGCGGACCATCCGAACCAACGCAGGAATCCGTGACGGCTCATTCGGTCCACTCCATGGTGACGCGGGGACGCCCCGTGCGCGGATGCGCGTCGATCAAGGCGCGACAGGTGAACACGTCGGCGACCATCGTTTCAGTCAGCACGGCATCGGGCGGCCCCATCGCGTGGATCCGGCCGTGTTTGAGCGCGATGACGTGACCCGAATCCGCCACGGCGTTGAGGTCGTGCGAGACCGTCACCGTGGTCAACCCCTCTTCGCGGTTCAGGCGCGCCAGGAGCGCGTGCAACGCGATCTGGTGCTTCAAGTCCAAATTCGCGCCGGGCTCGTCCAACAGCAGCACGGACGGGCGTTGGGCCAGGGCGCGCGCGATGACCGCGCGTTGGCGCTCGCCGCCTGACACGTCGAGGATCGAGCGATCGACCAACGGCCCGAGGTCCATCAGCGCAACGGCGTGGTCGATCGCGGTCTGATCGTCTGGCGATTCGAATCCCCACGCGGAGATGTACGGGGACCGGCCCATGGCCACGATCTCGCGCACCGAAAATTCGAACGGGATGGTCGTATCCTGCGGCACGTACGCGATTCGTCGGGCGCGCTCGCGCGGCGTCAGGGACTGAAGCGGCGCGCCGGCGAAGATGACGGCTCCCGACGTCGGCTCGATCAATCCCGCGAGCACGCGCAGCGCCGTGCTCTTGCCCGACCCGTTGGAACCGATCACCGCGGTCATGGCGCCGTCCGCTACGTCGAACGTGGCCTCGCGAAGTGCGGAGGTCGCTCCGTAGGCGACGGTGACCCGCTCGAGTCGGAAGATCGGCTGCGCGGCGCGCGGACTCATCATCCCGCGACCTCGCGCCGTCGTTGCGCCAACAGCCAGAGAAAAAACGGGCCGCCGCACAACGCGGTCACGACGCCGACCGGCAACTCCGTGGGCGCGAGCGCGACCCGCGCCACCGTGTCCGCCACGATCAGAAACAGCGCGCCCCCGAGCGCGGACGCGGGCAGCAGCAAGCGGTAGTCCGTCCCGATCAAGCGTCGCAGGATGTGGGGCGTGAGGATGCCGACGAACCCGATCATGCCGCTGAGCGACACCACGAGCCCGATCATGGACGCGGAGACCACCAGGCTCGCGCGAATGACGCGATCCGGTCGCAAGCCCAGCGACTGCGCGGTCTCGGCGCCCAAGGTCATGAGATTGAGCGGGCGGCCCTGCAGGCAGAGCCACGCCATTCCGGCCAGCAGAAGGGGCGCGGTGAGCCACAACACCGCGGATTCGACCGACCCCAGGCTGCCCATGAGCCACACCACGCGACCGAACACCCGTCCGGGATCCAGATAACTGGTCAGAAACATGATCACCGCGGCCAAGGTGCCGTTGAGCACCACGCCCGCGAGCACCAGGGTTTCGGGACGGATGCGGCCGTTGACCGTGGCGAGGCGGTAGAGCATGACGAGTGCGGCCATGCCGCCGGCGAACGCGAACAGCCACGTGGTGGTGAGTCCCTGGATCAGCCCGTTCATGGGCCAGATGCTGCCGATCATCACGCCTAAGGCGGCCCCGCTGGAGACGCCGATCAAATGCGGTTCGGCCAAGGGATTGCGCAACAACGATTGCAGCACCGCGCCCGTGAGCCCCAGCACCGCCCCGACGAAGCCGGCCAGCAGCACGCGCGGGCCGCGGATCTGGAGGATGATGGTTTCGCTCACGTCGTCGGCCGTCTCGGACGCGGTAAGCCCGGTCACGATCCGGATCAGACGCCCGAACGGCACCCGCTCGGTGCCTAGCAGGAGCGCGACGATCCCGGTCAGGGCCAACAGGCCCAGCAGGGTCAGCAATGTGACCACGGTGCGCCGAGGGGTCAACCCGCTCACGGCGCGCGCCCCGTGTCCTGATCCGCGGGGTGGAGCATCGCCGCGATGAATTCCACGGCGTCGATGATGCGCGGGCCGGGCCGATTGACGAGGTCGCGCGGGATGGCGTACATCCGGTCGGCGTTGACCGCCGAGATTCCGGACCAACGTTGCCACGCGGCCGCGTGCTCCGCGGCTCCGGCGTCGGAGTCGCCCGCGAAGAAGATCACCTCGGGGTCGAATCGGACGATAGCTTCCATGCCGACGCGGGGGTAGGATTCACTGGGTCCGGTTTCCAACGGCTTGCCCCCGGCCTTGATCACCACGTCGTACAGAAAGCTCTTGGGGCCGATCGTGATCGTCGGGACGTCGTCGACCAAATACAAGACGCGTGGGGCCGGGGCGTCCGATCGGTTCGCGGCAATCGCGGCGAGACGGCGCCGCATGTCGTTCACCAACGCGGCGGCGGCATCATCTCGACCCGTCACCCGGCCCAGCAGGGTCACGCGCGCGAGGATCGACTCCACGGAATCGGCTTCCACGCCCAGCACCGGGACGTGAAAGCGCGCCAATTGCTGCGCCACGTTTCGCATGGCCGCGCCGCCGGTGCTCACGACCAGGTCCGGTTTCAGCGCGACCACGGCTTCGAAATTGGGTTGGATGCCGCCGACTTTGGGTTTGTCGAGCGCCGCGGGCGGGTAGTTGCAGAAGTCCGAGACGCCCACGATCGCGTCGTCCAAGCCGATCGCGAAAAGCATCTCGGTCAGGGCCGGGGAGAGCGAAACGATCCGCCGGGGCGCGCGGTCGAATCGCAACGTCTGTCCCAGGTCGTCGCGGACCACGAGCGGTTCGGCGTCCGCCACGGCGACGGAGGCGATGAGCGCTACGATGACGAGGTAGGGGAACTTAGGTCGTGATGAAGCGTGGAGCACGCGCAATCCTCGCGAAATACGCTTCGAGGATTGCACCCAGCTTCTTCATCCCGAAGAGCGGACCTGGCCTTCAGTCGAGGCGCGACCGCATGCGGCTCCAGGCAGGTCTTCTGACTCCCGGATCACCCGACCCCTCCGTCCTTCCCGGCGCCTGCGGCGTCAGTGGACTTGTTGAACGACTTGAACGTCGAACGCTTGAACGTTCTGGCCGTTCCCGGAGGGATCGTCCCCGGTTACAGCGGCGGGACCGTCCCGGATTCACACCGGGTTCCCTTTTCACGCCCGTGACGGGCGACCTGGATCGCGGGCACTGTAGAGGAAATCGGGTGATCGTGTCAAGCGTGTCCGTTGACGGGAGGTCGGTCTCGACTATGCTCTACCCATCGGTTCATGGAGCACTCGGTGGACGTCTTCATCGCGCGACAACCGATTTTCGACCGTCAACAGCAGGTCTTCGGCTACGAACTGCTGTTTCGGTCGGGGTGGGACAACGTGTTCCGCCATCACGATCTGAACCAAGCGTCGGCGCAGGTCATCGCGAACAGTCTGTCGATGATGGGCGTCGAGACCATGGCGTCGGGCCGCATGTCGTTCGTGAACTGCACGCGCGACGCGTTGATCAAACGGTACGCGGCGGCGTTGCCCAGCCGGACCACGGTGATCGAACTGCTGGAGCACGTGGAGGCCGACGACGAGGTGCTCGCCGCGTGCCGAGCGCTCAAGGCCGCGGGGTACACCCTGGCGTTGGACGACTTCGTGCTGCGCGACGCGGTCGAGCCGCTCCTGGCGTTGGCGGACATCGTCAAGGTCGACGTGCTGAGCACGAGCGTGGAGGAACAGCGCGAACTGTTCGCTCGGTGCGGCGCCAACATCGCGATGTTGGCGGAAAAAGTCGAAACGCGGGAGGCGTTCGACCGCGGCATGACGATGGGGTACCGGTATTTCCAAGGATATTTTTTCAGCCGTCCGGTGGTGCTCAACAGCCGGGATCTTCCCACCAAGACCCTCAGCGTGTTGGAACTCTTGGGAGCGATCCATCGTTCCGATCTGGACTTCGAGAGCCTGGAGCGGATCTTCCGGCGCCAGGCGTCGTTCTCGCGACGGCTCCTTCGCTACCTCAACTCCAAGGCGTTCGCGCCGCGATCACGGATCGGGTCGTTCCAACAGGCCGCGGCGCTGCTGGGCGAACGCGAGGTCAGGAAGTTCGCGTCGCTGATCGCGCTGGCCGGCATCGGACGCGATAAGCCCGGCGAGTTGCTGGTCACCGCCGCGGTGCGGGGCCGCTTCGGGGAAAGTTTGGCGCCGAAGCTGGGACTGGGGGATCGAGGAGCGGATCTGTTCTTGATGGGATTGTTCTCGGTGAGCGACGCGTTGATGGATCGCCCGTTGTCCGACGTGTTCGACGCGGTTCCGCTCGGGGACGACGTCAAACAGGCCCTCATGGGCCGACCTGGCCGATTCCCCACCATCCACCAACTCGTCATGACCTACGAACGCGGCGATTGGAGCGAGGTTGGGCGCTTGAGCGCAGAACTCCGTCTCGACGAAACCGATCTGCAAGCCTGTTACGTGGCGTCCGTAGACTGGGCGCACCGCACCGTCCGGCAAGGCCTGTAAACACGGGTGATAGATTCAGTGCGCCGGTCACCCGGTTACCGGTTAGCCGGTTGTAAAACATCCGGTAGACGGTCCGATTTTCACCGGCGCACCGGCCAACCGGCGCACCGGCGCACCGGCTAACATGTTTATCCTTCCCGTGCAGTTTGGTCGTGAATTAGTGTAGGCTCAGGTCCACATGGACGTGACGCAGACCGCGAACACGTTGATCGAAACGCTGCACGCGTTGGCGACCGAGTTGTACCGGACGCCGCCGGGGCGCGCGTTGACGCTGGACAGTTCGCTGGAGAAGGACTTCGGGTTCGACAGCCTGGGGCGCGTCGAACTGGTGTTGCGCCTGGAACAGCGGTTCGGAGTGCGGCTGTCCGAGCAGGTGATGGCCGGCGCGGAGACCCCGCGCGATCTGTTGCGCGCGGTCTTGTCCCGGGAGGGCGAGGCGCCGGTCGCGGAGCGGGTCGAAGCCGTGCACGCGCGGGTCGGGCCGGTGGCCGGCGATCCGTCAACGGCCGCCACGCTGGTGGACGCGCTGCGCTGGCACGTGGAGCGGCACCCCGAGCGCCCGCATTTGTCCCGGTTGGACGACCGGGGGTGCCGGGACCGGCTCACGTACGGCGAGTTGTGGCAAGCCGCGTCGGCCCTGGCCGCGGGGTTGCGGGACCTGGGCGTCAACCCCGGCGACACGGTCGCGATCATGTTGCCCACCTCCCGCGAATACTTCGTGGGTTTCGCGGGCATTCTGCTGGCGGGCGCCGTTCCGGTGCCGTTGTATCCGCCGTTGCGGCTCGCCCAAATCGAAGACCATCTGAAGCGGCAAACCGCGGTCCTGCGCAACGCGGGGGCGGTGCTGATGATCACCGTGCCCGAGGCGCAGCGCGTCGCCAAGTTGCTCAAGGCCCAGGTCGCGTCGCTCCGTCACGCCGCCACCGTCGACGAGCTGACGTCCACGGGGGGCGAGGCCGCGCAGCCGCGCGTCGCGGGCCACGACATCGCGCTCCTGCAATACACCTCCGGGAGCACGGGCACGCCCAAGGGCGTGATCCTGACCCACGCGAATCTGCTGGCCAACATCCGCGCCATGGGCGCGGCGCTGCGCGCGAGTTCGGAAGACGTGCTGGTGAGCTGGTTGCCGCTTTATCACGACATGGGATTGATCGGGGCGTGGCTCGGCAGCCTGTACTACGCCGCGCCGTTCGTGGTGATGTCGCCGCTCACGTTCCTCGCCCGGCCCGAGCGGTGGCTGCGCGCGATCTCCGAGTACCGAGGCACCATCTCCGCGGGTCCCAACTTCGCGTTCGAGTTGTGCGTGCGCAAGATCGACGACGCCGCCCTGGCCACGATCGATCTGAGTTCGTGGCGCTTGGCGGTCAACGGCGCGGAGCCGATCAGCCCGGACACCATGACCCGGTTCATCGAACGGTTCGGCCGGTGCGGGTTCCGGCCCGGGGCCATGGCCCCGGTGTACGGGCTCGCCGAGTCGTCGGTCGGTCTCGCGTTTCCGCCGTTGGGCCGGGTGCCGCCGATCGATCGCATCGACCGCGACGCCTTCGCGTCCCGCGGCGCGGCCGTGCCCGCGCGCGAGCATGATCCTGCGGCGATGCGCGTGGTGGCGTGCGGCCGTCCGCTGCCCGGGCACCAGATCCGGATCGTGGACGAGTCGGGCCGCGAGGCCGGCGATCGCGAGGTCGGTCGCATTCAATTCATGGGGCCGTCCACGACCAGCGGGTATTACCGCAACGCCGAGGCGACCGCGGCGTTGTTCGACGGGCCGTGGCTGGACTCCGGAGACTACGGCTACCTGGCGGAGGGCGACATCTATATCACGGGCCGCGCCAAGGAGATCATCATCCGCGCGGGCCGGAACCTCTATCCGTACGAACTGGAGGACGCGGTGGGCCGGGTGCCCGGCATCCGTAAGGGGTGCGTGGCCGTGTTCGGGACCACCGACCGCGGCGCGGGGACCGAACGTTTGGTCGTGGTGGCCGAGACGCGCGAGAAGGCCCCCGAGGCGCTGGACGCGCTCCGCGCCCGCATCCACGACCTGGCGATGGACCTGCTGCACACCGCGCCCGACGACGTCGTGTTGGCGCCGCCGCACACCGTCCTGAAGACCTCGAGCGGCAAGATCCGCCGCGCCGCGTGCCGCGATCTCTACGACCGCGGAGCCTTGGCCGGGTCGGGGCCGCGCGCGGTGTGGCTGCAGGTGGCGCGACTGGCCGCGGGCGGCGCGTTGGGCGAGGCGCGGCGCTGGGCGCGCGGCGGCGCGCGCGCGATGTACGCCGGGTACGCGTGGACCGTGTTCGGCGTCGGCGTCGGCGCGGCATTGGTCGCGGCGAGCGTGGTGCCCTCGATGTGCGCGCGGTGGCGGGCGGTCCGGGCGCTCGCGCGCGGCGGATTCCGGCTGGCGGGGGTGCCGCTGGTCATCCGCGGCGCGTTGCGCGGGCCGGCGGTGTGCGTGGCCAACCACGCGAGTTATTTGGACGCGATCGTGCTCGCGGCGACCTTGCCGGAGGGCGGGGCGTTCGTGGCCAAACGAGAATTGGCCGAGTCGGCGGCCGGATTTTTTCTCCGGCGGCTGGGCGCGGAATTCGTGGAACGGTTCGACCGCCAAAAGGGCGTCGAAGATACGGGCCGGCTGGTGGAGGCCGCGCGGCTGGGCCGCCCGCTGGTGGTGTTTCCCGAAGGCACGTTCGGCCGCGCCGCCGGGCTGCGCCCGTTTCGGATGGGGGCGTTCGTGGTGGCGGCGCAGACCGGCACGCCGGTGGTCCCGCTGGCGCTGCGCGGTACGCGATCGATCCTGCGCGCCGGGTCGTGGTTTCCGCGCCGGGGCACGGTCAGCGTGGTGATCGGGGAGCCGATCGCGCCGCTGGGCCAGGACTGGGCCGCGGCGCGCGCGCTGCATGATGGGGCGCGGGAGCACATCCTGCAGTGGTGTGGCGAACCTGACCTTTCAGGCGGCTGATTCAGGCTGCTGAAAAAGTCCGGCTGCGGCGTTCCTCGGTCGTCGGAAAATCCTCACGTACGACCCAGTACGCTCCGGTTTTCCTCCTCCCTCGCGCCTTGCATCCGGCGCTTTTTGAGCAGCCTGCGGCTTCGCCGAACTTCGCAATCCACAACATCACAAAAACTGCGCAACGATGTCGGCGGCTTCTTCGATGCCGGTGGGGAGTACGGGGGATTTTGGGGGTAGGCGCCAGAGCGCGGCGAGCGGGCCGCCGAGGTCGCCGCGCTCCAGGGCGGGGCGGGCGAGTTCCAGGGCACGGCCGGAGGTCGTGAGCCAGTCGATCAGATAGGGTTCTTCGGGCCAGTCTCCGCGCCGCACGTAGAGCATGGGCGCGCCGTTGCACGCGGCTTCGGCGAACGTGCCGTAGCCGGGTTTGCCGATCAGCGCGTCGCACCCGCGCAAGATGTCTACAAACGGCCAGTTCATCGACGACAGCGGGACCGCGTCGGGGTGATCCACGTGGTCCCGCCCTGATACCAGCCATCGAATGTCGGGTGTCCGGGGCCAATGGTCGATCGGCAGCGGCAAGGACAATCCGCCGGGCGCGATGACCACTAGGCGCTGCCGCGAGGACAGGCCGAGCGCGCGGCGCAGCTCGTCGGTTCGATCCGCGCCCACTCGGGCGATCGGGCCCACCGCGCGTCGAGCGGGCAGATCAATCATCGGCATGCCGGGCGTGGGTCGGATGAACGCGCGCGCCGACGCGTACGCCGCCAGGATCTGGGCGTGGATCGCGGCGGCCTCGGGGCGGGTTCCGAAATAGTGCCGGTACACGTCCGCCCAGTTGAGCGAGCAGAGCGCAACGGACGGGATGCTGGCGTGCGCCGCGCCCGCGAGCGTTAGGTATGGGACGTTGCCGAGGATGGCGTCGGGCGCCAGCGTGGTGAGCGCCGCGGCCTCCTCCGCGACTCGCTCCGGCCACCGCTCGTGCAGCCGCGCGTAGGATTCCGCGCTGGCCGCGACGTCCACGTCGAGGGCGGAGGTCATGCGCATGCCGAAGTCCGCGGCCACGGAAACAAGATCCCACGGCGGATCGAATCGGGTCGCGAGCAGGTCCCGGGGGACGGTGGTGCGGAGCGTGACCCGCAGGTCGGGGACGCGTCGCCGCAGCGCGTTGATCACGGGCGCGGTTTGCGTCGCGTGCCCGAACCCGTGGGACGAGATCGCGACGAGGAGGTGTTTGGCGCGCCCCGGCATGAGGCCGGACTATAGCACATCATCGGGGCCGGGTTGCCGACCTGGCCCACGTTGCGGTATACACGTGCGAGACATGGCCGCGTTCACGTACACCCCCATCGGCGTGTTCCGCACACCGTACCGGACGACCGATGAGATTCCCAAGGCCCTGGGCCGGGCGCCGACCGCGGAGGGCGTGATTGAAATCGATCCCGCGTACGCGGACGGCTTGCTGGACATCGAACAGTTTTCGCACCTGTTCGTCTTGTTCGCGTTCCATTTGAGTACGGCCAAACCCTTGCGCGTGTACCCGCCGGGCCAAACGCGCGAACGGGGCGTGTTCGCCACGCGCTCGCCGCACCGGCCCAACGGGATCGGGATCCTGACCGTGGAACTGCTCCGGCGCGAGGGGACTCGACTGTTCGTGAAGGGCCTCGACGTGGTGGACGGGACCCCGGTGCTGGATATCAAACCGTATCTGGGCCACTTCGACTGTCGTCCCCAGGCCACGCTGGGGTGGATGCCGGACGCGTCCGATGCCGGTCAGCGCTGAGTTCCGCGACTACGTGCTCGCGCAACTCGCGTGCCTGGGCCACGTCACGGGCCGCCCGATGTTCGGCGGGGTGGGGATCTATCTTGACGGCGTGTTTTTCGCGTTGATCGCGGACGACGTCGTGTATTTCAAGGTCGGCGATTCGAATCGGTCGGACTACGAGGCGATCGGGATGAAGCCGTTCAGACCGTATCGCAACAAGAAGACCACGATGCCGTATTACGAGGTCCCGGTCTCCGTGTTGGAGGACGTGGATCAGTTGGCCGTCTGGGGCCGAAAAGCCTACGCCGTCGCCACGCGCGCGCGTTAACTCGGTTCCGCGTCCAAGATCAGTCGTTCACCCACCGCGGGAATGTGGACCCGGGACGCCAGGTCCGGTTGCGCGGCCAGCGCCCGGCGCAACTCCCACGCGGGAAACGCGTCGGGCTCGTCGCCGAGTTGAAAGACGCCGAATTGCATCGGGATCATGCGGGCGGCGCGCAGCGCGCCAGCGCGTCCGAGTCGCGCACCCACGTCGCGTCGTCGAACGCGGGAGGCGGAAGGATCTTCAGACAGCCGCCGGCCGCCGTCGCGATCAGTCCCACGACGAGCGCCGACGCGATCGCCACGCGCCCCGCTGTGCCGGCCAGCCCCGACCTCCTCACCGCGTCCCCGGGTCGGGCAGCGAGCCAAGGAACGTGCGCCACGCCGCGAGGTAGGCGTCGGTCGACACGTCGTCGAAATCATTGTGGCCGCCCGGCACCGACGCCCACTGTTTGGGCTCATGGGCCGCCTCGAACACGCGACGGCCCATCGACGGCGGAATGATCTCATCCTGTTCCGCGTGGATCACCAGCACCGGACACGCCACGTCCCGGATCTTGCGCAGGTTGTCGAAGCGGGAGCGCACCAACAGCGACACCGGCAGGAACGGGTACACCGCGCGCGCCATCTCGGGGATGTTGGTCATCGGGCTCTCCAGAACCAGCCCCGCGGGCCGGACCTCGGTGGCGAGTTGCACGGCGGGCCCGCTTCCCAGGCTGCGTCCCGCGATCACGATCCGTTCCGGAGCGGTCGCGAGGGCGCCGGTCAGATCCGCCCAGGCCGCGCGCGCGTCCCGGTAGAGCCCTTGCTCGGCGGGCGCGCCGTGGCTGCGTCCGTAGCCGCGGTAATCAACGGCGTACACCGCGAGTCCCATGCGGTACCACCGCGCGTACTGCGTGACCCGGTCGCCGAGATTGCCGCCGTTGCCGTGCAAGTCCAGCACGGTGCGGGGCGCGTCGGGGTTGGGCAGGTGCCAGGCGTGCAGCGTGATGCCGTCCTCGGTCGTGATCCATCGGTCGTGATGCGCGATCCCGGCCTGCGCCGGCGTCGCGATCACGTCGCGACTCGGGAAATAGAGAAAACTCGACTCCTGCAGCGCCATCACGCCGCTCACGGCGACCACGGCGACGAGCACGGTCAATCCGACGGCCAACACGATTCGCACGCTCCCCCTCGTCGCGATGGTACGGACGCGGGGGCGGCGCGTCAACGCCGCTTGCATTCCGGACCGAGCCTGTGGTGAACTGCCGCGATCACGGTGAGGTCCGACTGATGAAACATTTCGAATATCGGCTGCGAACCGCGCGCGCCGGCGCGGTCTGGCTCGGGCTGCTCGTCGCGCTGGCCGGAGCCGCGGGGTGCGCGCCCCGCGCGATCCGGCTCGGACCGGAGGATCTTGCGGCGCTCAATCGCGCGGCCACGGTCACGCTCGCGCGGCATCAGCCCCCGGCCTTCGCCGTCCAGACGCCGGGCAATACCACGGTCGGATCCGTATCCGGGGTGTCGGGCGGAGACCTCGTGTTTCCCGGGCGCGCCGCGGGCAGCGCGCCGATCGAGAGCGAATACGGCCTCGACGATCCCGCGATCGCGGCGCGCAAGACGGTGCTCGACGCGCTGAGGTTCGAGGCGGGCGTGACGGCCGCGCCGACCGAGGTCCCGGCGCCGGCGGACGATCGCGTGGAATCCTTGATCGAATCAGCCGGTCGCGACGGCTGGGTGCTGGACGTGCGAACCCTGCACTGGGGGCTGGCCGCGGACCCCAAACTCTGGACCCGATACCGCGTGAGCCTGCGGGCGCGGGGACGGCTCGTGGACGTGGCGAGCGGACGCACGGCGTGGCAGGGATTCTGCGACGCCACCGAGAGCGACGCCCCGATCGGCTCCACGATGCCCGAGCTGACCGCCCGCGACGCCGAACCGTTGAAGGCGCGGCTGGCCGCGGCCGGGGAGCGGTGCGGCCGCGCGTTGGTGGAACAGATGTTCTCCGGCGTCAGGTAGGCCCGATGTTCACCGAGGACAAGACGTTTACGCTCCGCTTCAGCCTGGAAGCCGCGTTCCCCGACGAGTACGAGGGGGACGCGGATCAATACGGGTGGCTGCGCGAGTGGGAGGGCGGGATGAAGGGCGACGTGCTCAAAGCCGTGTTCGGCGCGCTGCGGAACCGGCCGGGGTGGACCGCGCGCGTGCGAAACCGGGGCATGTCGGACCAGGACGAGATCGAAATCGTGTTGTCGCGCGACGCGGCGGACGCGCGCGAGCCGCGATGACCGGGTACGCGGGATGATCATGGCGCGCGGACGCGTCACGGGGCCTGAGATCGCGGTTCTCGTGAAGTCGCGGGAACCCAAGGTGCTGCGCGACGTCGCGCCCTACCTGCGGTGGGTCGCGCGGGGCGGGGGCCGTCCGGTCGCGGTGCATCTGCGGGAGCGGGTGCCCGCGTCCGCGGCCGGAGTCCTGCTGTTGGGCGGGGAGGACGTGGCGCCCGCGCGTTACGGCGAGACCGACCGTCACTGCGAGCGGATCAACGAGCCGCGCGACGCCTGGGAACTCGACCTGCTGCCGCGCGTGTTGGAGCGCGATATGCCGGTTCTAGCCGTGTGCCGGGGCATTCAGGTGTTGGCGGTGGCGTTGGGCGGGTCGCTCGTGCAGGATCTGCCGGCTGAATTGCGCCGGCGCGGAATTCGATCGCGCGTGCTGCATCGCGGCCCCAAACACACGGATTCCGCGCACCGCGTCGCGATCGTGTCCCGCACCCTGCTTGCGCGCCTGATCCCGAGCGCGACCACGCTCGTAAACAGCCACCATCACCAGGCCGTGCGCGCGGCGCCGCGGGGGATGCGCGTGTCCGCGCGCGCGCGCGACGGCACGATCGAAGCCCTCGAACACGCGACTCACCGGTTCGTGCTCGGGGTGCAGTGGCATCCGGAGCGGTGGAATCACCCGTCGTCCGCGGCGATCATGCGGGGGTTCCTGAAGGCGTGCGCCGACGAATGATCGGGTTGGTCGTCGCGGCCGCGCTGCTCGGGGTTCTGGGGTGGTGGCTGGCGACCATGTTCTGGATGCCGGGCGCGTCCGTGCGCGGCGCGTTGGCTCCGCTCACCCCCCGCGAAGCCGCCCTGGTCCAATCGCTTCGCCGAGACGTGGACGCGTTGGCCGGCGAGATCGGCGAACGGAATTTTCAGCAATACGAAGCGTTGCTCGCCGCCGCGGACTATCTGGACGACGCGTTCGTTGCGTCGGGTTATCAGGTCCGTCGCCAACGATACGAGGTCAACGGCCGGCCGTACGACAACCTCGAAGTCGAACGCCGGGGCGCGTCCCGGCCGGATGAGATCGTCATCGTCGGCGCGCACTACGACTCGGTGGTCGGCGCGCCCGGCGCCAACGACAACGGCACGGGCGTGGCGGCCGTGTTGGCCCTGGCCGAGGCGTTCGCCGCCGGAACGCCGGCCCGCACCGTGCGCTTCGTCGCGTTCGTAAACGAGGAACCGCCGTTCGCGCACACGCCGAACATGGGCAGCGTGGTGTACGCGACGCGCTCGCGCGAGCGCGGGGAGTGTATCACGGCCATGGTGAGCCTGGAAACCATGGGCTACTTCGCGGACGAGCCCGGCAGCCAACGGTATCCCTCGGTCCTGCGCTGGGTGTATCCCGACACCGCCGATTTCATCGCGTTCGTCGGCGATCCGTCCTCGCGCGCCGTACTCACGCGCGCCATCAAGAGTTTCCGCAAGGCCGCGTCGATTCCGTCCGAAGGCGGCGCGTTGCCCGCGAATCTGCCGGGCGTGGGGTGGTCCGACCACTGGTCGTTCTGGCAAGCCGACTTCCCGGCGATCATGGTCACGGACACCGCGTTGTTTCGCTACTCCGCGTACCACACCGACCGGGACACTCCGGACCAGGTGGACTACGACCGGCTGGCGCGGGTGGTCGTCGGGCTCGAACGCGTGGTCGCGGACCTGGCGGAGTAGGCGCGTGGCCAAGAGGACGGGGGGTCGGGGGAGGAGCCGTGAGGAAATCGCGTCCGACTATGTTATTCCGCAACTGACCTTTCTACGATTTCCCGCCATCGCGTGGATCGTGTTGTTTCACTTTGGCGGAGCCGGGTTTCCGTTTTCCGTGTTCCCGTTCCTTCGGAAACTCGTCGACCAGGGTTATCTGGCCGTGACCTTCTTCTTCGTGCTCTCGGGGTTCACGTTGGCCGTGAGATACGCGGGTCGCCCCATCGATCCGAAACGGTTCATGCTGGCGAGGCTGGCCAGAATTTACCCGTTGTACGCGGTCGGCCTCGTGGCTTCCGGAGCGATCTTCGCGTATTTCGGCACGCTCCAGCGCAATCTTGGGGCGCTCCCGCTCAACGCGCTGCTGATGCAAGCCTGGGTTCCCTCGTTTGCGCTCAGTTGGAACACGCCGTGCTGGTTCCTGTCGGCGCTGTTCATGTTCTACCTGGTGTTCTGTGTGTCATTCGATCGCGTCAGCCGACTTTCGCTGAACACGGTGGCCTACGCGTCGGCGGTGATCTGGTTGGTCAGTCTCGCGGTCCTGGTCCTTCTCAAGGCGAGCGTCTACACCGGATATCCGTCGGCCAGCCATGACCTGATTTTTTACCATCCGATCATGCACCTGAATTCATTCGTGATCGGCGCGGCCGGAGGTCTGGCGTTTCGAGCCAACGTGTTTCATCGAGTCGCCGGAGTCCGGCCGGGGTGGATGTTCGCGGCCGGGGCTCTGGTCGCCCTGCTCGGCATCGTGGCCGTGAACGAGTCCGGGTACCTCTTGCACGACGGACTGCTCGCTCCGCTGTTCCTGACGTTGATCGTGGGGGTTGCGCTCGATACGTCGCGGATCGCCCGCGCGTTGTCCAGCAACCCGTGTCTGGCGTTGGGCAACATGTCGTTCGCCGTGTATATCCTGCAAGCGCCGGTCAAAGTCCTGTTTCTCCAACTGCTCGCGCGGCTGGGTGTGGGCGAGTTGCTGGCGTGGTGGTTCCCATATCTGATCGTGCTCCTGATCGTGTCCGCGGCGGCGGTCGCCCTCATCGAAAAGCCCTTTCATCGCGCGCTCGTGGGCGCGCGCGCCTGATCAGCGTGAACACGTCGCGAAAGGCCGGACGCGGCCCATGACGAAGGCGTTCGCCGGCACGCCCATTTCTTGACCCCTCAACACGCGACGGGTTAGGCTGGGCCTTACCCGAAAATGCGGTCCGGGCAGCCCGGCCGCGTTGTTGAGAAGCCATGATTCCTCAGGAGGAGACGACATGTCGGATGCCAAGATCATCGCCGTGGTCGGCGCGACCGGCGCGCAAGGCGGCGGGCTCGTGCGCGCGATCATGAACGACACGGCGGGCGGCTTCACCGCGCGCGCCGTGACCCGCGACGTCAATTCCGACAAAGCCAAGGCATTGGCTAAGTCGGGCGCGCAGGTAGTCGCGGCGGACTTGGACGATCCGGCCAGCCTGCAGCGCGCGTTTGCCGGCGCGTACGGCGCGTTCTGCGTCACGTTCTTCTGGGCGCACTTTTCCCCGGAAAAGGAATTGGCCCAGGCCACGGCCATGGCCAAGGCCACCAAGCAGGCCGGCGTCCAGCACGCCGTCTGGTCCACGCTCGAGGACACGCGCAAGTGGGTGCCGCTCAGCGACAACCGGATGCCGACGTTGATGGGTACATACAAAGTGCCGCACTTCGACGCCAAGGGCGAAGCCGACCAGGTCTTCGCGTCGCAAGGCGCGCCCACAACCAACTTGTTGACGTCGTTCTACTGGGACAACTTCGTGTATTTCGGCATGGGCCCCCAAAAGGGGCCCGACGGGAAACTCGCCATCACCTTTCCCATGGGCGACAAGAAGCTCCCCGGCATCGCGGCCGAAGACATCGGCAAGTGCGCGTTGGGTATTTTCAAGAATCGTCGCGAGTACATCGGCAAAACCGTGGGCGTGGCGGGGGAGCACCTGACCGGCGCGGAAATGGCCGCGGCCTTCACCAAAGCCCTGGGCCGGCCCGTACGCTATAACGCGGTCACGCCGGAAGCCTATCGCGGGTTCGGGTTCCCGGGCGCGGAAGACCTGGGCAACATGTTCCAATTCAAACGGGATTTCAACGACGTCTTCTGCGGCGCGCGCGACCCCCAATTCGCCCGCAGCCTCAACCCCGCGATGCAGACGTTCGAACAGTGGTTGGCCGCGAACAAAAACCGAATACGCATCGAGTAGTCGGTGAGGGCCGCCCCTCGTTGGGGCGGCCCGTATGTGCGGACGGTTCCTTGACCCATAAGCCCGCAACGGGCTAAGCTGAGCCGTTCTTTTCCCCACCCACGAGCCAAGGGCCGTCTGTGCCGAGAAACGACCAGGTTATCCGGCTGTGGAAAATTTTCCGCCTCTTAGAGCGCGGGGCGGTGACCCTTGCGCGCCTGCGTGATGAGATCGACGAACCATGCCATATCCGCACGTTGCGCCGCGATTTGGACGCGCTGTCGCTCGCGGGCGTTCCGGTCTACACCGAGAAGCGCAACGGCACCACGTTTTGGAAGCTTCCCGATGACTACCGCAGCGTCCCGCTACCGGTCACGCCCACCGAGTTGCTCGCCCTGCATCTAGCCGGCCGACTGATGCACCCGTTGAAGGGGACGCTCTTCGACGAGTCCATGGCCGCGGCCGTGGCCAAGATCCGTACTGCGATCGCCCCCAAGACGCGGGAGGCGTTCGCAGGCCTGAGCGCGTCGGTGTCGGTCGGGCATCGGCCCACCAAGAATTTCGGCCCTCACGCCAAGACCGTCGAGGCGCTCCAAACCGCGATTCATGATAATCGGGTGGTCCGGATGACCTACGACTCGCACAATTCCGGCCGTGTCTCATCGCGCAGGGCGAATCCATACCACGTGAGGTTTCACGACAACAGCCTGTACCTACTGGCCCATTGTCACCGGCGCAAAGACGTTCGCCTGTTTGCCATCGATCGGATCAAGGCGTTGGACGTGACAAATGAGCGCTTCACCCCGCCGTTGTTCTTTTCGCCCGACGACTACTTCAAACACACGTTCGGAGTGTACCAGGGGAAGAAGCCGGAGACAGCGGTCCTGCGTTTCGCGCGAAAAACCGCGCGCTGGGTCGGGGAGAAACGCTGGCACGCATCGGAAAAAGTCCAACGATTGAAAAACGGGACGCTCCGTATGGAGCTCACGGTCGCGATCACGCCGGAATTCATATCTTGGGTGCGCGGCTTCGGTTCATCTGTGACGGTCGAAAATCCGCCGATATTGATCAAGGCAATTAAGGATGACGCGTGGGTCGTGGCGGGGCGTTATGAGAGGGGAAGCCCAAAAATGACAGCTAAGAGAACCCGAAAGAAAAGGACCTCGGATGTCACACGGGTGTGACACTATTATCCCGACCTAGAAAGCTCTGCCGAACCGTTTGGAGCGAGGTTTCTTGTAAAGGAAATTCCGTAGGAGGATATTCGCGCTTGCCCTATAGTCACCCCATTTCTGACAGACCATTTCTTGCCCATGTCCGCAGGACGGACGATGGTCTGTGGAAGGTTCATCATCTCCATGACCACCTTCTCGGGGTTTCCCAACTGGCAAAAGGATTTGCTTCGGACTTCGGTTATGGCGACATGGCTCGTTTAGCAGGGTTGTGGCACGATCTTGGCAAATACTCCTCCGCATTCCAGGCCTACATTGCACGCGACAGCGGTTATGACCCGGAGGCGCATATTGAAGGCGGAGGAGGTCGCGTGAACCACTCCAGCGCCGGCGCGCTGTATGCCAAAGACAAACTGGGCGATAAAGGCCTACTTCTGTCCTACCTGATTGCCGGACACCATGCGGGATTGCCCGACTGGTATGGAGACTCTAACGCGGCGGCGTCACTATCTCACCGAATGGAGGACCGTAAGTATCTCGATGAGCTGCCGATGCAGCATGTCCCGCGTGAAATCCTTGACCCCCGAAGTACTCCGAACGCGAAGCCGCCTGCCGGTTCCTCAGGGCTTGCGCTCTGGTTGCGCATGCTGTTTTCCTGCCTCGTGGACGCGGATTTCTTAGATACAGAGGTATTCATGGATGGCGAGAAAGCCGGGTCGCGGGGTGGATACTCGACGGTGGTCGAGCTTCTAGCAAGATTCGACGCGCACATGACACGGCTGACTTCTACCGCGGATGACACGCCGGTCAACCGTATCCGCGCCGAAGTGCTTCGACAATGCCGCGAGCGAGCCTCAGAGACACCCGGTACCTTCTCGCTTACTGTCCCGACTGGCGGCGGGAAGACGCTTTCCAGCCTGGCGTTCGCGCTCACGCATGCTGTCCGGTACGGAAAACAACGGGTCATATACGCGATTCCTTATACAAGCATCATCGAGCAGACCGCTGGCATCTTCCGGGACATTTTCGACGACAATGTCGTCGAGCACCACAGCAACCTCGACTCCGAGCGCGAAACAGCCAAGAGCCGTTTGGCAGCGGAGAACTGGGAGGTGCCCATTATCGTCACCACCAACGTCCAATTCTTCGAGTCCTTGTTCGCCGCAAAGACCTCACGCTGTCGCAAGCTGCACAACATCGTCAACAGTGTCGTGGTGCTCGATGAAGCACATCTGTTGGCTTCCGAGTTCTTGCAGCCAATTCTCGACACCATCAATCTCCTTAGCGAATACTATGGCGTCACCTTCGTGCTTTCCACTGCAACACAACCCGCGTTGGGCTCCATGAAAACCTTCCAGCGGGAAATCCGTGGACTCGACAATGTCCGCGAGATCATCGCGGATCCAGATGTGCTTTACCACGACCTTGCACGGGTCTCGGTTGAAGTACCTCAAGACTTCCATGCCAGGAGAAACTGGGAAGATGTGGCTGCAGAGCTGCACAGCCACGACTCGGTACTCGCCATAGTCAACACGCGCCGCGACTGTCGTGATCTCCACCTCCTGATGCCGGTGGGCACGATCCATCTCTCGGCAGCCATGTGCGGCGAGCACCGCTCCCGCGTTATTACCGATATCCGGACCCGCCTCAAGTCCGGCGTGCCAACGAGGGTTATCAGCACCCAGCTTGTCGAAGCGGGGGTGGATGTGGATTTCCCGGTTGTATATCGGGCGCTTTCAGGACTTGACTCCATTGCTCAGGCCGCCGGGCGCTGTAACCGTGAAGGCAGGCTTGAGCGCGGAAAGGTGGTGGTGTTCGTGCCGCCGAAACAATCGCCTCCAGGCCTGCTGCGGCAGGGCGAACAAACGACAGTGAGTCTTTTAACCGGAACGGAAGCCGACCCGATGGCGCGCGAGTTGTACCCACTGTACTTCCAGCACTTTTATTCACGAGTTAAATCCCTGGATGAACACGATATCGTTGGTCTACTGACTGATGATGCGCGGGAACTCAAAGTTCAGTTCAGGACTGCTGCAGAGTTATTTCATCTGATCGACGACAAGGATAGTCAATCCGTCCTGGTCCGCTACGGCGAAAGCCCCGCATTGATCGGCAAGCTGGAAAAAGACGGCCCGGAGCGTTGGCTCATGCGAAAGCTGCAACGTTACAGCGTCAACCTGCCACGGCGCACCGTGGAGCAATTGCTAGGTACCGGAGAAGTGCGCGAAGTTCGGCCCGGTATCTTTGCTCAGGCAGTAGACACCTTATACGATGGCGCGGTCGGGGTTGTCCTGAGCGGGATGCCGGCTGCGGAACAACTGGTGATCTGAGAGAGATGGCGATGAAGACGTATTGTCTCGAAGTGTCCGGCGATTTCGCCTGTTTCACCCGGCCGGAAATGAAGGTCGAGCGCGTGTCGTACGACGTCATTACCCCATCCAGTGCGCGCTCTATTTTCGAAGCGATCGTTTGGAAGCCGGCTATCTGTTGGCAAGTAACGAAAATTGAAGTGTTGAAACCAATTCGCTGGATCAGTGTACGACGCAACGAGGTTGGCGCCGTCGCCTCGACCCGCAATATCCAATCTGCGATGATGGCTGGAGTTGGCGACCTTGGCTTGGTCATCGATGACGAACGCCAGCAGCGAGCCGGCCTGTTCCTGCGTGACGTTGCCTATCGCATTTATGCACATTTCGACCTGCGCGATCCGGCATTCCATAAGCCGAATTTCCCGCATCTCTCAAGATATCCGGTCAACAGCGGTGAGGATGACCTCGCTGCGATGCCTGACAACAATGCCGTCAAGTTCATGAGTATGTTCGAACGCCGTGCCGCACGCGGCCAATGCGTCAACCAGCCATATCTTGGCTGCCGGGAGTTCGCCTGCGCTTTTCGGCTGGTCGAAAATATCAGCTCCGAGCCGCCACCGATCGCCGAAACTCGTGATCTTGGTTGGATGCTTTACGACCTCGACTACAGCAGCCCGGCTGACCCCAAACCACGGTTCTTTCGCTCTAGGCTCGACAATGGTGTCCTTGCCGTTCCCCGTTGGGATGACGAGGAGGTGCGCGGGTGATCCTTCAGGCGCTCTACGACTATTACCAGCGCAAATCGGACTTGCCTCGTCCTGGGTTCGAGCTGAAGGAAATCCCATTCATCATAGAACTAGATCGGGATGGCACCGTTACTCAGATCGAGGATACGAGAACTCTGGAAGACAAGAGGAAACGGTCAAAGGCGTTTTTGGTTCCGCAAGGCGTCAAAAAGTCTGTTAACGTGGCAGCCAACTTGCTCTGGGGCAATGCGGAGTATGTCCTCGGAACGCCAGATTCGAAGAAGCTAGAAAAAAGTAAGGAGAAAGGGAAAGAAGCAGATTACCGGAGGCGGCTTGACGACATGCATGATGCGTTCGTGGCTTTGCTTAAGTCACTGCCAGATGCCGCGTCTACAGACGACGGCATTCGGGCTGTTACCAAGTTCTGCGAAAACCGGAGCCGGCAAAATCTCGATCGATTCGGTGAGACATGGGAGGAGATCACGACGACGAATCCCAATCTCTCCTTTCGCTTACAGAGTGACGTCGATCTGGTGTGTCAGCGTCCGGCGATCGTTCGAGCTATATCGAACTTAACGGACTTATCTTCTTCAGGCGGTGTATGTCTTGTTACTGGAGCCCTAGACAGAATCACGCGACTTCATCCGCCCATCAAAGGCGTGTGGGGAGCGCAGACCTCCGGGGCAAATATCGTTTCTGCCAATCTCGACGCCTTTAACTCGTACGGCAAACAACAGGGTGCGAACTCGCCGGTAGGGGGACTTGCTACGTTTGCATATACGACCGCACTTAATTACCTGCTTGCGAGGGACAGTAAACAACGAATTCAGGTTGGCGACGCCACCACCGTCTTCTGGGCCAACCGACCGACGGCGCTCGAAGATAGGTTTTTGGATATTTTCGAGGAACCTCCCAAGGATGACCCTGACCGGAATGTGCGGGCACTCAAGGCGTTGTACGATACGCCCCAACAAGGGGTGGCTCCAGCGCGAGATGCCGTAACCCGTTTCTTTGTGCTGGGCCTGGCTCCGAATGCCGCGCGGATTGCGATTCGTTTCTGGCAGGTTGGCACCGTGGAGGACATGGCGGGCCACATCAAGAACCACTTTGACGATCTGAAAATTGTTCACTCGCCGTTTGAGAAGCCAGCTTTGTCGCTGTTTCGGCTGCTTGTCTCCACGGCGGTACAAGGGGAAGCGAAGAGCATTCCACCTACTCTCGGCGGTGAAGTCATGCGCTCGATTCTCGGGGGGCTGCCCTATCCTGGGTCACTTCTGCAAGCAGTAATTCGTCGTGCGCGTGCGGAACAAGGCAAAAAGGATAAGCGCACAGGAAAACGCGCTGAGAACATTACCTATGCAACGGCCGCAGTTATCAAAGCCTGTCTCAACCGGCAGATTCGCTCAACGACAACCTCGGAAAAGGAGCTCACCGTGTCTCTCGATCCCAGTAACCGCAACTCAGGCTATCGCTTGGGGAGGCTTTTTGCCGTGCTGGAAAAGGTGCAGGAGGAAGCAAGCCCAGGAATTAACGCTACCATCCGCGATCGCTTTTATGGGGCCGCTTCCAGCACTCCGGTCGCGGTGTTTGCCAATTTGATGAAGTTGAAGAACCATCATCTTGCCAAGCTGGAGAACCAAGGCCGGAGGGTGAACCTGGAACGCCTGATCGGGGAAATCATGGACGGCGTGAATGATTTCCCGTCGCACCTGAGTCTTGCCGACCAAGGGCGCTTCGCCATCGGCTACTACCACCAGCGGCAGTCCTTCTTTTCTAAATCCGAACACAGCAGAGGAGATTGAAACATGGCGATCCAAAATCGTTACGACTTCGTTTTGCTCTTCGACGTCAAGGACGGGAATCCGAACGGCGACCCGGACGCGGGCAACCTGCCGCGCCTGGACCCTGAGACCGGCCGAGGGCTGGTAACCGACGTATGCTTAAAACGGAAGGTTCGCAATTTCGTTGCAATAACGCGAGATCAGTCTGAGGTGACCGGGAAGCTTCCTGCCGGGAAGAAGCGGTTCGAGATTTATGTAAAGGAAAAGGCTGTCCTAAATAGTCAACACAAGCGCGCCTATGTTGCGATTGGGCGAGAGGACGCGCTCGAGGGCGAGGAGAAAAAGCGCAAGGGAGGCGACGCCGTCAACGATGCTCGCGCGTGGATGTGTGCGAACTTCTATGACGTGCGCACCTTTGGTGCCGTAATGTCAACCGGCGTCAATTGCGGACAGGTACGCGGACCGGTACAGATGACCTTTGCCCATTCCGTGGACCCAATCGTTGCATCTGAACACACGATTACAAGGGTTGCTGTGACCACAGAAGAGAAGGCGAAGCAGCAGGAAGGTGATAACCGCGAGATGGGGCGCAAGCACACGATTCCCTATGGCCTCTACGTCGCCCACGGCTTTGTGTCGTCATTTCTCGCTAAACAGACCGGTTTCTCGGACGACGACCTGGACCTGCTCTGGGACGCTCTGGCAAATATGTTTGAGCACGATCGCTCGGCGGCACGTGGCGAAATGGCGACCCGCGGGCTGTATGTTTTCAAACATCAATCCGAACTCGGCAATGCCCACGCACATGATCTGTTCTCTCTCATCCAGCCACGGCTTAAGGACGCTGCCGTTGTCCCACGAGACTTCAATGACTACCAAGTGGCTGTCGATGGCGCGAAACTCCCGACGGGGGTGGAGCTTCTCCGCAAGGTCGGCTGATGGAGGATGCCTCCGAGGACATCGAGCCAGTCATGCTCTCGGCGTTACAGCACTACAGTTATTGCCCCCGCCAGTGCGCGTTGATCCACGTCGAGCAGGTCTTCGATGAGAATCTCTACACGCTTCGGGGCCGGGCGGTGCATCGGCGGGTGGACGAGGTGTCATCGAACGTTCAAGACGACGTCCGAGTTGAGCGCAGCGTGCCGCTTGTTTCCACGCGGCTCGGCCTAATCGGTAAGGCAGATGTTGTTGAATTTCACGGGGAGACGCCTTACCCCGTCGAGTACAAGCACGGATCTCGAAGGACCCGTAAGCACGATGATCTCCAACTGTGCGCGCAGGCGATCTGTCTGGAGGAGATGACCGGGGTCGCCGTACCTCGTGGGGCGATTTACCATCATGGTAGTCGGCGCCGGCGGGAGGTGATCTTTGACGAATCTCTCCGTCGTGAGGTCGCGCAGGCCGTCGCCGCTGTTCGGCAAATGCTTCTGACAAAAACCATCCCTCCGCCGGTCAACGATGCACGCTGTCGGCACTGTTCGCTCCTGGAATCTTGTCTTCCGTCGGTGATCGCGGAGCAGTATAGAGCCAATCGCGAGTTGCATGGACTTTTTGCTCCTGTCGAGTTTTGACACGATGCGCCAACTGCTCAACACATTGTATGTCACCACGGAGGGTGCCTATCTCCGTCTTGATCACGACACGTTGAAGGTTGAAGTCGAGCGGGAGATGAAGCTACAGGTTCCACTGCATCATCTCGGCGGCGTCGTGTGTTTCGGCGATGTGATGGTGAGTCCGGCTGCGATGCGGCGATGCGCTGCTGACGGCCGGGCGGTCGTGTTACTGGATCGCAATGGTCGATTCATGGCCCGTGTTGAGGGACCGGTTTCCGGGAATGTGCTGTTGCGGCGTGCTCAGCATGAAGTCAGTACTGATCTCACGAAGGCTACACGAATCGCTAAGAATATCGTCGCGGGCAAGATCCAGAATACGCGCCAGATTGTTCTTCGCGGGGCTCGCGAATCGAGCGACGAGAGTGATGCGGTAATGCTCAAAGGCGCCGCGGAGGTCTTGGCAAATGCGTTGTCGCGAGTGGCAGCGGCCACCGAACTCGATTACATTCGGGGGATCGAAGGGGAGTCGGCTCGCGCCTACTTTGCATCGTTTGACCGACTAGTGACCGAAGATCGACAATCGTTTGTGTTCAACGGGAGGACTCGCCGACCGCCACTGGACCGAATGAACGCACTGTTGTCGTTCCTCTACGCATTGGTGCGGAACGACTGTGTTGCCGCCGCGGAAGGTGTTGGACTTGATCCACAGGTCGGCTTCCTCCACGCGCTCCGCCCAGGCCGGGCTGCGCTTGCTCTTGACCTGATGGAGGAACTACGTTCTGTCCTGGCGGATCGCCTGGCGCTGACGCTCGTGAATCGGCGTCAGATCACAGCAGGCGATTTCCTCGATAGACCGGGCGGGGCGATCCATTTGAAGGACGAGGCGCGGAAGACGGTCATCGTTGCGTACCAGACACGAAAACAGGAGGAGATCAGACATCCTGTATTGGATCAGCGCTTGCCGATTGGCCTCGTGCCACATATTCAAGCACGCCTGCTTGCCAGGGTGTTGCGGGGTGACATGGCGGAATACGTACCATTTCTTTATCGGTAGGGACCGTGCAAGTCTTAGTCGCTTACGATGTTTCAACCGAAACTAAGGCCGGGCGAAGGCGTCTGCGACGGGTCGCTATCACCTGTAAAAACTTCGGCCAGAGGGTACAGAAGTCGGTGTTTGAATGTTCGGTCAATGAAGCGCAGTATGAAGAACTTTTGCGCGGCCTCTTGTCGACTATCGATCAAAAAGAGGATAACTTACGTCTCTACCGACTGATTGAGCCGAGAGAGAAGTATGTCGATGTCTACGGAGTTAACACTGCGGTGGATTTTGAAGGACCTCTGTTGGTCTAGCGCGAATCCTAAGTGATGCCCAAATAGCGGGATGATCGCGCACGCGGAATTCGTAGGAAATTGGCGCTGGTAGGGAAGAACGTGAACACCGCCAACCACAAATGTATTTCTTTATGTCCATGTTCGCGATTTCGAGGGTCGAACTATGTGATTGAAGGATGTTTTTTGCATGCAGCGTTGCGCCCGCTCTTCGGAGCGGGCGAGGATTGAAACCGGCCGTCCTTGGCCACCGCGCCGAGCAGCGCCAGGTTGCGCCCGCTCTTCGGAGCGGGCGAGGATTGAAACAAGTTGACGGTCACGCCGCCGACGGGTCGGTACCGTTGCGCCCGCTCTTCGGAGCGGGCGAGGATTGAAACTGTTTCGCCTTCCTCGACCGGCCGAAAGGCGAGGTTGCGCCCGCTCTTCGGAGCGGGCGAGGATTGAAACAATACGGAACTGGAACACCACGCTGGTGGGCTTCGTTGCGCCCGCTCTTCGGAGCGGGCGAGGATTGAAACCCCGGCCAGTCAATCGCGGTGGTTGAGGAAGCCGTTGCGCCCGCTCTTCGGAGCGGGCGAGGATTGAAACAACGTGGGGGTGGCCCCATGAACAAAATCGTTCCCGTTGCGCCCGCTCTTCGGAGCGGGCGAGGATTGAAACCTGGACTTCATGCAAGTGGACGAGAACGGGTCCCTGTTGCGCCCCCACATAGGAGCGGGGGGGGATTG
>JBMOMD010000043.1:0-229929 GCA_049325295.1 Nitrospirota bacterium
AAGCTCCCGCGTCCAACTAACTGCGGACTCGCAGTACCAAGGCGAGACGACGTCGCCCGGGCCTCCGCGCCGCATCATACCGCATTTTCATGCCGCGGGGTGAGCCGGCGGCTCATGAAAACTAACACCATTTCCGCCATCAGAGGCAAATGGTTCCTGACACCATTTCCGCACCCACCATTTCCGCACCCGCGCGCGCTTGACCACGTCCTCCGCAATCCGCTACGATCAATCGCGTACTGTCCAGCGCGGTCGTTCTGAGGACCCCCAACGCGAGATCGAGAGATGACCACTAAACGTCGAAAAACCACGCGATCCCGCAAGCCCAAGAGAGAGTTGTCGTACCGAATCCTGTTGCGGCCGGAACCTGAAGGCGGATACACGGTGGTTGTTCCATCGCTTCCGGGTTGCGTGTCCTATGGCGCGACGATCGAAGATGCCCGTTTAATGGCGTGCGACGCTATTGCCGTGTATTTACAGAGCCTGAAAAAACACGGGGAGCCGATCCCCGACGATGCGGAGGTCTTGGAAAGCACGCTACGCGTTCAATATGCCTAAGCTGCCGACGCTCACGTCGCAGCAAGTCATCAAACTCCTCGAACGCCACGGATTCGTGCTGGACCATTCCTCCGGAAGCCACCGGCTCTATTATCACCCGCTTACAAAACGCCGAGTGACCGTGCCGTTCCACCGACGCGATCTGCCCAAAGGCACGCTCCTGTCGATTCTCAAACAAGCGGGGATAGACAGAGAGCGACTGAGATAGAAAAGAGATCTGTCGGCTGGGTGTGTCCGGCGGACCAAAAGGGTCAGAGGCAAATGGTTCCTGACACCATTTCCGCACTTGACACCATTTCCGCACCCGGGTTGACGGCGAAAACTTCGAAGGGCGATGTGGTCAAAGGACTATGGGCAAATCTTTGTCGACTATTGACAGAGGGGCAATTTAAGACGTATTCTTTCTATAAATTTATACGGCATCGTATGCATACCAAATTGACGCTACGCCTCGACGACGAGTTGATTCAGAAGGCCAAGGCCTGGGCCAAAGCTCACCGGGTATCGCTGTCCAAGGCGGTCGCGGAATTTTTGGCCCGTTTGCCGAGAACAGAAGGGGAACGCACTCTCAGCCCGTGGACTCGGCGTTTAGCCGGAACCGTTTCGCGAAAGCGGCGGGCGCTGGACGACCAGGCGATTCGTCGCGGCTACCGTGAGTTTCTCGCGAAGAAGCATCGGTGAAGCGGGTCCTGTATGACCTCAACGTCGTGCTCGATGTCCTGCTGAGGCGCGATCCGCACTTTCCATCGTCCGCCGTGGCGTTGGACGCCGTTGGTCAAGGACGTGTCCAGGGCTATATCGCCGGACACGCGGTTACGACGCTCGCGTACTTACTCGAAAAAGAACTTTCCGCGACCAAGAGCAGACGAGTGTTGGCCGAACTGCTATCCAAGCTTCAGGTCGCCGCGGTGACCGATGCCGGGATACATCGGGGGCTGGCGTTGGGGTTTCACGATTTTGAAGACGCGGTCACTGCGGCCTGCGCCGAAGAGGCCGGCGTCGCGGTGATTGTCACGCGCAATGTCGGAGATTTTCGTAAGAGTCCGATTCCGGTGGTTCCTCCTTCGTTGTTTGTTGCCGACTGATCTGTCTGGATTCCCGCATGCGCGGGAATAACGCATCGAATCCGATCCTCGCGCGTGGAAGCAGCCTTACATAGTGAGGCGTTTGTAGATCTTGGGCAGGCGTTCGGGCAGGGCTCGGACGTCGCTGATGACGGTGTAGTGGACGTCGCCGTAAAGGCGTTCGATGTAGGCGTCGGCGTGGTCGTCGACCGTGACGCAGAAGGGGTGGATGCCGAGGGCGCGGGCTTCGCGCAGGGCGGCGCGGGTGTCTTCCAGGGCGTAGTCGGCCGCGTAGTCGTCGTCCAGCGGACGGCCGTCGGAGAGCAGGATCAGGAGTTTGACGGCCGCGTCGCGGGCATGGAGGTGATGGCTCGCGTGACGGATCGCGGCGCCGTCGCGGTTTTGGCCGGACGGGGCGAGGCCGCTGATGCGGGCGAGCGTGCCGGCGCCGAACGGCTCGTCAAAGGCTTTGATCACGCGGCAATCCACCGCGTGCCGCCCGTGGCCTGAAAACGCGTAGAGTGCGAATTGATCGCCCAATGCGTCGAGGGCGGAGCCGACCAGGGCGAGGCTCTCGCGCTCCACATCGATCACGCGCCGCACCCGGCCGCTGCCCGCGATCTGTCGGCCGGTCGAGCCGCTGGTGTCGATGAGCAAGGCCACGGCCACGTCGCGCACGCGTTTTTCGCGCCGCACGTAGAGCCGATCATCCGAGGTGACGCGGGCGCGGCGTTCCACTGTGGCGGCCACGGCCGCGTCGAGGTCGATGTCGTCGCCGTCGGGCTGGCGCATGGTCTTTCGAAATGCTTCGGGCCGCATGACCGCGAAGTAGCGGCGCAGCGACGCGTCCACGCCGCGGGTGTCCGCGAGCAGGGCTTCGACGTCGTCGGGCGCGGCCTCGCGGGCGCGTTGTTCGTCCACCCGGCACCACCGCGGTTTGAACTCGTCGGCCAGGTGGTCCCACTCGTGGTACCAGACCCCGCCGTGTTCCGACGGCGCCGCGACCGCGGTATCGTCGCCTTCGGACGGTTTGCGCGTGGCCGCCGGAGTGTCCGCGCGTTCACCGAGCTCGGTGCGGTCGGGTGGGCGCGGTCCGTGTTGATCGGGTTGCCCGCCGTGTTGTCCCATCCGGACTTGCGGGGCGTGCAGCGCGTCGCGGAACGCGAACGAACCGATGGGGGCGTGGCCCATGGCGAGTTGGTCGAACTCGGAGGGCGGTTGCTCGGGCGGCGCGGCGTCCATTGAAACGGGAACGGGCTCGTCCATGCCCTCGGCCGCCAGGGGATAGAGATCCACCACCGCGCGCAGCACGTCAACGACCGTGGCCTCCGGCGTCCTGAGCCGCTTGATCACCTCGTACCCGTGCGTGACCGGATCCAACACCGGGAACGGCACGTCCGCCACGTCGGCCACCGAGAGTTGCAGCCACGATTCGAGAATGGCGGCGCGGCGGGGAAGGGTGTCGATCTTCGGCCGCATGCGCAGTTGTTCGCCCAGCACCCGGTCCATGTCCGAGCGCAGGCCGGGGTAATGGTGGCGGATCAGAAAGTCCACCCGCGCTTCCTCCGCGATGGTCCACAGGTTTTGCGCGAGGTCGGGGTCGGGGAACCTGCCGAGCAGGGACGAGGAGTCGATTTGAGCCGGGGCCGAGCCGTCCGCGCCGAACCAGGCCGCGACCTCGGCCGGCACGGGCTCGTAGGTCCCGAACTCCAGGTGCGCGGCTTCGTGAAACGTCAGGACGCGGTAGAAGCGCAGGTTGTCTTCGGCCGTGGCGTAGACCGTGATCTTGTCGGGCAACGTGACGATCCCGCCGCGTTCGGTCAGCGCGCTGGACGCACCGGGGCCGGATCTGATTTCCACGGCGCGACCGCACATGGCTTCGGCCACGTAGGTGAGCGTGGGCCGCACGTCGCGGAGGAACACGCCGCGCGACAGGCGTTGCGCCACCTCGGTGGCTTGCTTGGAGCGCAACGCAAAGTAGGCTTCCGCGCGTTCGCGATGGGTCTCGGCCGCCGCGAGCCCCTCCGCGACCCACTCGTCGAAGCGGGTCACCGATCCTTCCACCAACGCGACGACTTCGGGCGCGTGGCGCAGGAACGTTTCCACCAGGGTGGGCGCGCGTTCGGCCACGCGCGCGCCGGCCGCGAGCAACGCGTGGCGAATCTCGTGCGACGGCAGGGCGTTGAGCAACGCGTGCGCGTATTGGAGCACGTCGAGCGCCACCTGCCCGGGACGACGCGCGGCGCCGGACGGGAACGCGGCGGCGGCCACGCGGCACGTGAGCGCCAACACCAGCGGGCGCAGCGCGGGGTCGGACACGGCTCCGAGCCAGTCCGCGCCGGAGCGAAAATACTTCAAGGCCAGAAAGTCTTTGACCGTGCGGTCCTCGCGCGAGAGCAGGACGCCGACCTCGCCCCAGAGCGCGAACGACGCGGTGGGCAGCACGCCCGCGAGCGCGGCGCTCTCTTTCACGTATTCGATCGACGCGTCGTAATCCTGGGCCGCGATGCCGGCGGCGATCCGCCCCCATTGGTCGATCGCCGCGTCGTCGAAGCGCTCGGCCAGCGGAGATGCCTGCCGCAGAAATTCCAGCGCCAGGTTGGGCTGGTCGCGCGCGAATTCGCGGCCGACCCGGATCATCGCGCCGCGACGATCCGCCGGGAGCCGGTCGATCAACGACGCACTCTCGCGGAAGAACTTGACCGCGGCCACGCCGGAGCCGGCCGCGATCGCGCAGCCCAGTTCGACCCACCGCTCCAGATCGTCGCGGGACAACAACGGCTCCACCGCAGCCACCACGTCGTCGAAGACCGCGGCGGATTTGGACGAGACCACGTCGATCCGCGCGCGCAGCGTTGCCCGGCGTTCGGGATCAGACAAAGACTCGCCTCCGCGTGTAGATATACGCCGTGATCACCGTGAGCGACAGGATGAAGATCATCCGGATGCGGCCGAACCCGATGGTCGCCAGGTTCACCAACGCGCTGGACAGGCCGAACGCCGCGTACGCCATGTACAACCAATACGCCCACCGCCGGCGCCGCAGAAACCCGTATCCCAACACGCCGTGCAGGATCGGCGACTGGATCTTGACGAGCCATCCCCCCGCGCCGGGGAACGTGGCGCCGAAGAGCGGGAGCGCGTAGTCCGGGTTCTTCACGATCAACCAGGTGTCCATGGCCACGTTGAGGACGAAGATGACGCCGATGAAATAGATGTCATAGGGCGGCGAGGCGTTGGATGCCGAAGACGCGGTGACGGTTGTGGTGGAAGACACGGATGGCCTGTTCGCTCACTGCTCGTTCAACGGACAGACGGTATTGTAGGGATTTAAAACAGGGAAGACAACGCGTGCGATCCGCGAACTACGGTAAGACCGGGACGACCGTAACCGGAAGGGCCGGAGGCTCCGGAACCGGAACGATTTCGGGAAGCCCGGGCCAGTTGAACGTGTAGGTGACGGTGTTCACCCAGACGACGACCGGATGGCCGCAATTCAGGCACGACGTTAAGTGCCCTTCGACCGCCTGTTCGTAGAGGAACGCCAGTCCGGTCTCATGCCCCACGCCTGATTCACGGCAAGCTTCGCCGCAGGGTTTTCCGTCGAAGAACTCGAATTCCTGATCGAAGTTCAACTTGAACGTGCCGTCCAAATTGAGATCCGGGTCAAGCACGCCGTCGCCGTTCACGTCGAACGCGGTTCTGACAATGGCCTTGCCCCAGAACGGGTCCACGGTGGGATTGGTCAGGCCGTCGCAGGTCACGCCGGGGAGCGCGGGCACGCATTCAGAAACCGGGACGGTCGGGTCCTGGGTAAAACCGCGACGCCGGGACTCGGACAGGTGCTGCATGAGGAAGGAGTAGTCGTATGTCATGGGTCCCGTATCGCCTTGAGACAACCGCCATTCATTGTTGTAGATGGCTTGGTTCAGGTTCGGGGCTCCCGGCGCGGAGGAGAACCCGTACGTCGCCATAAACGCTTGCGAAAAATTTTGGTCCGCTGAGTTGTCCCCCACGTACTTGACCACGCGCTGGTCGATCGACGCGTTTCGAACCGCGAACGAATCGGTCAGGGGATCGAGTCCGACCGGGCGAAGCCGCGGGTCGAGCTGGTTGTGCAAGGGATCAATACCCGCTGGACTCGGAGCGCCGACCGGAAACGACGAGAAGAACCACAGGCAATTGTCGAGGGCGCGCTGGGCGCGAACCGGGTCGATCGGGATCAGACTGGTGAACTCGGGGCGGTCCGGGTCGCATTTTCCGAACACGGCCGGGTCGTCGTCGGCTCTGGTCGCGGTCGACGCCGTCAGATCCGGTGGCGTCACCACGGCGTTGTGACACGCCGGGTTCATGATGTCGCCGTCGCACTCCGCGTCCGGGTCTTGCGACGCGTCGCCCAGCGCGATTCTGGTGCGCATGCGGCTCAGGCCGGGCGGCGACACGTTGCCCGGCACCAAGCTCAATTCCGAGATCGTTCGGATCACCGACGTAATGCCCCAGGCGAACTGTTCCGCGCGGGTGCGATCGACTTCGCCGGTCTCCCGAATGCCGTTGAAGTTCGCGTCGATCCAGGTGTCGTCGAATTTCCCGTCGCCGTTTTCATCCAAATGGGAAATGACGTCGCCGCGTAGCAGATTTCCGCACCAGGGGCGATTACACGAGGCCGGGATCCAACTGGAGCCGACGTGGGTGTTGACGAGGTTCTGCAGGTCGGCCGAAGTGATGGGGACCGCGGTGCCGTCGACTCGGATCAGGTTGGTTCCGCTCGGGATCGTCGCCTGGGTGGCGTCGCTCCACCGACTCCCGTTGGCGAAATACCCGTCGGCCCAGTCCGTGACCGCGGCGCTGCCTCGCAGGGAACAATCTCCGGGCAGCCCGCCGGGGACCCCCGTGCAGGTTCCGGGAGGCGTGGCCAGGAGCCCGCCCGAGACACCCTGTTGGCCCGTGTCATTGACCGTAAACAGGTTTGCGGCGCGAGCTGATCCGTACGGGCCAAGAACCACCCATACGAACAGACCAACTGCCGTCGCCCAGCGCCCCACGTCTCCCTACGCGGCCGACCTTGTAAAATGGTAGGAGTGCAGGAACCTTATTCGAACAAAAAAGTGCAAATACAAGACCATGTTAATAATAAACAAGTCGAATCAGCGGGACGCGGTATACGCATTCGGCTGCCGTCCACAACTCTCATTGCAGGATTCAGAGAAGGAAAAAATGGAACAAGCAAGGGATTTAGTACGACTGCGTTACTAAACAGACTCATCCAACGAGCGCATGTCCGGATTCCCGCTTTCGCGGGAATGTGCCTCGCGCCATCGGCGCGAGGAATAGCTATTCGACACCACACGCATGGCGAAGCAATGACGACAACCCGGTTATAGGGCGGCTACGGCAGCGACGTTCAGAAGATTGTCGCGACGAGTTCCGCGATCGCGCGCTGCATCTCGCGGTCGTCCGTGATCGGCTGCGCGATCGCCACTTGGCAGGCCTCGGCGGGCGCGACGCCGTCGCGAATCAACGCGGCCGCGTATACCAGCAGTCGCGTGCTCACGCCCTCGTCCAAACCGTGGTGTTTGAGGTTACGCACCTTGGCCGCGAGTTTGACCAATGACGAAGCCGTGGCCTCGCCCACGCCGCCCTCGTGTTGCACGATGTGCCGTTCCGTGTCCGCGGGCGGGTAGTCGAATTCCAGCGCCAGGAAGCGTTGTTTGGTGCTCGGCTTGAGTTCCTTGATCAGACTTTGATACCCAGGGTTGTACGAGATCACGAGCAGGAAGTCGTCGTGCGCGCGCACCACCTCGCCTTTTTTCTCCACCGACAGAATGCGCCGCGCGTCGCACAAGGGGTGAATCACCACGGTGGTGTCCTTGCGCGCCTCGACCACCTCGTCCAGGTAACAGATCGCGCCGTGGCGCACCGCCAGCGACAGCGGCCCATCCGCCCACACCGTGTCCTCGCCCTGGAGCAGATACCGCCCCACCAAATCCGACGCGGTGAGGTCTTCGTGGCAGGCCACCGTGATCAACGGCCGCTTGAGGCGAAACGCCATGTGTTCGACGAACCGCGTTTTGCCGCAGCCGGTGGGGCCCTTGAGCATCACCGGCGTGCGCGAGCGCGCCGCCAGTTCGAACAAACGGACTTCGTCCCGCACCGGCACGTAAAACGGCTCCTTGGCGATGCGGTAGTGGTCGATGGCCGGCTGCGTCATGCGGTTCCTCGTTGTCCCGGGGGTGCATTGTAACGGGTCGCCCCCATGGGTGCAACGGAGAAAGGCGTTGGCCGGTTAGCCGGTTAACCGGTTTGCCGGTAAAGGAGTCAAGCGCATGAACCTCACACGTTTGTCCCGAATCAACCGGCTAACCGGCGCACCGGCTAACCGGCCAACCGTTTTTGAATCACCTGAACGCTATAATTAACCCGCAACGCTCAAGGAGATCACCGTGACGGTCGTTCGCTTGTTGGTGTCATGTCCGGACCGCCCGGGCATCGTGGCCGGGATCGCCCGGACGATCTGCGATCTGGGCGGCAATATCATCCAATCCGATCAGCACACCACGGATCCGTCCGGCGGCGAGTTCTTCATGCGCGTGGAATTCACGCTGGGGGAACCCACCGACCGCGCGGCGTTGGCGGCCGCGGTGGACCGGCTCACGCACGAATTCGGCATGCAGATCGTCGTGCGTTTCGCGGAGGAAAAGAAACGGGTCGCGATCTTCGTGTCGCGCCTGGAGCATTGCCTGGTGGATCTGTTGTGGCGGTGGAAAACCGGCGAGCTGCCCATGACCCTTGCCGCGGTGGTGAGCAATCACGAGGATCTTCGGCACGTGGTCGCGCCGTTCGGCCTGCCGTTCACCGTGTTTCCGGTCACGCCCGAGACTAAACGCGAACAGGAGGACGAGATCCTGGCGTGCCTGGACGGGCAGGTGGATCTGATCGTGCTCGCCCGCTACATGCAGATTCTCACGCCCACGTTCGTGGCCGCGTATCCGTCGCGGATCATCAACATCCATCACAGTTTCCTGCCCGCGTTCGTGGGCGGCCGGCCCTATGAGCAGGCGGCCAAACGGGGCGTGAAGATTATCGGCGCCACCGCGCACTACGCCACCGAAGGACTGGACGAGGGGCCCATTATCGAACAGGACGTGGTGCGGGTGACCCACCGCGACCGGGTGGCGGACCTGATGCGCAAGGGCAAGGACATCGAAAAAGCGGTACTGGCGCGCGCGGTGCGCTGGCACCTGGAGGATCGCGTGTTGGTGTGGGGCAACCGCACCGTGGTGTTCGCGTGACCGCGCGAATCGGGCTCGGCCTGGTCGTCGCCGCGTTCGTGGTATGGGCCGCGGTCGCCGTCGCTGCCGAGGCACGCGACCAGGACCGCGCCTACGCCCTGAATCGCGAGGGCATGGTGGCCATGTCCGAAGCGCGGTTCGAGGACGCGATCGCGGCGTTCGACCACGCGGCCGAACTCGCCGCCGACTACGCGATCATGGGCCGGCCGCTCATGTACACGCCGGTGTTCATGTCCGGCTGGGGATCGGAAAAAATCGGCCGAACAAAACACGCCTGTCGGGCCTACCGCGAGTACCTCCGCATCGCCGTGGAACACCCCGTCGAACCAACCAAAGTGGATCACGCGAACGCGTATGTGGCGGCAAACTGCGGTGATCGGAATTCCGTTGACTCAGTGAAGTAAAGGTCTGTCCGACTATCGTCGGACATGTAGGCCGATCAGGAATGCGCCAGATGCAAGGCGCCGCGAGCACCGGAGCGCAGCGTACTCTTCGTGTACGTGAGCACCGGATGCGCAGCGGCAACGCCGCAGATGGCCATTACCGATCGGCCTGCCGCGGCTATTCTTCGATCGGAGGCGGGGGGGGCGGCGGCGTCAACAGATACTGCACGCCCAAAAAGATATCGTCCGCGCTCACGCCCGCCTTCTCGACCTTCTGATCCGCATCGACCCAGGCCTTCGCCTTTTTGTCGAACTTCTCGAACTTGCGCTCGACTTGGACCTTGGTCAGGTCCACGGGCTTGTCCGCGGGAAGCGGCGGCACGCCGGGGATCGGCGGATTCGGCGGCGGCGGGCCCTTGGGCAGCGGCGTGACCGTGATCGTATAGGTGTCGCGGAAGTCCTGCTGGCGCGGGGGAAACGCGGCCGACACGATCTTAAAGTAGCGGTGCGGAGACGACGAGATCACGCCTTTCTTGGGCGGTTTCCCCGAGTCGCCTTCTTTCTCGGCGCTGGCGATCGGGATCGGATTCGGCCGCGTCTTCAGATACGTCTGGGTCATGTCCCACACTTCGTCGAATTTCGCGGCGAACACGTGTTCCGCCGGCGGCGGGGGCGGCGGCGCGTCCTGGGCGCGCGCGTCGGCGGGAAGCGCGCCTCCCGCCAGCAACATCACCACTCCCCAGAACCACAACGGCGTGACGGTCATTATCCGGTTCATGAATCTCCTTCCCAACCGCGCGAGAGAACGAGAAAAGGCCCGCACCATACTCCGTCGGAACGCGACCGACTGCGGTTTGCGGCCCGACGGCTGCCCAAAGACGGCTTAACATAGCCGATCCCGTTTCGACGTGTCAAGCCGTGGGCGCGTTGGAGGCCCGCCGGGCGGTCCTCGGCGCGTTGACCCGCGCGCGCGGGGTGGGTAGGATGTCGAAACGGTTTCGCGTGGGATCAGATCCGTTTGGGTAAGGTATCGGAAAGCGAGAGCCGATGATGAACCACTCTGACGCAACGTCCGTGGCGTTTCCCGCCCGGCGCGTGGCGCTCGTCGGCCTTCGTCGTCCGGATGAACACCCGTGGGCGGTCGATGCGGCGTTCGACGCCGTTGAACGGTGGCTCCGCGTCGGAGGCCGTCGCGTCGTGTATCGGGTGTGGCAGCGCCGATGGGCGCCGGACCCCGCGACCTATATCGGACGCGGCAAGGCGCTGCAACTGCGCGGGTTGTGCGAGCGCGACGGGATCGATGGAATCGTGGTCGACGGCGCGTTGAGCGGTTCGCAACGCGAGGGACTGGAGCGGCTGCTGGCTCGACCGGTATGGGACCGGACCGCGTGGGGCGCGCCGCGGACGCCGTCCGCCGCGCTCACGCGGGCGCGGGAAGCCGCGCGCGCGGCGCGCCGATCGCGCAACGCCTTCGTCGTGGTGTTGTGCGGCGCGGTGGGCGCGGGAAAGTCCACCTTGTTCGCCGCGCTCACCAACGGCCCGCCATCGCCGCCGTCGTGGCCGCCGGAGCCCGCGGGCCGCGGCGCGCTCGCGGTGGCCGGACGATTGAACGCCGCGTGGTCGCGCGAGGTGGTGGTGGTCGATACGCCCGGATTGGTCAGGCACCCCGTGTCCGCCCGCTGGTCCGCGCCCGAGGACACGCTCGCCGAATGTCGCGCCGCCGACCTGATGCTGCACGTGATCGACGCGTCGCATCCCGAGGCGAGGCGGCGGGCCCGCGAGGCGGCGGAGACCGTGGCGGCGATGGGGGCGTGCCCGGTGACGCCGGTGTGGACCCAGGTGGACCGCGTCGCGGGCGCGGAGCCGTTCATCGCGGAATGGCTGGTCTCGGGTCGTACCGGAACGGGATGCGGTCGGCTGCGGGAATATCTGCGCGGCTCGCGTCGCGGTCGTGTCGAGGCCCCTCAGGTGACCAGGGAAAGTCCGGGATGCTCGCCTCCGCGGGAAGGTGCCTCGCGCCGCTGGCGCGACCAAGAGCCCTTCGACACCGGACACATGGCGAGGCCATGACGAGACCTGCGGTCGCGTCGATCGCGCCCGGACCCGTTGCGCCGGTCGCAACGACCGGCGGCGTGCCCTCAGTCGCTCGTTCGGACTCGACGTATATGGTATAGTGTGCGGCGATACCGCGTCCGCACCGCACGACGATCATGGCCGTCCGTTCCATCGCCTGGAAAACGTTTCCGCTCTGGATGCTCGCGCTCGGCGGGTTGGGCGCGTTGGGCGTGTTGTTGGCGTCGCAAGTTCGTCTGAAGGAGGCGGGCGCCCCGTCGGCGCCGACCGTGGTGGACGGCGACGTGATCGTGACCGGGTTTCGGTTGTCCGCGTTGTCCGACGGGGAGGCGGAGTGGGAAGTGTCCGCGGCCAGGGCCCGCCTGTTCGAATCGAAACATCAGGCGGTGCTTGATCGGGTCAGCGGGTCGGTGCGTATGCAGGATGGGGCGATGGCGCAGTTCGAAGGGGCCACGGCGGTGCTCGACACGGCCAGCCGGGATTTTGACCTCGACGGGGGCGAGGGCGAGGCCCTGCTCACGCTGCCCAACGGGTACGTGATCCGCACGAAACGCCTGCGCTGGCTTCAATCGCGCGGTGAATTGACGTCCGTGGACGCGGTGTCCGTGGTCGGTTCCAGGGTGTCGTTTCAGGGCGTGGGGTTGCTGGCGCGGCCCGCGTCTCAAGAATTCACGATTCTCAGCGACGTGCGCGCGGATGTGGTCTCGTAACGGCGTCGTGATGGCCGCGCTGCTCGGCGCGATCGGTTCGATCGTACCGTCATGGGCCGCGGACGTCGCGGGTCCACTCGCGTCGCGACCGCTCGCCATCACCTCGCGCAGCATGACCGTCAAAAACCTCGATCACCGCGTGATATTCGATAAAGATGTCACGGTTATTAAAGGCGATATGGATTTGCAGGCCGATCGCGTCGAGGTGGTGCTGGCAAAACCCGCTCAGACCGCGGCATCGAATTCATCCGGGAACGGCGCGGGACCGGATATGTTGTCGGAAGGCAACATCGAGCGGATCGTGGCGGAAGGGCGCGTCAAGGTCGTCCAAGGCAAGAAAACCGCCACCGCGGATCACGCCGTGTATCACCGCGCCGATGAGACGGTGGTGCTGACCGGACATCCCGAAACGTGGGAAGAGGGGGTTCGCATCCAGGGGTCTAAAATCACGATTCTGCTCAAGGAGCAGCGGAGCATCGTGGACGAAAGTCGCGTCGTGATTTACCCGGAAGCCGGCGGCGACTCGACCGCGCCGACCGACGAATCGCGGGGGGATCATGGGAAATGACGTGGGCCGCGCCCCCGCGTCGGTAGCGGCCGTTCCGTCGGGCGACACGCTGTCGGCGGTGGGACTGGAAAAAACCTTTCGGCGCCGCCGCGTGGTCAAGGGCGTATCCGTCACGATCAGGCCGGGGGAGGTCGTGGGGCTGTTGGGACCGAACGGCGCGGGCAAAACCACGGTCTTCAACATGATCGTGGGGCTCATCACGCCCGATCGGGGCGACATCGTGTTGAACGGCCGCTCGATCACCGCGTTGCCCATGCACCAGCGCGCGCGTCTTGGGTTGAGTTACCTGCCGCAGGAAGCCTCGGTGTTCCGCAAACTCACCGTGGCCGAGAATATCCTGGCGATCCTGGAAACGCTGCCGATGCGGCGGGAAGAGCAGCGGGCGCGGTTGGAAGAACTGCTCGAAGAGCTGGGGGTGGCGCACCTGGCCGAGCAAAAGGGGTATACGCTGTCGGGCGGCGAGCGGCGTCGGGTCGAGATCGCCCGGGCGTTGGTTTTGTCGCCGCGGTTCGTGCTGTTGGACGAGCCGTTCGCCGGGATCGATCCCTTGGCGGTCGCCGACGTGCAAAAGGTCGTGGCGCACTTGCGCGACCGCGGCATCGGCGTGTTGATCACGGATCACAACGTGCGCGAAACGCTGGAAATCACCCGGCGGGCGTATATTATTAACAGCGGCGAGATTCTCCAGGAGGGCACGCCCGTGGAAATCGCGGAAAGCCCCCGGGTTCGCTCGCTGTATCTGGGCGAGCATTTCGCCTGGCAACGATCCTCAGCCGGCCAGGAGGCCAATCGGTGAGACCGCGTTTGGAGCTGCGGCTCCAACAAAAGCTGGTCATGACGCCGCAGTTGCAGCAGGCGATCCGCCTGTTGCAGCTTTCCCGATTGGAATTGAGTCAGACCGTCTCGCACGAGCTGATGGAAAATCCGGTGCTGGAGGACGAGCTGTCGCAGGAAGGGCCCGAGGAGGAGGCCCCGAGCGGGGACGAGTCGCCCGCCGTGAAGACCGAGGCCGACGCCGAGGCGTCCGCGCCGGAGGCCAAGGAAAGCGCCGAGCTCGATCCGCAGGAGTTCAACTGGGACAGCTATTTCGACCAGGATGACTTCGGCCTGTCCGGAGACGGCGACTACGCCAGGGCGTCGTCCGAGGACATGCCGTCGTTCGAACAGACGCTCAGCAAGGCCGTGTCGCTGGAAGAGCACTTGTTGTGGCAATTGCGCCTGTCGAGCGTGCCGGAGGAGGACCGGCGGGTGGCGGAAGCGATCATCGGGAACGTGGACGACGACGGGTACTTGCGGGTCACGCTCGATGAGATCGCGCACAGCCTGAACTGCCCGGCGGCGACCGTGGAGCGGGCGCTCAAGTTGGTGCAAGGTTTCGACCCGCTCGGCGTGGCCGCGCGCGACCTCCGGGAGTGTTTGTTGATTCAGACTCGTCAGCTCGGGTTGCACGGCTCGCTCGTGGAATCGATCATCACCCACCACTTGCCGGACCTGGAAAAGAAGCGGTTCGCCGCGATCGCCAAGGCGTTGGGGGCGACGGCGGAAGAGGTGTTTCACGCCGCCAAGGTGATCGAACACCTGGAACCGAAACCGGGGCGGCCGTTCGCCGTGTCCGACAACGTCTACATCACGCCGGACGTGTTCGTGGTCAAGATCGAGGGCAAATACGCGGTCCTGCTCAACGACGACGGCATGCCGAAATTGCGGATCAACCAGTATTACCGTCGTCTGCTCAAGAACAAGACGCCGGGCGTGGACACCACCAAGACGTATCTCGAAGACAAATTGCGGTCCGCGTTGTGGCTGATCCGCAGCATCGAGCAGCGCAACCGCACGATCGTGCGCGTGGCCGAGAGCATCGTGAAGTTCCAGTACGAGTTCATGGAACAGGGCATCAACTATCTCAAGCCGTTGATCCTCAAGCAGGTCGCGGAGGACATCGGGATGCACGAGTCCACCATCAGCCGCGTGACCACGAATAAGTACATGTATACGCCGCAGGGGATCTTCGAGCTAAAGTTTTTCTTTAATAGCGGAATCGCCCGCACCCAGGGCGGCGGCGAGGACTTGTCCTCGGTCACGGTGCGCGAGCGCATCCGGCTGTTGGTGGCGAACGAAGATCCGCGACGCCCCATGACCGACCACGAGTTGGTGGAACGCTTGTCGGCCGAGCAAATCGCCATTGCCCGGCGGACCGTGGCCAAGTACCGCGGGTGGCTGCGCATACCGCCCGCGAACAAACGCAAACGCGTATTCTAAGGAGCCTGTCCATGAATGGCCATCTGCGGCGTTGTCAGTCGGTCTTGCGTGCTCACGGTTTTCGTAGGGGCGTATTGCAATACGCCCCTACAGGCGCGCAAGACCTCCTTCCGCCTTGCGACCCACCTTTAAGAAATGAGGTGGCGGAAGTCCCCGAAGGGGGCATCTGGCCATCCCTGAACAGGCTCCGGTATCACAATACTCGGACACATTATATAAATTAAGATGCCCGGAAGGGATTTCCGGGTGGTTGACGCGAGAGTTTGATAACGGAAAAAGGAGAGGACGGCGCCATGAAGACGACGGTCACAGGGCGGCACATTGAGATCACCCCGGCGCTGCGCGCCCACGTGGAAGAACGCGTTGAGCATCTGACGCGGTTTTCCGGAGACGTGGCGGACGCCACGGTCGTGCTCTCGGTCGAGAAGTACCGCCATCAGGCCGAAGTGTCGTTGAACGTCAACGGCGTGTTGATCCAGGCCAAGGAAGAAACGTCCGAAATGTACGCGTCGATCGACGAGGCCGTGGCCAAGATCGAGCGCCAACTGAAAAAATACAAGGATCGTCAACACACCCGTCGTCAGCGTCCCGCGGCGATCATCGGCGAGACGGAACCCGTCGAGTCCGCGCCGGAACCGCTGGAGCGCGAGCGGCCGAAACTTCGGTCCATGACGCCGGAGCAGGCGTCCGCGGCGTTGGACGGTGGGGAGACGCCGGTGCTCGTATTTCGTCACGCGGGCACCAAGGAGACCAACGTGGTGTATCGACGGGCCGACGGTTCCGTGGCATGGATCGACCCCGCGCCGTAGCCGAACCCGACGCGCCCAAGCAGGGGGCTCGGCCGGCGGGCGCGAGCGGTCCCCGCATCGTCATCGTCAGCGGGCTGTCGGGCGCGGGCAAGAGCCACGTGCTGCACTGTTTCGAGGACGTGGGGTTCTTTTGCGTCGACAACCTGCCCCCGCCGCTCATCCCCACGTTCGTGCATTTGTACACCCACGGCGAACCCAAGAACCACCGCATCGCGCTCGGGATCGACATCCGCGGCCGGGAATTTCTCTCGCAAAGCTTCACCGCGATCGAGCAGCTCAGGCAGGCGGGGTATCGCGTCGAGATGTTGTTCTTGGACGCGCGCGACGACGTGCTCATCCGCCGGTTCTCGGAGACCCGGCGTCCGCACCCCTTGGCGCACTCGCGGCCCGTGATCGAGGGCATCACGCAGGAACGGGAAGAGCTCCGCGAGCTCCGCGCCCGCGCCGATCTCATCATCGACACGTCCGATTATTCGGTCCACCAACTCAAGGCGTTCATCGCGCAGCGCTACGTGGAGCGCCGGCACGGTCTGGCCGTGACCGTCATCTCGTTCGGGTACAAGTTCGGCGTGCCGCGCGAAGCGGACCTGGTCTTCGACGTGCGGTTCCTCAAAAATCCCAACTTCGTGGAAACGCTCCGGCCGCTGTCGGGACAAGACCACGCGGTGGCGGACTACGTCATGGGCCAGCCCGAAACCGAGGGGTTCCTCACGCGGCTGGAAGGGTTGCTCGAATATTTGTGGCCGTTGTACGAGGCCGAGGGGCGCACCTATCTGACCATCGCGTTGGGGTGCACGGGCGGCCGGCACCGCTCGGTCGCGTTGGTGGAACGACTGGCCGCGTTGTTGGGCCAGCGCGGGCTGCAGCCGACCGTCCAACACCGGGACATCGACCGGCACATCGGGAGCTGAGGAGCGCGATGGCGTCATATACCGTGGCGATCACGGGGGCGAGCGGGGCGGTGTACGGCGTGACCCTGCTCGATCGTCTGGCCCAGGCCGGGCACGACGTCGCATTGGTGGTCTCCCCGGACGGCGTGACCGTGATCAAGGAAGAGACCGGGATCGACTGGAGCGGCGACGTGTCCCGGGTGCGCCGCGCCATCGACCGGCGTTACCACGGGCGGGTGACGTGGTGGGAGCCGGGGAACTTCTACGCGCCGATCGCGAGCGGCTCGCACCTCGGCGACGGCATGATCATCGCGCCCTGCTCCATGAAAACCGCGGCCGCGGTGGCGCACGGGTTGTCCGCGTCGTTGATCGAACGGGCCGCGGACGTGACCTTGAAGGAACGGCGCCCGCTGATCGTGGTGCCGCGCGAGACCCCGCTGTCCTCGATTCATCTGGAGAATCTGCTAACCTTATCGCGGGCGGGCGCGCACGTGGTCGCGGCGATGCCCGCGTTTTATCACCGCCCCAAGTCCATCGACGACGTGGTGGCGTTCGTGGTCGGGCGGGTGCTCGACCACCTCGGAATCGCCCACGATCTGGTGCCGCGCTGGGGCGCGGACCGCACGCAACGGAGGACACGTGAGCGCTGAACCCGCAAGACCATTGATCCCGGAGGATCACCCCGATCCCGATGCCGATACCGCGATCGACCCCGAGGTCGAGGCCGCGGTCGCGGCGGAGGCGGCCGGGGACGAAAAGCTGACGCTCGTTCAGCGGGTCACGAAGATGAACGTGGCCCAGAAGGTCAAATTCGCGTTTCGGGCCGACAAGGAAGGCCGGACCTTGCTGCTCAAGGAATCCAGCCGGCTGGTGGTGATGGCGGTGCTCAACTCGCCCAAGATCACGGAGCAGGAAATCGAGACGCTGGCCAAATCACGCAACGTGTCGGAGGAAATATTGCGCGCGATCGCGAGACGGCGCGATTGGATGTCGAAGTATTCGATCAAGCAAGGTCTCGCGAGCAACCCCAAGACCCCGGTGTCCATCTCGATGAGTCTGCTCCCGACGCTCACCGCGCGGGACCTGAGCTTTCTCGCCAAGGACAAGGGCGTTCCCGAAGCTATTCGGAATAATGCGGTGCGGCTCGCCAAACAACGCAGCGAACGCGGCGGCTAGTTCAGGCTGCTGAAAAAGTCCATCTGCTGCGTTGCCGCTGCGCATCCGCTGCTCACGTACGACCCAGTACGCTGCGCTGCGGTGCTCGCGGCTGCCTTGCATCTGGAGCTTTTTGAGCAGCCTGCCGGCTTCGCCGGGATTCAAGAGATCAACTGCGGATTCTTTGCGGCCTTACTCCGCGTCGGGTTCCGTTTCGAGGCGGCAACGCTCACGAATGCTGGACCATTCCTCGGGTAAATCGAAGGCTGTTCTTGGCGGGGCGGCGTGGGCGGAGAGGGCGCGGAGGCGGGTGACGCGTTCGCCGGTGGCCGGGTGCGTGGAGAGGTACGCGAGCATGCCGGGCATGTCGTGGCCCTCCCGTTCGAGCAGTGCGAAGAACGCGATCATGCCGGCCGGGTCGATCCCGGCGTCCAGGATCATCCGCATGCCCTCGTCGTCGGCCTCGGTTTCGTGCGCCCGGCTGTAGCGCAACGTGCCGAGGTTGGCCGCGGCGTTCATGCCGAACGCGGCGGCGCCGCTCGCGTCGCCGGTGAGCGCGGCGATCACCAGCCCGGTGGAGGCTTGTTGCAGGAGGGCGCGCGTGGAGTGACGCCGGATGACGTGCTGCGCTTCATGGGCGAGCACGCCCGCCAGTTCTTCCGGCGTCTCGGTGCGCCGCAACAAGCCCCGAAAGACCACGATCGGGCCGCCCGGCGCCGCGAACGCGTTGAGTTCGGGAACGTCCAGTACGATCAGGTGAAACGGGTACTCCGCGCCGGAGGATCCCAGCGTGGCGGCGAAGATCTCGTCGATCGCGGTTTGCAGGGCCGGGTCGTCGCACCGTTCGTCCACGTCGGCAAAATGTTCCAGGACCGCGTCGCCCAACCGCACGTCCCATGACAGGGGAACGTACGGAGTCACCGCGCCCACGAGCGCGGGCACGCCGTAATTGATCAGCCCCACGCTCGCGACGATCGCGGCCACCGCGGCCGCCGCGGTCCACGCCATGCGCGATTTGCGCCGCGACGGGTCGTACGCGGCGGCCCCGAGCCGGGGCGCCTGCCGATAGAGCGCGTCCAACAACGCCCGGTCGTCGATGAGCAGGGCCTCGGCGATGGGCGCGCCGCGTTCGAAGCGCGCCTGCTCGCCCGCGAAACGCCCCTGCGTGCGCCGGATCTCGTCATACGGCCAGGTCAGGGTGTCGTTTTGCTCGGTGACGAGCTCGATCCGGTCGGGCAACAGGCGGACGTGCACGCGCCGCCGCTCGGCCGTGCGGCCGTCAAGGTATACGCCGGTCCCGTTGTCCGACATGCTCCGTGCGTCCTCCGCGTCGGGAGGGGGCGTCGCGGTTACGCGGCGAATCCGGTGTCCAATTCGAGGAAATCGCCGAGTCCGTCGCCGGTGGCGGTGGCGGTCCGCGCGTCTTGTTGCACGGATTCCGCGTCCAACGCGCCGATCAGCGACAAGTTCGTGAACTCGAACCGGAGATTGCGCACCGTCACCAACGGCCAGGCCAAACCGAACGTCACAACCAACAACACCAGATTCACCAGGTGCAGCCCGAAGAGCCCGCGGCCGGTCATGGTCGAGGCGAATCGCGCGCTTCCGAACGACGTGTGACCCCAGTAGTACCGCGTTCGCCGGGCCGAATACCACAGCCAGACCAAACCGAGCGTGGGGACCGTCAACAGCAGCGCGAGCAGATAGGGACCGAACAGATCGCGGCCGCGGCCGTCGAAACCGAACGACCGGTCGCCGAACCGCGAGTGGGACACCATGAAGGCGTGACGGTTGGTGGCGAAAAACGGGGAATAGAGACCGAGCGTGAGTCCGGTCAGCAGCGCGCCGCCCACGAACAGTTTGACGAATTCGCCCACGTTGCCCTGGAATGAAAAGAGGATGTTCCGCCACGACGTGCGGCTGAGGCGGTACCGCCGCGAGCCGACCATGGCGACCGGAATGAGCACCAACATCCCGATGTAGCCCACCAGAATCGCGCCGATCATCACCGGCAAGCCGCCGGGCAGCATGGGCGCCGCGTTGAACAAGGCGCTGAGCGCGCCGAACACGAGGCCGGCCTTCAACGTGCCGACGAGCAGTTCGCGGCCGGTGCCGTGGTACGCGAAGCGATCGCCTTCGAACTCGGTTTGGCTCAGCAGATAGGAGCGCACCCGCACCTTGCCCCAGAAATAATAGATGCCGAGGGTCAGGATGGTGAGCAACACGTTGACGATGTGAATGCCCAACAAGGTGCCCGCGCTGCCGGCGAAGGTCAGACGCCGTTCCGCGTCGGCTCCGGCTTGGGCCGATTCAACCAGTCGGACGGTTGGTTCGCCGAGCAGGTCCGTGCGCTCGGTCTGGTCGTCGGCGGCCTGACGGATCACGGTCGGCTCCGCGAGCGCCCGCTCCACGTCGGTCGCATCGGAGGCCGCGGCGTGCGTCACCGGCGGTGGCGCGGGCGGCCGCGCCGCGGCCACCGCGGCGGACGCGGTCGGCCGAAGACATGACGCGTCGGAAATTCCGGTGGTTTTGCCGCAGTTCTGACAGGTGGGGGCGGCGAGTTGGATCAAGCCGCATTTTGCACAACGCATCGAGTTGAGCATCGGGTCCCTCCGTGTGTGCTCGCCTGATGGAGTGTAGCAGAGGATGCCGAAAACGTATCGGTCGTCCCGCGCCTCGGAGCCCGTCATTTCTTGACATTGTCCCTTGGGCTTTGCTACGGTTGGGCCTCTTTTTAACCGCCGGCTGACGCCATTTCTCGCGTGAAAACGCTCACATTTCAAGAGATCATCCTGCGCCTGCAACAGTATTGGGGCGAGCGCGGGTGCCTGATCGCCCAACCGTACGACACGGAGGTCGGGGCCGGCACCTTTCATCCTGCCACGTTCCTCCGCGCGCTCGGTCCCGAGCCGTGGCGCGTGGCCTACGTGCAGCCCTCGCGGCGTCCCACCGACGGCCGGTACGGAGAAAACCCCAACCGGCTGCAACATTATTATCAGTTCCAGGTCATTCTCAAACCCGCGCCCGAGGACGTGCAGGCGCAGTACCTGAACAGTCTGGTCGCGTTGGGGTTGAAGGTTTCGGACCACGACGTGCGGTTCGTCCAGGACGACTGGGAGTCGCCCTCGCTGGGGGCGTGGGGGCTGGGCTGGGAGGTGCGGTTGGACGGGATGGAGATCACCCAGTTTACCTATTTCCAGGAGATCGGCGGGATCGAACTCAACTCCATTTCCGCCGAGATCACGTACGGTCTCGAGCGGATAGCCATGTACCTGCAACAGGTGGACAGCGTGTTCGATCTACAATGGACCAAGACGGTCCGGTACGGCGACGTGCACCACGAGACCGAGGTGCAATTCTCGCAATACAATTTCGACCAGGCGCACGTCCAATCCTTGTTCACGATGTACGACTTGCACGAGCAGGAAGCCAAACGCCTGTTGGCCGAGGATTTGGTCCTGCCCGCCTACGACCAGTGTATGAAGACCTCGCACCTGTTCAACGTCTTGGACGCACGAGGCGCGATCAGCGTGACCGAACGCGCCACCTACATCGCGCGCGTGCGCGGCCTGGCGCGCGCGTGCGCGGAAGGCTGGCTCAAGCAACGGGAAGCCAAGGGGTTTCCCCTGCTAAAACGCGCTGTCGGCGGCCGTAACGTGAAGCGGTAGAGTGATGGCGGCGAAACGCGCGTCGGAGACAACGTCGGATCTTGTCTTTGAGATCGGCACCGAAGAGCTGCCCTGGACCGTGATCCGCGGCACGATCGCGCACTTGGACGGCGCGGCGCGCGCGGCATTCGAGCGGGCTCGACTGTCATCTCAAGCAGTCCACGTGTATGGCACGCCGCGGCGGTTGGTCCTGATCGCGGAAGGCGTGGCCACGCGGCAGGCCGAGGCGACCACGCAGGTGGTGGGCCCGCCCGCGAGCGCGGCGTTTGACGCGGACGGCAAGCCCACCAAGGCGGCCGAAGGATTCGCCAAATCGCAGGGCGTGGCGGTCTCGGATCTGACCGTGGTCACGACCGAGAAGGGGCGGTACGTGGCGGTGGTGCGGGCGGAAGCGCGACACGCGGCGTCCGCCGTTCTGAAGGACGTGCTGCCGAAGCTGATCGCCGATCTCTCGTTTCCGCGCGCCATGAAGTGGGAAACCGGCGGCGCGCGGTTCGCCCGGCCGATCCGCTGGATCGTGGCGCTTTTCGGCGGCAAACCCATTGCGATCAAATACGGAGGGGTCGCGTCGGGTCTCATGACGCGCGGCCACGCGTTGAGCGCGCCCAAGCCGTTTCGCGCGCCCGCGACGTGGGCCGCGTTGTCGCAGACGCTGGAGCGCCGGGGCGTGATCGTGGACCACGCGCGGCGGCGCGCGGTGATCGCCGCGCAACTGGCCGCGGTCGCGCGCGAGGCGGGCGGCCGCCTGGTCGAGGACGACGATTTGTTGGAGCAAGCCGCATTCCTCACCGAATCGCCCTGCGCGATCGCGGGCGCGTTCGACCCCAAGTATCTCGCGCTGCCGCGCGAAGTGATCGTAACCGTGATGAAGGAACACCAGGGGTATTTTTCGCTGGTGGACCGTAAGGGCGAACCCTTGCCCGGGTTCATCGCGGTGAGCAACGTCAAACCCGCGGGCCGCGCCGTGGCTTCGATCCGCGCGGGGTACGAACGCGTGATCCGCGCCCGCCTCGACGACGCCAAGTTTTATTTCGACCAGGACCAGAAGGAGCGTCTGGCCGACCGCGTGGAGCGGCTCAAGGGGGTGGTGTTCCAGGAAAAACTGGGCACGGTTCACGCCAAGGTGGAACGCGTGGTCGCGTTGGCGCGCGCGTTGGCGCCGCGCTTCGAGGTGGACGCGGGCCAAGCCGAACGCGCGGCATGGTTGTGCAAGGCGGATCTGACCACCGGCATGGTGCGCGAGTTTCCGGAGTTGCAGGGCATCATGGGGCGCGAGTACGCCAAACGGCAACACGAGCCCCAGGCCGTGGCCGACGCGATCGGCGAGCACTACCGGCCGCGCTTTGCCGGGGATCGGTTGCCCGCGAATCCCTTGGCTCAACTCGTGGCCGTGGCGGACAAGGTGGACACCATCGTGCGCTGTTTCGGCGCGGGCCTGATTCCCACCGGATCGCAGGACCCGTACGCGCTGCGGCGCCAAGCGTTGGGCGTGGCGCAGATTCTGCGCGAGCGGCCGGTGGTCACGCTCTCGGCGTTGATCGCGCACGCGGCGCAGCCGGGCACGGACCACGGCACGATTCAGGAGTTCTTCTGCCAGCGGATCGAATCGCAGGCCAAGACCGAGGGGTTCCGCGCGGATTTGATCAACGCGGTGCTGGACGTGCCGTCCGCGGCCGACGCCCCGCACCTGGCGTTCCGCCGGCTGGCCGCGTTCACCGCGTTTTCGCGGCGTCCCGCGTTCGAATCGTTGATGACGGTCTGCAAGCGAGTGATGAACATTTTGCCCGAGCAGTGCCCCGCCGCGATCGACCCCGCGCGGTTCACGCACGACGCGGAGCGCCGCCTGCACGCGGAGACGCAACGGGCCGCGGCCGCGATTCACGCGCACGAAGCCGAAGGTCGGGATGAGGCCGTGTTGGAGACGTTCGAGTCGCTCAAGCCCGCGATCGACGGGTTCTTCACCGACGTGATGGTGATGGCCGAGGATCACGCGGTGCGCGACACGCGGCTGGCATTGCTCAAGGCGGTGAACGATTTGCTGGCGCGGTTCGCGGATTTCCGCGCGGTGGCGACGACGGAAGCGCAGGCACGCTGAGAATTAGGTCAAAGGCTCTCGCAGCCTCGGCGCTGGAACCCGCGCCTATGTTGCGCTAAGCAAGCTCGGAAGGGAGAATCTGATGGCTCGATCAGCGACGCACAAGTGGGTGTATTACTTCGGGGACGGACGCGCCGAGGGCAAGGCCGGCATGAAGGACCTGCTCGGGGGCAAAGGCGCCGGCCTCGCGGAGATGACCAACCTCAAGATCCCGGTGCCGCCCGGGTTCACCATCACCACCGAGGCGTGCGTCGAGTACTTCCGGCTCAAAAAATCGTATCCCAAAGGGATGTGGGACCAGACGCTCGCGGGGCTGAAGAAGGTCGAGCGGTCCATGAAGATGGGGTTCGGCGATCCCGAGCGGCCGTTGCTCGTCTCGGTCCGGTCCGGGGCCAAGGCGTCGATGCCCGGCATGATGGACACGGTGTTGAACCTCGGTCTGAACGAGCGCACGTTGCACGGCTTGATCAAAAAGACCGGCAACCCGCGCTTCGGCTACGACGCGTACCGTCGCTTCATTACCATGTTCGGCTCCATCGTGCTGGGCGTGAAGCGCGAGAAGTTCGAGCGTCTGTTGGAAGACGCCAAGGCCGAGCGCGGGGTGCATCATGACACCGAGCTGGACGAACACGCCTTGCGCCAGGTGGTCCGCGATTTCCAAAACTTGGTCAAGGCCGAGACCGGCCGGCCGTTTCCGGAAGATCCCATGGAGCAACTCACGCTCGCGATCAAAGCCGTGTTTGATTCGTGGTACGGCGCGCGCGCGGTCACCTATCGCAAGTTGAACAACATCCCGGAGTCGTGGGGCACGGCCGTGAACGTGGTGGCCATGGTGTTCGGGAACATGGGCGAGACCAGCGGCACGGGCGTGGCGTTCACGCGCGACCCCTCCACCGGCGAGCGGCGCTTCTTCGGGGAGTGTCTGCTCAACGCGCAGGGCGAAGACGTGGTCGCGGGCATCCGCACCCCGCTGCCGGTGGAGTCGCTCAAGGACACGATTCCCGCGGCGTATCGCGAGTTGCAGCGCGTGTACAAGTCGCTGGAGAAACACTACCACGACATGCTCGACCTGGAGTTCACGATCCAGGAGGGCACGTTGTACATGCTCCAAACCCGCGTGGGCAAACGCACCGCCGCGGCCGCGATCCGCATCGCCACCGAGATGGCCAAGGAAAAGCTCATTGACCGCGACACCGCGATCCTGCGCGTGGACCCGGAGCAACTCGACCAGCTCCTGCACCCCACCATCGACCCCTCTGCCAAGTTGCAGGTCGTGGCCAAGGGCTTACCCGCGTCACCTGGCGCGGCGGGCGGGAAAGTGGTGTTCACGGCCGAAGACGCGGAGCGGTCCGCGGCCAAGGGCGAAAAAGTGATCTTGGTGCGCGCGGAAACCTCGCCCGAGGACATCGGCGGCATGAACGCGGCCGAGGGCATTCTCACCGCGCGGGGCGGCATGACTTCGCACGCCGCGGTGGTGGCGCGCGGCATGGGCAAGTGCTGCGTGGCCGGGTGCAGCGCGGTGAACATCGACGAACACAGCGACTCGTTCTCGGTCAACGGCTACGTGGTGCGCCGCGGCGACTGGATCACGCTCAACGGCTCGACCGGCGAAGTCATCCTGGGCGAAGCCCCGCTGATCCGGCCCAAGCTGAGTAAGGACTTCGAGATCCTCATGGGCTGGGTGGACCAGACCCGGCGCCTGCGCGTGCGCGCCAACGCGGACACGCCCCACGACGCCCGGGTGGCGCGGGGATTCGGCGCCGAGGGCATCGGCCTGTGCCGGACCGAACACATGTTCTTCGAGGGCGACCGCATCCGCGCGGTGCGCGAAATGATCCTGGCCGACGATCTGGCCGGGCGGCAACGCGCGCTCGCCAAGTTGCTGCCCATGCAAAAGAGCGACTTTCTCGGCATCTTCAAGGAAATGGCCGGCCTGCCGGTCACCATCCGCCTGCTCGACCCGCCGCTGCACGAGTTCCTGCCCCAGACCGAGGCGGAACTCGCCTCGCTGGCCACGGACATGCACGTGTCGGTCGATGATCTGCGCGCCAAGAACAAGAGCCTGCACGAATTCAACCCTATGCTGGGATGGCGGGGGTGCCGGTTGGGCATCACCTTCCCCGAGATTTACGAAATGCAGGTGCGCGCGATCTTCGAAGCCGCCTGCGAATTGGCCGGCCAGAAAGTTAAAGTGATTCCCGAAGTTATGATCCCCTTGGTCGCGCACGTGAAGGAATTGGCGCGCATGAAGGAATTGCTCATTCGCGTGGCCGAGGAAACCATGTCCCGCTACGGCAAGAAAGTGGCCTACACCATCGGCACCATGATCGAACTGCCGCGCGCCGCGCTCGTGGCGGACGAAATCGCCAAGGAAGCCGAGTTCTTCTCCTTCGGCACCAACGACCTCACCCAAACCACCTTCGGCCTCTCCCGCGACGACGCGGGCAAGTTCCTCCCGTTCTACGTCGAACAAGGCATCCTGCCCCGCGACCCCTTCGTGGCCATCGACCAGGACGGCGTGGGCGCCCTCATGCGCATGGGCGCAGAAAAAGGCCGCTCCGTGCGTCCCAAGTTGAAAGTCGGCATCTGCGGCGAACACGGCGGGGAGCCATCCTCCGTGGAGTTCTGCCACCGCATCGGCTTCGACTACGTGAGCTGCTCACCGTACCGCGTGCCGATCGCAAGACTTGCCGCAGCACAGGCGGCGCTGAAAGACAGCAAGAAGAAACGGGCGGTGTCGGATACGCGATAGACCCCGCGCGCTGCGCGGGGAAGACTTCTCATCCGGAGTGGGTGGAATGCTGTCACGGCAGCAGAGTCCACAATCCTCGGGCACGACCTCCTCGCCAAAGCGCGGCGAGACTCCGAAGTCTCCTGCCTCCACGATCGAGATCAGCCAAGGGCAATCCGGGCGGCTCATCGTGCGCGTGCCGTACACCGCGGAGCGCGTGGCCAAGATCAAATCTATCACCGGCCGCCAGTGGCATCCGCAGGAAAAGTACTGGTCGGTGCCGCAGTCACCCCAAGCCGTCAACCGTCTGGTGGCTCTCTTTGGCGGAGAGCGTGTTTCGCTCCTCCCGCCGCTCGACGCGCCACCAATCCAGGATGCCCAGGGGCCGCCCGCGCCACCGGCCTCTCGTCAATCGACGGGAACGACCGCCGGGCTTCTCGACGATGTGCGTCGTACGATCCGCAGCCGGCACTACAGCCGACGGACCGAAGAAGCCTATCTGGGCTGGATTCGGCGGTTCCTGCGGTTTCATGACCAACGTGATCCCGCACAGATGGCTGCCCCGGAGGTATCGCGCTTTCTCAGCACGCTGGCAATCGAGCGCGACGTGTCCGCCTCCACGCAAAACCAGGCCTTGGCCGCCATCCTCTTCCTGTACAAGGACGTGCTCGACCGCGACCCCGGATGGGTGGAAGGCGTGGTGCGCGCCAAGCGTCCGCAGCGCCTTCCGGTCGTGCTCTCCAGGCAGGAGGTCCAAGGCCTCTTGTCGGCGCTGCAAGGCGTGCCGTGGATCGCGGGGACCCTGCTCTACGGCGCGGGACTTCGTCTCATGGAGTGTCTGCGCCTGCGCGTCAAGGACGTGGACTTTGCCCGAGGAGAGATCGTGGTGCGCGAAGGGAAGGGCGGCAAGGACCGGGTCACCATGCTGCCGTCGGCCGCGGCGCCCAAACTCCGCGCACACCTGGACCGGGTCCGCAAACAGCACACGGCTGACCTGGCCGCAGGCTTCGGCCGGGTCTGGCTGCCAAACGCCCTAGCCCGCAAGTACCCCAACGCGGACCGCGAGTGGGGGTGGCAGTGGATCTTTCCGGCATCGACCATCTCAGTGGACCCACATAGCGGGGAGCGACGACGGCACCACCTGCACGAGTCCGTTCCGCAGCGTGCCATCCGCGAGGCCCGGCTCCGTGCTGGGATCACGAGACCCGTCGGTCCTCACACGTTGCGGCACTGCTTCGCCACGCATCTCCTGGAGTCCGGCCACGACATCCGCACCGTCCAGGAACTTCTCGGCCACAGCGACGTAAGAACCACCATGATCTACACCCACGTCCTCAACCGCGGCGGCCTCGGCGTCCAAAGCCCGGCCGACCGGATTCTTGGAGGAGGCAGCGATGAGCGTTAGGACGCAGAATTTGTCGTATAACATCACTTAACCATCGCTTAATGGAAATCGAGAAAACTGTTGGATTGTTTAATTAATCTGTGGAATAATTCACCATCGTCCTGATCTTGTTAGGACGCAGTTCTTGCCGTAGTTGCTGAATTCATTAGGACGTCTAATTTTAGTTGGGCGCCAATATGACTGAGCGCATCGCTATTGCCGGTGTCTCCGAGCGAGACGTAGATCTTCTATTGTTGGAGGAGTTTCAGTCTTCCAGCGACTTTCAAGGCTGGTTTGTACGAGAAGCGTTCGGCCCCGACGTTGACTTTGGGCAGTGCACTGGAGCAAGACGATCAATCACGAACTCTACGGGCGAATCGGATCTCGAGATCTTCTTTGCGAACTCCAAAGGTGAGAAGACCCGGCTCTTGATAGAGAACAAGGTAAACGCCGGTTTTCAACCACTTCAGGCTGAGCGGTACAAGGAGCGAGGGCTGGGCTACGTTTCTACAGCCCAATGCAACTCCTTTCGAACGGTACTCATAGCTCCAGCTCGCTACTTCGGTGAATCGGCTTCCCGCAAGGGTTTCGATGGGCGCGTTTCGTATGAGCAGATTCTTCGTTGGTTCGGAGAAGCGGTGCAACTCGGCGAGAGGCGTCAATACAAAGTCGCATTACTAAGGTCGGCCATTGACAAGGGCACGCTCGGGTACCAACCAGAAGAAGACAAGCCGACAACAGCGTTTTGGAAGGCGTACTGGCGCTTCGCGCTCGATCGGGCTCCCGAGCTTGAAATGCCGGAGCCCAGTGCAAAACCATCCCGCTCCAGCTTTGTCCATTTCAGGCCCCGTACTCTGCCGCGCTCGGTAGACATCGTCCACAAGTTCGCATTCGGTCACGTTGATCTGCATTTGCGCGGCATGGGCAAACGTCTTAACGAGGTGCGCGTTGCCGTGCGACCTTATCTGGCTCCTGCCATGACTGTCGCGGCGGCAGCGAAATCAGCGGCGATACGTATCGAAGTCCCGAAACTACGCGTCACGGCGCCATTTGAGGCGCAAACACCAGAGGCAGAACTTGCCCTCGATGCAGCAAAGCGGTTGCACGTATGGTTTATCGACAGCAACGATTTCGCTACGTGGTTGGTTGGCGCCCAACAATCGGTTGCAGGCGACGCGCCGCGAGCGGCACGTGCCTGAACCGAAGCGTTGGGCGCCATAACAGAAGAACCATGAACGTTCGCATTGCGACAACCGATTCCGAGATTGCCATCTGCTATCCAGTAATGCGGGAGCTTCGTCCGCACATCGCGGAAGAGCGATTTCTCTCCCGGATCCGGAGTCAAGAAGGTGCAGGCTATCGGCTCGCCTATGTGCAAGAACCAAATGGCGTAGTTGCGGTTGCTGGATTCCGAGTCGGTGAGAATCTGGCTTGGGGGCGTTTTCTGTACGTCGATGATCTTGTAACCCTTCCCGCACACCGATCAAAGGGCTATGGTGCCAAGTTGCTTTCGTGGCTCAAAGAACAAGCCGCAAAGGAAGGTTGTGAGTGCTTGGTCCGGGGTCGGACCCGCGCAATGTGTTGAAAAGTCATCCGCCTTTGGGCACAATGAGGCCGCTGGAGGTCTTGGATCGCACGTTGTAGAGCCAAAACTACGCTGCAGGGAGGAAGCGTCATGCCGCGCGCCCATCGCTATTTTCTTCCCCATCACATCTGGCACATCACGCACCGGTGTCATCAACGGGCGTTTCTCCTGAAGTTCGCGCGTGACCGCCGGCGCTGGCGGCAGTGGCTGTTTGAGGCCACGAAGCGGTTTCGGCTGTGTGTGCTCAATTACGTCGTCACGTCCAACCATATTCATCTCTTGGTCCGGGATCAGGGGCGAGGCGAGATCGCGCGCGCGATGCAGCTCATCGCGGGACGCACGGCCCAGGAATACAATCAACGCAAAGGGCGACAGGGAGCGTTCTGGGAGGATCGGTATCATGCCACGGCGGTCGACACGGAGAGCTACCTGGCCCGCTGTCTGGTCTACATTGATCTGAACATGGTGCGGGCGGGCGCCGTGGCGCACCCGCGTGACTGGGACGCGGGCGGCTATCACGAGCTGCATGCGCCACCCACGCGGTACGCGATCATCGATCAGCCGGCGCTCACCGAGTTGCTCGGCCTGAAGAGTCTCCAGCAACTACAGGAGACTCACGCGCTGTGGATCGAGGAGGCGATCCGGGCGGGAGGTGGACCACGCGATCCGATGTGGACCGAGAGCGTGGCGGTCGGCCGCGCCGAGTTCGTGCGAGATGTCCAGGTCGAGCTGGGGAGCAAGGCGCGATATCGGGAGGTCGTGGCCGAAGGACAGGCGCACGTGCTGCGCGAACCGCCGACCCTCTACGGGGCATTTTGACGGGCAAAAGGCCGCGCGAAGGGCTCAACCGTCCGCCGTGGCGGACCAAAACCTCGAGACATCAATCGATTGCGCTGGTCCGACCCCGAGCGACACCCCGAGCGACTCCCCCGCTGGCGCAGACCGCCTGGCTGCCCGTGCTCCGGGCCCTGGGGGCGCGCGCGTGGTTCGGCGAGCAGCTCTACGTCGCGGGCGCGGGCCAGGTGTTCGACGCGCACGGCCGGCTCGTCGATGAGAGAATCAGAACACTCCTGACCGAGTTCATGGCGGGCTTTACCGCATTCGTGAACGTCAAATGAGTCCTGAGCGACTCGATCGACGGACGTGCCGCGGTGGGGAAACGGCGCGCGAGGGACCATCACGTTAACCGGGAGGTGAGCCATGCTGTTGGGATTCTTGGATCGCTACCGCGACTACGGACCGCTCTGTCTTCGCATCGCACTCGGCCTCGTGATGATGGGGCACGGCAGCCAGAAATTGTTCGGCGCGTTCGGCGGGGGCGGTTTGTCGGGTACCGCGGGGTTCTTTGATCAAATCGGACTCGCGCCGGGCCTGTTCTGGGCCACGGTGGCGGCGATCGTGGAAACCTTCGGCGGGCTCTTGGTCTTCATCGGATTGCTGACGCGCGTGGCCGGCGTGTTGATCGCGATCACCATGTTCGTGGCCATGGTGTGGGTCCATCTGCCGAACGGGTTCTTTCTCCAAAATAAGGGGATCGAGTTCACCCTGGTCCTGTTCAGCATGGCCACGGCGCTGGCGCTGACGGGCCCGGGCGCGGTGTCGGCCGACGCCATGGCCACGAAACGGTGATTGCTTTCACGAGGGAGGTGATCCATGAAGGTGATCGAGATCGCGTTTACCGGGTATCCCGTGACCGACCTCAAGCGCGCGCGGAAATTTTATGAGGGCGCGCTGGGCTTGACGGTCGGCAAGATGTTCGGCGATGAGAACCAGGCGTGGGTGGAATACGACATCGGGCCCGGCACGCTCGCCATCGGCAATATCGCGCCGGAATGGAAACCCTCGCCCAACGGCGGGTCGATCGGACTGGAAGTGGATGACTTCGAGGGCGCAATCAAACGGCTCAAGCAGCTCGGCGTCACGTTCGCGGTCGAACCCATGGAATCGCCGGTCTGCCGCATGGCCGTGATCTCGGACCCCGACGGCAACTCGGTGACCATTCACAAGCGCAAGGCCAGATAACGCGAGCGAGGGGATGACGGTTCGCGACATGGGGCAAGGTTCCCTTCCCTCCCGCGTGTTTGGCCTTTGATCAATGCGCGTCGCCTGGGAGGATGCGATCAGACGCGGTGACGTCCGGACCGTTTGCGAGCTCATTGCGCGCGGCGTGGACGTCAATGCCCGCGATCGGTACGGACAGACCGGTCTGATGCTGGCCGCGCACGCCGGGCATCGCCGGATCGTGGAAACGCTCATCGCGCATCGGGCCGATCCGAACGTCACCGCCAAGTTCGGGTTGAGCGCGTTGATGTTGGCGGTTGTGGCCGGGCATCCGGACATTGCGCGCCTCTTGGCGAAGGTCGGGGCCGATCTCGCGTTGCGGGGAACCGGGGCTCCTGGCTTCGCCAACAAGACCGCCTATGATTTGGCGGTCGAGCGCGGCATGTCGGAGGTATCCGCTGAATTGAAGCCCGAACCGTAAACCAAGGACGGCGCGATGACGTCAGACTCTGAGCGACGCGCGGAATACGAGCGGTTCAAGCGGATCGACGCGGCGTTTCGCGCGGGTGATCTGGCCGCGTTGCGGGCCGCGGTCGATGATCCGGCGGCCGTGCCGAACGGACCGATGCCGTTGACCATCGGCTCCTGCCTCGAATACGCGATCTACCACAGCCCGTTGCCGTTCATCCGCGCGCTGCTGGAGATCGGCGCGGATTCCAACCCCGCGGACCACGCCGGGTTTCCGCCCTTGATCGCGGCCTTGTCGTGCGGCCGCGCACAGCCCGGCGCGCCCGGTCGATCGGACGTCATGGAGGTCATGAAACTTTTGCTCGCGTTCAGGTCCGACCCCAACCAACGCGGGATCAACGACTATACGCCGCTGCACATGGCGGTCAGCGAGCGGAATCTGCCGGCAATCGAACTCTTATTGGTCTCAGGCGCGGACCCGCGGCTGCGCACCCGGATCGACGAGCGCGAAACCCCGCGCGAGATGGCGGAGAAAGCCGGATCTCGCGACATCGCTCGGCTGCTTGCGAGTCACGAGGCGGCGCGCCGGGGTGAACCCGGTCCCGCCGACACGTTCAACGAATCACGTTGACCCATCCGGTCGTGTCCGGTTTCGCGGACGCGTTGTGCGGCATCGCACTTTACCTGTTTGTCGGGCCCGTGGTATAAGCGCGGCATGCGCGTCCGTTCCCCCGGAGCAGCGGCATGAGCCTGCGTTGGTTGCGGCGGATCGGCGTTCACCTGGTGACGGTGCTCGTTGGTCTCTCGACCGCGGGCGCCGCGGTCGACGCCAAGCTCGGACTGCCGACCCCGATCACGACCGGGCTGGCCGATTACGCGTTCCAGGGAGCGGACGCGGCGGTCAAGGCGTGGGCCAAAGGCAGCGCGCGGGAGGGGAGTCCTGAAACCTCGATTCAAGTCAACTACTTGAAACACGTTGAAGCGATGTACGGGAAGTTCCAGAGTTATCATCTCGTCCAAGTGCATGCGCTCTCGCCATTGACCCTCATCGTGTACCTGACCATCAACTACGAGAAGGGACCGTTGTTTGCCCGGTTCCTGTCCTACCGCATCAGAAACGATTGGGTGCTGCCGGAGTTCAGCTTCGACACCAAACCCGAGGCGATTTTCCCGCCCGAGTTGTTGGCGGACTGACGCCGCGCTTCGGCGAGGGAACGGGACACGCGTTCGACGATGACCCTGTCGGCAGACCAGTGGAAAGAGTGGATTGTTGCGGCCGTCGTGATCACGGCCGGGGGCGTCGTTCTCGCCGTGGTCGGGTCGTTACGCGGCTACGACGGAATCGCACGAGTCGGAACCGTGACGGCGTTCGGAGGGTTCATTCTGTTTCTGGTCGCGCGTATCCGGTATTCCCGCTGTCGCCGATGACGCGGTTCCCCACATCCGGTCGGCGCCGGGCGTTCGGAGGATGAATGGCCGGGTGGGAGCTGTTTCAGCACGGCGCGGACATCGGCGTGCGGGGCATCGGTCGATCCAAGGCCGAAGCCTTTGAACAGGCGGCAATGGCGCTCACCGGCGTGGTGACTGATCCGGCGACCGTGGCGCCGAGGGACGTGGTGGAGATCACGCGCCGGGAGGCCGACGAGGAGTTGCTGCTGGTGGACTGGCTCAACGCCCTGGTGTACGAAATGGCGACGCGCCGGATGCTGTTCAGTCGGTTCGAGATCACCGTGGAGCGCGACACGTTGCGCGCGAAAGCCTGGGGCGAGGCCGTGGACGTGGCCAAACACCAGCCGGCCGTCGAGGTCAAAGGCGCCACGTTCACCGAGCTGCGCGTTCGCCGGGATCAGGACGGCGCCTGGACCGCCCAGTGCGTGGTGGACGTGTAGCCGGTCGTTGGAGGCACTGATGGAACTCGCGCAACTGATCCGACAATCCGAGACCGAATGGCGGATCCCGCCGAGCGGGACGATGCGGGTCCCGGTGATCATCTACGCGACCGAATCCCTGATGCGGGAGATGGATCAGAAGGTCTACGAACAGGCGGTCAACGTGGCCGCGCTGCCGGGGATTGAAAAGGCGTGTTACGTGATGCCCGACGCGCATTGGGGCTACGGCTTTCCGATCGGCGGCGTCGCGGCCTTTGATCCGGATCGCGGGGGCGTCATCTCGGCGGGCGGGGTGGGTTTTGATATTTCCTGCGGAGTCCGCGCATTGGTGACCGGCATGACGCGGGAGACGATCGCGCCGGAGCGGGAGCGGTTGGCCGAGGCCTTGTACCGCACGGTGCCGGCCGGCGTGGGCAGCCGGGGCAAGATCCACCTGAGCTCCCACGAGATGGACGAGATGTTGCTGGGCGGCGCCGGTTGGGCGGTGGGGAAAGGGTACGGCCGTCCGGAAGATTTGGAGCGAATTGAAGAGCGCGGACGCATGGACGGGGCGCGGCCCGATCAGGTGTCCGAGTTCGCCAAAAAGCGCCAACAAGACGAGATGGGCACCCTGGGCTCGGGCAATCACTACTTGGAAGTGCAGGAAGTCCGGGCCGTGTACGACGCGGAATTGGCCGCGGTGTTCGGAATTCGCCAGGGCGACGTGGTGGTGAGCATCCACTGCGGCTCGCGCGGCCTGGGCCATCAGATCGGGACCGAGTTTTTGAAGAAGATGCTGCCGGCGGCCGCGCAAGCCGGCATCGAACTCCCGGATCGCGAGCTGGCCTGCGCGCCCATCCGGTCGGACGTGGGGCAAGCATACCTTGGGGCGATGCGCGCGGCCACCAACTGCGCGCTGGCCAACCGGCAGATCATCACCCACCTGGTGCGCCAGGCGTTCGGCCGGGTGTTCCCTTCCGCGGAGCTTCGATTGCTCTACGACGTGTCCCATAACACCTGCAAGGTCGAAACACACGTCGTCGACAACCGGCCTAAACGCCTGTTCGTGCACCGCAAGGGCGCGACCCGCGCCTTCGGTCCCGGGCATCCGGACATTCCGCCAGCGTTGCGCGCGGTGGGACAACCGGTGTTGATCGGCGGCACCATGGGCACGGCGTCGTACGTTCTGGTGGGAACCGGCCAGGGAGAGGAGCGATCCTTTGGATCGGCCTGCCACGGCGCGGGGCGGAGCATGAGCCGGCACCAAGCCACGAAACAATGGCGGGGACGCGACTTGATCGACGCCTTGGCCGCCAAGGGCGTGTTGATCCGCAGCCCCTCCTACCGCGGCGTGGCCGAGGAAGCGCCGGGCGCGTATAAAGACGTGGACGCGGTGGTGGACGCCGCGGATGAGGCCGGATTGGCTCGAAAGGTGGCCCGGCTCGAGCCGATGATCTGCATCAAAGGATAACGTCGCGACGTTCCTCCACGCGCCGCCGCGCCACGCGTCGGTCATCGTTCATATCACGAACAGCGCCGGCGGCGTTGCCTTGACTTCACGACCGAGGCCGTGTTACCCGACTGTTATCCGGTCGGTCGTTTCGGCCGGCGTGGTCGCGGGTTCGGAGGAACCGGTTCGTCTCCGCGGGGAGGATCCCAGTCCCCGCAGAGGAGGGTTCCGTGGAGTCAGGTCCGCGCTCCAGAACGAGCGTTTCACCGTACGGCGCCTTCCACGCGCCGCGCGCGCCTCCTTGCATACCTCATCCCCGTAGTCGCACTTTCCCATTGCTTCTGAAATCTGAAACGAAGGAGGTTTCGCAATGAACACTCGTCCAACTCGTGACCCGCCGTGGCCGTCGACCCCGTTCGCAAAGGGGACGCTCGCGCTGGGCGGCCTTGTCCTGGTCGCGGTCCTCTCCGCGGGAATCTCCGCCTTGGCCGCGAACGACGCCGTCGCCACCGGCGTCCAATCCGAACAACTTGTTCCCCCGGCCTGGGTCGGGAATCAGTGGCTGCGTTATGATCCTGACGCGCGCATTCAAGAAGAAACCGGATACCGGATTCTCGCGCTGGAGCGCGATCACTCGGAACGACTCGGGCTGTTGGCCAATCGGTGGAGCGATCTGAGCGCCGACGCGTCCAGCTTCGCGAAGGCCCGCGGCGCGCGCCTGCAGGAAGCGTTGGGACTTTCGATTGCCACGACCGCCCAGCGCCTGTACATCGAGCGGTCGGCGCTCGAGGCGGCCCTTGCCGAGCATCGCGCCACCGTCGCCGCGGTGCTGAGCGGGGGCTGGTTTCAGGAGCGCCTGGGAGCGGCGATCGCCCAGACCGCCGCCGCGATCCCGCCGAACGATCCCCGTTTTCTCCCGCGCATCGAGGCCGAGCGCGCGAAGTTGTCCGTGTTCGAGTCCCGCGTGGCCAATCGGGCCGCGGAACAGATCGGCGTGTTGAACGCGCGGTTGGCGCAAGTTCCCCGCGAGTCGATCACCCGCCTGGCCGACGCGATCGCGGAGGGCCGTCGAGTGGCGCGTTTTTACGACGCGTCCGTCGAGGCGCAGTTCGCGCGCGACATCAACCAGATTCAAACCGAAATGACGGCGACCAGGGACGCAAGGGATTATCAAGCCATCGCGCAAGCGGCCGAAGCCGCGGTGCGGTCGCCCTGGAGCGGTCGCGGATTTCTGGAATTCGGCGCCGCGGCGTTGCTCGGCGCGATCGGCGCCATGGCCTGGGTCGCCCTCACCACCAAAGCGGATTTCCCCCGCGTGCGCGATCGGATCACGAGGCCGTTGACCGGGAAACCGTCGCGCCTTCCCCGATGGAAAGGCCGGGTCGCGAGACCGCGATCCACGGCGCTGTCGATTTGGCCTCGCGAGGTGATCTTCGGCAGCCACTGCACGCGGGACATCGGCGGTTACGCCGGCGGCGAGCATGCCTCGCACGTCACGATCTTGACGGACCCCGACGTCGCCCGGAGAGGGCTCGTGGACCCGGTGACGGCCTCGCTGGCCGAAGCCGGGGTTCGATGCGACGTCATGGCGCGGGTCTCGCGCGAAGTGCCCCACGCCGTGGTCGCGGACATCGCGTCCTGGTGCAAGGCCGCGAAAACGGATCTGCTGGTGGCGGTCGGGGGCGGCAGCGTGATCGACACCGCGAAGGCGGTCGGGATCATCTTGACGAACGGCGGCTCGATCCAGGACTACGAAGGGGTGGACCGCGTGGGTCTCCCGATCACGACGTTGTACGCGGTGCCGACCACGGCGGGCTGCGGGGCCGAGACCAGTCCGTTCTGCATCGTGCGCGACGCGACCCGGAAACGGAAGTTCGAGATCTTCAGCCGCGCATTGATCCCCGAGCGGGTCTTTATCGATCCGTTGATGACCCGCACGATGCCGCCGGATCTGACCGCGAGCACCGGCCTCGACGCCTTGGCCAACGCGGTTGAGGCGTATTTTTCCACGTGGGCGAATCCGCTGAGCGACACGCTCGCGCTGGACGCGATACGGCTCATCGGGGAGAACCTGCGCGCGGCCGTGGCCAACGGCCAGAACGTGCACGCCCGCCAACAGATGGCGCTCGCGGCCTTCGAAGCCGGGCAAGCCTCGGTCAACGCGAGGAGCGGCGCGGTGCACGCCCTCGGGCACTCGTTGTCGGGACAATTTGATCTCCCGGAGCGGATCGGGAACGCGATCCTGCTTCCGCACGTGATGCGGGCCTATCTCTACGCGGACGGACGGCGCATGGCCAAGGTCGCCGAAATGTTGGGCGAATCCGTGGCGGGCCTGAACGCGCGCGCGGCGGCCCAGCGCGCGATCGACGCGGTGACGGTGCTCTTGATGGACGTGGGACTCCCCACCACCCTGGAGCAAGTGGGCGTGGACAAACACGCGATTTCGACGCTGAGCGTGCAGGCGATGGAGGACCCGTTGCTGCGGGCGAACCCACAGGCGCTCAAACGGGAGGACGTCGAGGCGATCTACGAGGACGCGTTCATCGAATACGCCGAAATCGAGATGGAACCCTCGAAGCAAAGTTGACGTCATTGCGATAATCTGACTCCCCAGGCGCCGAAGCGTTGCTTCGGCGCCTGTTGTATTCGCCGGGATGTCGATGCGAGTCGCGCAACGCGCTTTACAACCGTTGACACGTGTTGCGCCCGACCAGCCGCGCGTGCTAGATAGCTGATCACGCGCCGCGGACGTGATCCGGACGCCTTGATGGCGCGCTGATGGTGGCTGATGGTGATCGACACGTGAGCGGTTCCAAACCTCGACTGTATCGATACGAACTGCCGGGCAAATGGATTGTGCTGGCCGGAGCCACGGACCAGGACAACGATTACCTGAGCACGACGGTGGCCGAGCCCGCGGACTGGTGGTTTCACGCCGAGGGCGTGCCGGGCAGCCACGTCATCCTGCGCGCCAAGCCGGACGAAGAGCCGGGCCGCGAGACGATCGAGCAGGCCGCGGCCGTGGCCGCGTATCACAGCAAGGCGCGCGGCGCGGGCGCGGTGCGGGTCCACTGCGCGCGGGCGCGACACGTGAGCAAGCCGCGCGGCGCCAAGATCGGCACGGTCCAGGTTTCAAAAGGGACGGTGGTGAAGGTGCGCCCCGACGTGAGCGCCGCGATCCGCCTGCCCCCTTCGGACGATGCGCCGGACGCCAGCGGTTGATGCATCGCGCCTCACGCGAGGACTTTACTGGTTCAATAAGGCCGTGTTATAAGCGCGCCATGCCGCGGCACTCCCGGACGACAATCGGTTCGCGCGCTTCCTGGTGAGCTGAGTGCTCCTCACGCCGGAAAAGCAGCACTACTACATGGGCATCGCGTTCGCGGTCCGCAAACGCGCGAATTGCGTGGGCCGGAAAGTCGGCGCGCTGCTGGTGGTGGAGAACCGCATCATTTCCACCGGCTATAACGGCACGCCCGAGGGGCTGACCAACTGCAACGACGGGGGATGCCATCGGTGCGCCAATCGGGAGTCGTACCAGTCCAGCGTGGGGTACGACGTGTGTATCTGCGTGCACGCGGAGCAGAACACCTTGCTGTCCGCCGCGCGATTCGGGATCGCCGTGTCCGGCGCCGCCACCTTCACCACGCTCAAGCCGTGTTTCGGCTGCGCCAAGGAACTGTTCCAGGCCAATGTCCGCACGCTCTACTACCTCGAGGACTGGAGCTACCCGGGGCGGGAGCTCCAAGAGCAGTACACCGAGCTGTTGGGGCGGTTCCAAGTCGTTCACGTTAAAATGGCCGATCCCGAGGCCGAATGGGCCAAGGGCCGCGGGACGACGCCGTCCAGCGTGGATGACCTCGGGCACCAGCAGTTGTAGTCGGCAGCCTTGAAATACCGTGAACGTCGTTTGTAGAATTTCGTCGTCCAGTCTAAGCGCGGGTCCGGCTGTCCCACCTTTCAGCGGAGGGCTCTGCGATGGAAATTCCCACCTCGTTCTGGGTTCCTGGGTTCATGCCGGTGCAGTTCCTATTGGTGTTCGCGGCCGCGTTCGTGTTGTTTATCGCCGGCCAGTACGTGTTGAAGCAGTGGGGCCGACCCGTCACCGCGTTGTGGCAGGCGGCCTTGATCTGGCTGACCGCGTACGCCATTTTCAAGTGGATCGTCAATCCCCCGTTGCCGGCCAGCCTGTTCTACACCTACATGGGCATGGTCACGGTGGCGATCTTTTTCTACGTGTCCGCGACGGAAGAAGCCTGGGCGCAGTGCCTCGGGACCGTGCGCGCATTCTTCACGGGCGGGACGCGGCGGCACCGGTTGACGCGGGCGGCGGTGTTCACGGCGCTTCCGCTGGTGACCATGTGGAGCGTGTATTCGGCGGTGGTGCCGTCATACGAGGATCCAGTGGAACTTCGAAACGGCCACTCGGCGCCGCCGCGGACGATCACGGTGCACGGAGTGCGGATTGATCTGCAGACGGCCAAGAACCCGTTTCGCGTGGATGAGGGGCTCGGGCCGTCGTCCGGCGGGAGCGAGCCACGGGGTTGATTTGAGTCTGAAACACGGCGGCCGTCTCTGCGATCAACGTCAGAGACGGCCTCTTGATGTGTTGAGCCCTGGAGCGGCTGGTGGACTGAATCAGCCCTCGTAGCCGGATTTGATGTAGTCGGTCGCGGGCTGGATGACGTGTCGCCAGGCGCGTTCGAGTTCCGCGTTGAACTGGCCGTCGAATTCCGACACCGTCTTGATCAAGCTGTCCGTCCAATGCTGATACAGGTGCGGCGCGATATCGAGTTTGGTCCGTTTGTGGCTCTCGCGAATGCGCGTGAGGGCTTTTTGGCCGATGGGGTTCTGTTCCGCGAACATGAAGACGGACATCAGGCCGTGCCGGAGCAACTGGATTTGGGCGTTGAGATCCGTGTGCGCGAAGTGCGGCTTCACGTCCAGATGGCTCGCCATGAAGATCTCGTAAAACCGATTCAGAAAACCGTTCTTGTTCAGGCATCGCGCGTAACTCGATTCCACGGTGCGAAGGACGTTTGAGTTGATCGTGACCTGCTCGTTCAGTGTCAACGCGGGTTCGGCAGCCATGGTCCTCCCTCGGGTGAGTGGGTTCGTATCGCGCGTAGTACGAGTATAGAGGACCTTTGTGTGTTGACAATCGTCGGGACGCGTCGGATCGATCCCCTACCGCGTGATTCGAGCGACAAAAAGGCCGCCCACGATCAATGAGCGGCCTCGAGAAAACGGCGAGGGGTTATTGGACGCCGGAATAGTAGCGCACGATGTCGGAGATGGAGATGATGCCGACGATGGTTTCGTTCTTGGAGACGGCTAAGTGCCGGATGCCGTGTTCCTTCATGAGTTTGACGGCCTCGACGATCGGCTCGTTGTCCTCGATCGACACGATCTTCCGGCTCATCACGGCCTTGACCAGGGTGGTGTTGGGGTCGAGGCCTTTGGCCACCGCGTTGCGGCTCAGGCCCGATTCCGTGATCACGCCCACGTAGCGCCGGTCGTCATCCACGAACAGCAGACCGATTTTGTATTTCTGAAGGAGCTTGCCGGCGTCCTTGAGCGTGGCGTCCCACCGCACGCTGCGCACCTCTTCGGTCATGTACTCGGCCACCGTGGCCTCCATCTTCACCGCTCCCTGTGATCTCATGCCGCTCCTCGCGCTGGACGTGTTGTTGGCTCTGTGGTGCCGCGATGGTCTCGCGAATGGTAAGTGTACCAAATCGCGCGTCGGGATGGCGGAAGGCGGCGCGGCATCGCGGCGTCATGACAGGTTCGCCGGGCTTGTGATATAACGGCATCGCTATCCCGAGCGCCCTGGCCCCCGTAGCTCAGTTGGATAGAGCAGCGGTTTCCTAAACCGCGTGTCGGCCGTTCAATTCGGCCCGGGGGCACCAGGCGATCACGTCGTTCCCGACGCGGCGTGCACACGATTGTGCACCGAGGGGCGCGGAATTTTCGGGGCGGATGCGTGGTTCATCTTGCAGGCTTGCCGAGGTCAGGGAGGCACAAGATGAGTCACGCCCAATCCGCGGAGCAACGTCCCAACGTTCGTTTGCCGTTTTCCGGACCGGCCACCATTCGATTCGGCCCGACGTGCCTGACCGGCACGATTCGCGACATCAGTTTTTCGGGGTGTTTCATCGAGGTGCCGCCGCGCTTGGACATCGGCACCGCCATGAACATCACGTTTTCGTTGGACGAGGACGACACGCAATTCATCATGACCAACGGCCGGATCGTGCGGCGCGCGCAACACGGGATCGGCGTGCGGTTCTCGTATATCGACGCGCGTACGCCGCGGGTGATCAAAGACTGGATCGAGGCTCGGCGCCCCGCGCCGTGACGGCGATGCCGGTGCTGGTGGAAAGGCGCCGGGTTCGGTCGTCCGATTCCCGGGGCGTGCTCAGTCCGATGGCGGGGAGCGCGCGAGGGGTTCTTCGCCGCGCGTACACCCTATGGGCCCCGTTTTATGACGCGGCGGTGGCCGCGGCGGTGGCCGACAGCCGTCGCACGAGTTTGGCGGCGATGGGCGACGTGTCCGGGCAGCGGATTCTGTTGGTCGGCGCGGGCACCGGGCTCGATATCCCGTGGTTGCGGCCCGGCGCCACGTACGTGGGAGTCGACCTGACTCCCGCGATGCTGCGGCGGGCGCGCGACAAGTCACAGCGCTATGGCGTTCCGACCGCGCTCTCGGTGGGCGACGCGCTGCGGTTACCGTTTCGCGAGGCCACGTTCGATCGCGTGGTGCTCCATTTGATTCTGGCGGTGGTGCCGGACGCGGTCGCCGCGCTGCGTGAAACGGCGCGCGTGGTGCGGCCCGGCGGCACGATCCACATCCTCGACAAGTTTCTCCGACCCGGGCAACGCGCGCCGATCCGCAGATGGCTCAGTCCCGTGCTGGGGCTGTTGGCCACGCGCACCGACGTGGTGTTTGAAGACGTGTTGACCGCCTGTCCCGGGGTGAGTCTGGTGAGCGACGAACCGGACCTTGCGCGGGGTTGGTTCCGGCGCATCGTGCTCAAACGCCCGCGCTGACGGCCCCGGCCCGAGCTGGCAACCCGCTAGCGCGCCCGCAACGCGTCCACGATCCGAAGCCGCCCGGCCCGCATCGCGGGGAGCACCCCGCCCAGGAATCCCATCAACAGCGCGAACGCCAGCGACTGCGCGACCACCATCGGGGACAACGCGAATCCGAACGCGATTTCCGTGAACGTCGAAAAGTTCACGGCGGAGATGTGCACGAAGCTGAGGAACCAAGCCGCGCCGAGTCCCGCCGCGCCGCCGAGCAGCGAGAGAGCGAGGGCCTCGACCACGAACGCCGACCAGACGGCGCCGCGACCGAACCCCAGCGCGCGCAGGGTCCCGATTTCCGACGTGCGATTGGACACCGCGGCGTACATGGTGATCATCGCGCCGATCATGGCGCCCAGGCTGAAGATCGCGGTGACCAGCAGCCCCAGGACGCGAATGAAATTCGCGAGCACCTCGGACTGCGCCGCGTAATAGGCGCTCTCGCGCGTCACGTCCACGGTCAGGCGGGGGTCCGCCTCCAGGCGGGTCTTGAGCGCGTTGAAGGCCCGATCATCGGACACGCGCGCGAGCACGGACGAAAAAATGGTCCGACGAAACGCCTGCATCATCTGATCCGCGTCGACCCAGATTTCCGAATCGAATCCGGTCCCGCCCGCGTCGAACACACCCACCACGGTCCAGTCCCGCAGCGCGAACCGCAAGGTTTCGCCCAACCCCGCGCCTTGAAACCGCGAGGCGATCGCGCGGCCCACGATGATTTCCGACGACCCCGGTCGCCACATGCGTCCTTCGACGAGCGTGACCTGCGGTCGCAACGCCATGGTCACGGCCGAGGCGCCGCGAATTTGGACGTTCGAGGGTTTTCCGGTGCCGCGTTTGGGCAGGTTGATGATGGAGACGGTTTCAGCTCCGGCGAGGGCCGCGCCGTCCGCGCCGCGCGCGATCTCGTCCGCGGCGAGCATGATCTGGGCCTGGTCCCGGGCGATGAAACTCTGGGTTTCCGCGGTGGCCGAGCGTCGCGTGATCAACGCGTTGTCCGGCGAGCCGGTGCTCACCATGGTGCGCTCCAATCCGTGCGCCAACATCAACACCGCGGCGAACACGAACACCACCAACGCCATGCCCGCGGCGGTCATCGCCGTGGTCAATCGACGCGATCGCAGGTTGTGCAGGCTGTAACGGAGGGGAACGGCCATGGTTACCCGATATGCCGGAGACCGTTGGCGATGGTCGTGCGCGCCACGAACCACGAGGGGATGGCCGCGGCGGCCACGGCCGCCGTCAGGTCCAATCCCGTCGCGAGCGCGAGCGTCACGTTCGAGACTTCGAACACCGGAAAAAACGGGCCGACTGCGGCGCCGAACGCGCGGGCCAACGGAAACACCGCGGCCACGCCCAGCAAACCGCCCGCCGCCGCGAGCAAGACGGACTCGCCGTAAATCAACCACGCGAGACGGGACGGGGAAAAGCCCAGCGTCTTCATCACCGCGTATTCCGTGACGCGCTCGCGCACCGACATGGACATGGTGTTCGCCAACACGATCAGGATCAATCCCACGATCACGATCGAGATCGCCTGGACCGCGAGCAGGATGGCCTCGGTCATGGAGACAAACCCCATTTGGAACTCGCGTTCGGTTTCCGTGAGCGTCTCCGCCAACGAATTCGCGAACAGGGCGTCCACGGCGCGGCTGACCTCGGCGGGGTCGCGGCCGCGGTCGATCGTGAACATGTAGAACCCGACGTGTCCCGCCGCGTCCGGCAACGTCTGCCGGATGTTCTGCTCCAGGGTGTCCCAATGGAAGAACATCTGCGTTTCGTCCGCGGTCTTGACCCGGGGATCCGCGGTGTAGATCCCCCGAACCACGAAGTCCCAGTCCCCCGGATAAAACGTGCCGCGCAGGCGCACGATGTCCCCGAGTTTCCACCCGTACCGATCCGCGAGTTTGCGGCCCACCACCGCGGCGTTGCGTTCGGCCATGAACGCGTCCATCTGGTCGGGCGGGACCTGGTATTCGGCGAACACGCGAAACCAGGTATCCGCGTCCACGCCGAACTGGGCGAAGAAATTCTTCTCGTCGATGTAGACGCCGCCGAACCAGTTCGCGTACGTGACGTTCGAAATGCCCGGCACCTGCGCGATGCGGTCGCGGTAGGCCAGGGGAAGGGGAAAGGCGAGCGAGACCGCGTTGCGGGAGACCAGCCGGTTTTGTTGCGAGGCGTTCACGCCCGCGTACCACGCGTCCACCACGGTGCGGAGCATGGCAAACGCGAGCACGGCGATCGCCAGCCCCACCACCGTGAGCAACGTGCGGAGTTTGTGGCGGAACGCGTTGGCGACGATCAATCGGATCAGCGGCACGTCAGGGTTCTCGAGCGTCGGCGATCATGACTCGGGACGGCGCACGACCACGCGCGCGCCGTCCGCCAGTTGTTCGGGCGGGTTGAGCACCACGCGGTCGCCGGACGCCACGGCGCCCCGCACCTCGACCAGTCCGTTGCCGGACGGCCCGGTTTCCACGGTCGTGCGCACCGCGCGGTTGTCGCGGACCAGGAACACGGTCTTGCGCCCGTCCTGTTCCGTGATCGCGTCCGGCGGCACGCCGATTCGCGGCGCATCCGACGGCGGAGCGGTCGGCGCGTCGGACAGGAACGCGACTTTGACGCTCATTTCCGGCAACACGCGATCGTCAAGGCGTTCGAAGCGGATTTTGGTCAGCACCGTGGCCTTGGCGCGATCCGCGGTAGGCACGATGGTCTCCACCACGCCGCGGTAGCGGTGTTGCGGGTAGGCATCGAGCGTGATCTCGCAGGGCGAACCCAGTCGGACTTGGTCCAGGTGGCGCTCGGAGACGTCGGCCTCGACCATCAGCGAGCGCATGTCCGCGATCCGCACCACCGCGGCGCGCGCGGTGGCCGACGACCCGAACGGCGCCACGATCTCGCCCACGTCCGCGTTTTTGGTCAACACGGTGCCGTCGAACGGCGCGCGAATCACGGTGTTGTCGCGCTCCACCACCGCGGCGCGCACCGCGGCCTCGGCGGCTTGGACCTGCGCCTCGGCCGAGACCACGCCGGCCCGCGCCGTGGCGTGGCGGGCGGAGGCCGCGTCGAACTCCGCCTGGGAGATCAATTCGACCTCTCGCAAGCCGCGCTTGCGCTCAAAATCCAGACGCGCTTCGTCGGCGACGGCCCGCGCCTGCGCCGTGGCCGCTTGAGCCGCGGCGACGCTCGCCTGGGCTTGATGCAGCCGCGCGGTGACGTCCGCGCTCTCGATCAGCGCCAACACTTGTCCGGCGGTCACGCGATCGCCGGGTCCCACGCGCAGCGCCACGAGCCGGCCGGTGGCTTTGGAGGCCACGTCGGCCTGACGCTGCGCCACCACGTACCCGCTCGCGTGCAGCAGGGGCGCGGCATTGGTCGCGCCGAGAGTCGTTGCGGTGCCGATGTCCACCGGGATGGGCGACGTGCTCCACGAATACGCGGCCCACGCGCCGACCACCGCGACCGCCACCGCGATGCCCCATCCAAAAAACGGGCGTCCCGCCCGCCGCGCCCCTCGCTCGGACGGGCGGTTGATGCGTAGCGCCGAAAGATCAACGGGGCCGCTGTCGGAAGTGTGTTCTGAATCGGATGACATGCCGGGCGATTATACCGACTCGGCGGTGCGATGGGGAAGGGGGGATTGTCGCCCGGTCAGGCGGCTCTGCGCGACGAATCGGTGAGGGCGTCCAGGTCGTCCGGCGGCGGGAGCAGGGGCTCCGGTTTGCCGAGGAAAACTCCCTGAACCAGATAGAGCCCCATCGACTTGACGACTTCGAGTTCCCCGGCGGTCTCGATGCCTTCAACGATGATGCCGTCGGTTGAACAGTTGCGGAGTCCCACCAACAGGTTCTCCAGAATGCGACGGAACTTCGGCGAGGTCACGGCCTCGCGCATGGTGGATCGGTCCAATTTGATGTAGTCGGGGATCAGTTGCGCGATGAAGGGGAGGGAGAGAAACCCGGCGCCGAAATCGTCGATGGCGAATTTGAATCCCGCGTCCCGCCATCGGCGCGTGACCGCGAGATAGTGTTCGATGTGGTGAATCGCTTCCGACTCGGAGATTTCCAGGACGACTTCCATGTCCGGCGGTTTGCTCAACCCGCCCAACGCCGCCAACATGTCGAAATCAACATTGACGAACAGCCGCTTGAGCGGGATGCGCGCGGCGGTGCGGAGTTGCACGTTGAGGCAGAGGCACTTGAACGCGGTGAGCCGGTCGATGGCCGCGTACTTCCGAAAGAGGGCCTCGACGCTCAACCGGCCCTGAGGCTCCCGCACCAAGGCTTCGTACCCGCGCACTTCACCCAGCCGGGCATCCAGGATCGGCTGGAAGACCACCGCGATCTGACGTTCGTCGAGGGCGTGGTCCTCGTCTCCGATACGGATCTTTTCTCCGCTTTTTTTGGCGATGTAGAGGGCCCGGTCCGCGAGGCGGAGCAGCCCTTCGATGGTATCTCCGTGCTCCGGGTACAACGCGACCCCGATGCTGACATCCAGGTCCGGATAGTCCAGCGCGTCTCGGAGTTTCAGGACCCCGTTACGGACGCGCTCCGCGGCGGTTCGTACGCCGTCACGACTGGTCTCGAACACGGTGACCACGAACTCGTCGCCTCCCCACCGGTACACCGCGTCGGACCCGCGCGTGGAGGCCTTGAGATTTTTGGCCACGCGGGTCAGCAGGTGGTCACCGGCGGGATGGCCGCGCGAATCGTTGTACTTCTTAAAGCCGTCGAGGTCGCACAACATGACCGCAAAGTTCTGATTGGCGGGGTCGGTTCGGGCAAGATCCGCCTCGACGCGCGCGTGGAAGTGTCGACGATTGAACAGCCCGGTGAGCACGTCGTGACTGGCCTGGACTTCCAGTTCAACGGCTTGCCGCGCCAGGACTCCTTGGGCTTCCTGTTTTTGGGCGATCTCCGCCTCCAGGGCCTGGTTGAGGGCTTTGGTCCGTTGCTCGGACAAGGTCAGATCCCGGATGGCGTTACGAAATACCTCGATGGCCTTGGTCATTTCTCCGACCTCATCGGCCCGGTTGAGCCGCGGAATGGGCGCGGTCCAGTCACCGGTTGCCAGGCGGCCCATGACCCTGATGTTGGCCACAAGATCCCGCGCCACAAAGTGCCCGATGGCGAACGCGAGCAAGACCATACTCAGAATGGCGGCGAGCATGATCACGGTAAAACGAGCCAACCAGACGTCGAGCTGCGACCACAACAGATCGAATGACGCATGGTGAGTCCCGCGGATGTGATCGAGCGCGAGCATAAACCTGGCATTGACCGGGACATACGCCGCGTTCGCCTTGGTCAGGGACGCCTGGGCTAAGGCGAGATCGACCGTGGTCATCTCGACCGCGGTGATCGATGCCTGAAGGTAGGCCTCCAGTTCATGGCCGAGGACATCGAGGACGATTTGCGTGCCTTGGTCGGTCGATGCGTCCGCCCGGATTTCGTTTAAGCGCGGCAACGACGCGTGGATCTCCTCCAAGAGGCGCTTGCCGCGATCATAGAGGGCCGGCTTGTCTTGAATCGTGGCTGCGTTCGCCAGCAGATTGAACACCTGGACATGGTTTGAGGACACGCTGAAATAGATGCCTTCCACGGCTTCTTCAAGGATGGTATACCTGTGAAGGCTGTCGGTAATCCGCTCCTTGTAGGCGCGAAACGCGGCGATCACCATGATCGACGCGACGGCCAAAACTCCCGCCACCACGATGGGAGCGACCAAGAACTTGGTCCGGATCCCAAGGTTTCGAAACAGGTTCATGACGTAAATCTCGCGCGCGCGGTCGTTCGCAAGACGCCGTGATGATTCCGCCTCCCGATGCGCGAGAGCCTACCGTTCACGCGGCAGCTCCGCCCATTGCTCCGGCAAGACCTTTGCGACGAACGAAAAACCCGCGGCATCGTCGGGTCGAACCACGATCGCAACACCCTCCGGGTCCGGCCAGATCCCGGCGGCTTCCTGCAGGTTCGCGGTGTGGGAGACGAGCACGGTATTGGTTCCCGGCGGAGGGGGCTCGCCGAGTCGCTTGCGCAGCGCCTCCGCGGACCGTGCCGTTTCGGAACGTGATTGGCTGATGGCCGATCTCAGATCGTCGGAAACCGACACGTCGCCGAACGCCAATCGACCGGTCTCAATACAGCGACAGTACGGACTGCTCTCGACCCGGGCGACCGGAATTCCGAGCGCCTTGAACGCCCGGCCGATGGCGTGCGCCTGGTCCCGGCCCTTGTCGGACAGGTTTCGCTGTTCGGCGCAATTCTCCAAATTCTCGCGGTCGCTGTCGCCGCGGGAGTGGTCCGTGGCCGCATGGCGCAGATAAATCACGTGCCCTCCGTTACGCAGCGCCCGAACCAGCTCGGCTCCGTGCAGTCCGGTCTGCTCAAGGCCTGAGGGCTCGGCCGCTTCGACAGGCGCGGCCACGACCGCCAGCGAGACGGCCAACCACGCGACGATTACGTAGCGTGCGCGCATATTCATCCCGAGCCAAGTTACTAAGGAGTCCATAAGTTTGGCGACGGGATGCATCCCTGCGCCCGCCTGAAATCCCCCCATCCCCCTTTGGCAAAGGGGGGCACGGGGGGATTTGCCTTGCGCGCCAGAACGAGTGTGGTCTTCATTCCGGACTCCGTAGTATGTGCCGAGTACTCATTCGTGGTGCATCCCTGCAGTCGGATCGAAGTGTCGCCCCTGCCGATGCGGAGGTCTCACGTGGGCCCCGGAAAAGATACACGATTTTCGCGCCCCGTCATTGTTACCGGCGCCAGAGTTGCTGGCCGATCAATCCGGTCGGGGACGCTTGACACGGATCGGCCGGTTCGCGTACAGTCCGCTTGCCTTTAATGGCTAGCCCCGCGAGGCTAGAAAGGACGCCATGAACTACGACACATTCCACTCCGAGACCTTCCACGCCCGCGCGGCCTGGAGGGATTTTTTATGCCCGAGGTAGACGTCATCGACCGGCCCGAGCGCCAGGTGCTGGACGGCTCCGGCGTGCAACGCGCGCTCTCGCGCATGGCGCACGAGATCATCGAGCGCCACAAGGGCGTGGAGGGGCTGGTGCTGGTCGGCATCCGCACCAACGGCGTGTACCTGGCCCGCCGCTTGGCGGCCAAGATCGTGGAAATCGAGGGCGCGCAGGTCGCGTTGGGCGAGTTGGACATCACGCTGTACCGCGACGATCTCTCCACGATCAAGGCGCACCCGCTGGTGCGCAAGACCGAGATCCCGTTCGATTTGACCGATCGCAAGGTCGTGCTGGTGGACGACGTGTTGTTCACCGGCCGCACGATTCGCGCGGCCATGGACGGGGTGATGGACCTGGGCCGGCCGCGGCTCATCCAGCTCGCGGTGTTGATCGACCGCGGGCACCGCGAGCTGCCCATTCGGGCCGACTACGTGGGCAAGAACATTCCCACCGGACCCGACGAACGGGTGAAGGTGTTCCTTCGCGAAGAAGGGCAGGACGACCGCGTGGTGATCTTGTCGGGCCCCGAGAGGAACGCGCCATGAGAGCCCGTTCGGGAAAGGGCCATCTGCGGCGTTGGCGCTGCGCTTCCGCTCCTCACGTACGCACTCCGTACGCTCCGGTGCGGTTCTCGCGCCGCCTTGCATCTGGACCTTTCCTGAACGGGCTCCGTCGTATGGTCAGGTGGAAAGGCTCATGAACCTCAGGCGCAAGGATTTGATCGCGATCAGGGACTTGGACGTGGAGGAATTGCGCCTGCTGCTGGAGACCGCGGACTCGTTCAAGGAGGTGGCCGGGCGCGAGATCAAGAAGGTGCCCACGCTGCGCGGACGCACCGTGGTGAACCTGTTTTTCGAGCCCAGCACGCGCACCCGCTCCTCGTTCGAACTGGCGGGCAAGCGCTTGTCCGCGGACGTGATCAACATCTCGCCCTCGTCGAGCAGCGTGGTCAAGGGTGAAACCTTGTTGGACACCGCGAAGAATCTGGAAGCCATGGGCACGGACGTGATCGTGGTGCGGCACGGCGAGTCCGGCGCGGCCGCCTTGTTGGCGCGGCACCTGCGCTGTTCCGTGATCAACGCCGGAGACGGGGCGCACGAACACCCCACGCAGGCGCTGCTGGACGCCTCGACCATTCTGGAGCGCAAGGGACGGATCGAGGGCTTGACCGTGACCATCGTGGGTGACGTGCGGCACAGCCGGGTGGCGCGCTCGAACCTCTGGGCCCTGACCAAACTGGGCGCGCGCGTTCGACTGGCCGGGCCGCCCACCATGGTGCCGGCGGAGTTGAGGGATTTCGGAGCGGAGATCCATCATTCGCTCGATTCGGCGTTGGAGGGCGCGGACGTGGTGATGGCGTTGCGATTGCAGTTGGAGCGCCAAGGCGCGGGGTTTTTTCCGTCGCTGCGCGAGTACAGCCGGTTGTGGGGCATCACGCGGGACCGGTTGCAGCGCGCCAAGCCCGACGCATTGGTGATGCACCCCGGCCCGGTGAACCGTGGCGTAGAACTCGCGCCCGACGTGGCGGACGGATTGTCCTCGGTGATTCTGGGGCAAGTCGCCAACGGGATCGCGGTGCGGATGGCGGCCTTGTATCTGTTGACCGGGGGTAAATCGGACTCGGTCGCCGTGGCGGCCAACCAATGACGCGCCAGACCGAGAATCGCCCGCTCTTGATCCGGGGCGGGCGGGTGATCGACCCGGCGAGCAAGCTCGACGCCGTCTGCGATATCGAAATCGTCGACGGCAAGATCGAGGCCTGCGGGACCGGGCTCAAACCCTCGCCGAAAACCGACTCGTTCAACGCCACCGGGCTGGTGGTGTGTCCGGGGTTGATCGATCTGCACACGCACGTGCGGGAGCCGGGGTACGAGTACAAGGAAACCATCAAGACCGCGACCGCGGCCGCGGCGGCCGGCGGGTTCACCACGGTGTTCGCCATGCCCAACACCAACCCGATCAACGACACCCGCGCGGTCACGGAACTGGTGCTCGACGCGGCGCGGCGCGAAGGCTCGGTGAACGTAAAGCCGGTGGGCGCGATCACCAAAGGCTCCAAAGGCGAGGAGTTGGCCGAGATCGGCGAACTGGTGGAGGCGGGCTGCCTCGCGATCTCGGACGACGGCAAGCCCGTCACGAGCAGCCTGCTGATGCGCCGCGCCTTGGAATACGCGCTGGCGTTCAACGTGCCGGTGATCGACCACTGCGAAGACCTCTGCCTGTCCTCCGGCGGGGTCATGCACGAAGGCAAGGTCTCGACCATGCTGGGGCTCAAGGGCGTGCCGGCCGCGGCCGAAACCGTGATGGTCGCGCGCGATCTGGCGTTGGCCGAGTTGACCGGCGGGCGGCTGCACCTGGCGCACATGAGTTGCGCCGCGTCGGTGCGCATGATCCGCGAGGCCAAGACCCGTGGGGTGCGCGTGACCGCCGAAGCCTGCCCGCACCACTTCTCGTTGACCGACGAAGCCGTGATCGGCTTCCAGGCCGACGCCAAGATGAACCCGCCGCTGCGCACCCGGGAGGACGTGCTGGCCGTGATCGAAGGGTTGGCGGACGGCACCATCGACGCGATCGCCACGGACCACGCGCCTCACGCGCCGGAGGAAAAGTCCTGGCCCATCGCGGAGGCGCCGTTCGGCGTGGTCGGCTTGGAAACCGCGCTGCCGCTGTCCTTGGCGCTCACCGCGGACAACCGCCTCTCGTTACCGCAGGTCATCGCGTTGTTGACCGCCAAACCCGCCACGGTCATGGGCATTGATCGGGGAAGTCTGCGCGTGGGGGCGGTCGCGGATGTGACCATCTTCGATCCGGCCGCGGAGTGGGTGGTAGATCCGGCCGCGTTTCGTTCCAAGAGCCGCAACACCCCGTTTGCCGGATGGAAGGTGCGCGGACGCGTGATCAAAACCATTGTCGGCGGGAAGGTGGTGTATGACGCGAACGCCTAAACGCCCAGCGATCCTCGCGTTGGCGGACGGGACCGTGTTTCGCGGAACCGCGTTCGGCGCGGACGGGGAGTCGGTGGGCGAGGTGGTGTTCAACACCAGCCTGTCGGGGTACCAGGAGATCCTGACGGACCCATCGTACCGCGGCCAGATCGTGGTCATGACCGCCCCGCAGATCGGCAACTACGGCGTCAACCCCGAAGACGTGGAATCCGGGCGGGTGTGGGTCGAGGGTTTCGTGGTCAAGGAATGCTCGCCGATGTCGAGCAGTTGGCGGGCGCGCCAAAACCTCCATGACTACTTGAAGGACGCGGGCGTGGTCGGGATCGAAGGCATCGACACCCGCGCGTTGACCAAACACCTCCGCGACACCGGCGCGCAAGAGGGCGTGTTGTCCACGGTCGATGTGGACGAGAAGCGGTTGGTGGCCAAAGCCAAGGCGTCGCCGGGACTGGTGGGCCGTGATCTGGTGCGGGACGTGACCTGCGGGAAACCGTATTCATGGACGGAGGGGGTATGGAAAGCCCCTTCTGATCCCTCCCTCCTTGCGGGGGAGGGCAGGGTGGGGGGGACGCGCGTGACCGTGTACGACTTCGGCGTGAAACGCAACATCCTGAGAAGTCTGGTCTCCGCCGGGTGTCGAGTCACCGTGGTTCCAGCCTCCACGCCGGCAGCGGACGTGTTGGCGTCGAAACCCGACGGGGTCGTGTTGTCCAATGGTCCTGGTGATCCCGCCGCGGTCACCTACGCGGTGGAGGCCGCGCGGGCCTTGGTCGGACGCGTGCCCGTGTTCGGCATCTGTCTCGGGCACCAGATCCTCGGCCTCGCCATGGGCGGAACCACGTCGAAATTGAAATTCGGCCACCACGGCGGGAACCAGCCCGTGCTCGATCTCGCGTCGAACCAGGTCACGATCACGTCGCAGAACCACGGCTTTACCGTGGATCTGGAATCGCTCAAAGGCGAGGTGGAAGCCACGCACGTGAATCTGAACGATCGCACCGTGGAAGGGTTGCGGCACAAGACCCTGCCGATCTTCTCGGTGCAGTATCATCCCGAGGCCTCGCCGGGGCCGCACGACGCGGGATATTTGTTTCAGCGGTTCATCGACGTGATCAATCGGTAGCGTATGCCTAAGCGCACCGACATTCACAAGATCCTCCTGATCGGCTCGGGACCGATCGTGATCGGCCAGGCGTGCGAGTTCGACTATTCGGGTTCGCAGGCGTGCAAGGCGTTGCGGGAGGAGGGGTACGAGGTGGTATTGGTCAACTCCAACCCCGCCACCATCATGACCGACCCCGAGCTGGCGCACCGCACGTATATCGAGCCGATTACGCCCGAAGTGGTCGAACGCATCATCGAGCGCGAGCGGCCCGACGCGTTGCTGCCCACCATGGGCGGGCAGACCGCGCTGAACGTGGCGGTGGCGTTGGTCGAGCGCGGCGTGTTGGAGAAATATCGCGTCAACTTGATCGGCGCGCAGTACGAGGCCATCAAAAAAGCCGAGGATCGCGAACGCTTCAAGCAAGCCGTTCGCCGGGCGGGGCTCAAGGTCCCGGAAAGCGGGACCGTCTCGTCGGTGGAAGAGGCGATGAGCGTAATCGAGCGCGTGGGATTCCCCACCATCATCCGGCCGTCGTTTACGCTGGGCGGGGCGGGCGGATCGGTCGCGTACAACCGCGAGGAGTTCACGCGCGCGGTGGAGTGGGGGCTGGACGCGAGTCCGACCCATCAAATTCTGGTCGAACAGTCGGTGCTGGGGTGGAAAGAGTTCGAGTTGGAGGTGATGCGCGACCTGCGCGACAACGTCGTGATCATCTGCTCGATCGAGAACGTGGATCCCATGGGCGTGCACACCGGCGACAGCATCACGGTGGCGCCGGCCATGACGTTGACCGACAAGGAATACCAAGCGATGCGCGACGCCGCGATCGCCATTATCCGCGAAATCGGCGTGGAAACCGGGGGCTCGAACATCCAGTTCGCGGTCAACCCGGAGAACGGGGATCTGGTCGTGATCGAGATGAACCCGCGCGTGTCGCGCAGCTCCGCGCTCGCGTCGAAGGCCACCGGGTTCCCCATCGCCAAGATCGCGGCCAAACTCGCGGTGGGGTACACGCTCGACGAACTGCCCAACGACATCACGCGGCAAACCCGCGCCGCGTTCGAGCCCACCATCGACTACGTGGTGGTCAAGATACCGAGGTTTACCTTTGAAAAGTTTCCGCAGGCCGACGCCACGTTGACCACCCAGATGAAATCGGTCGGGGAGGCCATGGCGATCGGTCGCACGTTCAAGGAAGCGTTGCAGAAGGCCATTCGCTCGTTGGAGATCGACCGGTTCGGGTTGGAGTCCGCAATCAAACTGTCCGGCGGCGCGCCGGTCGAGGGTGAACGCGAACGCGTGATCGAGAAATTGCGGGCGCCCAATTGGGAACGGTTGTGGTACATCGCGGACGCCTTGCGCCTGGGAATGACCGTGCGGGAGGTCGCGACGATCACGCGGATCGACCCGTGGTTTCTCCATCAGATCGCCGAACTCGTGGCCGCGGAAGACGACCTGCGGGCGCGCCGCGCCGGGTTGGTGGCCGACGGGATCAGGCCCGACGCGGAAAACATGTTGCCCCGCGACGTCTTGGCCGAGGCCAAGACGCTGGGATTTTCCGACCACGCGCTCGGCCGGTTGGTGGGGTCCGGCGAGGACGCGGTGCGGGCGTTGCGCGAGCGAGCGGGCATTCAGCCGGTGTACAAACGCGTGGATACGTGCGGCGCGGAGTTCGTCGCGCACACGCCGTATCTCTACTCCACCTACGAGCCCGAGTGCGAATCGCAACCCACGGACCGCAAGAAGGTGATGATCCTCGGCGGCGGTCCGAATCGCATCGGGCAGGGCATCGAGTTCGACTACTGCTGCGTGCACGCGTCGTACGCCTTGCGCGAGATGGGGTACGAGACCATCATGGTCAACTGCAACCCGGAAACGGTCAGCACCGACTACGACACGTCGGACCGACTGTACTTCGAGCCGCTCACGCTCGAAGACGTGTTGCACATCATCCGGGTCGAACGGCCTTTGGGTGTGGTGGTGCAGTTCGGCGGGCAGACTCCGCTCAAACTCGCGGTGCCGTTGGAACGAGCCGGCGTGCCGATCTTGGGCACCTCGCCGGATGCGATCGACCGCGCCGAAGATCGCGAGCGATTCCGCGAACTGCTGGTGCAACTCGGCTTGCGGCAACCCGAGAGCGGGACCGCGCGAACGCCCGGCGAGGCGCTGGACATCGCGGCGAGGATCGGATACCCGGTCATGGTCCGGCCCTCATACGTCTTGGGCGGACGGGCCATGGCGATCGTGTACGACGAGGCGAGCCTGAACGAGTATCTGGCCGCGAACCTGCCCGCGAACCTGGCCACCGGCGTGTTGATCGATCAGTTCATCGACGACGCGGTGGAGATCGACGTGGACGCGGTGTCGGACGGCGAGACCGTGCTGGTCGCGGGCGTGATGGAACACATCGAGGAAGCGGGGATCCACTCGGGCGACAGCGCGTGTTCGCTGCCGCCGTACTCGCTGCCGGCCGAGACGCTGGCCGAGATCGAGCGGCAGACCGTTCGACTCGCGAAGGCGCTCGGCGTGATCGGCTTGATGAACATCCAGTTCGCGGTTAAGGGCCGCGACGTGTACGTCCTGGAGGTCAATCCGCGCGCCTCGCGCACCGCGCCGTTCGTCAGCAAGACGCTGGGCGTGCCGTTGGCCAAGTGGGCGATGAAGGTGATGATGGGCCGCAAACTGGCGGAGTTGGGCCCCGCGCCGAAGCCCACTTCGTATACCGCGGTCAAGGAAGCCGTGTTTCCGTTCAACCGGTTCCCGGGCGTGGACACGTTGCTGGGCCCCGAGATGAAATCAACCGGTGAAGTTATGGGCATCGACCGCGATTTCGGTCGCGCGTTCGCCAAGGCGCAGGCCGCGGCCGGCGGCTCGTTGCCCGAGTCGGGCACCGTGTTTCTCAGCGTGCGCGATCGCGACAAGGACGCGCTGGTGCCGATCGCGCGGTCATTGGCCTCGCTCGGATTCCGACTGATCGCGACCACCGGCACCGCGTCCGTGCTCAAGACCGCGGGGATCGAGGTGCATACGGTGTTGAAGGTTCACGAAGGGCGTCCGCATATCGTGGATCATCTCAAGAACCGGGAGGTGCACTTGGTGATCAACACGGTGGGCGATCAGGCCTCGCAGCGCGATTCCGCGTCCATCCGGCGCACCACGTTGTTGTCGGGCATCCCGTATATCACCACCCTCGCGGGCGCGAGAGCCGCGGCGGCCGCGATGCAAGCCCGCCCGCGCGGCACGGTGGACGTCCGTTCGGTGCAGGAGTATTACCAGGAAACGCAGAACCTCGGCTCACGATCACGGTAGGGAAACGACGATGGCGAAAATTCCGATGACCCCCCGCGGGTACCAGAAGCTCAAGGACGAATTGGATCGACTCAAACGCGTGGAGCGCCCGAAGAACATCCAGGATATCGCGGAAGCCAGGGCGCACGGCGACCTGAGCGAGAACGCGGAGTATGCGGCAGCCAAAGAACGCCAGTCCTTTATCGAGGGACGAATGCGGGAAATCGAGACGCAGATCGCGGACGCCGAGGTGATCGACAATACCAACATGTCCGCGGAGAAAGTGGTGTTCGGCGCCACCGTGGTCATGGAAGACACGGAGTCCGGCGACAAGAAACAAGTCACGATCGTGGGGCAACACGAGATCGACCTGAAAGACGGACGCATCTCGGCCCACTCGCCGGTCGGCAAGGCGCTCATCGGGCACCGCGTGGGTGATCTCGTCACGATCGTCGCGCCCGCCAAGACGGCCGAATATCAGGTGCTTGAAATCCGGTTCGATCCCTAACGAGGAGCCTGTCCATGAGCGGCCATCTGCAGCGTTGTCGCTGCGCTTCCGGTCCTCACGTACGACCCAGTACGCTCCGGTCCGGTGCTCGCTCCGCCTTGCATCTGACCGCTCCTGAACAGGCTCCACACTGGGTTACTCCTCTCGGCTCCTAGAGCGTGGATTGGTCTCGGTTCCGTCTCGGGTTGCACCTCGCGCTGGGCTCGCGGCGCTTCGGCGTGAACGGCCGTCTGCGCGAGCCGTTCGATTCGCTCATGATCAGACCCTTGTTCGGTTTTGGATGGAGCCTGCTCTTGCGGCCGTGGGCGTGGCCCGCGGCGTGGCGCGTCATTCGTTGGCGGATGGACACCGCGGGCTGGACGTGAGGTCCCGAATCCGGATGGCCGAGCCGTCGTCACGCCCATGAGCGATGCGTCCCCAAGCCTGACCGTGAATCTCGGCGACGGGCTCGTCCTCAAGAACCCCATCATCGCCTCGTCGGGCACCTTCGGGTATGGGGAAGAGTACGCCGGGGTGCTGGACTTGAACCGTTTGGGCGCCATCGCGGTGAAGGGGTTATCCGTGGAGCCGAGAACGGGGAACCCTGCGCCTCGACTCGTGGAGACGCCGTCCGGGTTGCTCAATGCGATCGGTCTGGCGAACGTGGGGCTCGAAGCCTTTCTCTCGGAGAAGCTGCCGTTTCTGCGGCGTTTCGACGTCAAGGTGATCGTGAACATTTTCGGCGGAACTCTTGAGGAATTCGAGTATTTGACGGATCGGTTGTCCGACGCTCCGGGCGTGCACGCGCTCGAGGTCAATGTCTCGTGCCCCAACGTCAAACAAGGCGGCATGAGCTTCGGGCAATCGGTGACGGGTGTGTTCGAGGTGGTGCGCGCGGTGCGCCGAAAGACCCGGTTGCCGATGATCGTGAAACTCTCCCCGAACGTGACCGACGTGACGGAAATCGCCAGGGCCGCGCACGCGGCTGGCGCGAGCGCGATCTCGTTGATCAACACGGTGTTGGGCATGGCGATCGACGTGGAAACGCGGCGTCCCAAACTCGCGTCGTGGACCGGAGGCTTGTCGGGGCCCGCGATCCGTCCGATCGCGGTGCGAATGGTCTGGGAAACGTCCCGGGCGGTGCCGATTCCGATCATCGGGATCGGGGGCGTGACGTGCGGGGAGGACGCGGTGGAGTTTCTGCTCGCCGGCGCATCGGCCGTGGCCGTGGGGACCGCGAACTTCATGAACCCACGGTCCACGGTCGAAATCTTGGACGGCCTCACCCGGTACATGGCCCGCCACGGCATCAGCGACGTCCGGAATCTGGTCGGCGCGATCGACGTCACCGGGCGGGAGTAATGTGGCGATCGTCACCCTGACCACGGATTTCGGTCTACGCGATCCGTGGGTGGGAAGCCTCAAGGGTGCGTTGCTCTCCATCGCGACGAACCTGACGCTCGTCGATTTGACCCACGACGTTCCGCGGCACAACGTCGCGGCCGCGTCGTACGTCGTGGCCGCCGCCTCCCGGCATTTTCCCGCCGGGACGATTCACCTGGTCGTCGTGGACCCCGGGGTTGGTGGGGCGCGGCGCCCGTTGGCGTGCGCGGCGGGCGGGGCGATGTTCGTGGGACCGGACAACGGGGTGTTCGACCGCGTGCTGGGCCGCGACCCCGATGCGCGCTGCGTGGAGATCACCGACCCGCGCGTCATGCGACGCGTGCCGTCCGACAGTCCGACGTTTCAGGGACGCGACGTGTTCGCGCCGGTCGCGGCGTGTCTGGCGTTAGGAACTCGCCTGGACGATTTGGGACCGGCTGTTGATGATCCGATTCGCCTGTCGGCCCCCGATGTTCGTCGCAACGGATCCACCTGGATCGGCGAAGTCGTCTGGGTCGATCGGTTCGGAAACCTCATCAGCAACATCGAGGTTCCCAGCGGAGTGTCGGCGGCAAACGTCCGAGTGGGGGCGAGCGATCTTCCGGTGGTCGCGTGTTACTCGGACGGGCCGACCGGCGAGGCCGCGGCGCTGATCAACAGCGATCGGCTGATCGAGGTGTTCGTCAATCGCGGGGACGCGTCGGAGACGCTGAAGGCCGGAACCGGCGCGCCGGTGTTCGCCGCGATCGTCGGGAAACCCGGTCAGACCTGAACGACTTCGATGCCGCCTCGATGCGCGCGAGAGGGGGTGCGAACCAGCACGTAGCGGTCCCCGGGCGCGAGGAGCCCCGAAGCGATCGCGAGTTCGACTCCGTGACGTACTCCGTCCGGCTCGCGTTCCGCCGAATACAGCACCGGCGTGATGCCCCATCCCACCGCCAATCGGGCCGCGACGCGGCGGTCGGGCGTCAACGCGATGACGGGTTGCGCCGGACGGTGGGCCGCGATCTGGATCGGCTCGGTTCCATCGTCGGCCGGCACCAGGATCGCCGCCGCGCTGATTTCGGCCGCGAGGGTGCAGGCCGCGTGCGACACGGCTTCCACCGGATTGTCGGCCCGTCGGTGTAAGAAACGCGCCCGGTCGATTTCTCGTTCCGCGCGTTCGGCGATGCGTGCCATCGTTTTGACCGCTTCGACCGGGTAGCTCCCGATCGCGGTCTCCTCCGACAGCATCAACGCGTCGGTACCGTCCAGCACGGCCGTGGCCACGTCGGTCGCTTCGGCCCGGGTAGGGCGGAGCGAGGTCATCATGGATTCGAGCATCTGCGTGGCCGTGATCACGGGGACGCCGTGATTCAAGCCGCTTGCGATCACCGCTTTTTGATGGAAGGGGACGTCTTCCAAAGCGGTTTCAACGCCAAGGTCTCCGCGAGCGACCATCAACCCGTCCGAGGCATCCGCGATCTCGTCGAGCGCGGCCATCGCCTCGCGCTGTTCGATTTTCGCCATCACCGGAATCCGCGCGTTCGATCGCTCCATCCACGCCTTGGCGGTTTGCACGTCCTGGGCCTGCCGCACGAACGAGAGCGCGACCCAGTCGAGCCGGTGTTTCACGGCAAAGCTCAAATCTTCCCGATCCTTGGGAGTAAATGCCTCAATCCCGAGGCTGCGACCCGGGATGTTGATCCCCTTGTGTGCGCTCAACAAACCGCCGACCAGCACGCGGGTCGTCACCGCGTCGGGGGCGACGCGGTCGACGACAAGCTCGATGGTTCCATCGCTGAGAAGAATGGTGTCTCCCGGCTTGACCGCCTCCGTGAATCCCGGAAACCCGACGGACACGGCCCGCCAGTCTCCCGGGACTTCGTTGACGGTCAACGTGAACGGATCCCCGGCCCGAAGCATCACGGACTCCCGGCTCAACAAACCGGTGCGAAGTTTCGGTCCGGCCAGGTCGCCCATGACCGAGACGGTCCGGCCGAGCGCGTCGGCGGTGGCGCGGATGCGGGCGATCCGGTCGGCCTGTTCGCGCCCCGCCCCGTGAGAAAAATTGACGCGCGCCACGTCCATTCCGGCGAGAATCATCGCGCGGAGGATATCGGGGTTGTCGCTGGCTGGTCCGATGGTACAGACGATCTTGGTTCGTCGCACGGAAGTCCTTTTCGGTGTATCAAGCCGTTGCGACGATTATAGCGGACGGAGGTTGGTTCGATCCAATACGGCCTGCGTCGGCTGAGGCTGTAAACCATGAAAACCATGTCGGCATGGTTCGTTGAACCTCAGGGAAGCCTGTGCTAGAATGCCGGGCCCGTTCACGGAGAAGGGCGGTCAGGTTCAGGTTCGCGGAATGACATCAAGACCGGAGGTATTCATGGCAAAGCTGTCGGATGAGTCCAAGAAGAAGATCTCGGATTCGGTGAAGAAGTCGTGGGCCTTGCGACGCGCGCGGATGGCCAAGAAAGCGAAGGCCGTTCGGCGGTTATCGGCTGACGCGAAGCGGCGAATCTCGGAAGCGGTGAAACGTTCCTGGGCCTCTCGTCGCGCCGGCCGCGCCGCGTCATCGGCCGCCAAAGGCGGGGGCGTTTCGGCCTCGTCGGGGGTCTTGGCGTCGATCCGGCAAGCCTCGCGGTCGCTGCGCTCGCTCACGCTCGACGATCTTCGGCCGTTGGCGGGGCGGAAAGACGCGGCCGCCCACTTGGATGAGCTTGCCGGTCTGGTCTCTGACCTGCGACGGTTGATCGCGCGGTAACCGTCAGGCTCCGCCAATTTTGTTCATTCGGTCGATCCGCCCGGTCTGTGCACGCGCACGGCCGGGCGGATGAGCTTTCCGGGCCGATACGCAGCCCGCCGAGGAATAAGTCGTCGCATCGGACGGTTGTACCCCACAGGAGGTTCGATGCGCGATGAACCGACTGCTGCGATGGTGGGGCCGATCAGTCATTCAACTGAAAGTGTATTGGCTGTCGCTCGCCGAACAACGGTTGGAACGTCGCATTCTTGAGGAAAAAAAGCGGTATCCCTCCGGTTCTCCCTCGTCGGGAGAGTAATTACCGCGCGGCGGTCGCGTCCGCGGGACCTTGCGTCGCCCACTGATCCCAGTCTGAACAATACGCCGGCGGGGCGAGCACCATGAGGATGTCTCCGTCCAGGAACCGCCAGTCCGGAGTAAACGGGTGGAGCGACTGCTCGCGCCGCACCGCCACGCAGACCCCGGTGGGCGTTTCCATCGGTAGTGGGCGGTCGATCCATGGAGATCCTTGCGTGATCGCCACGTCGTGGATTTGCCAGCGTCCGTTCCCGACGATCTGGGAGAGTCGCCGCGCGGACATGGCCTCGCGCACGTCCCATGACGAGTTCGCCAGGCCGCGCGCGTGCTGATGGCGCAGCGCTTCATGACCGCGGATCGCCCTCAGCCCGGCGTCGAGGTGCGGGGTTCGTTGTACCGAGATCCCGTCGACCAAGAGGGTGTACCCCTCGCGGCCCAATTCTCGGTACAGGTTGTCCACGCGTTCAGCCGAGATCGACGCCATACGTCGGTGCCGAAGTTGTGATCGGACCTGGGAAGCCGCATCCGCGACGTCCCAGAAGAAATCTCGGCAGGCTTGTCCAGCAATTGCGAGATCTCCAGCAATATCTGATGACAGTTTCTTAATATTTATCATTTATCTATATATATTTATATAATTATTCAGTTTTACTTTATATGTGTCCGATAAGAGCTATTCTGTTAAATAATTAGGGCTCACCTGGTAGGACCGCTCGCCGTGACTTTCCCTGAAATCGGGTCATACGACCACGGTTTCCCCCAAGGATCTTTGAGCGGCCACATCGATGCGCCGTACTCCGCCAACGGATCAAATACGGAGATGGGAGCCCGGCCGTGTTCAACGCTCCAGACGTCCACCAGATCCCCCAACCCCTTGATGTGGTGACCGAGCATCATGACCCGCAGCGCGCGGACCTCCGCGTGGACCCCTTCGACGATCGCGGACCTCATGCCCCACAGCGCCCACGTCGGAACCGCGATCAACGACGTCAGCAACGCCAAGTTTGCGATCCATCCCAACGCCACGGCGGCATGTCGCAACAACTCGGAGGGCACGCGTTCGGCGGCCACCACGGCGGACGGAGCCGGCGCATTCAGGGGAACAATGAGGCCGGCGCTTAGGAGGTTCGCCAACGCCTTACACACCTCGAATTCGCCGATCTGAAGCAATTCGATCAGTCGGGACACATCGTGCGAGCCGTTCAACGCGTGATAGACGGCGATCTCGTTCGCGGAGAATCGTCCTTCGGGCTCGTCCTGGCCGAGATCGGCGAATGGATCCGCCTCCGCCTCGTTGACCGCCGCCGCAACCGGAGTTTCCGGTTGGACAGCCTGTTCAATTTCTCCCCGTTTTTCCGGCACCTGGGCGAAGATGACTTTCAGCGAGGGGATCTTCTTCTCGATCGGCGGCCATTCATCGAGCCGCCGAACCCCCTCCATCAAGATGTGTTCGGTGCTGATCGGGTCAATATACTGTTTCGGGTACTGCACGTCGCGCTGTTCGAACGAGTAGCGTCCGTCCTTCCAGCGGAACAAGCGGTAGACCGTTTCCAAAATCTGAAGCCGCAACGCTTTTTTAAGGTCCGCTTCGCTGACGGCGTTCTGGGAAACAAGAATCTGTCCGAGATAGTCTCCGGTGTCCTGCTGCGTCTTCAGCGCCTTCTCGAGTTGTGGCGGAGAGATCCGCTTGGCGCGAACCAGCACTTCGCCGATGCGTTCGATCCCCTCGGCGTTGTCCATCTGCGCCGATACCACCATCCCCTTCACGAAACCGACGCTGGCTCGTCGCGCCCCGTCGAGAACGGACATCACGCCGCTCTTCTGTTGGACGTAGATGAGCTGGAAAATGTCCGACAGCCCGAAATCTTTAATGGCGCCTTCGAGCGACATGCCGCTACCGACGGTCGGGCAGCAACGACGAGCCTGCCGCCGACCAGCGCAAGGTCAACAGATGATACACGGCTATGAACCCCATCAAACAGATGCCGGCGGCGATGGGGCCCCAGGTGACGTACCACGGTGGCGGCACGAGTCTCGCCCCCACCGTATTCCACCCCACCTCCCGCAAGACGCCGACCCAGATGAGCCACGACCCCGCGAACGCCAACAGAGCGCCCCACACCGGATGCCCGATCGAGGCGTGTCCGGCTCCGGGAATCACCGCCAAGCAGGCCGCGAACCGACGGCGCGTCTCCCACCGGCGTAATGCCTGCGGGAGCGTGGACCGGGGCGTCACCTTGACGCCCTTGGCGTAGGATTTCCAGCACGTCGAGCACAACTTGAGGTCGAGAAAGTACCGCTGGCAGCGTCTGCAGACCGACGCTCCGCACGTTTCGCAGGGCGAGGCGGGTTGATTCGGAAACCACCGTCCCAACAGCCAACAGCCCACGAACAGGGTGAACACCCCGATGGCGACCGGCGTCGAGACGTGACGGCCCACCTCGGACAGCGCCGTCTGAATCTCCGGAGACGACGGCTGGGTGTGGAGCGCGTCTTTGAGGAGCTCGAAATGCGCCAACGGATAGTCGGCCACGGCGAGCGCGTCGTTGCGTTGAGCGCGCTCGCCGTACCAGTCGAGCAATCCGGCGTCGATGGCGCGGGCTTTCTGGTACTGCGCCTCGCCGTCCTCGAAGCGGAGGTCGGCTCGGTACACTTGGCTCAGGTTATAGAGCACCGGAACCGAATTCGGGACCACCGCCCGCGCCTGTTCATAGAGGGATGCCGACTTCTTGTACTCCCCTCGACGGAAGAGGAGGTTGCCGTAGTCGGTCAGGAGGCGCGGGTCGTTCGGCCAGCGAATCAGCGCTTCTTCGAACAATGTGGCCGCCTCGTCCGGTCGCCCGGACATGGCGAGGGCCGAAGCGCGCGCCGCCGCGCCTCGCGCGGAATCGACGATCTCGGCGTCATCCAGCGCCCGAGACGGATCGCGTCCTTCCGCGACCTCGACCACCAAGCGGAACTCGGTACTCTGATCAGCGGTCAATAACGGCATGGCGCGAGGAATAATCAGCGCCGCCGCCACCCCGACACCGGCCAGCGCCGTCAGCACGGCGCGTTCCCGTCTGGAGAGAAACCACCACAACACGACGCCGGGAACAAGAACGAACCACGCGCCCCACCGCACGGCGACGAGGGGCAGGACGACGACCCACGCCGCCAAGAGCCCCGCCGTCGGCCTGAACAGTCGGTTTCCGCTCCATTCAACCAACAAATGCCCCAACAGCGGAACCACCCGCATCATGAACACCGCCATGACCAGGACCGCCGCCGACAACAAGGCGAGAACGGCCGCGGCCAACCATCGGTCGATCCGATAGAGCAGCGACCAAAAATCTTGGAAGGACGCTTTGAAGGCGGCGATCCATTCTTTGACGCCGGCTACGGCGTTGGGGTTCGGTCCCGAGAAATACACGTTTGCTTGCCACGCGTGCGGCGCCCAGAGTTTCGGAGACAGGGCCGACGCGATGCGCGCGAGGTAGAGCGCGGCATCGGTTTCTCCCCGTTTGAGCAGGGCTTCCGCGTCGCGGAGGATGACGTAACTGAGTGATGGAAACTGATCGACGGTGCTCGCGCGCGCGGCATCGGACACGGCCCGCGCGGCGACCACGACGTCGCTGGAATCGGTCGCCGACGCGACCACGGCGCGGTAGGCATCCCAAGCGCCCAGGAGTTCAGGTGGGGGGGCGGCGAGGCCTCGGGATGGGGCCGCGCACGCCGCCAACAGCGCGAAGACGAAGACCGCGAGCGTTCTGGCCGTCATCCCGCGCGACGCCCGATCGGCGATTCGGTTCCGCGCAGCAGGCGCCGGATATTGTCGTAATGACGAATGAGGATCGCCGCGGCGACGATCACCGCGAAGACGTGAATCGACGGCCGTCCCGTCAGAAAAACGGCGATCGGCAGCGCGACGGCCGCCGTGATGCTGGCCAGCGACACATATCGGAATACCGCCAAGATGCCGCTCCACACCGCGAGAACCCCCAACGCGATCACCGGCGACAACGCCGCCAAGGCGCCGATGCCGGTGGCGACGCCCTTGCCGCCCCGAAATCCCGTCCACACCGGAAACGTGTGTCCCAGCACCACCGCAATCCCGGAAATTTGCGCCCACAGTCCCGTGTGATCCGCAGTCAGGCTGAGGGCCGTCCACACCGCGACGAACCCTTTGCCGGCATCCAGTAGAAACGTCGCGGCCGCGGGACCTTTGCCCGCGACCCGCAATACGTTGGTGCTCCCGATGTTTCCGCTTCCCTTCGTCCTGGGATCGGCGGCGCCGACCCAGCGAGCGACCAACACGCCGAAAGGAATCGTGCCAAGCATATACGCGAACAACGTAATCGCCAAGCCGCTCCACGGGAATGCGCCCGACGTCATGGCGTGGACGCCGATCCGATCGTACGACGATACGTGGCGGCGTACTGCCAGCCGGAGACGAGCGCCAGCGCCGTGGCCGCGACGAGCAGGCCGAGTCCGACGGGATGCGCCCACGCGGGTAAGGCCGGCTCCAAAATCAACACGATCACCGCGGCCGTTTGCGCCGCCATTTTCCACTTGCCGAGCCGATCGGCCGCGATAATGTGCCCGTCGATCGCCGCCACGGCCCGCAACGCGGTGATGGCGAACTCCCGCGCGAGCAGAATGATGACCAACCATCCCGGGGCTCGCTGGGCCTCCACCAACACCACCAACGCGGCCAGCACAAGCACCTTGTCCGCGATCGGGTCCAGCAATTTGCCCAAATCGGTAATTTGTTGACGTCGCCGAGCCACATAGCCGTCCAGCCAATCGGTCACGGACGCCACCGCGAACACCGCCGCGGACAACACGGCGATGAACGGAGACGGTTCGATGAGGAACAAGGCGACGAACACGGGGATCAACCCGATGCGAGACAGCGTCAGGAGGTTGGGGAGATTGAGGGACTGTCCGCGGCGATTCATGCGCGGAGCGTACCGGCGGACGTCCGGCTCGCCAGGGGCCGTTCCTCGGCGCGCGGCGATGAGGCATCGGGACGCCGTTTCCAGCGCCGATGAAACCAAATCCATTGATCGGGGTGCGCGCGGATGTGCCGCTCGATCATCCGCGTCAAGCGCGCGGTGTTCTCGACCACGTCGCGCTCGGGATCGCCGGTTCGGATCAAGTCGATCGGTCCCTCCAGCAGCACCCGGTGTCGTGAAGCGCCTTCCCGGAGCAGGAAGCCGCAGATGACCCGCGCGTCCGTGCGAAGAGCCAACGCCGCGGCCCCGACCGGGGTATGCGCGAGGCGTCCGAAAAACGGCACGAACGCGCCGTCGACGTCGGTATCTTGGTCGATCAACATGCCCAACACGGCGTTGCGGCGAAGGGAGGACAGCAGTTGGCGCGCCGCCGAGGGGCTTCCGCGACGAATGGTTTCGACGCCGTGCACGGCTCGCGCCGCCACCAGACGTCGGTCGAGTCGCTCATCGTACGCCGGCGTGGCCACCACCGACGCGTCGTATCCGCGACGCGCCACCAGCGCGGCAAGGAGTTCCCAATTGCCGATATGGCCGGTGACGAAGATGACGCCCTGTCCCGCGGCCAACGCCGTTTGGAGCCGGTCCTCGCCGTCGAACTCGCACCACCGTTCCACCCGCGTGCGCGGACGACGCGAGAACATGAGGACTTCCATCGCCGCTCGTCCCAGATTGGCCAATGAAACCCGGCCGACGCGGACCCGCTCCGCGTCGGTCAGCTCGGGCAAGGAAGCCGCCAGATTTTGGATCGCGAGCCGACGCGCCGACGGCAGCGCGTACCACGCCAGCGTGCCGAGTCCCCCGCCGATGGCGACGCCCATCCGCCACGGAATGAGCGAGGCGGTCGCGGAGACGGCGTCGAGCGCGACCACGATGAGGCCTCTGATCAGCCGTTGGCCCGCTCTCACGGCGCCTTCACCCGGCGGGCGCGGAGCAGCAGGTCGCAGACCTCGCGCACCGCGCCGTCCCCGCCCCTTCGCGTGGTGACGTAGTGGGCCGATCGTTTGGCCGCGTCGTGTGCGTTCCGAACGGACAACGCCAACCCCGCGCGCCGGAGAATCGGCGCGTCCGGCGCGTCGTCTCCCATGTAGGCGATTTGTCGGTCGGTGAGGCCGCGGCGCGCCAGCAGCGCCTCGTAGACGATCAACTTGTCGGCCGCGCCCTGATGCACTTCCGCGAGTCCGAGTTCCTGGGCCCGACGATCCACGATCGCGGAACGCCGACCGCTCAAGATCCCGACTTCGATACCGGCCGCCGCGAGTTGTTTGATGCCGTGACCGTCGTGGATGTGAAAGGACTTGATTTCCTGTCCGTCGCTCGTGAAGGTCACGAGCCCGTCGGTCAAGACGCCGTCCACGTCCAGGAGGAGAAAGCGGACGGCCTTGGCTCTGGCGGAGAGTCGGCGCGACCAGGCGCTCATCGCGGTGCTCAGGCGATGCCGGCTTTCAAGAGATCGTGCAGATGCACCACGCCCTCGACCCGTTGGTCCGCGGCCGAGACCACGAGCGAGGTGATGGCGTGGCGTTCCATGACCGCGAGCGCTTCGGCCGCCAACGCCGCGGCGTGAATGGTCTTGGGATGAACCGTCATCACGTCGCGCGCTCGGCGTTGCAGAATGTCGTGGTCGTCCTTTCCCAGTACGCGCCGGATGTCCCCGTCGGTCACCACCCCCAGCAATCGACCGTTTGAATCGAGCACCGTGGTCATGCCGAGTTTCTTGGACCCGATCTCGTAGATCACGTCGCGAAGCACGGCATCGGGCGCCACGCGGGGAATCAGGGCGTCGCGGTGCATGAGCTGCTCGACCGTCAACAATAGCCGCCGTCCCAAGGCGCCGCCGGGGTGGTACCGCGCGAAATCGTCCGGTTGGACGCCGCGGTGTTCCAACAGCGCCATGGCCAGCGCGTCGCCGAGCGCCAAGGCCGCCGTGGTGCTCGACGTGGGCGCGAGCGACAGCGGGCACGCCTCTTCCGCCACGCTCACGTCCAAGACTACGTCACTGGCCTCGGCCAACGACGAGCGCGGCTTGCCGGTCAGACTGATCAGCGCGAGGTTCATGCGTTTGATCGCGGGCAAGATGGCCAGGAGTTCTTCGGTCTCTCCGCTGTTGGAAAGCGCGATCACCACGTCGCCGCGGGTCACCATGCCGAGATCGCCGTGAATCCCTTCCGCGGGATGGAGGAACGCGGCGGGCACGCCGATGCTCGCGAGCGTGGCCGCGAGCTTTCGACCGATGTGACCGGATTTGCCCATGCCGGTGACGATGACCCGGCCGTGGCAGTCGTTGATCACGTGCACCGCGCGTTCGAACCGCTCGTCGAGCCGGTCCATCAACGCCAGAATCGCTTTGGCTTCGATTTCGAGGACCTGCCGGCCTCTGGCGAGAATCATCGCGGGGCGCGTTCCGTCTCGGAGAGGGCCTCGCGGATGCGGGAGACTTGCCGCAGCAGGTCCTCGACGTGATCCAGCGGCACCATGTTGGGCCCGTCGGACGGCGCGTGGTCCGGATCCGGGTGCACTTCCATGAACAGCCCGTCGCACCCCACCGCGACTGCGGCGCGGGCCAGCGGCGCGACGAACTCGCGCTGACCGGACGACGCGGTCCCCGCCCCGCCCGGGAGTTGCACGCTGTGCGTGGCGTCGAACACGACCGGGTACCCCCACTGACGCATGATCGGCAGGCTCCGGAAATCGGACACGAGGTTGTTGTACCCGAAACTGGCGCCTCGTTCCGTGAGCAGGATGCGATGATTGTCGACCGAGGCGATCTTCTCCACCGCGTGGCGCATGTCCCACGGCGCGAGGAACTGCCCCTTCTTCACGTTGACGGTCTTGTGGGTGCGACCGGCCGCGAGCAGGAGGTCGGTTTGCCGGCATAAAAACGCGGGGATCTGGAGCACGTCCAACACGTCGGCCGCGGCGCGGACGTCTTCCACGCCGTGCACGTCCGAGAGCACCGGCACGCCCACGGCGTCGCGGACGCGTTCGAGGATACGAAGCCCTTCGTCGAGCCCCACCCCGCGAAACGACGTCACCGAGGTCCGATTGGCCTTGTCGTAGGAGGCCTTGAAGACGTAGGGCAGGCCCAACTTCGACGTAATCCGCTGCATCCGTTCCGCGACCGAGAGGCAGAGCGACTCGTTCTCCACCACGCACGGGCCCGCGATCACGAACAACGGCCCGCCCTGCGCCAGACGCAGACGTCCGACCTCGACCGTTCGCGCCGTCACCGACCGCCTCCGGGCCGCGCGGTCCGCTTCGCGCGTCCCTCCAGCGCCGCGCCCACGAACGCGGCAAAGAGCGGGTGCGGTTGCAGCGGCCGGGAGCGAAACTCCGGGTGGAACTGCACGCCCACGAACCACGGATGCGACGGGAGTTCGACGATCTCCACCAAATCGCGTTGCGGGTTGACGCCGCTGAGCACCATCCCGCCCCGTTCGAACCGCTCGCGGTACTGATTGTTGAATTCGTACCGGTGGCGATGCCGCTCGCTGACTTCTTCGTGCCCATACGCCTCGAAGGCGCGCGTGCCTTTGGCGATACGACAGGGATACGAGCCCAGCCGCATGGTGCCGCCCTTGAGACCCTCCACCGCGTGTTGGTCGCGCATGAGATCAATCACGGGATCGGGCGTGACTTGGAACTCCGTGCTGTTCGCGGACGACAACCCCAGGACGTGACGCCCGTATTCAATGACCGCGCACTGCATGCCCAGACAGATGCCGAGAAACGGCACGTGTCGTTCCCGCGCGTACCGGATGGCTTCGATTTTGCCCTCGATCCCCCGATTGCCGAATCCCGGGGCCACCAGCACGCCGTCCATCTCGGCGAGGTGCGGTTCCGGGCCGTCGGTCACCAGGCTCTCGGCGTCGATCCACGTAATGTCCACGCGGGTGGTGTGCGCGAATCCGCCGTGGTGCAGCGCTTCCGAGAGGCTCTTGTACGAGTCCTTGAGCCCCAGGTACTTCCCCACCAACGCGATGTTGACCGAACCGCGAGGGTGTTTGATCCCGTCCACCAGGCGCTCCCAGTCCGCGAGGTTCGCGGGGCGCGAGGGCAGGTGCAGCAGGCGCGCGATCAACTCGTCGAGCCCCTGTTGGTGAAATACGAGGGGCACGTCGTAGATGGTGTCCACGTCGCGCGCCGCGATCACCGCGTCCCGATCCACGTTGCAGAACAGCGCGATCTTGGCCTTGAGGTCGTCGGGCACGTCCCGCTCGGAACGACAGAGCAGAATGTGCGGCTGAATCCCGATCTCGCGCAGCTTGTTCACGCTGTGCTGCGTGGGTTTGGTCTTGAGTTCTCCGGACGCGGCCACGTAGGGAACCAACGTGAGGTGAACGTAGACCACGTTTTCCCGCCCCACCTCGAACGGGAATTGGCGAATCGCTTCGAGGAACGGTAAACTCTCGATGTCGCCGACCGTGCCGCCGATCTCCACGATCACCACGTCGGCGTGGTCGCCCAGCGCCGCGATCGACCGCTTGATTTCGTCGGTGATGTGGGGCACAACTTGAACGGTCCCGCCGAGGTAATCGCCGCGCCGCTCCTTTTGGATCACGTTGTTGTAGATGCGGCCGGTGGTGTAATTGTTCTGCCGGCCGGTGGTGACCGTGGTGAATCGTTCGTAATGCCCCAGGTCCAGATCGGTTTCGGTGCCGTCCTCGGTCACGAAGACTTCGCCGTGCTGGTAGGGGTTCATGGTGCCGGGATCCACGTTGATGTATGGATCCAGCTTCAGGAACGCGACCTTCAGGCCGCGACTTTCGAGCAAATTCCCGATTGAGGCCGAGGCCAGGCCTTTGCCCAATGAGGACACCACCCCGCCCGTGATGAACAAGTATTTGGTCATGGCATCCTCCCGACCGTGGTCACGCCGGCCGCGTCGGCCCGCGCGCGTTCAAGATCTTCAGGGGTGTTCACCTCTTGCGTGGTTTGCGCGGTCACCATCACGCGGATGGGACACCCCTGTTCCAGCGCGCGCAGTTGTTCGAGCTTCTCCAACTCTTCCAGTCGTCCCTTGGGCCATCCCGCGAACTCCAACAATGTGTCGCGACGATACCCGTACAATCCGAAATGTTGATAATACGCGTCGGCGGGCGGCGCGTCGAGCCCACGGTCCGCGCGATCGCGGATGTGCGGGATCGGCGATCGTGAAAAGTACAACGCATTCCCGCGACGGTCCATTACGACCTTCACGACGTTCGGATTGTACACGTCCGCGGCGTCGGTAATCACCCGCGCCAAGGTCGAGAGACGCACCGTGGGATCGTCGAACGCGCGGATCACCGTTTCGATCATCGCGGGCGGCGCAAACGGCAAATCGCCCTGGAGGTTCACGTACACGTCGGCGTGATGGCGGGTCGCCACCTCGGCCAGACGGTCGGTCCCGCTCGCGTGCGCGTCGGACGTCATCACCGCGCGCCCGCCGAACGATTCCACCGCGCGCACGATCCGCGCGTCGTCGGTGGCCACGAACACGTCGTGCACGCCCCGCGCGGCGCGCCCTTGTTCCCACACCCGCTGGATCATGGATTTGCCGTTGATGTCGGCCAAGGGTTTGGCCGGCAATCGCGTCGAGGCGTACCGCGCCGGAATGACGACCACGACCTTCATCCCACGCCTCCGGCCAGATATTCGTCGAGCTGTCTGTTCAGCGCGTCCGGGGTGACCGCCGCGGTGCCGACCACGCCCACCACGTACCCGGCCGCGCAATTGGCGAGCCGCGCCGCGTCGGCCAACGGCGCGCCGATGGAGCGCGCGGCCGCCAGCGCGGCGATCACGGTGTCGCCCGCGCCGGTCACGTCGAACACTTGTTTGGCGACGGTGGGGATGTGCGTGACGCCGCCGTCCCGTTCGAACAAGGACATGCCCTGTTCGCCGCGCGTGACCAGCACCGCGGCCGCGCCGAGGCGTTCCAATAAAACGCGTCCGGCGTGCGCCAGCGTCGAGGCGTCCACGATGTCCACCCCGCTGGCCTGCGACGCTTCCAGGTGGTTCGGGGTGACGACGTGAACGCCGGAATAACAGGCCATGTTCGAGACTTTGGGATCGACCAGGATCTCGACGCCTCGCCGAGTGGCCGCGGTCCGCACGCGATCCATCAACTCGGAGGAGACCACTCCCTTGGCGTAGTCCGAGACCACCAGGCAGTTGGCCCCGTCCAGACGAGCCTCCACCGCGTCGATCAACGCGTCGCGCGTTTTGACGAGCAAGGGCGCGCGCCGCTCTCGATCCACGCGCACGACTTGTTGTTGGTGGGCGATGACGCGGGTCTTTTGCGAGGTGGGCCGTCCGCTCTCGGCCAGCACGCCGTTCACCGAGGCGCCCCGGGCGCGCAACAGATCGAGCAAGGAGGCCCCCGGCGCGTCGTCTCCGACCACGCCGCACAGCGAAACCGTCGCGCCCAGCGACAACAGATTGAGGAACACGTTGCCGGCGCCGCCGAGCAGGACCGACTCCGACGTGACTTCGACCACCGGCACCGGAGCTTCCGGAGAAATCCGCGAGACGCGGCCCCAGATAAAGCGGTCCAGCATCAGGTCGCCCAGAACGACCACGCGAGCCTGAGACAACCTCGAGGCCAAGTCTCGCAAACGCGTCGAGTCCACCGTCACGTCCAGTCGCTCCCCTGTTTGATCACGGCGGCAAGGGTCGATATCACGCTGCGACCGCAGCGTACCATACTTCGGATCACTGAATCACCCGTCCGATACGGGACCACCGCACCCACGTGTCGGCACCGTCCCACGACCAATAAATCAGGAACGCCTTGCCCCGAATCTTGTTGAGCTTCACGAACCCCCAAAAACGGCTGTCCAGGCTATGATCGCGGTTATCGCCCATCACGAAATACGACCCCGGCGGAACCGTAACCGGACCGAAAAAATCGCGACGCTCCTGGCGGAGCTCGGGATCGGCGTGTTGGATGTGTGTGGTATCGGCCAACTTGCCGTTGACGTACACCGCTTTGTTACGGACCTCGACGATGTCTCCGGGTTCCCCGACCACACGCTTGATGAAGTCTTTGCTCTCGTCCTCCGGGTATTTGAACACCACAATGTCCCCGTGGGTCGGCGTGGACACCGGAAACAGGATTTGATCGGTGAACGGCAGCTTGATCCCGTACACGAACTTGTTGACCAGAATGTGGTCGCCGATCGACAACGTGGGGATCATGGACCCGGAAGGAATCTTGAACGCCTGGACCACGAACGTCCGGATCGTCAGGGCGAGCAGGATCGCCAGAGCGAACGCTTCCGCGTACTCGCGGATGACGGATTTGTTCCGCGTCGCCATGCCCCGAATCAGTCGGTCACTTTCAGGAGCGCCAGGAAGGCTTCCTGAGGGATCTCGACCCGGCCGACCTGCTTCATGCGTTTCTTGCCTTCCTTCTGTTTTTCCCATAATTTCCGTTTGCGGCTGATGTCGCCTCCATAACATTTCGCGGTCACGTTCTTCTTGAGCGCGCCGACCGTCTCGCGTGCGATCACGCGGCTGCCGATCGCGGCCTGAATCGCAATTTCAAACATCTGCCGCGGAATAAATTCCCGCATCTTCTCCACCAGTTGGCGTCCTCGGGACGTGGCCTTGCTGCGGTGCGCGATGCAGGACAGGGCGTCCACCGTTTCTCCGTTCAATAAGATGTCCAGTTTGATCAGATCGCTCGGTTCGTACCCGGTGACTTCGTAATCGAACGAGGCGTACCCACGGCTGATCGACTTGAGGCGGTCGTAGAAATCGAGAATCACTTCATTGAGCGGCAGCCGATAGGTCAACATTAGGCGTTTGACGTCGAGGTACTTCATATCCAATTGCGTGCCGCGGCGCTCCTCGCAAAGCCGCAACAACGCGCCCAGATACTCCTCAGGCGTAATAATGGTCGCGCGGATCATCGGCTCTTCGAACGTGGCGATCTTCTGCACGTCCGGAAGCTTGGCCGGATTCTCGATGTGCAGGACCTCGCCCTTGAGAGTCGTCACCCGGTACACCACGGTGGGGGCAGTGCTGATCAACGCGAGGTGATACTCCCGTTCCAAACGCTCGCGGATGATCTCCATGTGCAGCAGGCCCAAGAATCCGCAGCGGAATCCGAATCCCAGTGCCAGCGAGGTTTCCGGCTCGAATGAAAACGATGAGTCGTTGAGCCGCAGCTTTTCCAGCGCGTCCCGCAGCGCCTCAAAGTCCGCACTGTCGACGCTGTAGAGCCCGCAGAACACCATGGGTTTGACGTCGGCGTACCCCGGGCACGGCTCGATGGTCGGACGCGCCGCATCGGTCACCGTGTCGCCGATCTTGGTGTCCGCCACGTTCTTGATCCCGGCGACGATATACCCCACGTCACCCGCGGCTAACTCGTCGGTCGGTAGCCGCTTGGGCGTGAAGACGCCGACCGAGTCCACGATGTGGGCCTTGCCCGCGGCCATAAGGAGAATCTTGGTGCCGGCCCGGACGCGGCCGTCCATGACGCGCGCAAGGATGATTGCTCCTTGATAGTTGTCGAACCACGAATCCACGATCAGCGCTTTGAGCGGCGCCGCGGCATCGCCGCGCGGCGGCGGGATACGCCGTACGATCGTCTCCAGAATCTCCGAGATTCCAATGCCTTCTTTGGCGCTGGCCAAGATGGCTTCGGACGCATCGATGGCCAACACGTCTTCGATCTCCCGTTTCACCTTGTCCACGTCGGCGCTGGGTAAGTCGATCTTGTTGATCACGGGAATGATGGCGAGATTGCTGGCAAACGCGAGCTGCGCGTTGGCGATGGTTTGCGCTTCAACACCCTGGGTCGCGTCCACGATCAGGAGCGCGCCTTCGCAGGCGGCCAGGCTCCGCGAGACCTCATACGTGAAGTCCACGTGCCCGGGAGTATCGATCAGGTTGAAGTCGTACGTTCGCCCGTCCGCGGCGCGGTATTGCAGGCGAACCGCGTGCGCTTTGATGGTGATTCCCCGCTCGCGCTCCAGGTCCATGTCATCCAAAACCTGTTCGCGCAATTCGCGGGCAGTCAGCGCTCCGGTTTGTTCGAGGAGCCGGTCCGCGAGCGTTGATTTCCCATGATCGATATGGGCAATGATCGAAAAATTTCTGGTGGTTTCAAGCAACGGGATTCTGCGCGGCCGGATGAAAAAATCACCAGATTATAGGAAGTTCAATGCTCAAAGTCAAAAAAAACGGCCTCTCACGCGGAGCGTCTTGACAGCTATTGTTCGTCAGATATGCTGGATCTCACGCTGCGAGGGAGACGGATGAGCCCGGAAGAACGAGACCGCATCAAAAAGCTGGTTCGGGAACTGTCGCAGTGCGTGAACGCCGCGCTGACCGATTCCGGCGACGTGAAGGATGCGCTCAAGGATATTGAGGAAGAGGGTTATCAGGTGGATCTGCTGTTCGCGCTGTTCACCCGCATCCTGCGCAAGAAGGACGAGCCCCCCCAACTCGAAGCTCCGCCCCTTTCAACCGACGAAACGTCGTTCGACGATCAGTTTCTCAAGACGTTGCGTTTGAACTGGTCAAACGAGCAATAAACCTGTAGGGGTTCGACATGTCGAACCCCTAGGTCTCGGCTACGGAACCCGCGGTTACGCCGTCCGGTCGCCTTCTCGTTCGAGGATATTGAGGCAGTACTTGAGGATGTCCTGCTCGGAGATCACTCCGACCAGCACGCCGTCCCGTCCGACTACCGGTAGTCCGCTGATCTTGTGTTTGATCATCAGTGCAATGGCGTCCTGCGCGGGTTGGGTCTCGCGGACCGTAATCGCGTTAAGCGTCATGACCTCTTCGACGGGCAGTTGCAGGTAGGCGTCATCCGCGGCGGTCTTTTCGAGTTTCACGCTGGGCCGTCCGGCCATCTGACGGACGTCGCGGTCTGACACGATGCCGGTGAGCTTGCCGTCGCGGATCACGGGCAATCGCCGGATATCAAATCGCGTCATCAACTCCATGGCCTTGCCGACCGTTTGACCGTGGGCGATTGTAATGGGATTGGGTGTCATCAGTTCGCGAATCGTTGGCTGTGCCATAGCCGTGTTATCCCCTTCAGACGTGCCGGTTATCCGATATCCACGAGTTCGTGTTGCGGATTCCGCTCTTGCGCGTAGCGCTTCGCAACCATGTTCGGGAACAGCACCATGGCACGGTTGAGGCGGTCCTTCACCACGACTGAGGACGACGGCGGCTTGAACGTCTCGGGTGTGCCCTTGAGCCACGCACTGCACTCGAACGGAAGTGACTCCAGCGTCGTCTCCACGCCGTATTCGTGTTTGAGGCGATACTGGAGCACGTCGAACTGCAGTCGCCCGACCGCGCCGATGTACCAATCGGTGTCATTGAGGTTCCGGAGAATCTGTACGGTTCCCTCTTGCGCCATCTGGTGCATGCCTTTGTCGAAGCTCTTGCGTTTGCCCACGTCCTTGGGAAAGATGCGGCCGAATACTTCGGGCTGGAACTGGGGCAAGGGTTTGAAATTGAATCCCTCGGTCGTGGAGAGCGTGTCCCCGATCGCGAACTGTCCCGAATTCACCACGCCCACGATATCGCCCGGGTAGGCTTCGTCAAGGGTGGTACGCTCCTGCGCGACGAGGCTGTGCGGACGCGACAGTCGCACGTCGGTCCCGAGCCGGTGGTGCTTGACCACCATCCCGCGTGTAAATCGACCAGAGCAAATGCGAAGAAACGCGGTGCTATCGCGGTGCCGTGGATTCATGTTCGCCTGGAGTTTGAACACATACGCGCTGAATGGGGTCGTGATCGGATCGAGGCGAACCTCGCTCCCATCGTAGCGGACCGCCACACGGGCGCTCGGTGATGGCGCGAGTTCCACGAACGCGTCGAAAAAGTTCTCGATCCCGAAGTTGGTCAATGCCGAGGCGAAGAACACCGGCGTGACGGCGCCTTGGATGAACCGGTCGCGCGAAAAGGGATTGCCCGCGATCTCGAGCAACTCCAGGTCGTGTCGCGCCTGAGCAAGCAAATCGGGCGACACCAGCGATTCGACCTCGGGCGAGTCGAACCCGACTCGTGTCATTGCCGCTTTGGTGGCGCCCCCGGCAGCGGTCTTGCTGAAGAGCAGCAGGGTCCGCGTGGGCCGATCCACTACGCCGACAAATTCCCTGCCCGCCCCCACCGGCCAATTGATGGCGCTGGCCTCGATTCCCAACACATCTTCGACTTCGGCCATCAGCTCCAGCGGCGGGCGGCCGTGCAGATCGAGTTTGTTGATCAACGTGAGCACCGGAATCTGACGCAGACGGCACACCTCGAATAATTTGCGCGTCTGGGCTTCAACGCCCTTGGCCGCGTCGAGGACCATGATGGCACTGTCCGCGGCCGTGAGCGTGCGGTAGGTGTCTTCACAAAAATCCTGGTGACCTGGGGTGTCCAGGACGTTGATCACGGTGTTTTTATACGAAAACTGCATGGCGGAGGCGGTGATGGAAATGCCGCGCTCCTGCTCCATACCCATCCAATCCGACGTGGCAAGCGCGCCGCCTTTGCGGCGGCCGACCATACCCGCGGTGCGGATCATGCCGGAATACAACAACAGCTTTTCCGTGACCGTGGTCTTGCCCGCGTCCGGATGGCTGATGATGGCGAACGTACGGCGACGCTCGGTCGCGGTGCGCAGTTCGGTATCGTTCTGAATCGTCGACGTTTGCATCAGGGTGAGAATACGGGATTGGGAGAGAGGCCGTCAACGCGAACGGCGTGTTGCTCAGCTCAGCCGCCCCCGGTCGTGGGGCGTGGTCAGGTCCTGCGCGGGGCCGAGCGGCACGATGCGCGTGGGATTGATGTCGTCGTGCGTCATGTAATAGTGCCGTTTGATGTGATCGAAATTCACGGTCTCGGCGATCCCGTCAACCTGATAGAGGTCCCTGAGGTATCCAGAGAGGTTCGGATAATCCGCGATCCGTCGCAGGTTGCACTTGAAGTGTCCGTGGTAGACCGGGTCGAACCGGATCAACGTGACGAAGAGCCGCCAGTCGGTCTCCACCATGCGGGAACCGAACAGGTAACGCCGAGAGGCCAGCCGCGTCTCCAATCCGTCCAGCGCGTCGAATACGCGCCGAGCCGCCTGCTCGTACACGGCTTGCGACGTGGCGAATCCGGCCTGGTAGACGCCGTCGTTCACGTTGTCGTAGATGAACGCGTTGAGGGCGTCGATCTCGCCTCGCAGATCGGTCGGGTACAGGTCCACCCGGCTGTCGGTGAAGCGATCGAACGCGGCGTTGAACATTCGCATGATGTCGTCGTCCGAATTGCTGACGATGCGCTTTGTCACGGTGTCCCAGAGCACCGGCACAGTGATCCGGTCCTGAAAGCTCGGGTCGGTCGCGGCGTAGGCTTCGCTGAGAAAACGGAACCCGTTGACCCGATCGCGCGAATGTCCGGGTCCGTCGCGAAACGCCCATCCCCGTTCGTCCCGGATTGGGTCTGCGACGGTCATCCCGACCACGTGCTCAAGGCGTTTGAGTCGCCGGGTAATGATGGTTCGGTGCGCCCACGGACAGGCTAACGACACGTAGAGATGATACCGACCGCTCGCCGACGGGTACCGCGACGCCCGGTCCGGCGTCACCCAGTCTCGAAACGCGTCAGGTTGGCGAACAAACGACCCGTCGGGCGTCTGCTCTCCGGGAAACTGGGGGGTTACGGTCATCTGACCCGTGTCGGACGGCACGGACGAGATTATTTCTCGAATGATTCCCCGTAATCAAGCGACCGCGCCACTGGACGAACAGGAACCATCAAGTATCTTTTGACCGTCATAGTCTCGTGATGGAACCCGTGGATCGAATCGATACACTCCGGACACGCAGAATGGGCTTCGTACGCACCGTCGTGTCCTTCGGCATCTTGTGCGCCGCGGCCGTCGGCTGTTCGCACCCAGACGCCGGATACCGGCCGGAGACCTTGAGAATCGGCGTGATGCCCAACGCCGCACCGGAGGTCCTCCGGCGACAACACGGCCCGTTGGTGGCCTATCTCCAACGGGAAACCGGCCTCGAGGCCGAACTGGTGATCCCGAAGGACGGCGACGAATTGTTGGAAATGTTCCGTAACCGCCGAGTCGATATGGCGTACCTGGGCGGCTATCCGTACCTCATCGCACGCGAGCGGGACCAGGCGGTCCCGTTGGTCACGCGGGACGCGGACCTGTACTACACCTCGCTCATCATCGTGCCGGCCAACAGCGCGGCGCGGCGCTTCGAAGACCTGCGGGGCGCGCGATTTGGCTTCGTCCGCAGTCCGTCGACCGCCGGCTATTTTATGCCGCGCTACTTTCTCAGTGAGAAAGGCATGGAGACGGAGCGCTTTTTCGGAGAAATCATGTACTCGGACGTGTATGACACAACGGCGATGCGGCTCCGTAAAGGCCAGATCGACGCGGGCGTTGTCAGCCGCGAGGCCTTCGAGCGGCTGCTGGCCGCGGGCCAGATCACGAAACGCGACGGTCGAGTGGTCTGGGAAACACCTCCGTTTGCCGACTCTGTCTGGGCGGTCCAACGCGACCTCGCGCCGAGCGTGCAAGCGGAGATTCAGGACCGTATGTTGGCGCTTGCGCCCGACGAGCCGGAGTCCCGTGCGGTTCTTGAAGCCGCCGGCGCCACCTATTTCCTTCTGGCCAATGACGCGGATTACAACGCGCTCCGCCAGAGCGTTGCAGCCGACCGAACGCGGCCCGCCGAAGGATGATCAGCCCGAAGCCATATATCGATGTGGCCCGATACGTCTGTGGACTTGCGGCGCTCTTCGTCACGGTTGCGCTCACCGTGATCGTCGTACTTCAACTGCAGTACAAGCAGCGAGAGCGTCTCCGAATGATCAATTCAGATCTCCATCTCGAGGTCATCCAACGGGTGGACCGAGTTCGCTCGTCGTTGCGCGACATGTCGGAGGGACTGCGGACGCCGGATATGAGCGCAGACGCGGCGGCCGATCTGCTCGATCGCGCCGTCCCGGTCGTGACCGAGCATTTACGGGACATCGACGCCCGGCGTTACCGATTCGAATTCAAGGAGGCGGATCACGCGTGGTCGAGGGTACGGCTCGCCATGGATCGCGTCATGGCGCTGATCCCCCTGGCTGGCGATCCCTCGGGGCTCGACATCGCCCAGTTGAATCGAGGCGTCTCCACGTTGGAAATCCGCTTTGTCCAATTCGCCCGATTTCACGAACTCGCCAGCGACGACATCAAGACTCGGTTACTTACGCTAGAGTCGCGTCAGCGCCTGATCCTGTTGATCGTGGTCCTGTCGTCGCTCGTCCCGACGGGATTGATCACCATGCGCATCGTCCACAACCTCCACCGGATGCTCCTGCGCCAGGCGGCAGTCGATGAAGCCTTGCGGAAGAGCGAGTCGCGCCTTCGTCAAACGCTCGACAATATGTTCGCGTTCGTGGGGATGATCGCGCCCGACGGTGTCGTCACCGACGTCAACAGTACCGCCATCGTCGCCACCGGTCAACGGCGGGAAGACGTGGTGGGGTGCCTGGTATGGGAGACGGCATTCTTTAGAGACTTGCCCGATGCCGCGGACGTGGTCCGATCCGCGGTTGCCCGCGCCGCGTCCGGTGAGACGGTTCGACAGGATATCTCCGTCCGGATCGCCAGCGATGTCGTGCTGTTGATGGATTCGATTTTCTCGCCGATGTTCGATGAACAGCGGAACGTATCCAGCGTGATCGGCTTCGGCGTGGATGTCACCGCGCGTAACCGGGCGCAAGAGTACATGCGGATGCTCTCGACCGCACTGGAACAAACCGCGGATAGCGTGATGATAACGGCCACGAATGGGATCATCGAGTACGTAAACCAGGCGTTCGTCCGGACCACCGGATACGATCCGTATGAAGTGATCGGTCTGACCCCGAAGGTACTGAAATCCGGAAAGCACACACCCGAGTTTTATCGTGTGTTATGGGAGACGATTCTGGGCGGCAACAGCCACACCGAGGTCTTCGTGAATCGCCGAAAGGACGGGTCTCTCTATTCCGAGGAGAAAACCATTACGCCGCTCAAGGATGCGAGCGGCCGGATCACCCATTTCGTATCGGCGGGGCGTGACATCAGTGAGCGCCTCGAGATCCAAGAACAGTTGCACTTTCTCGCCAACCACGACGCCCTCACCGGCCTGCCCAATCGCACGTTGTTTTTCGATCGTCTGGAGCAGGCCATCAGCCGCGCCCGATGGACCCAACGCGTGGTCGCGACGATGTTCGTCGACCTCGATCAATTCAAGAACGTCAACGACACGTTGGGGCACCACGTCGGGGACGAACTGCTCCGCGTCATCGCGGGCCGCCTCACCGCCACGGTGCGCAACGGCGACACCGTGGCGCGGTTCGGCGGCGATGAATTCGTCGTCCTGCTGGACAACGTGGCCAACGCCTCGGACGTCGCGCTCGTGGCTCAAAAATTCCTGGACGCGCTCGTGCCGCCCGTCGAACTGGGCGCCACGCTGCTTCAAGTGGGCGCGAGTATCGGAGTCAGCACGTTCCCGGCGGACGGCCAGGATCCCAACTCCCTGCTCAAGTACGCCGACATCGCCATGTATCGCGCCAAAGAATCCGGTCGGAACGCCTATCAGTTCTACTCGCGTGAAATGAGCGCGCGCGCGCTCGAACGCATCATGATCGAAAGCCAGTTGCGCCAGGCGCTGACTCGCGGCGAGTTCGCGCTCCACTATCAACCGCAGATCGACGTATTGCGCAACCACATCGTCGGAGTGGAAGCGCTCTTGCGGTGGCATCAGCCGGATCGCGGCCTGGTTTCTCCGGCGCAGTTCGTCCCGGTGTTGGAGGAAACCGGATTGATCGTGCCGGTCGGAGAATGGGTTCTCGCCAAGGCGTGCGAACAACTCGCCCAGTGGCGCGCGGCCGGTCTGCCGTATCTTCGGATGGCGGTGAATCTCTCGTCCCGACAGTTCGAGCAGGCGAAGTTGGCCGCGGTGGTCGCGGAGGCGCTCTCCCGGGTCGCATTGCCGCCGGACGCCCTTGAAGTCGAGATGACGGAAAGCCTCCTGATGCGCCCCACGGAAGTCACTCAACGCACGATCACGGCGCTGGACGAGCTGGGCGTGCGGTTCGGGCTCGACGACTTCGGGACCGGGTTTTCCTCATTGAGCTACCTTCAACGGTATCCGTTCGACACGCTCAAGTTGGATCGATCGTTCGTGCGCGACCTGCCGAACGATGCGCACGACGCGGCGCTGACCCGCGCAATCCTTGCGATGGGACAGAGTCTGAAATTGGACGTGGTTGCGGAAGGCGTGGAGACCGATGCGCAACGCGAGTTCCTGCTCACCCACGGCTGCGTAACCATGCAAGGGTTTCTGTTCGCGCGCCCCATGCCCGCGGAGGATTTCAGCGCGTGGATATCTGAACGGGTTCGTAAATCAGGCGACGCCGAGGCCGCGTAGCGACCGGGTGCACTCGTCATGCGAGTGAGAGGGGCGGAAGTGATGACAACCACGGGATCATCACAACAGACCATTCTTCGCAACATCTATCTCCTGCTCGTCCTCGTCGCCGTGAGCGGCGTGGCCCTGATCGCGGTGCTTCAGTGGTACGAGCGCGACATCGAACGACTTCAGGCACGGTACGCCGATTTTCATGCCACCGCGCTCCGTCATGCCGATGCCATCAGGCTGTCATTCGAGGACGTTCGAGATTTGCTGGACGGCCATCACCCGTCGATGCCCGGCCCTCCCAAGACGCTTTCCGGCGCCCGACGGGAGATCCGGCAAGACGCCGACGCGATGACCGCGTTACATCGGCAGTACGGGTTTGCCGACGCCGACCGGATCATGGACCGGTTTCGCGGTGACGTCCAGGCGTTGGAGGACGCGCTTCGAGATTTGGTGGACCGTGCTCAGCCCAACATCCCCGTGGTGCGAACCCACCTGGTATCCGCCAGCGCGGGGCTGTCGGAGCTGATCACATTGCACGAACGCGCCGGCGAAGCCGTGAAACGGCGACTCGACGCGGTGAGGCGGACCGAGGCCCGACATCAGTTGATCGGAATCATGGCGTCCGCCTTCGGCAGTCTGATCCTGATCATCGCGATTCTGCGAAGAACCCACGACATTCTGGCGCAGCAGGCGCGGTCCGAGGCCCGGACACGCACGCTCTCCAGCGCCATCGAGCACTCCGCGGACGCGGTCATGATCACCGACGCCCACGGCGTCATTCAATACGTCAATCCCGCGTTCGAACGCGTAACCGGATACGCAGTCCCCGATGTGGTCGGACGCACGCCGCGGGTGCTGAAGTCGGGCGAACACGATTCGGCGTTTTACCGGTTGTTATGGGACGCCCTGACGGCGGGGCGGGTCTTTAACGGCGTGTTCAAGAACCGGCGTCGGAGCGGCGAGGTCTACGCCGAGGAAAAGACCATTGCGCCCATCAGGGACGGCAACGGCCGCATTACGCACTTCGTTTCCACGGGACGAGACGTGACTGAACGTCTTCAGGACCAGGAGCGGCTGAGGATTCTCGCCACCCACGACGCGCTGACCGGGTTGCCCAATCGCGCGTTGTTCGTGGACCGGTTGGAACAAGCGATCACCAGGGCCCGTTGGCGCAAACGCGTGGTCGCGACCCTGTTCGTTGACCTGGATAAATTCAAACACATCAACGACAGCCTGGGACATTCCATGGGCGACAAACTGCTGCGCGAGATGGCGAGCCGTCTCTCCGCCGCGGTGCGCGACAGCGATACCGTGGCGCGCTTCGGGGGCGATGAGTTCGTGATCCTTCTCGACGACGTGGCCTGTGAAGATGACATCGGCGTGGTCGCGGCCAAGATCCTCGACGCGGCCAAACCACCCATCGAGTTGGGAGGGACGACGTTCTCCGTCGGCGCGAGTATTGGCATCAGCGTTTTCCCGACCGACGGGCAGGATCCCGAGATCCTGGTCAAGCACGCCGACATCGCGATGTATCGCGCGAAGGACGCGGGCCGCAATGCCTACCGTTTTTACTCGTCCCGCCCACTTCCTCCCGCCGCGGCGGCGGCGAATTCCTGACGCCCGCCGGGAGTCGCCCACCCCGCTTAGGGTGAGCGCGGGACGACCTGATCGCGCGATTCCATCGTGTCGTGAAAGCAATCCAATACGTTGGCGGCGGGGAGCCGCGTGCCGGAAAAATATTCGACCAAATTCGCGCCGCCGCGAAAGCCCAGGTTGCCGTTCCCCGTCCCCTCCATGCGATCGCCCCGCTCGGTCAGGGTGAGATCATAGGTGCTGTCGGGCGACTGATATAACCGGCCGACAATCGTGCGCTCCGGAGACGTCTGCCACGCCACGAGTCCGTACGGCGCCAGGACACCGATGGAGCCGTGTTCGCTGCCCAGATGAGTCAGGCTGAAACACCCCGTGGGGTCGAGCTCGGTGGCAAAGTACACGTCGCGGTACCGCGACAGGAAATCCGCTCGGAGTTTCGCGTCGGGGATCTCGGAGAATCGGACCACCCGTTCGGCGAACACGATCACGCCTTCCGCCACCTGCTTGCGCAGCCGATCCGTCGCGGGTTTGTCGAACACCGCGACGCGGTACGCGCGCGGGCCCGCGGGAGCCGGAGGGGACTCCGCGGCTTCGGCCGTTAGGGGCCCGCACGCGAGCATCAGCAAGAAACCGAGGCCGACGGTGGTTCGTTCCACGCGACGCATCATGTATCGTTGCCACGACAGGAGTGCCATAGTGCCCCGACTATACTAAGCGGACGGGAACGGAGGCAATCAGGCGTAGGGGCACGGCATGCCGTGCCCCTACGGTCAAATCGCCTGCCCGGCCGCATGGCCCGAGGCCCACGCCCATTGAAAATTGAACCCACCCAAATGTCCGGTCACATCGACCACCTCGCCGATAAAATAGAGCCCGGAATGCGCGCGGCTCGCCATGGTTTTTGACGACAGGTCGCGCGTGTCCACGCCGCCCACGGTCACTTCCGCGGTGCGATACCCTTCGGTGGCGGCCGGACGCACCTCCCACGCGGCGAACCGCGCGGCCACGTCGATGAGCAACCGCCCCGGCCACTCGGCGATCGGGCGGTCCGCCCACTCCGTCCACCACAAGGCCTCCAACTCTGCGACCACGCTCTTGGGTAAATGGGGGGACAGCGCGGTCCGCAATAGGGCGCTGGGCTGGGCGGTCTTGAGCGACTTGAAGAGTTTCATCGCATCGTGACTTGGCAAGAGATTCACCGTGATCGACGCGCCCGGTTCCCAATAGCTGGAGGCCTGCAACACGGCGGGGCCGCTTAGGCCGCGGTGGGTAAAGAGCAACGAATCGGTGAATGACCGGTCAGCCACCGTCAATGTGACCGGCAGGGACACGCCGGCCAACCGGCCGCACATCGCGCCGAACGCGTCGGTGAACGTGAACGGCACGAGGCCGGGCCGACAGGGCAGAACTCGCAACCCGAACTGCTTGGCCGCGTCGTATCCGAACCCCGACCCGCCCAGACTCGGAATCGAGAGGCCGCCGGTGGCCACCACCAGCGCGCCCGCCTCGAACGCGCCGTGACTCGATCGCACGGTGAACTCCGATCCGGACTCGATCGTCTCGACCTCACACCGCGTCTCGATCCGCGCTCCGGCCCGCTCGCATTCGGTCAACAGCATGTCGAGAATCGCCTTGGAGGACCCGTCGCAAAACAACTGCCCCTGACCCTTGTCGTGAAACGCGATGCCGTGTCGTGTGACCAGGTCGATGAAGTCCCATTGGGTGTACCGGCTGAGCGCGGATTTGCAGAAGTCCGGGTTGGCGGAGAGAAACCGATCCGGCGTGACGTGCAGGTTGGTGAAGTTGCACCGTCCGCCCCCGGACATGATGATTTTTTTGCCGACCTTGTTGGCGCGCTCCAGCACCGCCACGCGGCGGCCGCGTTGTCCGGCGGTCATGGCGCACATCAGGCCGGCGGCTCCCGCGCCGAGGATCACGACGTCGAACGCGTTCACCGATTACAGCACCACCGGTTGATCCGGCAATTCATTCGGACGTCCGCCGATTCCGGGATGGTGGCGGGCCAGGTGGCGGCTCACGGCCCGAATCCCGTTCAGCACGCCGTCTTCGAATCGGCCCGCGCGAAACGCGGCCTCCATGTCGCGGCAAATCCGCTCCCACTCCTCCGGCGCCACGTGGCGCGCGATGCCGCGATCCGCCACGATTTCCACGTCGCGATCCGCGAGCAGGAGATACACCAGCACGCCGTTGTTGTGCTCGGTGTCCCACACGCGCAGGAACGAGAACACGTCGATGGCCCGCTCGCGCGCCGATTGATCGCGAAGCAACGGTCCGATGTCGAGCGCCGCCTCCACCGCGAACCGAATCTGGCCGTTGTGCGTGGATTCACTCTCCCGGATCGCCCGCTCGATCGCGCGCATCGTACGTGACGGGAACGCGGTCCGTACCCGCCACGGAGGACTGACCAGGTGTCGAACGAGCCGTGTCCAGTGCGCTACCATCGTCCCGACGCGCCTCCACCGCCGAACGCCCCTCCGCCGCCCCCGCCGAATCCTCCTCCGAATCCACCACCGCCGATCATGCCGCCGCCCAATCCGCCGAACCGACCGCCGTAGCCGCCCCGTCCCAACGGGCTACCCATGACCAGCGTCACCATGAACGCGATCACCGCCGCCAGGAGTCCCAGCATCAGCGATCCGAGGATGACCCAGACCAATAGTCCACCGATGCCCGCGGTCAGCGACGCCCCGACCAACCGGCCGAACAGTCCGCGCAGCACGAGGCCGAGCACGATCGTACCCATCACGAGCACCGGCAGCAGGTCCTCGATCCCGGACCACTCACGCTCGCGCTGGCTGGGCGCGGGCAGCGGCTCGCCGTCAATCAGCCGGATCAGGCGTTCCACGCCGGCATCCACCCCGCCGTAAAAGTCGCCCTGTTTGAAATACGGCACCACGATCTCGCTGATGACGCGTTTGGCCACGGCGTCGGGGATCACGCCTTCGAGCCCGTACCCGACCTCGAGTCGTAACGCGCGATCGTCCTTGGCTACGAGGAACAAGACGCCGTCGTCCACGCCCTTGCGTCCGAGCTTCCACGCCTCGGCCACGCGCAGCGCATACTGCTCGATGGTCTCCGGTTCAGTAGTGGCGACGAGCAGCACCGCGATCTGACTCCCCTTGCGCTCGGAAAACGCGGCAAGGTCCCGTTCCAGCGCGTCGCGCTGAGAGGAATTCACTGTGTTGGTGAGATCAATGACAAACGCGGTGAACGGCGGGACCGATTGCTCGGCACATGCAACGCCAACAAGCGCCGCCAGCACAATGAGTGGAGCGCCAAACACGCGCATGGCGGTCCGCTTGTTACCACGACGAGCCCTCAATCCCCCCTTTGCAAAAGGGGGGCACGGGGGGATTTCATGCGCACACGGAGTTGCCACCGGCCTCACGGAAAGCGACAGCACACCTCTGGCGCGAGTCACTGCCCAGCGTTCTGAGGCGTTCCGCCGAAATCCACCGTGGGCGGCTTGGCCAACTCGCCTTCATTCTCCACCGTGAACGACGGCTTCGTCTTGTAGCCGAACACCATGGCGGTCAGGTTGCTCGGAAAACGCCGCACCGTCACGTTGTACTCTTGGACTGATTTGATATACCGGTTTCGCGCCACCGTGATGCGATTCTCCGTACCCTCGAGTTGGGCCTGCAAATCGCGGAACAAGCCGTCGGCCTTGAGCTGCGGATAGTTTTCAGCCACCACCAGCAGTCGCGACAAGGCGGACGTCATCTCGCCCTGAGCGGCCTGGAACTTCGCGAACGCGTTCGGATCGTTGAGTAGCTCCGGCGTGGCCTGGATCGCCCCCACGCGTGCCCTCGCTTCGGTCACCTGGGTGAGCACCTCTTCTTCGTGCGCCGCGTACCCTTTGACCACGTTCACCAGATTCGGCACCAGATCCGCGCGACGTTGATACTGGTTGAGCACCTCGGCCCAGCTCGCCGTGATCTGTTCGTCCGTGATCTGCAACGTGTTGTACCCGCACCCGCTCAGCGCGAGCACGACGAATAGGAGCACTCCCACGATCAACCGATTCCGCATCGCACCCTCCATAGTCAAACGATCAACGGCCCTATACAACCACGGTAAGATTCAGACTTCAAGCGACGAGCCGGACGGCGACCTGAACGCCTGCTCCGCCTCGCTGCGCAATTGATCTCCTTGCCCGGCGTAACGCGGCGAGAAATGAAACGGCACCAACACCTTCACACCGGCATCCCGCGCGAGCAAACCCGCCTGGCGCGCGGTGAGATGGGCGCGGTCGGCCGCCCGCTCCGCGTCATGGTGCAGAAACGTGGCTTCGATGAACAACGTGTCGGCATGGCGGGCCAAGTCCACGATGGCGCGCGCATTCTCCTCGTGGTACACCACGTCCACCACGTACGCGATCTTCTGTCCGGGCACGACCTGCAACGCGCGTTCCTTGAGCACTCCCAAGGGCACCATCTGTTCCTTGATGGTTTCCTTGGTTCGCCACCAGACTCGGAATAGAGTCTCGTCCACCTCCCCTCGTAGCACCGCGCGTTTCAACTCTTTGAGCCACGGCCCGGTCGGAAACCCCATCTCGTGAAGTTTGGTCTTCCACACGTTCACGTGCGCCGTCTCCTCCAGGCTGAACGCCAGGCACGGGACCTTGTGATCGAGCAACACCGCGCGCACGCGAAACTCCTCCTCGTCCACCAACAGGCCGTCCGTGATGGTCCTCGGCTCGATGTCGCGTCGCGTGAACCCGGTACGGCAGGTAAACTCCGTGACGAACGCCTTCCCCTCAGGATGCACCTCGGTCACACAAACGCCGAAATTCTCCGGGTAGTTGTGGACCAGATTCCACGTGTACGAGGCCAATCGGTGTCCGACCTGATCAATGATTCCCGGCGGGCCGAAGAGTTGCAGTTGAACCGGCCTGCCCAGGCAAATACGCACGACTTGATCGAACCCCACGAAGTGATCCATGTGCGTGTGCGACACGAACGCGTGAGTCACCTTCAACACCTTGCGCGGCGGCAACGCGTGCAGGTCGCCCAAATCAAACAACAACGCCCTGCGCTCGAACATGAACTCCACGTAAAGCCCCGGGTCCCCGAACGGGTCATTGATCAATTGCGTGTGAAACAAGGGGCGCATGTGCGAACGAAAGAGGAACTACCTCACCACGGATTCCGAAACAGACACAATCAGGTTTCAGACTTCTTGCCAGCCTTCCTGAAGGCTCACGCTACTGAGTGGCCGCGGTGCCAACTGACTCCGGCAGTTCATAGTCATTGAAAAATGTCGTCCGCTCGAACTTGCCGTCGCCATCAAGATCAATGTCCTCCCGCTCCCGCTTGCTTAGGTAATAGAAGATGCGTTTGACCGCGGCGCCGCTTTCCGTGTTCAGAAAGTCCACTTTGCTGAGCGTTCCATTCTGAAAGGATTCGATCATATCAGGCTTTCCATCTTGATCCCGATCAATCTCCCCGCGCGTAACAAGGCCTGCGGAGTCGAAAAAATACAATGCGTCGAAGACGCCGTCGAAATTGTCGTCTTCCTTTAAACGTGTGGCATATTGCGGGGATACGGGCGACAGCGTTTCATTGGTATATATACTATCGAGTTTCCCATCGCCGTTGCGATCCTGAACATTGACGATTTGTGCGTTGAAATAATGCATGAGCGACGAACCGAGCAGCGCAAGGGCGGCGCCGAACAAGACTCCGATTCCGAACCCGACCCGCGAGCCGGAGACGTCTTGCGCGCGTTCCTTGCGTGGCTGGCTCCCCGTCTTGGTCGGTCCCGTCTGCGGTTGATCACGTGCCGCGCCACATTGCCAGCACTCCGTATATTGGTCTCCATGCCGTTCGCCGCAACTCGCGCAAGTCCAGTCTGGGGCCCTGGCTCCTCCCGCGTTTTTCCAAAGGCCCAGAACTTCCTGGGCCTTTGGCAGATCGTCATCCCGGGTCAGCCAGAGTTCCGGAAAGACCTCGACAAATGGCACCTCACCGGCCAGCGTCGAGGTGTGCTGATTCTTGATGAAACACGAAATACCTTCATCCTCGAGCCGAGACCGAATCGCTTCGATTTCAACCAAACTTTGGGAGACCATTAACTTGACCATATAGGGGGATCCTCTCGTCTAACCAGCATCCGCGCCCTGCTGTTTCTGGACGTCCCTCAGTACTGACAACACGCGCTCAATGTCTCCAGACGTCTGATCCACCGACACCTGCATTCTGATTTCGTCTTCGCCTTTTGGTACTACGGGATACGTCAGCCCGGTCACGAGGATGTTGTACTCGAATAGGCGTTGAACCAACACCGAAGTCTTGCGCGGATCTCGAATCAGGATCGGCACGATCGGGTGTTCGCCCGGGATCGTTTCCAAGCCTAGGGTAGCGAGTCCGGTTCGCAGTCGAGCGGTCAAAACCCTCAGGTGGTTGAGGTAGTCAAGACCCTCCGGGCTGTCGAGGATGGCGATCGCTGCGAGCGCGGCGGCTGCTTCACCCGGCGTGATGGGGTTGGAGTAAATATAGGACGGCGCGGTTTCGCGGAGGTAGCTGATCACGGTCGCCTTCGATATCACGTAGCCTCCGTTCACGCCGAAGGCTTTGCCCAAGGTGCCGATCAACACGTCGGCGTGGGCGCCGGTGTATTCCTCGGTGCCGCGTCCGGTGCGGCCGAACGCGCCCGCCCCGTGCGAATCATCCACCACGGTGAGGATGCCTTCGGGATAGCGCGCGTCGTAGCGACGGCAGATGTCGGCGATGCGATCCAATGGCGCGTGGTCCCCGCGCATGCTGAACACGCCATCGGTGACGATGATTGCGCGCGCGGCTTGCCCCGCGTGCGCATCGAGCGATCGTTCGAGTTCGGCCAGGTCGAGATGCGCGTATACGGCCTTCATGGCCGGACGCGCCAGCCGGATCGCGTTGATGATGCAGTTATGGTTGAGCGCGTCGCTGATCACCACCGTGCGCTCGGTGATGAACTGGGGCAACACGCCCATCACCGTGGCGTAGGCCGCGCTCATCAGCATGGCCGCGTCGCGACCATGGAACGCGGCCAATGCGCGCTCCAACTCCACGTGGGGTTGATAGGTGCCGCTGATGAAGCGCACTGCGCCGGGACCTGTTCCGAACTTCTCGGTCGCGCCGGCGTCGCCTTTGATCACCCGTGGGTGCCGTGACAATCCCAAGTACGAGTTGGAGTTCATGCGCAAGAACTCGCGCTGTCCACAGCCTTCGAGCAGGTACCGCGGGCCGAGTCCGTCGTGGGGCGGTTTCACGCCCACGATCGCGCGTTCCGTTCCCTTGCGCCGTCCCGAAGCGTCCAGGTCCGCGAGCGCGCGGGTCAGCAGCGGCTCAAGCTTGTCCAGCGACACGACGCCCTCTCACGCCTTCCCGAGTTTGGCCGACAACGCGTCCAGCATGTCGTTGACCATACCGGCGAGGTCGAAACGCGGCATCCATCCCCACTCCTCGCGCGCCGCGCGATCGTCCATGTGACGCGGCCACGAGTCCGCAATAGCTTGCCGAACCGGATCGACCGCGTAGCTGATCGTGAAGTCGGGAACGCGACGCGCGATCGCGTCGGCCAATTCTTGCGGCGTCACGCTCATGGCGGTGACGTTGTACGCGTTGCGATGGGCTAATCGATTGCCGTCCGCTTCCAGCAATTCGATGGTCGCGCGAATCGCGTCCGGCATGTACATCAGATCCAGCCGCGTGTCGGACTTGAGGGAGCACGCATACCGCCGATCTTTGAGCGCGGCGTAGAAGATGTGCACCGCGTAATCCGTGGTGCCGCCGCCGGGCAAGGTCTTGGACGAGACCAGCCCGGGGTACCGCAGCCCGCGCGTGTCCACGCCGTAACGCCGGTGATAGTAGTCGCAGAGCAATTCCCCGGTGACCTTGGTGATCCCGTAGATCGTGTTGGGCCGCTGGATCGTGTCCTGCGGCGTGTGTTCGGCGGGCGTGAGCGGTCCGAACGCGGCGATGGAACTGGGGAAGAACAGGGCGCAGCCGCGCTCGCGCGCGACCTCCAGCACGTTGATCAACCCGTTGACGTTGACGTCCCACGCGGCTTGCGGGTGCTGCTCCGCGTTGGCGGAGAGCAAGGAGGCCAGGTGGATAATGGTATCGATTCGAAGGTCGGCCACCGCGGCGTCGAGTATCGCGCGATCGCGCACGTCCACCATCCGCCACGGTCCGGAGTCGGCCACGTCCGGGGCCGCTCGGCGCATGTGAATCCCGGCCACGACGTTCGAGGCGCCATATCGCTTGCGCAGTTCAGGAACCAGTTCGGAACCGATCTGTCCGGTGGCGCCGGTCACCAGGATACGTTTCATCGGGGGCCGTTGAGAGACTTCAGGGAAAGCGTTGTTCGTTGTTGGTTGTTAGTTGTTGCTACCCAACAACGAAGAACGCACATCGGACAACGTCTCTCTCCCTTCAGAGCACTTCAGGGGCCGATGAGGTTCAGATCTCCGAGCGCGGCGTCGACTTCCAGGCAGCACTTCTTGAACTTCTTCCCGCTCCCGCAGCGGCACGGGTCGTTGCGTCCGATTTTGGGATGGAGCCGCACGACCTGCGGGATGAATTCGGGTTCCCAGTCGTCTTCGCCCACCTCGACGTCCGTGTGGTCGCTCGCGGCGTCTTCCTCGGCCCAGGCCGCTTGACGAGACGCGATTTCTTCCGGCGAGTAGAATGACAGCCAGTCCGCGGTGTATGGACCGAGGTTCGGCGTGGAGTCGGTTCCGAGTGCGCGCTCCACGTCGTCCTGGATGAAGATCGGCGCGTTGGACTGGGCCCCGTCCGCGCCGTCCGCGAGATGGCGCGCATGAGCGAGCAAGGCGTCACGATACTCCTCGCGTTGAAAGTCCATGAGCACGCCGCCGATCATGGTCTTGAAGGCGTCGTGCTCCGCGTCGTTGAACAGCGCGCCCACCTCCGCGAACACCGCGTCGGAACCGGACGCATCGACCACGGTCGTGGCGGCCAGGCACTCGGCCATGGTGGCGCGCGAAAACGGATCGCGGGCGTGATCCCGGACGCGCTCCGACAGGTATGGGCGGATGCCGGCGCCCTGGCGGCCGAGCATGGCGGGAAGCGCGGTCAAGATCCACTCGCACTCGTGGGCCTCGGCGTGGTCCGCGGCCGTCAGCAGCCCCATGAACGCGTCCTCGCCGCCGATCGCGGCGAGCAGGTACGCGGCGTGGATCGGCGCCCACCACGCGGAACTGTCCGTTTGCCAGTTCGACGGGTCCATGACCACCCACGTCAATGGGGGCACCATCCGCGCCCCGCGGGCGATGATGGCGTCCGCGGCCGCGCGCGGCAACCGGTCTTCCTCGGTCGAGAGCAATCCGAGCAATGCGTCGTCGGACAAGTCGGCGTACGTGGGAGTCGAATCAGTCATGAAGGGAGTCCTCGATCGTGAGTTCTACAGGTACCGTCAAAAAATCTTGAGCGTGGTTCGACGGGCTCACCACGAACGGAGATTGGATAAAAATTCCAAATACCCCATCCGTTCGTCCTGAGCTTGTCGAAGGACCTCCGCCCCGGCTTTTCAGCCTTCACTGGGATTTCTTTGTATTTTTTGTCGCGGCGGATTTTCGCTTCGTCTCCGGCCAGGGGACTTCGCCCAGCACCATGAGCAATTGCTTGTCCACCACGGCTTCGTTGAGTTTGACCGGAATCTCCTTGATCACGCCGTGCATGGGCGCGAGGATCGCGGTCTCGATCTTCATGGCCTCGAGGTTCATGATCTCCTGCCCTTCCTTCACGATGTCCCCGACCTTGAGCGCGCGTTCCTTGTCCCCGATGCGCCAGACATTGCCCATCATGGGGGAGCCGATCTCGCCCTTGACCGCGGGGTCAGCCACGCGCGACCCGACTTTGAGACGATCCTTGTACGAGGGCATCTCCACCGGAAACACGTGCATGGTGTTGTTCACGGCCAGCACCATGTGCCGCATGCCGTTGACCTCGGCGCCGATCGACACCAGTTTGATCGTGGTGGGCTTGCCCTCATGTTCAAAGCGCACTTCGTGCCCCACGCCTTTGAGCCCGTCGAACCACACCGGGGTGGGCAGCAACGAGGTGTCGCCGAACTTGCGGCGGAACGCGAGAAAGTCCACGGCCGCGCCGGGGTGCTGCAAATACAGCACGAGTTCCGACGGCGTGGCGTGCCGGCCCAACTTCGTCTCCATTTCGCGTTGGATGGCCGGGATGTTTTCAGATCGCTTCTTGGCCAGCGGCGAGGCCTCGATCCGCTCCTTCTTCACCTTGTCGCGCCAGCCGTCGCCGAACACGGATTGGTAGACCCAGTCCGCGGGCCATCCGAACGGGAGCGGTCCATACCGGCCCAACAACAGGCTTTTGAGATCGTCGGTCGCGTGCGCGTACAGCCCCAGCAAACGCTCGCGCTCTTCCGCGCTCAATTTGTCCAACCGCTGGCGGACCGCGATGAAGCGCTCGCACAATCCCAACAGGGATTCGATCGCCTTGTACCCGCCCTCCTTGTAATGAAACTGCACGATGCCCACCCACGTGGTCCAGGTGATCTGCGAGCCCGGGGTGACGTCGAAGTACTTGATGAACCGGTTGCCGCAGCTCATCCCGCGCAAGATCTGGGGCATCAGATGGAGAAAGTCGCCCTTGCCCGCCTGCTCGAACGAACTGGGAAACGCGCCGCCCGGCATCCGGTGTTCGGTGACCTTGTACGAAAACCCGCGAAACTGGGATTCGAACTCCTGGTAGTGGCCGATGAAATCCGTGACCACGGTGGCGGACTCGTCCACGGCCGGAAGGTCGAGGCGGGTCGTGATCCCCTGCTCCTGCAACAACGCGTTGACCGACCGCACCGGCGCGTGACCGTAATAACGCGTGAAGGGATCGTCGGTCACGTCCAGGATCTTGACCCCGGCCTTGGCCGCGGCCACCAAGGCGGGCACGGCCAGGCCGTCGGTGGTGTGGCGATGATAATGGATCACCAACGACGGGTATTTTTGCAGCAAGGCGTCCACCAGCGACGCGATACGCTTGGGCGAGCCCACCCCCGCCATGTCCTTGATGCACAGGATCATTTCCTTGCTGCCGCCCGCGATCGCCAGGATCTCCTTGGTGACTTTCAGATAGTAGGCGTTGGTGCAATCGTCGGACACCGAAAACGAAATCGCGGGCTCGAAGATCTTGCCGCCCTTCATGACCTCTTCCGCGATCGGGATCATGTTGGGCACGTAGTTGAGAAAATCGAAGCAGCGCCACACGTCCACGTACGGGAGAAACGCCTTGACCGACAGCGCCACCACGTTGCGCGGGTACATTCGGTAGCCCCAGAGGTTGGTCGAGCGCACCAAGGTCTGGGTCATGACGTCCGGCATGCGCCGTTTCCAAAGCGCGGCTTCCTCGAACGGGTCGATCTTGTTCTGCAGCAGGTTCTGGTGAAAGCGCGCGCCTCCGTGGTTCTCGATCGAAAAGTACCCGCTCCGGTTGTACATGGGCGCGAGTTTGATCAAGTCGTGCAGGGTGTGGCGGTTCTTGAAGTCGCTTTGCCCGGTGTCGCGCGGTCCGGTGTTGGTGAAATACACGCGCGGGTCGCGTCGCAGGATCGCGAGGTTCTCCTTCGGACTCAAGCTGGGATGGATCATGGCCGGTTTCATGCGGTCGCGCTCACCGGCAGTAGGGGTTTTTCCCGATCGCGGAAATTTCCGCGACGAACCGGGCGATCCGGAGCAACTCGTCTTCCTCCTCGACGTAATCGGTCAATTCCGCGAGGTGCCGGTCGATGAAATCGGTGTCGAAGCGCCCGGCCACGAAGTCCGGGTGCACCATGATCTTTTTCAGCAGCGGGATCGTGGTCTTCACGCCCCAGAGCTCGTACTCGCAGAGCGCGCGCCACATGCGTTCGATCGCGGTGGGCCGGTCCTTGGCCAGCGAGCAGATCTTGGTGATCAAGGAGTCATAATACGGCGGGATTTCCCACCCCTGGTAGATCCCGGTGTCGGCGCGCACGAACGGTCCGCTCACCTGGCGCAGGTACGTGACCTTGCCGTAGGAGGGCGCGAACTGATTCTTGGGATCCTCCGCGTTGACCCGGCACTGGATCGCGTGGCTGCGCAGCACGATGTCGTCCTGTTGCACCGTGAGCGGCTGCCCCGCCGCGGTGCGGATCATCAGTCGGATCAGGTCGAGCCCGGCGACCATCTCGGTCACCGTGTGCTCGACCTGGATGCGCGGATTGACCTCGATCGCGTAGTAGCGCATGTCCCCGTCGACCAAAAATTCCAGCGTGCCCGCGGTGACGTAGCCGATTTGCTTCATGGCTTTGACCGCCACCTCACCCATCTCCCGCCGGAGTTCCTCGGTCAACAACGACGACGGCGCCTCCTCCACGAGTTTCTGGTGCCGCCGTTGGATCGAACACTCGCGCTCGCCCAAGTGGATGACGTGGCCGTACCGGTCCCCCAGGAATTGAAACTCGATGTGCCGCGCGTTGCGGACGTATTTTTCCGCGTAGACGCCCGAGGACGCGAACAGTTTGCCCGCGATGGAGATCGCCTGCTCGAGCGACTTGGCGGCGTGCGCGGGCCCGTCCACGCGCACCATGCCGCGCCCGCCCCCGCCCGCCACGGCCTTGATGATGATGGGCCAGCCCACCTTGTTGCCGAATTCCACAACCTGTTTGGCCGAGGTCACGTGTTTGAGACCCGGGATCACCGGCACCCCCGCGGTTTCCAACGTGGCCTTGGTCGCGAGCTTATCGCCCATGCGCGCGATCACGTCCGGACTCGGGCCCACGAAGATCAGCCCCGCGTCGAGGCAGGCCTGCCCGAACTCCGGATTCTCGGACAAGAACCCGTACCCGGGAAACACCGCGTCGCAGCGCGTGCGCCGCGCCGCGTCGATCACCTTCTCGATGTCCAGGTAACTCAGTTTGGCCGGCGACGGTCCCAGGTGCACGGCTTCATCCGCCATGCGCACGTGGTACGACAATGCGTCGCAATCGGAATACCCCACCACGGACTTGATGCCCATCTCCAGACACGTCCTGATGGTCCGGCACGCGATTTCGCCGCGATTGGCGATGAAGAGCTTGTTGATCGGTCGTTTTTGGCGGTTTGGCATCACCAGTCGGTCGGGTCTTCGATGTCGCGTCGTCTCGGGTGTTTCGGGAGAATAGACCGCGGAGGCCCGTCGGGTCAAGCGACGCGTGAGGACGAGGTCGGCGACCCGATCACAACCACCGTCGCGCCACCCACCCCACGGCTTCCGACACGTGGTCGGTCCACGGCCGGTTCTCCCACCCGCGCGGTTCGATCTCCACGGCGTCCGCCAGGTCGTCGTGGAACTGCGCGGTCAGTTGCGCGCACAGGGCGCGGTCCCGGGTCGCCAGGTTCAATTCGTAATTCAGGAAAAAACTCCGATAATCCAGGTTCGCGGTCCCGATCGTGGCCCATGACCCGTCCGCGACCGCGGTCTTGGCGTGCAGCACGCGCGGCCGGTACTCGAAAATCCGCACCCCGGCTTGCAGCAATTTCGCGTACGACGCGCGGGCCGCCCACCGCGCAAGGCGCACGTCGCTTTTGCCGGGCACCAACAGCCGCGCGTCCACCCCGCGTTTCGCCGCGACGATCAACCCCTCTTGAGTGACGCGGTCGGGCACGAAGTACGGCGTGGTCAGATACAGGGTGTTCCGCGCCGAATCGATCAGGGTGCTGTAAAAGCGGCGTAGCGTGAAGCGCCCTTCTTTGGAATGGCTCGTCAACAACGCGCCGTCGCCGTTCGGATCGTACGGGGGATGCCAGCGGCGTTTGCCGTTCCAGAACGCGTCGAACAGCGCGGCCCCGTCCGCGGCGAGCGTCCCGCGCATCCGCACGTGCGTGTCGCGCCAGCGCGTCGCGCCGCACAGCCGCAGCGAGTTGTCCCGATGGATGTTGAATCCGCCCAGATACGCTTCGCGCCCGTCGATCACCAGCAACTTGCGGTGGTTGCGTCGGCCGTATCGCCAAGGCTCGCGCCATTGCCAGCGATGAAACCATCGCACGCGCACCCCGTCGCGGGCCAAGCCGCGTTCCAGTTTCCGGGAGAACCAGAACAACGATCCGGCCGCGTCGACGTGGAGCCGCACGTCGCAGCCCCGTCCCGCCGCCACGCCCAACACGTCCGCGACGCGTCGCCCCACTTCATCGTCCGCGAAAATATAGCTCTCGATCCAGACCGAACGGCGCGCGGATTCGATCGACGCGATCATCGCGTCGTACAACGCGTCGCCTTCGGTAAACAGCGTGAAGTCGGCCGGCGTGGTCATCGCGTGGGCGGCCCAACGGGCGCTCGATGGTACCCAATTCCCGGAGGGAAGTCAGCGCGCCGAGGACGGCCGCTCGAATGCGCGATGCCTCGTTGTGGTCAGTCGGCTCGCTCGTCATTTCCGCGTCGCATCACCCAAAAGGGGATGGCTCCCGCGCCGCGGTTGCTTCAAAATGGACGTCGATTCGATGCAGGGTTCCAGAACGGCTCGCTCATAACCAACAGGAGGGACACATGGGCAACGACAGCGTGGTCAAGGTCATTGAACTGCTCTCGGAGTCGGATAAGAGCTGGGAAGACGCCGCGCAGCAAGCCGTGACCAAAGCCGGCAAGTCTCTGCACGGGATCAAGTCGATTTACATCAAGAACTTCGAGGGCAAGGTGGAAGGGAACAAGATCGTCAAGTACCGGATCAACGCGCAGGTATCGTTCCTGCTCGATTAATCCTCGGGCGAGCAGACGGTTTGGTTGCGGCCCTGTTGCTTGGCGGTGGCGAGGGATTGATCCGCGACCCGCAGCAAGGCGTCGGAGTGTTCCATCTGCGCCGTAAGGTCGGCCACGCCGAGACTGATGGTAACGGCAATGCGCTGCCCGGCAAACACGAATTGCCGCGCCGCGACGCTTTTACGCAAACGTTCGGCCACGGCCACGGCTTCAACCGCCGTCGTATACGGCAGCACCAAGGCCAGTTCTTCCGTGCTATACCGCGCGACAAGGTCCGTCGGCCTCACCGCCTGCTTGAACATCAACGCGAGTTCCTTGACCACAAACTCGCCGGCGGACTGACCCCACGCCTCGTTGGCCCACTGGAACGGGTCGACGTCGACCAGGATCACGGACAGGGGTTCGTGCAGACTGCCGCAGCGGCGCAAGAGCCGGTCCAGATACTCCTGAAACGTCCGGCGATTGACCAGCCCGGTGAGCCCGTCCACCCGTGCGCGATCACCCATGACGCTGACGTATACGCTTTCGGCGCTGTTGGGCGCCAGGTACTTGAGGGCCGACCGGCCGATCCAGACGACGTCGCCCTCCCGCAACTGGCGTTCGGTAATCCGCTGGTCGTTGCATACCGTGCCGTTTCGGCTGCCCAGGTCCCGCAACATCGAGGTCCCGTCGGGCATGGTCACGATCTCGGCGTGGTGGCGCGAGACCAGGGCGTCATTGAGACAAATATCGACGTCGGCTTGCCGCCCGATGACCATGCGGTCTTTGGATAATGAAATCTTCTCGCCGATCTCCGGCCCGGCGATGACGACCACGCACGCGAGATTCCGTTCACCTCGGTCGAGCCGGCGTATCGGTGCCGCGTCGGCCATGCCGATCGTCATCTCGTTGACGTCCATGTCAAAGGGAATCGGATTCTCGTCTTGGCTCATAGGAAATGTCCTACTGGTATGGATTCACAATAGCAGCATCGTCGTACCTGTCAACGCCCCGGATTGCCTCGAACCTGCTACTCTTCACCCCGTAGCATGCGCCGCGTGAATGGACACGACCGACGCCAAACCAGAACCTGAGTGGGCATCCTGGCCCGACGAGCGTTTGCTCGACGCGCGTCTCTGCGACCTAAACCTGTCGATCGACGGGAGTGCGTTGATCCCGCGGATCGAGCAGCTCGCCGCGGAATTGGCCGACCGACGGATCCTCTTTCGTCCGCACGTGTGGATTTCCGACGAATGGTTCACGCCGGACGGCATCCCCGGCATCGCGGTCCCGTTTTATCTGGTCCATCCCCGCCTGGCCAAACTCGAACTTCAACAAATGCTCGAAGTGGAAGGCGGCACCCACGAGTGGTGCATGCGGATTCTGCGGCACGAGGCCGGGCACGCGATCGAAAACGCCTACCGCTTGCGGCTTCGCGCGCGACGCAAGCAACTGTTCGGCCGCTCCAACGTCCCGTACCCCAATTTCTACACGCCCAAACCATACAGCAAACGGTTCGTGCTGCACTTGGACCTGTGGTACGCCCAAAGCCACCCGGACGAAGACTTCGCGGAAACGTTCGCGGTGTGGCTCAATCCCCAGTCGGATTGGCGCGTGCAATACGCGGGCTGGCCCGCGCTCAAAAAACTCGAATACCTGGACGCGTTGATGCACGACCTGGCGGACGTTCCGCCTCCGGTCACGCGCACCGACCAGGTCGATCCGATTTCGTCGCTGACCAAAACCTTGCGCGAACACTACCAGGCGCGGCGCTCGCACTACGGGCTCGAACACCCGCACTTCTACGATCAGGACCTCCAACGGATTTTCGTGGACGCGGCGAGGGCCGACGGCGCGATGAGCGCGGCGCAATTCATCGCGCGCCTGCGCAAGGAAGCGCGGCGCCGGGTGGCGGAACGCACCGGCGCGTACCAGTACACGATCGATCGACTGCTGGAATCCATGATCGCGCGCTGCAAAGAACTCGATCTGAGGCTGGCCAACGCGCCGGAACAGGCTAAACTGGATTTCATGCTGTTGCTCACCGTCCAGACCATGAATTTCCTGCATAGCGGCCGCCACCGCGTCGCCTTATGAGCCTGTCCATGCAAGGCCATCTGCTGCGTTGTCGGTCGGCCTTGCGTGCTCACGTACGACTCAGTACGCTCCGCGCGCAAGGCTCTCTCTCCGCCTTGCATCTGACCTTCCCTGAACAGGCTCCACTAACCGGTGACTCCGGGAAGCTCCGATGAAGAAACTGCGCATCGCGGCGCTGATGCACGAGGACTTGATCCCGCCGGAGGACCTGGGGAACATCGACCTCGATACCGCCGAGTGGAAAACCGAGTACGACGTGGTCAAGTCGCTGCGGTGCATGAAACACGAGGTGCTGCCGATCGGCGTGCGCAGCGACCTGGGTCTGCTCAGAAAAACCATCGACGACTTCAAACCAGACATTGCGTTCAACCTGCTCGAAGAATTCAACGACGTGCCGTTGTGGGATCAGAACGTGGTCTCGTTCTTGGAATTGATGGGCATCCCCTACACCGGGTGCAATCCCCGCGGCCTCATGCTCGCGCGCGACAAGGGCCTGTCCAAAAAACTGCTCTCGTACCATCGGATTCCATTTCCGGATTTCATGGTCGTCCCGATCGGCCGCAAGACGCGCCGCCCCAAACACCTGGAGTTTCCGTTGATCGTCAAATCCGTGTGCGAGGAGGCCTCGCTCGGCATCTCGCAAGCGTCGATCGTGACCGACGACGATAAATTGCGCGAACGCGTGGCGTTCATGCACCAGAACGTGAAGACGCCCGCGATCGTGGAACGGTACATCGAGGGCCGCGAACTGTACGTGGGCGTGTTGGGCAACGAGAAACTGCAGGTGCTTCCGGTCTGGGAGCTGGATTTGAGCCGCATGCCCGAGGACGCGCCCAAAATCGCCACGCGCCGCGTGAAGTGGAGCCTCGCGTATCAGAAGAAGTACAACATCACGTCGGGCGTGGCCACGGACCTGCCGAACGGCCTGTCCGACCGCATCCACCACCTGGCCAAACGCGTCTACCGGGTCTTGGGCCTGTCCGGCTACGCGCGCCTGGACCTGCGCCTCGACTCACAGGGCCACGTCTACGTCATCGAAGCCAACCCCAACCCCCAAATCGGCCACGGCGAAGACTTCGCCGAATCCGCGAAAGTCGTCGGCCTTTCGTACAAGGCTCTGCTGCAACGCATCGTGACGCTGGGCCTGGCCTGGCGCCCGGACCGGTTGGCGGCGTAGCGCACTGAGAGTCGGGCCTATCGTCCAACGAAGGAGGCGTGATGGAGATCGAACAGCGGCATTGGACGATGAACCACGGATGGAGCCCGAGCGCTCCCGGCGGGATCGGCAAGGCGGCGCACCTGGTCATGGTGTTCGGGGCGACCTCGCTCCTGCGAAACGGCGAGCACATCGACGGGCTGCGACGCGCCTATCCCGACGCGCATATCGTGGGGTGTTCGACCGCCGGGGAAATCTGCGGAACCCGCGTGTTCGACGATTCACTGGTGGCCACCGCGATCCACTTCGCCGCCACGCGCATTCACGGCACGAAGATCAATCTGCGGGAGGTGGCCACCAGCACCCAGGCCGGCGAACGGTTGGCGCAATCGCTGACGCCGGATGGACTGGCTCACGTGTTCGTCCTCTCCGACGGACTGAACGTCAACGGGAGCGAATTGGTGGCCGGACTCACCAAACATCTCCCCCAGGGCGTCACTGTGACCGGCGGCCTGTCGGGCGACGGCGCTCGATTTCAGGAAACCCTGGTGGCGTGGGACGGCCCGGCCGAGCCGAATACCATCGCGGTCGTGGGGTTCTACGGCAACCGTCTGCGCGTGGGGTACGGCTCCTTGGGCGGGTGGGACTCGTTCGGCCCAGAACGGCTCGTGACGCGTTCGGCGGGCAATGTCCTGTACGAGTTGGACGGACAGTCCGCCTTGGCGTTGTACAAACGGTATCTTGACGAACACGCCCAGGGATTACCCGCAACCGGGCTCCTGTTCCCCTTGAGTCTTCGAAGCCGTGACGCGGAGACCGGGGTCGTGCGGACCATCTTATCGATCGACGAACAGAAACAGAGCATGACCTTCGCCGGGGACATCCCGGAAGGCAGTTATGCCCGCCTGATGAAAGCCAACTTCGATCGCCTGATCGACGGCGCGGTGGGCGCGGCTAAAACCAGTCACCACGCGATCGACTCATCGTCCGAGCTGGCGCTGCTCATCAGTTGCGTGGGCCGGAAGATGGTGCTCAGCCAACGGATCGAAGAGGAGGTTGAAGGCGTGCGCGACGTGCTGGGCGACCGGACCATCCTCACCGGGTTCTACTCCTACGGGGAAATCTCCCCGTTCACCCCCGGGGCCAAGTGCGAGCTTCACAACCAGACCATGACCATCACGACCCTGTCGGAACAATGAGTGACACGGATCCGTCCCACAGCCTGCTGAAGCGCCAACTTCGCCGCCACTTCAGTTCCGTCGACTCGCCGCAGCGGAGCTGGACGGATTTTCTGGCCTCGGTCGACCAGGCGTACCGGGAATTTGACGCCGATCGAGCCATGCTCGAGCGCTCGCTTGAATTGAGCTCGCAGGAGTTGCTCCAGGCCAATTCCCAGATGCGCGCGATCATCGACGCCTTCCCCGATCTCTTCTTCCGCGTAAATGCCGAAGGCCTGGTGCTCGACTGCCAAGCCGGGAAGGACATGGACGCGGCCTGGAGCCCGAAGGAACTGGTCGGCACACGGATCCACGACAGCGCGCTCTTTGCCCACAGCCGGTCCTTCATCGACTCGCTGCGCGCGGTCCGCGAGACCAACGCCATCGTGAGTATCGAGTGCTCGGCCGTGCTTCGTGGCCAGGAACGCTTCTACGAAGCGCGGCTGCTGCCCCTCGGCCCCGATCAGATCTTCGTGGTCGTCCGCAATATCACCACGCGCAAACAGGCGGAGGCCGCGCTGCGGGAAAACCAGCGCAGTTTGTCGACGCTGATCAGCAACCTCCCCGGAGTGGTCTTCCGGTACGCCAATGATCGCGAGTGGACCATGGAGTACGTCAGTGAACGCGTCCTCGATCTGACGGGATACACGCCGGAAGACTTCCTCCAGCAACGGGTCATTCCCACAACCCTGATTCACCCCGAGGATCGAGAACGCGTCTGGCGCATGATGCAGGACGCGGTCGCGAAGAAGCAGCCGTTTGAGATGACGTATCGCATCCTGACCGCTGCCAGTGACGAACGATGGGTATGGGCGCAGGGCTGTGGGGTGTTCGACGAGCATGCGCACCTACTGGCGCTCGAAGGGTACGTCGCAGACATCACGCTGCGAAAACGGGCTGAGGAGGCGTTACAGGAGACCAAGGAGAGCTATCACCACCTGATCGATAATGCACACGACATGATCCAAAGTGTGGGGCCTGACGGGCGCTTTCTGTTCGTCAACCGCGTCTGGGTCGAGACCATGGGGTATCAGGTCGACGAAGTCATATCGATGAGTGTCTGTGACATTGCGCACCCCGACTCAGTGGTCCACTGTCAAAAACTCTTTCAGGAAGTGGCCGCTGGGGTGTCCCCGAGGTTGATCAAGACCGAATTTGTCGCCCGCAACGGCCGTTCGGTGTTGGTTGAAGGAACCGTGACGGGCCGGTATGCCGACGGCCGAGTGGTGGCAATCGACGCGTTCTTGCGGAACGTCACTGAACAGCGTGAGTGGCAGGAACGTCTCGACTTCGTGACGCACCACGACCAATTGACGAACCTCCCAAATCGAGTGGTCTTCATGGACCGGCTCGCCCAGGCCCTTTTGCGACTCAAGCACCCTAAGGCAACACGGCCGGTGGCCGTACTGCTTCTTGATCTCGATCGGTTTAAACTGATCAACGACAGTCTGGGGCACGTGGCCGGAGATCAGCTTCTCGTCATGGTCGCCAACCGATTGACGCGTTGTGTGCGCGAGGGCGACACGGTCGCGAGAATCGGCGGGGATGAATTCGCGATTTTGTTGCTGGACATTGCCAAGACCAACGATGTCATCTTGATCGCAGACAAACTCTTCGCGACGTTTCACGAGACGTTTCAGATCAATGCCCACGAATTATTCGTGACGGCGAGCATCGGCATCAGCCTAGCCCCCTACGACGGAGACGAAGCCGGGACCCTGCTCAAGAACGCCGATACCGCCATGTATCGCGCGAAGGACCAAGGAAGAAACAACTATCAATTATATTCTCCGGCGATGAACGTCAGCACGCTGGAACGCTTGTCCATGGAACGCAGTCTCCACCACGCCCTAGAACGACGGGAATTCTTGGTCTACTACCAGCCACAGATCGACCTGAAGACCGGGCAGATCGTCGGCATGGAATCCCTCGTACGATGGCAACACCCGGATCTGGGGGTGGTGTCTCCGGCAAAATTCATTCCGTTGGCCGAAGAAACGGGCCTGATCATCGCGATCAGCACCTTGGTCATGCGGGCGGCCTGCACACAGAACCGGTTATGGCAGGAGGCGGGCGTCACGCCCTTCCCGATGGCCGTGAACCTGTCGGCCCGCCAATTTCAACAAACCGATCTCATGGCTACGACTGTCGAGGTCCTTCGGGAGTGCCGCTTGGACCCGATGTGGCTGGAACTCGAGTTAACCGAAAGTCTGTTGATGGAAAATGTCGACCAAACCATTGCGACGCTCAGGGATCTTCGCCGCCTGGGCGTCCGGTTTGCATTGGACGACTTTGGAACCGGCTATTCCTCGCTCAGCTATCTCAAACGTTTCCCCATCACCACGGTCAAGATCGATCAGTCATTTGTCCGGAGCCTCACCCAGGATGAGGACGACGCCGCCATTACGAAAGCCATCATCGCCATGGCACACAGCCTAAAACTCACGGTGGTCGCTGAAGGCGTTGAACAAGAACACCAATCCGAGTTCCTGAAACGGGAAGGCTGTGACACGATCCAAGGGTATCTGATCAGCCGCCCTCTCCCAGCCGATCAGATGACCAAGCTGCTGTTGGCCAACACGTGGTTCAGTAAACGTGGCCCGATGAGCCGGTCAGAGCGCTCGAGGGCGGCCTAGGAACGCTCCCGAATCGGCTTCGGCGAATCCGCGAAAGTCGTCGGCATCTCATACAAGGCCCTGCTGCAACGTATCGTGACGCGCGGCCTGGCCTGACGGTCGGATCGTGTGGCGCGTAGACCCGGACCACGCGGCCGACGACGCAAAATCCGTGGGTTCGGAACGGATTGCGACGCAACGCGCCGGGCGTTATGCGTTAGTTTCTACGTTTCGGCCGAACAGACGCTCCGATTCCGCCCGTTCTGCTTGGCCGCGTACAGCGCCTTATCCGCGGATTGGAGCAGGGCCTCGACGTGTTCGGTCTGATCGCCCAGCTCCGCCACGCCGAGGCTGATGGTCATGGGAATAGACTGCCCGTTGAACAGGAACTGATGCCCGGCCACGGTCGTGCGCATCCGTTCGGCAACCCCCAACGCCTCGACGACCGTGGTGTACGGCACGACGAGCCCCAATTCTTCCCCGCCGTAGCGCGCCAGCAAGTCCGTAGGCCGCACCGCGCGTTTCAGAAGCGACGACAGTTCCTTTAACACGAAGTCCCCGGCCAGGTGGCCCCAGGTGTCGTTGACCCGTTTGAAGTGGTCGACGTCGATGAGGATCACCGCCATGGGTTCGTGCAGGCTCCGGCAACGCGACACCATCCGCTCAAGATACTCCTGGAACGTGCGCCGATTTACGAGGCCGGTCAACTCGTCCAGGCGCGCGCGATCCGCCATCACGCTCAGGTACATGTTTTCCGCGCTGTCCGGCGCCAGATACTTGAGCGCGGATCGGCCGATCCAGATCACGTCGCCGTCGCGCAGCACGTGTTCGGTGATTCGTCGATCGTTGCACAGCGTGCCGTTTCGGCTGGTCAGGTCGCGCAACACCGACGTGCCGTCCGGTCCGGTGACGATTTCCGCGTGGTGACGGGAGACGAGCGTGTCGTCGAAGCAGATATCCGAATCCGCCTGGCGTCCGATCACCATCCGATCCTTCGACAGGGCGATCTTCTCTCCGATCGACAACCCGGCGATGACCACCAAACACCCGAGATTGCGCTCCTGACGATTCAATCGGCGTTGCGGCGACGCGTCGGTCATGCCGATGGTCGTCTCGTCGGTGTTGCGAACAAACGAAATCGGTTTGGGATCCGAACTCATGGACGCATCCAAGGAGCACAGACCACGATAGCAGCGCCCTGTCGGCTGTCAATGGGAGACCGCACCCCGGATCTCTCCGGCTACGCGCGCTTGGACCTGCGCCTTGACGCGGAGGGCACTGTCTGCATCATCGAAGCCGCCCTCACCCAAATCGGAGATGGAGTTCGACAATGCGTGTTCCGCTATAATGGGCGGCCCACATAGAACCACCCATGATCGACGTTATCGAACTCATTATCGGCCTGTTGATCGGCGCGGCCGTGCTCGCCGCGGTGGCGAACCGGTTGAACGTGCCGACGGCCATTGTGTTGGTCATCGGCGGCGCCATGTTCGGGCTGATTCCGGGGCTGCCCCCCGTGCACCTGGACCCGGAACTGGTGTTTCTGTTTTTCCTGCCGCCGTTGCTCTATCCCGCGGCGTTGTATACGTCGTGGCGCGATTTTCACGCCAATATTCGGCCGATCGCGTTGCTCGCGGTAGGCTTGGTGTTGTTCACCACCGTGGTGATCGCGTGGTTGGCGCATCGCGTCGTGGGGGTACCGCTCGCGGCCGGGTTCGTGTTGGGCGCCATCATCTCCCCGCCCGACGCGGTCGCAGCCACGGCCATCACGCAGCGCTTGCGCGTGCCGCGCCGCATCGTCACCGTGCTGGAGGGCGAAAGCCTGGTGAACGACGCCACCGCGTTGGTGACCTACCGGTTCGCGGTGGCCGCCGTGGTCATGGGCACGTTTTCGTGGGCCGACGCGGGGTGGCGGTTTCTGGTGGCGGGCGCCGGCGGGGTGGCGTTCGGCTGGATCGTGGGCCGCGTGGTCGGCTGGATCCAGCAACGGCTCGACGACCCAGCCATCAAAGTCACGTTGTCGCTGTTGACCCCGTTCATGGCCTACCTGCCCGCGGATCGGTTGGGGCTCTCGGGCGTGTTGGCCGTGGTCACGGCCGGCGTGTATCTGGGGTGGCGCTCCCCGGAAATCACCAACGTCTCCATGCGCCTGCAGGTTCGGCCGGTGTGGGCCACCATCGTGTTTCTGCTGAACGGCTTTATCTTCATTCTGATCGGACTTCAACTCCCGGACATCCTGAAGGCGTTGTCCGGCTACACCGCCGCGCAACTCGCGTGGTACGCGACCCTCATCAGTCTCGCCGTGATCGCGGTTCGCATGCTCTGGGTGTTCCCGGCCGCGTATCTGCCGCGGTGGCTCTTGACAAGCCTCCGCGAGCGTGACCCGTACCCTCCGTGGCAACACCTCACGATCGTGGGGTGGACCGGCATGCGCGGCGTGGTGTCGCTCGCCGCGGCCATGGCCCTGCCGTTCACCATGGCCGACGGGTCGCCCTTTCCCGGCCGCGAATTGATTCTGTTTCTCACGATCACCGTGATCTTCGTCACGCTGGTGATTCAGGGCCTCAGCCTGCCGGTCCTGATTCGCTGGCTAAAGGTGGAAGACGACGGCGCGGCGGAAGCCGAGGAACTCGCCGCCCGGCTCAAGGCCAATCAAGCCGCGCTCACGCGCCTGAACGAGATCGCCGGATCCCGATCCATCGACGCGGACACGCTGCAACGCATGCGCGGCGAATACCAAGACCGCATCCGCCAACTGGAACTCGCCGAGTCCGCGGACGGCCAAGCCGCGCGCCGCTTGTTCTCGCCCGATTACGAGCACCTCTCCCGCGAGACCCTGCGGGTTGAACGCGACGTCATCCTGCAACTGCGCAATGAACGCGTGATCAACGACGAGGTGTTGCGCAGTATCCAGCGGGACATCGACTTGGCGGAAGCCCGGCTCAAGCGGCACCACTGAGCGGCGACTCCGGCGTGCGCGATCGGCCGACGCGACGAACCGACTCCGTGATCGTTACTCGGGCGCATCAACTGTGGTATCATGCCGCGCCATGAAGATCGCCACCTTCAACGTCAACTCGGTTCGCATGCGTTTGGCCGCCGTCACCAACTGGCTGGCGCACCACCAGCCCGACGTCCTGTGCCTGCAGGAGACCAAGGTGCAAGACAGCGAGTTTCCTGAGGCCGCCCTCAAGGAGACCGGTTACCACATCGCGTATCGCGGCATGAAGGCCTACAACGGAGTCGCGGTGTTTAGTAAACACCCGTTCGACGAGGTCTCGTTCGGGTTGGACAACGGCGGGCCGCCGGACGAAGAGCGGCTCGCCCGCGTGGTGGTGCGGGGCATTCCGATCATCAACACCTACGTGCCGCAAGGGTACGAGATCGACTCCCCCAAATACGCGTACAAACTCGAGTGGTTCAAGCGCTTAAAGAATTACTTTAAGAAGCATCTCTCACCCGACCGTCCGGCCATCTGGTTGGGCGATCTCAACGTGGCGCCGGAACCCCTCGACGTGCACGCCCCGGAGAAGCACCTCAAACACGTGTGTTTTCACGAAGACGCGCGCAACGCGTACAAAGACACCGTGGCGTGGGGCTTCGTGGACACGTTCAGGGCGCTCTACCCGGATCGCCAACAATTTACGTTTTGGGATTACTTGCGGCCCGACAATATCGAGAAGAACAAGGGCTGGAGGATCGACCACATCCTCGTCACCCGCCCCTTGGTCGCGAAGTGCAAAGAAGCGGCCGTGGACATCGAGCCGCGCCGCGCGCCAAAAGCATCCGATCACACCGTGGTGTGGGCGGAGTTTTCTGAGATCTGAAAAGTGATGAAGATTCGGTGAGCGTGGTTCGACGAGCTCACCACGAACGGAGGAGCTTTCGATGGTCATTTTCTTCCGTTCGTCCTGAGCTCGTCGAAGGACATCCACAAGATTTTCGATCCGGTCAATGCCGACTCGACCACCGCGCAAACCCTCCACCGCGCGCCGCCGCAAGAAACCCGCCGGCGCATCATTGGGGCTGTCGGCCGCGGCTCTGACCGGAGCAAACCCGCCTCAAGAGGCCATTGACCTGGCCAATGCGATTACCCATGACAGCGGCCGCGTGCTGGCCGTGTATCGTGAACCGTACAACGGGCGCTGGGTGATCTTTGCGGCGTTACCCATCGACCAGGTGGAGCCCACCCCCTACCAACGGAACATCTCCGAGACGCACGTGCGGCGGCTCGAAGCCGTGATCGGCAAGCTCGGGCGATTTTTGGATCCCATCATCGCGGTCCGCGCGGACCAGGGCGCGCAAGGCGACACGCGATACTGGACGCCCAACGGCAACCATCGGCTCACCGCCATGCGCACGTTGGGCGCCAAAGCCATCACCGCGATCGTGATTCCGGAGCACGCCGCGGCGTATCAGATCCTCGCGCTCAACACCGAGAAGGCGCACAACCTCCGGGAAAAGGCCCTGGAAGTGGTCCGCATGTATGAGGAGCTGGTGCGGTTGGGCGAGGCGACCGAGGAGTCCTACGCGCTGGAGTTCGAGGAGCCGTCCTTCATCACGCTGGGATTGTGTTACCAGGAGCGCCCGCGTTTTTCAGGCGGCGCGTATCATCCCCTGCTCAAACGCGCGGACCAGTTCTTGACCAAGCCGCTCCAGACTTCGTTCGACATCCGTCGCTCGCGCGCCGCCGACCTGCTGGCGCTGGACGATCAAGTCAACCAGCACGTCGAGGCCCTCAAAGCCCGCGGTCTCACCAGCCCGTACCTCAAAGCGGCGGTCGTGGCCCGCATCAACCCCCTGCGCTTTCGTCCCAAAGACGCGCCGCCGTTGAGCTACGACGAGGCCATGGACCGCATCACCAAGGCCGCCGCGAAATTTAACCCCGCGAAACTCACCTCCGAAGACCTTGCGCGGACCGGCGGCGCGCCGGAATCCGCCGAGTGACCGTCTTTCAGACAGCGATTCATTCAGTGCCGTTCACAGGCTGAGATGACCGGCGGCATCACCACCGGCATCCATTTTGGCCTGACGTCGGGCGTGATCACCACGTTGGGGTTGATCGTGGGGCTTCACGCCGGGACACATTCCACGTTGGCCGTGGTCGGCGGGGTGTTTACGATCGCGGTGGCGGATGCCTTGTCGGACGCGCTGGGGATTCACATCTCCAAGGAGGCGGAGAACACCCTGTCGCGCGGTCAGATTTGGATGGCGACTTTCGCGACGTTCGCGGCCAAGTTCGTGATGGCGGGGATGTTTCTGGTCCCGATTTTGTTGCTCCCGCTCGCGAACGCGATCATGGTCAGCGTCGGATGGGGGTTGCTCGTCCTCGTGGTCTTGAGCGTGCGACTCGCCAGGATTCAGAAACTCTCCCCGCTTCCGGTCATCGCGGAACACGTGGGCATCGGGTTGGCCGTGGTCGCGCTGACACACCTGATCGGCGACTGGGTGGCCAAGGGTTTTGCTTAACGCGTCAGCGAAGCATCCCCCCGACCACCTTGCCGCCATAGACCCCGGCCACGACCGCGCGTGGGTTCCACGGATCAAACGCCACGGACACCACCGAGCCGTCGGCTCCCAGGCCTTCAGCCCTTCGCCAGTTTAGTCCGCCGTCGGTGGTCGTGAACACGCCGTCCGGCGTGCCGACCACGACCGAGGCCGGGTGTTGAGGATCGACCGCCACGCACAACACGGGCAACGCCGGGCCGAGGCCAGCGGACGTCCACTGCCCGCCGCGATCCAGGCTGCGATACACGCCGGTCGGGGTGCCGACGTAAATCGTGGTGGGCACGCGCGGATCGAGCGCCGCCGCGTACACCGTCGGATCGGGCAGGCCCGCCAGCGCCGACCATGTGTTCCCGCCGTCGTCGCTGCGGAACACGCCCCCGCCGCTGGTGCCCGCGTACAACGCGGTCGGACGATTGTCCAATGCCGGCACGCTCGATTCGCCGGCGTCCACCGCCAGCGCGGTGACGCGGTACACGTCCGCCCCGAGTCGGGTTTCGCGCCACGAGGTCCCGCCGTCGGTGGAGCGGAACACCCGGCCGCCGAATCCGCCGGCGTAGACGACATCCGGTGAACGCGGGGTGACGGCCAGCGCGAAGACCCGAGGGTCGCTCATCCCGGCGGTGGCCGTGGTCCACGTGGCGCCGTTGTCGGGACTCCGGAACACGCCGTACGGGGACCCCGCGTAGATCACCTCGGAGCGGCTCGGATTCACCGCGACCGTGGTGGCTTGCAGCAAGCGGAGGTCGTCCGTCATGGCCTGCCAGGCGCGTCCCCCGTCCGTGCTGCGCCGTATGCCCCACCCGTTGGCTCCGGCCGTCCACACGATCCGTGGACTCCTCGGGTCAATCGCGAGCGACACCCCGGCGGGAACGCTGGCGGCGATTGCGGGCGCCGTGGTCGCCACGGCGCGTTCGCCGGCCGCGGGACACCCGTCCGCGAAACCGGCGTCACGCGGACAGGGATCGATCTTGTCCGGGAACCCGTCATCGTCCGCGTCGCGCAGCCACGCCAACGAGGCGCCGTAGGCCTCTGCCGCGTTGAGGCACGCGAACGAGGTGGCGGGAGAACCGTCCGGCGCGCGCACCGGACCTTCGATCGCGCAGGGGGTGCGGAACAACCATTCCGGGTTCAAGCGTTCTTCTCCGGTGTCTTTCCCGGCCACCATGAATCGCGCGGACACCGCGCCGTCCCCGTCCAGGTCCGTGGGCAAGCGGTCGCTCTGGTAGAGCACCAGACTTTGCAGAAACGCGACCAACGCCTCGCGATCGCCCGCCGCGGCGCGACGGTATCGCGAGGTCGCGGTTGCGGCCTCGCCGCCGTGGCGGCGAATCACCTCGTCCAACGTGAAGCTCGCGCCGTCATGGCCATACGGGGCCGTGCTCCCCACGCCCCACAAGGGCGCGGAACGGAATCGCGTCACCTTCGCGCCGTTGAACAACGTTTCAGTAAATGTAGCGCCCATGTCGTGGTGTTTAAAGTCCGAGAACACTCCCTTGACGACCACGGCGTCACGCCGGGGCACCCACAAACCGTCGCGTTGGTCGGCCAACAACGTCAGCTTGCCTTCCAGGCGGTCGGATCGGTCCGAGTAATCGACCGTCAAGTCAAAGAACCGCCGGTCGCCGTCATAGCGACGGTAGGGATCGGCCGCCTTCGGGTTCGCGGCTTCGAGCGTCCAGTCGGGCGTGTGACAGGCGGCGCACCCGAAGGCCTGAAACGCGACCCGCCCCTTGCGCGTCTGCGCGGTCTGTCGCCCGACGCCGGGCGCGGGCGCGTTGAGCATGTACCACTCGGCCAGGTCCGCGTCGCCTTCCGATATTTCGTTGATCACGCCGTCCCCGTCCGGATCGTCCAGGCTCAGGCCCGCGTCGTTCACGCGCAAGCCGCGGTCCGACGGCGCGTGGATCACGAATTGGCGCGCCCCCGGGTTGGACACCGCGGCCAAACCGTCGCCAGCGGCCTCGTCTCCGTGCGCGCCGTCGTCCACTTGCATGGTGGGATCGTACGCCTGCATCCCGCTGTGGGTATCGACCGGGTCGTTGAAAAAGGTTCGCAGCGTGGGCGCCATCGCGCCCTCGGTCTCGCCCCACCCGAACACCATCATCTCCAAGTTGTACCCGGCGACGTCCGGGTCGCGCAGGTTGATCACCCCGTCGCCGTTGCCATCGTCGATCACCCGGCGCCCCGTCTCGTCCACGTACCAGACCCGAAACACCTTATTGAGATCCGGCGCGCCGTTCCCGTCGCGATCGCCGCACCACCCGTAGTCGATGGGCGGGGCGCCGGGCGCGGGTGCAACGCGAACGGGCGTCGCTGGAATGCCGCGAATCGCGACAAAGCCGCGACGCGCGGGGTCGCACGCCTCCAGCACCTTGAGCCGCGTCTGCAGACCGATCATTTCGATCAGCCCGCCGCCGAAAAAGTGCGTGGCGTTGCGGCCTTCGCCGCTCCCCTTGGGAATGTTGCCCCCGGCGCCGGGCTCGCGAAACGGAATCGCGTGGCACATCCCGCACGAGCTGGCGTGGTCGCGGCCGAGGCGCGGCGTAACCCGATCGCCCAACAACTTGGGTTCGAAGAACGACCCCGCGCGGCCGAACGCGCCGTCTCGCGCGCGAAACTCCCGTTGAGTGAGATTTTTGCCCCGTTGGTAGGCGAGCCAGGGATCCACGTCCTGCAGATACCGGGAAGTCCCTTCATGCGCGGGGTCGTTGCTGTGCACGACGCGGACCCGCGCGTCCTTCACCGACCGCCCGGTCACGTCCTTGGCGCCGCGCAGCGTATCGGTCGACGTGCCGGGCCGCTCGGAGAGCTGCGCGGGAACGGCCGGCGCGAGGGCGACGTTCATGAGCACGGCCACCGCGAGTCCCGCGGCCAGAGGCCGGATCACGCCGCGCTCCCGGTCCGGGGCGGCGCGGCCACGCCCCACCATCGGCCGAACGCCAGGACCACCCAGATCGCCGTCACGGGAACGACGTGCAGAACGACTCGATGGATGACGGTCCCGTCAAGGACGAACCGGCTGAGCCCGGTGGTCCCGAAGAGCACGACGATCATCCCGATATACGCGACGGAAGGCCACACGAAAAACATCATATCCGATTCAAATGTCTCATGGAAACGGTACAACGCGGCAAGCGCCGCCATCGCCCAATAGATCCCCCAGTTGCCGTCGAGAAACAGCGCGCCGGCGAGCGACCCGAGCACGGACGCCCACCGCGCCAGAACAGGGACGCCGTGCGCCGCATCGGACTCAAGATTGGACGGCAGATTCAGAGACAGCGTCACGAATGTCCAGGTGCCCCACACCGCAACCGCCGGCGCGACGTAGACCGACACCGGCGCCAGAGACGAACGCCATCCGACTCCCCGACGCCGGACGTCGTAGGCCGCCAACACGAGTGCGCTGCACGCGACGAGCCCGGCTCCGTCCGCCCTGGTCCACACGAGGCCCGCGGCCATGACCGCCGCCACGAGCAAATGGCGCCGATCATCGCGACGCGCGTAGGCGGTCAACGCCACCGCGTTGCCCAGCGCGAAGTAGGCGAACGGCAGGTCCGTGTATCCGTCCTGCGCGTGCTGAAGCAACAACGGAAAGCCCGTGGCCGCCAGCGTGCCGGCGATCGCGATTCGCGGGCTCATGTGCTCTCGCAACGCGCCGTACACCAGGCCGATCAGCGCCAGCAGGTACCCGGGGAACAGCCATTTGATGCCGACGTCGTCCCACGTTCCCATGAACCAGGCGATCCACACTTCCTGCAGCGAAACCCCCAACGGGTAATTCGGCGCGACGACCGACGAGAACATGGCGTTGGAAATCGCCCCGTCCAGAAAAATCGCCTTGGCCTTGAAGGTGTAGTCCGTCCACGCGTCCCACCCTTGAACGGGTTTGAGCGCGGCCCTGCTCGCCGCGATCAACCAGAGGACGCCCACCAGCGCGGCCCCCGCCCACCACCACGGATCCCGGTCGGCGACGATCTCGCGGGGCGCGCGTTCGGCCGACCGCGCCTCCCCGCCCGATCGCCGGCGAAATCTCATCCCCCGCGCCGCGGCGGCGACGAGCACCACGGCCAGGCCGACCGGCCAAGCGAGCGGAACCCCGACCAGCGCCGCGCCGCCGATGCACGTCGAAATCCAGACCAGCCCCACGCCGTAGGCAAGGCCGAAGAACGTGACGCGATCCCGATCGCCCGGCGCGAACGCGGACGCCACGGCCATGCCGACTCCCCACGCCGTCGCCACTCCGAGCAGCCCCAGCGCGGCGGTCATCCGTCCCGTCCGAACACGCAATACCGTTCGGCCTCCGACAACACCCTCGCATCGGGCTCCACCGACGCGCACGGGCGGTGCGCGCCGCCGAAATACCGCAGTTGAATGGTCGACGAGCCGTGAACCGCGATGGGATACAGGTAATAGGCGGCGCGGTGACGCCAGAATCCCTGCGCCTCGGGATCCCGCACCTCGATCACCACGTCGAGAGCCACCCGCGACGGCACCAGGCGAGCGACCCGTTCCACGTCATCCCACAGTGGCGCGCCGTCGATCACGGCGTAGGCGTCCGCGCGCGATAACCCCGCGAACCGGGAGACGTCCAGACGCCACGCCACCACGTGGTGGTACAGCGTGAGCGCGACGCTGAGCGCCAACGCCGAACCGACGAGTGTCCACCCAACGCGGCGCACCGCCGACCACGGTCCCGACCGGACCGGTCCGATCAGGGCGGCGACGGCGCCCGCCAACAGCACGACCGGGACCACCACCGCCCACACCGAGCGGCCGTTGACGAGAGGGGGCGGAATCCCGTTGACGGCGAACCGCTCCGTACTCGCGGCTTCTCCGGGCCACGGCGCGACGAGGTCCCGGAGCATGTCCGCCACGGACCGATCGCGTCGATCGAACGCGAGCGACGCGAGGGTCACGACTTGCAGCTCCTCGGAGGGAATCACCACCACGCCCTGGATCGTCGTACTCGGCGCCCAATCCGATCCGAGGGCGATGACCACTTCCTCGTCGGCGGCCCCGCCGCGTACGTGAAAAGGAAACGGGAGGCTCTTTCGTTGTCCATGGCGTTCAACCACCAACCACAGGGTGCCGGACGAGGGACGCCGAGTCGACAACCGGACACGAACGCCCGTGAAGTGTCCGGCCTCCAACGCGGTCCGGTCGCTGCCGATCGCGGGCGCCTTGGCCTCCGTGGGCACGACCGTCAATCCCGCTTCAGAGCGATGTCCCTCCCCGCCGAGGATTCGCCACGACGGAGTGGACGCCGCGCGAAAGTCCCACGCCGACGTGAACCGCACCGTTCCGGAAGGTTGGTACCGCGCTCCCAGGTATGCCACCAGGACCGCCAGGACGACGGTCGCGACCGTCGCGATGATCGGCGGACGCCGCGCGGGTGGTTGATCAGGCGTCACGCGCCGGCGAGTTCGCGTGAGTGACTCACGGCCCGGTCTCGGTGACGGTCAACCGCTGGTCGACCCGCGCGCCGGACGAGCGATCCGTACGGCCGCTGGGCCAGCGAACCGTGATCTCGTCCACGTGATCGACCGCACCCAGGCCGAAGGAGACGGCGCGTTCGCTTTGCGAGAGATAACTCGATCCGGTCCTGACCATGCGCGTCTGGGTCCGACCGCCCGCGGTCACGCTCACCACGGCGCCGATCCCGTCGCGATTGCCAGCCGCGCCCTCTAATCGTACGCCGAGCCAATGGCCCTTCGCGAGGTTGTTGCGATACACGCGCGCCGGACCGTTGTTCTCCGTAAAGACCAGATCGGGATCCCCGTCACGATCGAGGTCGGCCACGGCCAAGCCCCGATCCACGAAGGGCGCGGCCAAGCCGACCGTCGCGCTGATTTCGGCGTACCCGCCGACGTCCGTTCCGCGAAACACCAGCGGCCGCTCCGCTTGGGTCGCCCCGCCGTCGAGGACCTTCGCCAGTTCCGCGTCCACGTGCCCGTTGGCCGCGATCAGATCCAATCGACCGTCGAGGTCCACGTCGGCAAGCGCCAGTCCGAACGTGAGAAACGGCAGGCTGGGTTCGAACAGGCCGGTCTCGCGGGCGCGGTCGCGAAAGCGCCCGTCCGCGTCGCGTTGGTAGAGCGCGATACCCTCGCCGATGAAGTTGCCGATCGCCACGCGGCCCGAGGCGTCGTCCACGTCGACGCCCATGCCCGCGCGCGCCATGCCGAAGCGCCCGGGCCACGGGGCCAGCGCGTGGCGGTGGTCCTCGAACGTTCCGTCGCCGCGGTTGCGATAGAGAACGTTCGGCATTTGATCGTTCGCCACGAACAAATCGATCCGTCCGTCGGCGTCCGCGTCGAACATGGCCGCGCCCAACGCCTTGCCCGGTTTGGAGAGGCCCGCGCGTTCGGTGACGTCCTCGAACCGGTTGCCGTCGAGGTTGCGAAATAACCGGGGCGCCGCCGGCGGGTACGGGTCCGGACCGCAAAACACTTTGACGCGGGTATCCAACCGGCACACGTGATCGGTCTCAGGCGACCACGCCACGTAGTAACAGACGAACAGGTCCAGTCGTCCGTCCCCGTCCGCGTCGAACCAGACCGCGCACGTGCTCCACCCGGCGTCCCGCACGCCGGCCGCGTCGGTCACGTCCGCGAATCGGCCGTTGCCCTCGTTATGAAACAAGGCGACTCCGCCGTGGCCGGTCAATAACACGTCTTCGCGGCCGTCGTCGTCGTAGTCCGCCGCGGCGCACCCCATCCCGTAGTGGCGGGTGGCGATGCGAGAGGCGACGGTCACGTCGTCGAACGTACCGTCTCCGCGATTGCGATACACCGCCACGCCGGGACCGGACGACGCGTCCCACGTCCGTCCCGTCACGAAGAGCAGATCCGGTCCGTCGGCGCCGTCCAGATCGATCACGCACACGCCGGCCCCGAAGGTCTCCGGGTACCACGCTCGTCCCGTCGCGCCGCTGACGTGCACCGCGCGCACCCCCGATTCGCGGGTCACGTCCACGAACCCGGAGGACGTTCCGGACCGAGGAACCGACGTCGCACAGCCGCTCACGACCACGAGGCCGATCAAGCCCCAAGTCACGCCGCGAACGAGGCCGCCCGCACCCATCTTATGGGTGGTGGGGAACCGGCGCCGACAACACCAGGCAGGTCATGGTTTGGGTTACGCCATCGATCGCGCGGATGTTTCCAAGGATCACCTCCCCCAGATGATTGAGGTCCTTTGCCACCACGTGGACGATCAGGTCGTACACGCCGGTCACCAGATACGCCGCTTTGACCCCTTCCATCCGGGTGATCGTTTTGTACGCGCTTTTGGTGTGATCACCGGTGACGTTGATCAGCACGATTGCTTCAAATCCCATGTTCCTCTCCTTATGCCACGCCGTCGCCTTGCAGAAGCCGCACGTCCACGTTCGCTCCCGCCTTGATCCGCTCGGTCCGTTGCCCGAGCACCAACAACCCGTCGGCCTTCACCATGGACGTGAGCACCCCGGAATCCTGCGACCCCGTCGGCGCCGCCATGAGCCGCGCGCCGTCCCGCCACAGTCTCGCCCGAATATAATGGGTCTTGCCCGGGGCCTTGGTCACGTCCTCGGCCAGTTCCGCCGTCACCACCGGGCGATCCACCACGCTCGCGCCGGCCATGCGCAAAAGGGCCGGCCGCACGAACACCTCGAACGTGACCATCGACGACACGGGATTGCCCGGCAATCCGAACACCGGGCGGTCGTTGATCGAGCCGAACGCCATCGGGCTGCCGGGCTTCATGGCCACGCGCCAGAACTCCATGACCATGCCCAGTTCGGTCAACACGTCCTTCACGAAATCGAATTTTCCCACCGACACGCCGCCGCACACGATCAACGCGTCGAGCCCGTCCAATTTCGACAGCGCGGCGCGCAGCGCGTCCGGCGCGTCCCGCGCGATGCCCAGCGCCACGGCGGTTCCGCCCGCTTCCGCGACCTGCGCCGCGATCGAATAACTGTTCACGTCGTACAGGCGATCCGCCCGTTCCGGTTCGCCCACGTCGAGCAACTCGTCGCCGGTGGCCAACACCCCCACGCGCGGCCGCCGGCCGACTTCGATCCGCGCGTATCCCAACGACGCGGCCATGCCCGCGTCCGCCGGCCGCACGCGCCGGCCCGCGGGAACCACGATCTCGCCCGCGCGCACGTCCTGGCCGCGGCGGCGCACGGATTCGCCCGGTGACGCCGCGGCGCGAATCATCACGCGCTCGCCGTTGAGCGCGGTGTCTTCCACCATCACCACCGCGTCCGCGCCGGCCGGCATGGGCGCCCCGGTCATGATGCGCGACGCGCGTCCGTCCGACACGGATAACGTCGGCATGCGACCCGCGGGAATTTCTTCGATGACGGTCAGGGGCACCGGACGCTCGGGGGTCGCGGACGCGACGTTGTCCGCCCGCACCGCGTACCCGTCCACCGACGAATTGTCCCAGGGCGGCACGTCGCGCCGCGCCGTCACGTCCTGGGCCAGCACTCGCCCCAACGCCTCGCGGATCGGCACCGGCTCGGAGCCGAGCGGCCGGACCGCGGACAGGATGGTTGTGAGCGCGGCCTCGACCGGCAGCAAGACGGGCCGCGACTCAGCCACCGACCGTCTCCGGTTTGATCGCCACCAATTGCGCCACATACTGGCCGCCGACCAATCCCTCGCGTTCGGCGAGCACGCGGAACTCGGGGAACGATCCGGCCAGCTCCCCCGGTTGAAAACAGAACTCGGCGCGGCGGGGGCGGCCGAAGCGCCGCTGATTTTCGATGCCGAACGTTTCGTACACGATCGCGCCGCCCGGTTTGATCGCCTCGCGGATCTGCGGGATCAACGCCCGATCCAAGAAATAAAACACCACCACGAGGTCATACGCGTTCGGCGCAATGCAATACGTGTCCAGGTCCGCCTGCTCGATCCGCACCGACAACCCGCGGCGCTCCGATTCTCTTCGAACCGACGCCACCGCGTCGGGATCGCGTTCAATGCCGTGCACGCTCCATCCCGCCGCGGCCAGATACAGCGCGTGCCGCCCGTAGCCCATCGCCACATCGAGCGCGGTCCCCTTGGGCAGCCGGTCCCGAAACTCCACCAGCAACGGCGCCGGGTCCTGCACATCGTGCGAATCAGTCACTAAAAACCTTGCCCCCCGTTGGAGCCTGTTCAGGAAGGGTCAGATGCAAGGCGGAGGGAGAGCCTTGCGCGCGGAGCGTACTGGGTCGTACGTGAGCACGCAAGGCCGACCGACAACGCCGCAGATGGCCTTTCATGGACAGGCGACTATTCGCTTACGTCGATCGCCCGGCCTTCACACGTCGGACACTGGGTAATGGGCAATTGCGCCAGAATGTCCGCGTACCGAAATTCATGGCCGCACACGCGGCACGAGAGCGACTTGCCGGCGCAGCCCCCGCACAACTCGCCCGCGCCGCTCATCGACGCGGCGCACGCTCGACAACTGGTCATGACTCCCCTCCCCGCGCGAGTGAGGCCTTCACGTCCGCCCACGCCACCGGCAATGGTTCGGTCGGCCATGCGCCCGCGGCCTCGATTTCCGTGCGCAACCGATCCGCGCGATCCGCGCTCATCGGATGCGTGGACAACAACGCAATCCCGTTTTCCTTACTCGCCAGGTGCTCGAAGAACGAGACCATGCCCTTGGGATCGATCTTCGCGCGCCGGAGCAATTTCAGCCCCTCCACGTCCGAGGCGGTCTCCTGATCGCGGCCGAATTTCAGACTGCCCAATCGGGACGCGGCCTCCCCGATGCCGGAGAGTGGACCGGCGCCGCCGAACAGAATCTGCAAGGTCGCGCTCCACCCCAACGAGCGGATCAACCCATGCACGCTGTGACGGAGCACCACGTGTTGGACCTCGTGCGCCAACACCCCGGCCAGTTCCTCGGGGGACCCGGCTTCGCGGAGCAAACCGGTAAAGACCACCACGTGCCCGCCGGGCACCGCGAACGCGTTGACCTGGCGATCGTCGATGACGTGCCAGCGGAACGTGTAGGGGGACTGGATCTGCGCGGTGAGTCGCTCGCCGATCGCGCGAACCGCCTCGACCGACGGGCCCTCGGTCAACACGGTCGCGCCGAGCGTGAGTTGCGCGTACGCGGACTCGCCCAGCTCCTGCTCCCACGACACGGGCACGCGGTCCGCGGCCGCGCCCACGATGCGGTCCGCCTGCCACCAGAGCAACGACAGCACCAGGATCGGGCCCAGCGCGATCGCGGTGATGACCGTCCACCCGAACCCGCTGAGAAGCCGCCCGCGCCGCAACAGGAGACCGAGTCGCTGAAACTCCGCGTGCAGTCCCGGCGGCGGGTTCGCCCGAACGCGCCCCGCCAGCGCGTCGTCGTCCAGGACCAACGCCCACGGCGCGTCCCGCTCCGCCCACGTCAATTTGAACTGCCTGCGCTCGAACCCGCCCGGTTCGACCCGAATGCTCTGATAGGACACGGGATGTTCGCGCTCGGTCCCCGGCCACAACACCACTCGCTCGGCCTCGAGCGCAAACCCCACCCGCTCCCCCTGCGGCGCCAACCCCTCACCGAAGCACAGCCCCCGGCCCGTCACGGGCGCTTCGACCGTCGTTACCCCGGTGTCCAAATCCCCGCCTTTTCCGCCCTTTCAGAAATGAGGCAGATACAAGGCGCCGCGAGAATCGGACCGGAGCGTACTGGGTCGTACGCGAGGACCGAATGCGCAGCGGCAACGCAGTAGATGGCCATTTCTGAAAGGGCGCGCGCTCGCGCGCTAGTTGTCGCCGTCGAGGAGCCCGCCGAGCCCTCCGAGCAACGACCCCTCTTCCCGCATGCCCCCTCGCTGCGGCGCCGCCGCGTAGATCCGGTTGGCCAATCGCGAGAGCGGCAGCGATTGCAGCCACACGCGGCCGGGGCCGCGCACGGTGGCGAAGAACAGGCCTTCGCCGCCGAACAACGCGGATTTGATCTTGCCCACGTACTCGATGTCGAAATCCACGGAGCTCTGCAACGCCACGATGCACCCCGTGTCCACCCGCATCATCTCGCCGGGCTTGAGCGTGCGCTCCGAAAGCGTGCCGCCCGCGTGGATAAAGGCGAGGCCGTCGCCGTCGAGTCGCTGCATGATGAACCCCTCGCCGCCGAACAACCCCACGCCCAAGCGTTTTTGAAAGGCGATCCCCACCGAGACGCCTTTGGCCGCGCACAGGAACGAGTCCTTCTGGCAAATGATGGTGCCGCCCAACTCGTCCAGCTTCATCGGGACGATCTTGCCCGGATACGGCGCGGCGAACGCCACGCGCCGCTTGTCGCGCGCCTTGTTGACGAACACGGTCATGAACAACGACTCGCCGGTGAGCAGGCGTTTGCCCGCGCCCACCAACGCGCCGAACAGTCCGGGCTTGCCGCCGCCCGACCCGTCGCCGAACACGGTTTCCATTTCAATGCCGTCCGCCATGTACATCATGCCGCCGGCTTCCGCGACCGTGGCTTCTTCCGGGTCCAGTTCAATCTCGACGTACTGCATGTCGTCGCCGAAAATCTCGTAATCGATCACGTGCATTTGTGCCATACCGGTCTCCCGATGGTTCTCGCGTTCGTCGATACGAGGGAGTCCTTCCTCCCTCGTTTGGGCAACCCATGATAGGACCGCCCCGGTGGAAAATCAATACGGGCGCCGCGCGGGATCATCCCGCCGCGACCGACGAATCGCGCGGTCAGCCCGCCGACGCGGCGCGTTCGAGCGCCGACAGGAACGCCGCCGCCGCCGGATCGTCCGGCGCGGGAGACCACGGCGCGAACACGCCCGCGTGTTTGGGTTCGAAGGGGCCTTCCTTGACTTCCAAAAAGACCGACCCCGGCGCCAGGCTCACGATCGAGTGCCACGCGCCGGCGGGAATCTCCACCCCGTACGCGCCGCGGTCCGGATCGAGCCGGTTCACCTCCGCGACGCGTCCGTCCTCATGAAACACGAGCGCCGCGCCGCGTCCACGCAGGCAGACGAACAGTTCCCACTTGGGAGGATCGTGGTGCCGGTGCGGCCGGATATAACTCCCGGGCTCGATCGCGTTGAGGAAACGTTGCACCGGTTCTTCGTGTCGGTGAAAGTTGTGGTTCATCCGCAATCGCGGGTGGCGCATCGCCTCGTTGGTGACGCGATCGAGCAAGGATTGGTCGATACGACGGATCGGTGCGGTCATGGAATCCCTCTTCTGGTGATCGGTGAGGTGGACCGGGTTCGCGGGATCACCGACGATCCCGCAAAAGCGTATGCCTGTCCGCACCTTCTGTGGATGACCTGTGGTTAACCGTGTGGATTGATCGATTCGAGTCCGATCGCATCGGTGTTTCACCGGTTTGCCCAAGAAATGGGCCACAAAATATACATGTTTTCAGTGAGATCAACCATCGACGGGTTTTGTCGAGATGGAAACACGGCCAGATCGAGCCGCGTGGCCCGGATCACCACCCCGGTATGACGCGTGATCATTATCAATGATATCTCCCCTCCGAGTCGGCGGTGCCTTTTCCGCATGGGCTGGCCCATAGTACAATGCGGCGGATCGAAAGCGTAGTCCTACGATTGGAACGTTCGCGCGTAAAAGGAGGAGAGTCCATGGAGGCAGCGACCGACGGGCGAGACGCGGCTCAAGAGAAGTTGATTCAAGACTTCAAAGCCGTCATCGCGGACACGGAAGCCCTGCTGAAAGCCACCGCCGGTGAGACCGGCGAACAGATCGCCGCCGTGCGAGCGAAACTCGAGACCCGCCTGGCGGACACCCGCAAGCAGTTGGCCGCCGTGGAGGACGGATTGGTCGAACAGGCCAAAGCCGCGTATGACGCCACCGACAAGTTCGTGCGCGAGCACCCCTGGCCGGCCGTGGGCGTGGCCGCCGTCGTCGGACTCTTGATTGGTCTGTTGAGTTCGCGCCGTGGATAAGACGGGCGCCGCCCACGCCGCGGGCCTGCTCGACTCGATCCGACAGTTCGTCGCCACCGTGCTCGAAGTGTTGCAAACGCGGGCGGAGATCGCGGTCACCGAGTTCGAAGAAGAACGGGAGCGGCTGCGGGAATTGGTCCTATACGGGTTCCTCGCGTTGTTTTTCTTCGGCTTCGGGTTTTTACTCCTCACCGTGTTCATCGTGGTCCTGTTTTGGGACAGCTACCGCGTGTACGCGGTGGGCGGGTTCGCCGCCCTCTATCTCGGCCTCGGGTTGTATTCGGCGGTGACGTTGCGCCGGCGCCTGAAGACCCGGCCTCGTCTGTTCGCGACGACCTTGGCCGAGATCTCCAAGGACCGCGAACGGTTGGCGCGATGAAGATGAACGCGCGACTGACCAACATCCGTCAACGCCGGGCCGCGCTGGTGCAACGGGCCGAGACGCAGCGCCGGACCCTCGCCGATCTCGTACAACCTCTGCAGGCGCCTTTTCACTTGCTGGACGGCGCAATCACCATCGCGCGCGAGGTGCGCGCGCACTGGGTCACGCTCGCCGCCGGCACGACCCTGCTCACCTGGATGGGACGCGGCACCCTCGGAGTCTGGGTCGGACGCATCTGGGTGGCCTGGTCGTTGTTCCACTCGCTCCGAAACCCCGGCGCGCGCGACAACCCCTGACCGAACCCGTGACCGAGCCGATTCACCGCGTGTGCCCGCACTGCCACGCGACCAACCGCGCGCGGCCGGACGAACTCGGCGCCGCTGTCATGTTCGCGCCGTCGCCGTTGACAGCCCGTGGTGAACTGATACTCTGAGGACGTTTTTCCCCGATGGTCCCGCGTCAATCGCCACGGACGGTGGGAGACCCGAATGGCGAACCGATCAGGGTGCAGTCTGCGGATGCTGTTGGTGGGGCTGGTGCTGTTGGCCGTCCTTCCCGCCTTCGCGCTCATGCTCCATACGGTGGCCGAGCACCGGCGATCCGCCGCCGCCAACGTTCAGACGAACACGCTCCGGTTGGTCAAAATCCTCTCCCTGAATCACGCGCGATTCATCGAGGGGGCGCGACAATTGCTGGGCGCGCTCTCGCAGGTGCCGGCGGTGGTGGACCGTGATCCCGCCGCGTGCGCGGCGGCGTTGGGACCGCTGCTCGACCGATATCCCTTGTACGCGAACCTCGGCGCCATCGAAACGAACGGAGCCGTCCGCTGCAGCGCGCTGCCGATTCGGGGACGGGTGAACGCGGCCGACCGCCCCTATTTTCAACGCGCCATGGCCAGCCGCGAGTTCGCCGTGGGCGACTATCAGATCGGCCGCATCTCGAACCGGGCGAGCATCAACGTGGGGTATCCGGTCCTCGACTCGGCCGGGCGCGTTCAGGTGGTGATCATGGCCGCGTTGGATCTCGACTGGCTCAACCGCCTGATCGAAAGCGCGTCATTGCCGCGCGGATCGGTGTTGACCGTGATCGATCGGAACGGCACGGTGCTCTTGCGTCATCCCGCCCCCGACGAATGGGTCGGACGCTCCCAGGCCGAGCGGCCGATCATCCAAACGATCCTTCGGGAACGCGAGGGCGTCACTCGCGAGCAGGGTCCCGACGGCGTGGAGCGCATCCTCGCCTTCACCCCACTCGGTTCCACGGTGGCCGACGCGGGCGCGTACGTGAGCCTCGGCGTCCCCGGCGACGTGGCGTTCGCGACCGCGGACGCCACGTTTCGACGCAACATGATCGGACTGAGCGCGGCCGCGGCGGTCGCGCTGCTCGCCGCCTGGTGGGGCGGCGGGTGGTTGATTCTTCGGCGCGTCATGGCGCTCGTCGACGCCGCGCGCCGTCTCCAAACCGGGGATCTGCGCGCCCGAACCGGATTGCCCCACGCGGACAGCGAGTTGGGGCACCTCGCCCGCGCGTTCGACAATATGGCCGAAGCGCTCGAGGCCAAGACCGCGTCGCTCGCCTTTCAGGCGGCGCACGACACGCTGACGAACCTGCCGAACCGGAATCGCCTGGTGGAACACCTCCGCCAGGCGATTCGGCTGGGGCAACGTTCGGGATCCCCCACCTCGTTGCTGCTGGTGGGACCGCATCGCTTCAGGGAAATCAACAACACGCTCGGGCATCGCAACGGCGATCGACTCCTCCGGGAGATCGGCTCGCGAATCCAAGAAATGGTGCGGGAATCCGATGTGGTGGCCCGGGTCGGCGGCGACACCTTCGCGGTGCTCCTGCCGTCCATCGACTTGGAGGGCGCCACGTTGGCCGCGGACCGGATTCTCGGCCGATTCAAAGCCCCGTTTCTGGTCAACGGCATGACGATCATGGTGGGGGTCGCCTTGGGCATCGTGCTGACCCCGGAGCACGGCGAAGACCCGGAGGTGCTGATTCGCCTCGCGGACGTGGCGTTGGACCAAGCCAAAGAAGGCGGCCACGGCTACTTTGTCTACGCCCACGACCGCGATCATTACGAACCGGAACGGTTGACCCTGATGGGAGAATTGCCCGACGCCATCGAACGCGATCAACTGTTTCTGGTCTATCAGCCCAAGATCGACCTGCATCGACGGACGGTGGTGGGAGTGGAAGCGCTCGTCCGCTGGCGTCATCCCCAACGCGGGGTGATTCCTCCGGATCGGTTCATCCTGCTCGCGGAGCACGCGGGCTTGATCAAACCGCTGACCTTCTGGGTGTTGCGGACCGCGTTCGCGCAGGCGCGCGCGTGGCGCGACGCGGGGCTCTCGCTGTCCGTGGCGGCCAATCTGTCGGCGCGCGTGCTGCAGGACCCCAAACTGCCGGATCAGATCGCGGCCAGAATCGCCGCCGCCAAGGCCGATCCCGCGTGGATCGAGTTGGAGATCACCGAAAGCGTGATCATGGCCAATCCCGACCGGGCGCGCGGGAGTCTGCGGGCGCTCCACGCCATGGGCGTGCGGCTCGCGATCGACGATTTCGGAACCGGATACTCCTCGCTCGGATACCTCAAAAAACTCCCGGTGGACACGTTGAAAATCGACAAGTCGTTCGTGACGGATATGGCGAGCGACCCGGACAGCGAGGTGATCGTCCGCTCCACCATCGACCTCGCCCACACGTTGGGCCTCACCGTGGTCGCCGAAGGGGTCGAAGACCAGGAAGCCTGGGACCGGCTCACGGCGTTCGGATGCGACGGGGCCCAAGGTTACTACGTGAGCAAGCCGATGCCGGCGGAGAACGTGACCCGCTGGGTCAACCACCAATGGCCGTCCCACCGCGCGTCGGCGTCCCACGCGGCGGACCGTCGACGCGCGGCCTGACGCGATGAACGTCCCCCGCCCGCTCGTTTCCGTCGCGCCGACCACCATCAGCTTGTCGCAGACGATCTCGGCCCTCTCGTTTGCCTTGGACATCACCGACACACGCTCTCGACCGATCGTCCTTACCGGGCCGGCATGTCCCCGGACCAGGCGCTCGACATCATGCGAAAAGACGTGGGCGCCTCGCTCTGCCCCCGCGCGTTCGCCGGGCTCGAACAATACCTGGACCGCTTCAGCGCGCAAGACGCCGAAGCCCGCTTGCGCAAAGCCTCGTAACGCCGGATTCGGGTGCTACGCGGACCGGTGATCAGGCAGCAGAAACGCGAGCACCCGCTCCATCAGCGCGTTGATGGTTGCGTACCGGTCGGGAGGCGCCGCGAGGATCGTCTCCTCGGACTGCACGTAGGCGCCGGGAACCAATTCACCGCGGCAGTTCGCAACGAGTTCTCGCGCGGACGCGGGCGTGGTTTCCAGGTGGAACTGCAGGCCGATCACGTTCGCGTTGTACTGAAAGGCTTGGTTCAGGCAGGCCGCGCTCTTCGCGAGTCGCACGGCTCCGTCCGGCAGGTCGAAGGTTTCCCCGTGCCAGTGAAAGACCAGGCATTGCTCGGGAAATCGGAACGCGTTGGGGTGATGCCCTGACGTGGGCGTGGACTGGATCGGGAACCAGCCGATTTCCTTTTCCGGGTTGGGATAGACCTTCGAGCCCAGGACGTTCGCGATCATCTGCGCGCCCAGGCAAATGCCCAGCACGGGTTTGCCGCGGTTGATCATGTCGCGGATGAAGCGCTTCTCGGCAATGAGCCAGGAGAACGCGTGCTCATCGTTCACGCTCATGGGGCCGCCCATGACGACCAGAAAGTCGATCGCTTCGACCTCAGGCAGCGGATCGTTCCGGAAAAATCGCGTGACGCTGATTCCGATCCCGCGTGTCTCCAGCCAGGGCCCGATACTCCCCGGCCCCTCGAACGGCACGTGTTGGAATACGTGGGCGCGCATTATCGGATTTCAGCCGTGTGAGATCGCGCGGGCTTGATCACCGTAAACGCGCCGGCCGGGTACGCCGTGCCGTTGACCAGGATCTCCACGCGATGCGTGCCGGGGTAATGTGTGCGCGTGGTCATTTCCCGGAGTGAGACGGTTTTGCCGAGGCGGATACGCCCGCGTGGGGCCAGATTGATGGCCTTGAGTTTAAAAACCTTGGGGCTCGAACTCCCGTTTGCCTTCATAAAGTGAATCTTAAAATCAATGAGTAAATGTTGTTGTTTTTCTGATGTATTCACGACGTCAAACGCCAGCGACACGGCGCCGCCGACCCGGGCGCGCGTCGGGGTCAGGCTCACCCCACGGATCGCCGCCGTCACCTTGTGGCCGTACCCCAGGATCGCGAGCGCGCTCCGGTCTCCCCGCTTCACCGCGGATCGCAACGCGTGGCGGACGATCCATCCGCGCTCCGGCGTCACGTCGGTCATCCACCGCCGGCACGTCTCCACCAACACCGCGGGGTGGTCCTTGCCGATATCGTTCAGATTATTGGCCACGGATCGCCGCACGTACAACTCGGGATCGTCCTTGAGGCGTTCGAGCAAGGCCAACACCGGCCGCGGGTCCCGTTGGAACGCGCGGAGGCGCGGCGCCCAGGGTAATCGCGGGCGCGAGCCCTCGGAGACCAGGCGGCGCACGTGCGCGTCGGGATCGGACGCCCACGTCGCGAGGCGCGCCAGGGTCCGCTCCGGACAGCGAACCAGAAACGCGCGAATGCTGAACTCCGCGGTGAACCGTTGGGTCAATTCGTACTGCGCGCGCATCGAGGGCTCGAAGTGGTCCAGGCCATGTTCGGCCACGAAGAACACGTGCGGGAGGTACAGAAACGGCGCCATGCCTTGCCCCTCGGTCCGCTCAAGCCTGGGGCCGAGGGACCGCAGGAGGATCTCGATCGCCCGCTCGTAGTTTTCCGGCAAGTGCTTGGCGAGGCTTCGGGCGATCCGCCGCGCTCGCGGGGTCAACTCCAGGTGCTCGTACCCGTCCAACGCATCGGCCAAGAACGCGCGCGTGGGGAAACGCGGATGAACCGCCTCGATCATCCCCGCGATGCGCCGGGGGATGTCGACTCCGAATTGAGTTTTGAGAGGTTCCGCCATGGAGACCCGTTGCGCCAGGATAAACTTGGGCCGATCCGCGGGTCAAGGAATCGCGGATGACTCACGCGCGGTGGGCGCTGAGGCCGCGATCTGCAGTCGGACCGTAAAGACGCTGCCCTTCCCGACCTCGCTGGTGACGTTGATCCAGCCTTGATGAGCGGCAACCAAATCCTGCACGATGCTCAGTCCCAGACCGAACCCCGCGTGTTCGTGCTCGCCGTCCACGGGCTTGACGCCGCGGGTCGAGTCCGCGCGATAGAACCGGTCGAACACGTGCGGCAACGCGTCCGCCGGGATGCCCATGCCGCTGTCCTCCACGGTGACGACCGCGTCGGTCGCGTCCGAACCGACCGTCACCGTGATGCGGCCGCCTGGGCCGGTGTACTTGATCGCGTTGTCGATCAGGTTCGTCAACACCTCGGTCAACGCCGTCTCATCGCCCAATGTGGCGACGGGCTGCGTCGCCAACCGACATTGCAGCTCGATGTCCTTCTGTTTCGCCAGCGGCGAGACCTGCGCGACCGTGGCGCCGACCACGCCGTTGAGATCCACCCGTTGCTCCTTCAAAGAGCCGCGGCGGTCGTCGAGCCGCGACAACGTCAGCAAGTTGTCGATGAGCGTGGACATTTTTTCGGTATGGCGCAGAATCGTCCGCAACCGCTCTTTGTACTCTTCCACGGTGCGATCCCGCCGGAGCGGCACCTCGCAGTAGCTCTTGATCACGCTGATCGGCGTGCGCAACTCGTGCGAGGCGGCGGAAATGAACCGCCGCTGCTGCGTAAACACGGTCTGGATTCTCGCCAACATCGCGTTGAACGCCGCGGCCAAATGGCGCAACTCGGCGTTGATCCCGGCCTCCCCGACCCGCCGGTCCAGGGTTTGCTCGCTGATCTGGCCGATTTCGTCCGAGAACCGCTTGAGCGGACGCAGGGACGCCCGCGAGATCACATACCCGCCCAGCGCCGAGAGCAGGACGATGAACGGCGCGCTGTAGAGCATGGTCGTGCGCAGAAGCGCGAGAAACCGCTCCATGTCCCGAAGGGTCGATCCAGTGGTGACGATGAACGTGCGCACGACCTCGGATTGGCTCAACGGACTCACGATCACCCGGCGGGCATGAACGCGTACGCGGTCCCCGTCCGGGGCCACCAGCGTTCCATGGTACGGCTCGTACAGTCGCCCGTACGGGATATCGAACCCCCAGTCGCCGAGCGAGCGGGAACGGGCCAACACGTTTCCAGCGTCGTCGAAAATCTGGTAGTAGTGCCCGGCCCCCTGGTAATCAAAGAGCGTGGGATAGCGATCTTGGTGCTCGGCCGGTTCGAAATGGACCGACCCATCCGGGAAAATCTCGATCAGCGACGCGAACAACTCCGCGCGCGAGTGAAGCGCCTCGTCGATCATCGCCAGCGACGCTTCGCGCTGGCGTTCGTAGAGGAACACTTCGAGCGCCCCCACTCCGCACGACGCGGTCACCACCACCCAAATCACCAACCGGCCGGCGATGGAGTTAAACACGGCCCGCCCGAATCATATACCCCGCTCCGCGCACGGTCTCGATCAGCGGCGGCGAGGAGCGCCGCGACAGTTTTTTGCGCAGCGCGTTGACGTGGACGTCGATCACGTTGCTGTCCGAGTCGAACTCGTCGTCGTAGATGTGTTCGATGATTTCCGTGCGGCTCACCGCGCGGTCGTGGTGCCGGACCAGGTATTCCAACAGCGCGAACTCCTTCGGCGTCAGGTCCACCAACTTGCCGCTCACCCGCGCCTCCCGCTTGGCCGGATCGATCCGGATCGGCCCGGCTTCCAGGACGACGCGGCGCTCCGGCGTGTGCCGGCGCATAATCGTGCGCAGCCGCGCCACCAATTCCTGAAACTGAAACGGCTTGGTCAAATAATCATCCGCGCCCGTGTCCAGGCCGCGCACCTTGTCCTCGGTGGCCCCGCGCGCGGTCAACAACAACACGGGCGTGTCCTTGCCCGCCTTGCGCAGCGCCTTGAGCACGGCGAAGCCGTCCATCTTGGGCAGCATCACGTCCAGAATCACCGCGTCGTACGAGCGCTCGCTGGCCCAGAACAATGCGTCCTCGCCGTCTGCGGACACGTCGACGCTGTACCCCTCCTCCTCCAACCCCTCTTTGGTGATAATCGCCAAATCGGGCTCGTCTTCAACCAACAGGACGCGCATGGTAGTCCTCAGGTCGCATCGTTTCCAGACAGCATACCAAGACGAACCGCGTTAAGAAACCCGGACACGCGTGGTGTCGGACAACCTGATCACAATGGAGTTGGGCTGGTTCAGGCCACGAGAGAGCGACTGCGGCAGAACAATCGGACGATCAAGACCAGCGACGTGACGCCCGGTACAGACTGGGAGCCCCATCCTCTGACGAGGATGGGGCTCTTCGCTCACGCGGCTTTCTTATGATGGAATGTCTCCTGGCGTTCTTCAGTGTGCATCGGAGGAGGAAGCGTATAGAGCTCGTATCCAAAAAGTACCACCCACCCAATCCCGCCCGTAATGGCGGCAAACGCGAACGCCGCTGACCCCCAATCAACCATACGCCCCCCCTCCGGTGTCGGCGGCCGTGCCCAACGCGCGGCCGCGAATCATGAGCCGGAAGAGGTAAGCAAGAAAAAGACCCGCAATTTGTGAGAACTGGCTCTTCGGTGGATGTTGCGAAATCAATCACTTAGAAAAATCGGCAGGGCCCCGTCACAAGCCCCGATGTGACTCCAATTACCTATTGAGTAGACGGTTCTTCGTGTCTGTTTCTGAAATGTAATGGATGGATATATCGTGATGGTATCGCTCACGGGGACGAATCTCTCATCGCGCACCTCCCCGATCGGACTTAAAGATTCGCCACGCCTTCCCCGTCTTCCCACAGAATAGTTCCTGCCTTGAAAATGCCGACAAATATCAGCATTTTAATCGTCTTTGGGTGTGGCGGATTGCACATGGCCACTGACACATTTAGCCCTTCAGGAGAAACGCCAGATGATGACACCGGTGCGTGATGTGCCAGATGTGATGGGGAAGAAAACAGCGATGGGCGCGCGGCATAACGCGTCCTCCCTGCAGCGTGGTTGGGCCCTCAAACGGGCGCGCGAAGACCTCCAGCGGCCTCATTTTGCCCAACGGCTCCTGACTTTTCAACGCATTACACAGGTCCGACCCCAGACCACCAGGTCCCCAGACCACCAGGTCCGACCCCGGACCACGACCTTTTTGCGGGAATGACAAAAAGAGCATTCTCGACAGACTGAATTATGGGCTGCCACCATACCGACAGAACCTACTTCTTCGGCGCACCGCGTTTCGTGCGCGCGGTGGGTGCGGCGTTCCAAGGGTCGTCGGGCCAGGAGTGTTTGGGATAACGGCCTTTGAGTTCTTTCTTCACTTCGGGGTAGGTGCGGTCCCAGAAGCCGCGGAGGTCTTGGGTGACTTGGATGGGACGGCGTGCGGGCGACAAGAGGTGCAGTGTCACGGGGACACGGCCCCAGGCGATGCGGGGGGTGTCGGCGAGGCCGAACATTTCCTGGAGTTTTACGGCCAACACCGGGGACTCGCCGGGATGATATTCGAGGCGCACGCGCGAGCCGCTCGGCACGGTCACGTGCGTGGGCGCGCCTTCGTCGAGTCGTTGACGCTGCTTCCAGTCCAACCGTGATGTGAGCGCGGTGAGTAAGTTTATGCGTGTCAGATGCTCGCGGCGCGCGACTTGATCCAGGAACGGGCCGAGCCAGTCCGCGAGCGTTTCGGTCAACGCAAGGTCGGACACGTCGGGCCAGGCTTCTTCCGGCAACCAGTGCCGGAGCGACAACACGCGCGCCTGCCACTCGCGCGCTTCAGCGGTCCACGGCAATACATCGAGACCCATTCGGCGGATCCCGTTGAGCATGGCGGCGCGGACTTGCTCCGGGTCCGGTTCGTTCAACTGCGCGCTCTCGATCACGAGTTCGCCGATGCGCTCTTCACGGCGCGCAACCACACGCTGGAGGTTCTCGTCCCACTGGACGATGGACTCGCTTCGGATCGCATCGGGCGCGGCGAGACGCCACGCATCCAGGTCCAGCGCGGCGGCGAGATGGATCGTGCCCTCGGTTTCTCCCGCGTCCAGATGCGCGGCCACGAGCCACGGCGGCCGCAGGCGGTGTTCCCACGCGGGCAGGCGCGCGCCGCGGCCGGATGCCAGGACGTACCGAATGTCGCCCGGCGTTCGTTGCCGCCCAATGCGATCCGGATACGCCAAGGCCAGGAGGACGCCGATCTCGTCACCACGTGCCACCCGGTCTGGCGTTCGGGATCGAAGCAAGCGATGGAACTGGCGCGCAGCCTGCTCCACGCGTTGACTCGCTGCCGGGTCCGCACCCGCGGCCCGCGCGCCATCGCGTCCGCGGGACCGGAACGCGGTCAATGCCTCCACGCGTTCCATCACATCGCACGAACGGGTGGCCGCGCCGGTGAACAGATCGCGTTCGGATAGCAGCGCCGCCACATCGCACGCGGCCTTGCCCAAACCCTGCGCGTCTGCCACGTGGACCATGTGCGACAACCGAGGGTGCAACGGCAACGCGGCCATGGCGCGGCCTAACGGCGTGATCGCGCCGTCCGCGTCCAGGGCGTTGAGTTGCGTCAGCAGGTTGCGGGCCTGCGCCAGCGCGCCGACCGGAGGCGGGTCCAACCACGTCAACGACTCCGGGTCGCGAATCCCCCACTGCGCGAGTTCCAATGCCAGCGGGGCAAGGTCCGCGGATCGGATTTCCGGGATGGCCCGCGCGATCAAACCGCGGTGCGTGTGCTCGGTCCACAGTCGTTCGCACACGCCGGGTCCCAACCGGCCCGCGCGTCCGGCGCGCTGGTCGGCCGAGGCGCGGGAAATCCGGTGCGTGGCCAGACGCGTCAGCCCGCTGCCGGGATCGAACTCCGGCACGCGCACGAACCCGGAGTCGATCACGACGCCGATGCCTTCGATCGTCAAACTGGTTTCAGCGATGGGCGTGGCGAGCACGACCTTACGGCGCGCGCCCTTAGCCGGACGGATCGCGCGATCCTGCGCTTCCCACGGCAGATCCCCGTACAACGGCAGCACGTCAACCGGTTGCGTGCTCAGCGCGGCGTCGAGAATCTGTTGCGCGCGTCGAATCTCCCACCCGCCCGGCAGGAACGCGAGGACGTCCCCCGGATCCCGATCGAGCGCGCGCAGCACCGCCTGCGCCACGGTCTCGGGCAACCGCTCGCGCGCGTCCGCGGTCGCGTACCGCACGTCCACCGGAAATTGGCGGCCGGACGACGTGATCACGGGCGCGTCGTCGAGGCGCGCGGCCACGGCCGCGCCGTCCAGCGTGGCGGACATCACCAACAGCTTGAGATCCTCGCGCAACACGCGCCGGCTCTCCAGACAGAGCGCCAGCGCCAAATCCGCGTGCAGGTGCCGCTCGTGAAACTCGTCGAAGATCACCAGCCCCACGCCTTCCAACCCCGGGTCCGATTGCAGCCGTCGGGTGAGCAGGCCTTCGGTCAGCACCTCGATGCGCGTGTTCGCGGATACCTTGGCGTCAAATCGAATGCGATACCCGACCGTGTCGCCCACGGACTCGCCGCGGAGTTCGGCCATGCGGCCCGCGGCCGCGCGCGCGGCCAGGCGACGGGGCTCCAGCATGAGAATCGACCGTCCCTTCAACCACGGCTCGTCGAGCAAGGCCAGAGGAACATAGGTAGTCTTCCCCGCGCCGGGGGGCGCCTGCAACACCGCGGAGGGGTGCGTGCCCAGCGCGTCACGCAGCGCGGGCAGAATGTCTTCGATCGGCAACACGGACATGCGGCGTTCGATAATCCCGGCTCAACGTGGCCCGTACTATACCGCCATTGACCGACGCCGGAACAGGGTGTGACTCGATGCCGTGCTGGCGGTTTGCCGCCCGCTCGGTGTATCCTTCAGATACGCACGCGTTGTCGGAGATGCTGATGAGCAAAGGACCGAAGAAATCCGCGCAGAAAAAGGACGCTCCGGCTGAGGAGGCCCGCGAGTTGCCGTTGGCGCCGACGCCCGGCCCCGCGACGACCCCGCCCGCGGCGCCGTCGACCGACGCGGACCCGCTCCAACGCTGGCGCGAAGCCCGAGAACTCGAAGACGAGATGAACGAGATGTTCGACGAAGACCGGGTGACGCACAAACACGGGAACGCCGAACCGGAATCGGATTAACGGTGCCCGTCGTCCCTGAGCGCGAGTCGCGCCCCGCGTTCGCCGTCGCTTCCTGACATGATCCGTTTCTCTCGCGTGTCGTGCATGGATGTTCGCCACCTTCTGTTCTGCGCCGCGATCGGTTTGTCCGCGTGCGCGAATTCAGAAGTGCGGGCCACCTCGACCTCCCCTTCGTCCCCACATCCTCCGCACGCAACGAAGCCCAGCGGCTCGGCCGAATCCCCGTATCGGTCGCTGGACGGTTTACCCGAAGGCTCCATTGTGCACGTGCCGTCCGGCGTTGACCTGAGCAGGGATCAACTATTCGACCTGTTGAGCGCGGCGCGCGTGATCTACGTGGGCGAATCGCACGACAACGTCCGGCATCACCGCGTCCAGTTGGACATTCTGCGCACGCTGGCGGAGCGATATCCCGGACACGTGGCGGTGGGCATGGAAATGTTCCAGCGCCCGTCGCAGGCCGCGCTCGATCAATGGACCCGCGGGGAACTGTCCGACAAGGACTTCGAATCGCTCTGGTACGAGAACTGGAGCGAGGACTACGCGTATTACCGCGAGATTCTCGAATTCGTCCGCGACCGCCACGTGCCCTTGATCGCGCTGAACGTCGCCGAGCGCACGGTGCACGCACTCTCGAACGGAGGGCCCGACGCGCTCACGCCCGAGGAGCGCGCCGCCCTGCCGGAGATCGATACGCAGGACCCGTACCACCGGCAACAGATGGAGGCGGTGTTCGGAGGGCACGTCAAAGGCGCGGGGTTCGATCCGTTTTATCGCACCATGTTGTTGTGGGACGAGACCATGGCGCAGTCGGTTGCCCAGTACCTCACGGGACCGGCCGGTCGCGACAAGAGGCTGGTGGTGTTGGCGGGCGGCGGGCACATCGCGTACGGATTCGGGATACCCCGCCGCGCGTTTCGCCGCGCGCCGTTGCCCTACGTCACGGTCATCCCCCACACCGACACGGCCGCGGCGCCCGCGGAACGTCCCGACCTGGTGATGGACGTGGAACCGGTGACGGTGCCGCTGCCGCTCGCGGACGTGGTGTGGGCCGTCGGGTACGAAGACCTGCCCGCGCCGAGCGTGCGGCTCGGGGTTCGGGTGGACGCCGCGGAAGCCGGGGTAACGATCACCAGCGTGGCGCCCGAGTCGCCCGCGGCGCGCGCGGGGTTGCGGGAGGACGACGTGATCGTGTCGTTCGACGGCGAACCGGTCAACAAACCCTCGGACGTGGTGCGACTGGTGCGCCGCAAGTCCCCCGGGGATCAGGCCCGCGTCGCAATCACCCGCGGCGCCGACGCGATGACGCTGGAGGTGTCGTGGCCGAAATGACCGGCCGCCAGCCGTCGCCCGAGCGGAGCGAGACCGCGCCCGGCGCGCCGTTCTACGTCTTCCTGGTCTCGGACGCCACCGGCGAAACCGCGGCCCACATCGCGGAGGCCGCGTTGTCGCAGTTCGAACGCCGCGACGTGGTGTTCATCCGCCGCCCCCACGTGCGCAGCGAGGAACACATCCGGCAGGTCGTCCGGGAAGCTCGATCCGTTCACGGCACCATCCTGTACACGCTGGTGTCATCCACCACGCGCGCCCGGTTGGTCGAGGCGACCCGGCTCGCCGGCGTGCCGTCGCTGGACCTGATCGGACCGTTGCTCGCGCACCTGGAATCCTTCTTCGGGTTGCGCCCCAAGGCCGAACCCGGTCTGTTGCACCGGATGGACGAGGAGTACGTCAAACGCATCGAAGCCGTGCAGTTCACGGTGCACCACGACGACGGCCAAAACGTGCAGACGTTGCACCAAAGCGACATCGTGCTGGTCGGCGTGTCCCGAACCGGCAAAACGCCCCTCTCCATGTACATGGCGCAATACGGCTGGAAGGTCGCCAACGTGCCGATCGTGTTCGGCGTCCCGCCGCCCAAGGATTTGTTGGCCATGGACCCGGCCAAGGTCGTGGGGCTGACCGTGTCGCCGGACAAGTTGCTCACCGTGCGCGCGGCGCGGGCCAGAAAGTTCGGGCACCTGGACATGGCCTACGCCACGAACGACGGCATCACCCAGGAACTGGAGTACTGCCGCTCATTGTTCTCGGCCAACCGCGGCTGGCGCGTCCTGGACGTGACCACGCGCGCGGTGGAAGAGATCGCGGCCGATATCATGAGCGCCTTACCCTCGGCCCCCCGACCGGCGTAACCCGATGGGCGACGGTCGTTTCCCCACACGTAGGGGCACGGCATGCCGTGCCCCTACAAGCCAGATCACCCGATGAATACTGGGGATGGGAAGCGAGGACGACTGATTGACAAGTCAGTCGAGCGTTCCCTACAATGCTCGCCTCAACGCTCCGGCCGCGTGAATCGCGTGCCGGCGCACCCAGTGCCTCGCAGACGCCACTGACCTCGAAGGAGACTCCGCGATGTCCCAACCCGAGATCGAGTCCGTTCTGACCGAACGGCGCGTGTTCAAGCCCAAAGCCGCGTTCAGTCGCTCCGCCCACATCAAGAACCTCAAGGAGTACGACAAGCTCGCCAAGCTGGCGCAAAAGAACCCGGAAAAGTTCTGGAGCGACCTGGCCAAGGAGCTCTACTGGTTCAAACGTTGGAAAAAAGTGTTGGAGTGGAAGCCGCCGTTCGCCAAGTGGTTCATCGGCGGCCAGACCAACGTGTCGGTCAATTGCCTGGACCGGCACCTGCACACGTGGCGGCGCAACAAGGCGGCGATCATCTGGGAGGGCGAACCCGGCGACACGCGCACGCTCACCTACCAGGATCTGCACCGCGAGGTCTGCCGCTTCGCGGCCGTGCTCAAGCAATTGGGCGTGGAAAAGGGCGACCGGGTCGCGATCTACATGCCCATGATCCCGGAACTGCCCATCGCCATGCTCGCGTGCGCCCGGATCGGCGCCACGCACAGCGTGGTATTCGGCGGCTTCTCCGCGGAAGCGCTCAAGGATCGCATCAACGACGCGCAGGCCAAGCTCGTGGTCACGGCCGACGGCGGGTACCGCAAAGGCGCGGTGGTGGCGCTCAAGGAACAGGTGGACCGCGCGATCGAGCACTGCCCGTCCGTGACCAAGGTCGTGGTCTGCCGCCGCACCAATTCGGCCGTCACGATGAACCCGGAGCGCGACGTGTGGTGGCACGACGCGATCCGTGACGCGCCCTTGCGCTGCGAGCCCGAACACCTGGACTCGGAGCACCCGTTGTTCATCCTGTACACCAGCGGCACCACCGGCAAACCCAAGGGGATCGTGCACACCACCGCGGGGTATTTGCTCGGCGCGGCCGTGACCACCAAGTGGGTGTTCGACCTCAAGGACGACGACACGTACTGGTGCACCGCGGACATCGGCTGGGTCACCGGCCACAGCTACATCGTGTACGGACCGCTCGCGAACGGCGCCACCGTGGTGATGTACGAAGGCGCGCCCACCTATCCGCAAGCGGACCGGCTGTGGGAGATCGTGGACAAGTACCGGGTCACCGTGTTTTACACCGCGCCCACCGCGATCCGCGCGTTGCTCAAGTTGGGCGACGAGTGGCCCAAGCGCCGCGAACTCAAAAGCCTGCGCCTGCTCGGCACCGTGGGCGAGCCCATCAACCCCGAAGCGTGGATGTGGTACTACGAGGTCATCGGCAAGAGCCGCTGCCCGATCGTGGACACGTGGTGGCAAACCGAGACCGGCGCGATCATGATCACCCCGCTGCCCGGCGCCACGCCCACCAAGCCGGGGTCCGCGACCAGGCCGTTCCCCGGCATCGCGGCCGAGGTGGTTTCCAAGGACGGCAAACCCACCAAACCCAACGAAGGCGGGTACCTGGTCATCACCAAACCCTGGCCCTCGATGCTGCGCACGATCTACGGCGACCCGGAACGTTACAAGAAGCAATACTGGAGCGAGATCCCCGGCGCGTATTTCACGGGCGACGGCGCGCGCCGCGACAAAGACGGCTACTTCTGGGTCATGGGCCGGGTGGACGACGTGATCAATGTGGCCGGGCATCGTTTGGGCACGATGGAAATCGAAAGCGCCTTAGTCAGCCACGAAGCCGTGGCCGAAGCCGCGGTGGTGGGCCGGCCTGACGAGATCAAGGGCACCGGCATCTGCGCGTTCGTGACGTTGGAGCACACGCACCATCCGTCCGAGGAGCTGCGAGCCGCCTTGCGCGCCCACGTGGTCAAGGAGATCGGAGCCTTGGCCCGGCCCGACGACATCCGGTTCACGGAGAACCTCCCCAAGACCCGCAGCGGCAAGATCATGCGACGACTCCTGCGCGACATCGCCGCGGGCAAGGAGACCATCGGCGACGTGACCACGTTGGAAGACCTGGCGGTGCTGGCCAAGCTCCGGCAGGATGAAGAGTAGCGAGACAACCGAGGGGGCGAGCGGGCGAATGGGAGAGCGGGGGAAAATGATCGAGAACTTCTCACCCCCTCACCCCATCGCCCCCTCTCCCCCTCGTCTCTGCATTGATTACCCGCGCTCCGATTGATTATGATGATTGAACCATGAAGATCGCGATCGGCAGCGACCACGCGGGCGTCGGGCTCAAGGACCGTATCGGCGCCCTGTTGGCCGAGCTGGGGCAGTCCGTCGAAGACTTGGGGACCAACGGCATCGAACCCGTGGACTACCCGGTCTACGGCGCCCGGGTGGCCGAGGCCGTGTCCACGGGAACGGTCGAACGCGGGATCTTGGTGTGCGGGTCCGGCGTGGGCATGTCCATCGTGGCCAACAAGTTCCCCGGCGTGCGCGCCGCGTTGTGCACGGACGCGCAACTCGCCCGCTCCAGCCGCGCCCACAACGACGCGAACGTCTTAGTGCTCGGCGAGCGCGTGCTCGATCCCGAGAACGGTCTGGCCATCGTCAAAGCCTGGCTGGAGACTCCATTCGACGGCGGCCGGCACGCCCGGCGTTTACAGAAAATCGAAGAACTCGAACGTCGATTCCACCCTCGTCCCGAAAGAGCCGCCATGTCCGCGTTGCGAACCGTTGACCCCGATATCTACGAGGCGATCAAATCCGAAGCCCAACGCGAGGAGGACAAGATCATCCTCATCGCGTCGGAAAATTACGTCAGCCCCGCGGTGATGGAAGCGCAGGGCTCGGTGCTGACCAATAAATACGCCGAAGGCTATCCGGCCAAGCGCTACTACGGCGGGTGCGAGTTCGTGGACCGCGCGGAAGCGCTCGCGATCGAACGCGCCAAGGCCGTGTTCGGCGCGGAACACGCCAACGTCCAGCCCCACTCCGGGTCGCAGGCCAACATGGCGGTGTACCTGGCCATGCTCAAACCCGGCGACACGGTCATGGGCATGAGCCTCGCGCACGGCGGGCATTTGACCCACGGCAGCCCGGTCAATTTCTCCGGTTTGCTGTTCCGCATCGTCTCGTACGGCGTCAACAAGGACACCGGATTGATCGACGACGACGAGGTGGAACGCCTGGCGATGGAACACCGCCCCAAGATGATCATCGTGGGCGGCAGCGCCTACGCGCGCATCCCCGACTTCAAACGCTTTCGCGCCGCCGCGGACAAGGTGGGCGCGTTGCTGATGGCGGACATCGCGCACCCGGCCGGTTTGATCGCCGCCGGCCTGCATCCGAGTCCGGTCCCGTACGCGGATTTCGTGACCACCACCACCCACAAGACCTTGCGCGGCCCGCGCGGCGGCATGGTCCTGTGCAAGGCCGCGCACGCCAAGGCCATCGACAAGGTCCTGTTCCCCGGCATCCAGGGCGGGCCGCTGATGCACGTGATCGCGGCGAAAGCCGTGGCGCTCAAGGAGGCGATGTCCGAGGACTTCATTACCTACCAACGCCGTACCCTGGAGAACGCGCGCGCGCTGGCGTCCGGGCTCAAGACTCGCGGGTACCAACTCGTGACCGGAGGCACCGACACGCACCTCTTCCTCGTGGACCTGCGTTCAAAAGGCGTGACCGGCAAGGACGCGGAGGCCGCGCTCGACGCCGCCGGCATCACGCTCAACAAGAACGCGGTCCCGTTCGACGACAAACCGCCGGCCGTCACCAGCGGCATCCGCATCGGCTCCCCCAGCGTGACCAGCCGCGGCATGGGCGTCGCGGAGATGGAGCAGATCGCGGCCATGATCGACCGCGTCCTGACCAAGGGTTCCGACCCGTCCGTGATCGCCGAGACCGCCGCGAGCGTAAAGAAACTGTGCGAGCGGTTCCCCGTGTATAAGAGGCCCTGACGGTAGGGCGAGCCGGTGAACCGGTGAAACGGCGCCGCAACGAATTTCGTAGAGGTGTTTCTCCGGCTCCCCGGCTCCCCCATTCCCCGGTTCGTCTTTTCACGGTCCCCCCCCACTGATGCGATGCCCCTTCTGCGCCGAGCAGGAAGACCGCGTGGTGGATTCGCGCGTCAACCGCGACGGATTGATGATCCGGCGTCGGCGCGAATGCCTGGGGTGCCAGCGGCGATACACGACGTACGAACGGGTCGAGGAAATTCTGCCGGCGGTGGTCAAGAAGGACGGCCGTCGCGAGCCGTTCGATCGCGGGAAAATTCTCCAGGGGCTGAAGAAAGCCTGCGAGAAACGTCCGGTGCCGGTCGCGGTGCTCGAGGACATCGCGGATCGCGTGGAAAAACGGGTGCAGGAGATGGGTGATCCCGAGGTTCAAAGCCGGGTGATCGGCGAAGAAGTGATGACGCAACTCCACCACGTGGACCAAGTCGCGTACGTCCGGTTCGCCTCGGTGTACCGCGAGTTCAAGGACGTGACCCAGTTCCTGGATGAGTTGACGACCTTGTTGAAACACGAACGTCGCCCCGACGACAAGCCCGCCCCATGAACCAGCGAACCTTACGCGCGGGCATCATGCGGTCCCGGATCCCCCTGGAACCGCGGGTTGTCCCGCCGGCCCGCCCTCGGGTCCCGAAACCCAAGACCCGTCGGGTCCCGGCCGATCACATGATTCACGTGGCCATCATCGGCGCGGGCCGGGGCGGCACGTCGTTGATCCGCATCCTGCACGACGATCCGCTCGTGACCATCGTGGGCGTGGCGGATCTGGACCCCAACGCTCCGGGCATGGCGCTCGCCCGCCAACTCAAGATCCGCACCACCACCGATTATCACCGTCTGCTCAAGCTGCCGAAGGTGGATACGCTCATCGACGTGAGCGGCAGCGACACGGTCGCCGACGCGCTGTTGGCGCTGGATCGTCCGGAGGTCGCGGTGGTCGGCGGTCCCGGCGCCAAGTTCATGTGGGAGCTGATCGACGAGCGTATCCGCAGCAAGGAAGAGCTCGAACGCCATTTGCACGAATATCAGTCGCTGTACCGCCTTTACATGAAGGAAGTCCGTCACGCGATCAGCGAGGAACGCACCCGCATCGCGCTCGACATCCACGACGGCTTGGTGCAGACCTTGGCCGGTCTGAGCTACAAACTCGACTTGTGCCGAGAATTTCTCACGCTGGACCCGGCGCGCGGCGCGCGCACCCTGCGCGACACGCAGCACCTGCTCAAGGGCGCGATCGAGGAAGCCCGCCAGGTGGTGTTCAGCCTGAAGCCGCTGCACTTCGATCGGCTGGACCTTCATACCGCGCTTAAACATTACGCCAAGACGTACGCGAAGCAGTATCACATCGACACCACCGTCAGCGTCCAAGGCAACGAGCGCGGATTGTCTCCGAAGACCAAGATCTTTCTGTTTCGCATCGTGCAAGAAGCGCTCTCCAACGTCCAGAAACACGCGGGCGCGTCCAAGGTCCACGTGCGGGTCGCCATCGAGAAAACCAAGTTGACCGCCTCGATTCAGGACAACGGCCGCGGATTCGACCTCCCCGAGGTCTCCGCCAATCCGGAGAAATGGGCGTCCTTGGGGCTCAAAGGCATGACCGAACGCGCCAGACTGCTCGGCGGGCGCGCCCGTATCGAAACGCAACCGGGCCAAGGCACGACCATTTCGGTCAGTATCCCCCTGAAACATCAGGAATAAGGAGCTCGCGGGTGGCCAAGAAAATTCGGGTCCTCATCGCCGACGATCACCAGGTGGTGCGCGACGGCTTATCGGCCATTCTCCAGACCAAGGACGACATCGTCGTGGTCGGCGAGGCCAAGGACGGCGTGGAGGCGGTGGAGAAAACCAAACAGCTCCAGCCGGACGTGGTGCTGATGGACATCAGCATGCCCCGCATGACGGGCGTGGAAGCCACGCGCCGCATCAAAGAGGTGTGCCCCGACGTGCGCGTGGTGGTGCTCACCATGTACGAGGAGGAGGAATACATCTTCGATCTGGTCAAAACCGGCGTGGCGGGCTACTTACTGAAGAATTCCGACTCCGCGCAGATCGTCAAAGCCATCCGCGCCGCGGCCAAGGGCGAATCGTTCCTGCACCCGACCATCGCGGGTAAAATCTTGACCGAGTTTTCTCAACTCGCGGAAGGCCGCGGCAAAAAACCCGCCAAGGGCAAGAGCGACCTGACCGAACGCGAACAAGGCGTGCTGCAATACATCGCGGAGGGCAAGACCAACAAGGAAATCGCCAACGCCCTGTCCATCAGCGAGAAAACCGTGAAGAACCACGTCCGCAACATCTTCCACAAGTTGGACGTGTATGATCGCACCCAAGCCGCGATCCAAGCCATCCGTCGGGGCATCATCCGCATCGACATGCAGAAATGATCGATGGGGAGAGCGGGTGAATGGGCGAATGGGCGAAAAGGCCAAGGCCTCACGCCCCTGTCTCCGATTCCCCCAATCTCCGAATCGGTCGTTAGACCTTGACGATGGACGATTCCGTCAGGAAGTTTCTCCAGTATCTCTCCGTTGAAAAAGGCCTCGCGCCGCTGACCTTGGAAGCCTACGGCCGGGATCTGGGACGGGTCATCGGGCTGCTCACGGATCAAGGCGTCACGACCTGGCGCGCGGTGGAGCGCGAACATTTGCGCGCGTGCCTGGCCTCGCTGCACCGTCACGGCCTGTCGGCCCGGACCATTGCGCGCACCATCACTACGCTGCGCGGGCTCTACCGGTTTCTGTCGAACGAGGGCGCGATCGAAACCGATCCCACCGCGTGGATGGAGTCGCCGCAACGCCCCATGCGCCTTCCCCGCTCGCTCCCGTCAGCCGACGTGGAATGCCTGCTCGCTCAGTCGCTGGGCACCAAACCGCCGCACGCCCGCGACGAGGCCATGATCGAACTGCTCTACGCGACCGGCATGCGGGTCTCCGAGCTGGTGTCGCTGACGATGAAGGACGTGAACCTTGAAGTGGGCTACGTGACGCCGTTGGGCAAGGGATCCAAAGTGCGGATCATCCCGGTCGGCGACGCGGGGCGGGACAAATTGACCAGATATCTAATGGGTCCGCGCTCGGCACTGCTGGGCGGACGCGAGTCCGCGCACGTTTTTGTGAGCAACCGCGGCGACGCCATGACCCGGCAACGTTTCTGGCAGATCCTGCGCGACTACGCCCGCGCCGCGGGCATCACCGCGAAGTTCTCCCCGCACACGCTCCGGCATTCATTCGCCACCCACCTGCTCGCGCGCGGCGCGGACCTGCGCGCGGTCCAAGCCATGCTCGGGCACGCCCAAATCACCACCACCCAAATCTACACCCACGTCACCCGGGAACGATTGAAGAGTCTGCACGAGAAATTGCACCCGCGAGGATGATCAAGGCGCCGCGACCCCGCGTCCCGGGCGCGCTAGAACTCGAAGCGTACTCCGGCGAGGTAGGTGATTCCGCCAAGATCGATGTCGCCGCTTGTACCCGGAGCCTCGGCCGTGGCCCACTGGGCTTCCAGGCGAAAATAGCTCCTGGCCACGCCGTATTCCTCGCTGAATGCCGACGCGGCCGACGGATCCAGGCCGTTCAGCAGCACGTCGAATCCCGCCCTCCCCGCCCAACCGTTGGCGCCGCCGGTGATGGTCTCGTTCTCTCCGACCTTCAATCGGTATGTGACGTGACGGTAACCGGCTCCGAGGAACGGCACGATCAACTGCGTCATGTCGTACCTCAGGCGGTATTCGAGGCTGACGGTCGTGGGCACCAGCGTCAGTTGCTGTTCCTCGATGCTCGGCTCACCGGTAATGGCGCCCCGCGCCTGACTCTTGGCGCGAAAGTAGGCCATCTCAGCCGCAACCGACCACTGCATCGAGAAGGCGTACGCGGCTGACAGGTCCGGCACCCAGTCTCCGCGTTTCTCGTAATTGTCCTCCCAATCCTCGATGGCCGGGATGACGTACCCGAGCGCGACGCCGACGGTCCACGGGTCATCCACCGCTTCCGCCCGACCCGGCGAGCCGCAGACAACGGCTGAAGCCAACAGCGTGGCGAGCAGCCAACCAGTTCTACGCACGCGCGACTCCACGCCATTTCATCAGGACACACATCATGGCGATGGCCACACCGGCGATCAGAAGAATCATCCACCACGGACCATACACGGCGATCCACGCGGATCCGACCACGGGCCAAAGCATGGCCCTGATCGCCATCCGCAACGTGTCCGAGGTTCTAATGACGTCGGCCAACGGCGGACTCCACGTCTCGTATAGCCGAATCACCGCACGGCCGGGCCGATACGGACGTAAATAGTGCTCCCGAAACGCCCGCAAGACGTCCACTTGCGGCGCAAGCGACGATCCATAGGCCGCGGTGGCGATAAAGCACCCACCGTTGTCTTCCAACGGCGGAAAACCAACGACCGGCTGGGGCGTGGCTGATACGGTTGGTGAAAGGTTGCTAGAGGACGCCGTGCCGTATGTCTTTGGATCGGCGGCTACCGACAGTTCGCTCACCTTCAGAGTCGCGGTACCCGAAAAGTCCCCCTGAATCGATGTGACCGCAGCGTAGAACGTCGGCTGGTTCACAGCGCGCACGGCAAAATAATACGGTATGCCGTTGGTGAGATTCTCCACGGTCCACGCAGGCGATGACACAGTAAAATCTGGTGTCCCAGTTCCAACTAAATTGGAATCGGTCTCCACATACACTTCATACGTGGTGGCTCCAGTGACCGCCGGCCAGGAAAGTTGAACCTTCGAGTCGCCAAAACGCGCACTGGGTGCGGAGGGATCCGAAGGCGTTGTTCCGGTATCTGGCAACGAACCCACTACCCCTGTACACACCGGAGGCGGGGTCGATGAAACCGCGCATCCTCCAGCCAAATTCGTGACCTGAGTAGTTGTGCCGTAGTTCGGATTCGGCGCGGACGGAGCGGAGGAGTGGACGACGTAGCCGTCCACACTGTAGTCGAGGTTCCTCTTCCAGGTGACTTTACACGTGGTCGCGTTTGGGTCACCGCAGCTTACCGTCGGTTTGTCGGGCGGAAATGGTACGCTCGCTGCGGCCACCAACCCTCCATAAGCCCCAACGTCCTCCTCGCCGCCTTGGGCCTTATTGATCGCAGCAGACCCCTCTTGGACATGGAAATCATCGTTGTTCGTGTCTACAAACTGAGGGTTTAGATCATCCCCGACATTAGGCATCACAAGGTCCGTGCCCCGCGTGCCCTCCGGTCCGGTGCAGGCCCAAAAAAGGTTGAACTGTACTGTAGCTCCCGACACGCTAAATGGAGCAATCGGCGTCCCCGCAATAGTGGAGAATATATTGTTTGTAATGGTAATCGGTGAGCTCGGACAATTGACTCCGTTGGTAACCTGATAGAACGTGACGTGGTTGATCGTAGTCCCTGATGCCGTCGTACCACTGCAGTCGACGGCAGTGGACGCCTGAATGATGACAAGATTCCTCAGGAACACTCGTCCGGAGGTATTAATTTGGATGGCCTTCCCAGCGGTCTTTAAAATAAGCCGTTCTAAGACGACGTCTGAAGCAGCACCTTGAATTGTAATCAGGGCCTCACTTGAGGCCGCCCTGATGAGGACCTTAGCCCCCTCCTTACCACGTATGGTCAGAGACTTCGTGACGTTTAGTCCCTCCCATACCGTCAAGCTTTCCGTATAGTTGCCAGTGGCCACTTCAATCACATTGCTTGAGTCCGCGCTTCGTTCGGCCAGCCGGACGGCTTCACCAATGGTTTGCGCCCGGTCGCCGGGTACGTCGAAGATCTCGCCGAAACTCTGTTTTGACGGGAACGCCACAAACGCAAGGACGAAGCAGAACGCCGCCAAGCGGGGGATTCGGCAGCTGAACCCCGGAGCTGTCATGGGACCTCAGTAACTGAGAAGGGAGAGGACGTGCTGGTCTTTGAGCTTGTCACGGCCGCGCAGTTCCACCAGCTCGATGAGCACGGCGACGCCGACCACCACGCCGCCCAGCTCGTTGACCAGGTGCACGGTGGCCGCCATGGTGCCGCCGGTGGCGAGCAGGTCGTCGACGATCAAGACGCGCTCGCCGCGGTCGATCGCGTCCTTGTGGATCGCCAGCTTGTTGGATCCGTACTCCAGGTCGTATGTTTTTTCGTACACCTCGGCCGGCAATTTGCCGGGCTTACGCACGGGCACGAAGCCCGCGCCGAGCTGCGCGGCGACCGGCGCGCCCAGGATGAACCCGCGCGACTCGATGCCCACGATCTTGGTGATGCCTTCGCCGCGGTAGAACTCGGTGAACCGGTGGATGACGCGGCCGAACGCCTCGCCGTCACGCAGCAGCGTGGTCACGTCGTAGAAGAGAATTCCCGGCTTGGGGAAGTTGGGGACTTCCCGAATCTTGGCTTTGAGGTCCATATTCAGGGTCGGTTGTCGGTTGTTCGTTGACAGTTGTTCGTGAATCACCAACCAACAACGCCCAACACAAACCTCTCTCAGACGGACTTAGATGATCTCTTCCGCGGTGATGCTCTTTTTGCCGATCAAGCCGCGCAGTTTGGCCAGGGCGCCGGCTTCGATCTGACGCACCCGCTCACGGGTAAGACCGAATACCTTGCCGATCTCTTCCAGGGTGTGGGGCTCGTCGCCGTCGAGTCCGAACCGCATCACGAGGACCTTTTGTTCGTTGGGTTTGAGGATCTTCATCCATTGGACGATATCCTCGCGGCGGCGAATGCCCTCCGTGGTCGCGGCCGGAGAGATCTGCGACGTGTCTTCGATGATGTCCTTGAGCGTGGTTTCCTGCGCGCTCCCGATCGGGCTCTCCAGCGAGTACGTCTTGCGAATCAAGGTCTGCAGGTGCACGACGTCCTCGACCGGAATACGCAGGCGGCGCGAGAGTTCCTTGGCCGAAGGGTCGCGGTCATACTCCTGCATCAAGGCGTCCACGGCCTGGAGGTAGTGATTGACCCGTTCCACCACGTGGACCGGCAAACGGATCAACTTGCTCTGGTTGATGATGGCGCGCTCAATGGACTGGCGAATCCACCACGACGCGTAGGTGGAGAACTTGAAGCCGCGGCGGTAGTTGAACTTCTCCACCGCCTTGATCAGCCCGATGTTCCCTTCTTCCAGGATGTCGGAAAACGGCAGGCCGCGGTTGATGTACCGCTTGCCGATGCTGACCACGAGCCGCAGATTCGATTCGATCATCTGCTCGCGGGCCTTGGCGTCGCCCTTTTCGATCAGCTTGGCGAGTCGTTGCTCGTCGGCGAACGTAAGCAGCGTGGACCGGCGGATCTCCTTGAGATAACTCTTGACGGCGTCCATGGCGCCGCTGGGTTCGGGCTCGGCCTCCTGCTCGATAACGGTCTCGCGGGCTTCGAACTCGACTTCCTCGTCCCCGCCGCCGTCAGCGCCCCCCTCATCCTCCATCTCGGTCTTGAGCGGGAACCCGTCGTCACTCCCACCGCCTTCCGACGGTTCCGGAGCATCGTCGTCCAACGTGACGTCTTTGGGCTTGCGCGGCCTCTTGGTCAGTACGGCTTTTCGGGATTTGGGATTAGGCAACGTTGAATCCTCGCGATCCGGATGATCCTTCCTGCCATCGAACGTCCACCGACTCCACGCGCGCGGCCGAGGGGCCGATACGGAGCCGGCCGATGACCAGGTCGATCACCTCGCGCGCGCCCTCCAATCGAACCTCGACCCGCCCGTCCCGCAAATTTTTGGCGTGCCCGCTGAGGCCCAATCGGTTCGCCTCCGCCGCGGCAAAATTGCGGTACCCCACGCCTTGCACCTGCCCGCTCACGGTGACCGTGGCTTGGTAGAGTTTGGTCCCGCTCATCTCGTCAAACCACAAGAAAAATCGGGGTGAGAGGATTTGAACCTCCGACACCTAGCTCCCGAAGCTAGTGCGCTACCAGGCTGCGCCACACCCCGTTTTTTCATACTGCGACTGGGAGAGTGGGAGAATGGGCGAGCGGGCGAATACACCACAAATTCTTCACCTCTCCCCCTCCCCCCGTCTCCCCTTCTCCCCATCGTCTTGTTCTACTGCCACGCTTCCAGCCGCATCCCATGCGCCTCCGCCACTCCGGGATGCACGACCTTGCCGTGATACACGTTCAACCCCGCGCCCAACGCGTGATCGGCTTTCAACGCGGGTTCGATGCCGCGTTCGACCAACTGCATCACGTACGGCAACGTCACCGCGGTCAACGCCTGCGTGGACGTTCGCGGCACCGTGCCGGGCAGGTTCGCGACCCCGTAATGGATCACGCCGTGCGCCGTGTACACCGGGTCCGTTTGCGTGGTCTTGCGCGCGGTCTCCACGCACCCACCCTGATCGATCGAGACGTCCACGATCACCGACCCCTTGCGCATCTGCGCCACGGTCTGGCTGGTGACCAGGTGCGGGGTGCGCGCGCCGGAGACCAACACCGCGCCCACCACCAGATCCGCCTGCACCACCGCTTGGTGGATCGTGTCCGCGCTCGCGATCAGCGTGGTGATCCGCCCGCGCATCAGATCATCCACCACCTGCAGACGATTCGGGTCACGCTCCAACACCGTGACCCGCGCGCCCAGTCCCACCGCGATCTTGGCCGCGCTGGTGCCCACCACCCCGCCGCCCAGAATGGTCACGCGGCCCCGCTCAACGCCGGGCACGCCCGAGAGCAACACTCCGCTGCCCCCGTTGGTCCGCATCAAATACGAGGCGCCGACCTGCACCGCGAGCCGCCCCGCGATATCGCTCATCGGCCGCAGCAGCGGACGCACCCCGTCCGCCAACGTGACCGTTTCGTACGCAATACCCGCCACGCCGGCCGCCAACAACGCCTCGGTGACCTTGCGGTCCGCGGCCAGGTGGAGAAACGTAAACAATGTCTGCCCCTTTTGGATCCAGGGGTATTCCTTGGGAAGCGGCTCCTTGACCTTCACGATCAAGTCGCACATTTTGTACACCGCTTCCGTGGAGGCCACGAGCATGGCGCCCGCTTCTTCGTAGGCGCGGTCGGCAAACCCGCTGCCCTCGCCCGCGCCCCGTTCCACGAACACCTGGGCCCCCAACCGGGTCACCGCGCGCACCCCCGCGGGGGTCATGCCGACCCGGTACTCGTGCTCCATGATTTCTCGCGGAACGCCAACCTTCATCGCGCCCCCCTGACGGACGTCCGTATCCGATCGGCGTAAATTAGCAGGTCAGCCCCGGCAAAGTCAAACCAACGGCGCATTCGGATGGATGTCGAAGATCGGGGCACGGCATGCCGTGCCCCGACGAACCACTTGTGGGAAGTGGGAAGGGACGCGCGACGATCGCCTGGTGATGGACTTGTCGCGGCAAACTCATTACAGTCAGTGGCCTATGCCCCGCGTTCTCCGCGCCCGTCGTCCGATACGGTTTTCTCCCCTCATTATGGCGACGCTGGTCAGCACGATCGCTCTATTGACTTCCTCCTGCGCGATCGTGGTCCTGCCCGACACCAAGTACCCGCCGTCGTTGACTTGGCGCACGCTGACCACGGAGCACTTCGTGGTCGAATTCCATCAAGGGGAAGCAGCCGTGGCGCGTCGCGTGGCCGACATCGCCGAGGACGCGCACCGGCGGCTGGCCCCGATTCTCAAATGGGAACCCGCGACGCCCACGCACCTGGTCCTGTCCGATACCTCGGACGAGGTGTACGGCGCGGCCACGCCGATTCCGTACAACGTCATGTACATCAACCTCACCCCGCCCGTGGGGTCCATGTTTCTGATCAATTACGACGACTGGCTGCGGCTGGTCATCACGCACGAGTACGCGCACATCCTGCACCTGGACACGGTGGGCGGGTTGAACGCCTCGCTGCGCGCGGTCTTCGGCCGCGTGCCGTTCGTCCTGTTTCCCTTCGTCGGCACGATTCCCAACCTGTGGCAACCCATCTGGATGATCGAAGGCTTGGCCACGCACGAAGAAACCGAGTTGGGGACGAGCGATCGACGCGACAACGCGTTCACCGACATGATGCTCCGCATGGCCGTCCTGGAAAACGACTTCCCCGCCATCGATCAGGCCGACGGCTTGGACCGCTGGCCCGTGGGCCACGTGCCGTATCTTTTCGGCGCGCGGTTCTATCAATACCTCTCGTCGCAGTTCGGCCCGGACCTTCCGACAGACGTATCCCATCTCTACGCGCAAGCACCATTGGCTTTCTACGTCGGGTCCACGGCCCAGACCGTGACCGGCTCAGGGTACGCCCCGCTTTGGGAACGATGGCGAAAGTTCCTGGCCGCGCAGTTCCGCGAAGAGCAACGTCGGATCACCGCGCAGGACATGACCGACGGCACGCCCTTAACCAAGCGCGGAGGGATGATCCTGGGCCCGGTGGTGTCGCCCGACGGCTCGCGGATCGCCTACACCGAACAGAGCTTCGAGGCCTTTCCCACGCTACGGATCGCGCGGACCGACGGGACCGATGACCGCGAGATCGCGATCCGCAACTCCGGGTTTCAGGTTTCCTGGTCGCCCGACAATCGTCACCTCGCGTTCTCCCAACAGGAGATTTGGAAGAACTATTCGACCTACGAAGATCTTTATGTCGCCGACGCGCGAACCGGACGCGTCCGACGCATCACCCGCGGCGCGCGCGCCAGCGATCCGGACTATTCGCCCGACGGCAACCGCCTGGTGTTCGTGGGGCATGACCTGGGACGAAGCCGGCTGGCCGTGATCGACCTGGCGACCACCGCGGTCGAGCCGCTCACGGAGTGGAGCGAGGAGACGCAGTACGCCACGCCGCGTTGGTCTCCGGACGGCACGCGCATCGCGGCCGCGATCTGGTCCAACGGCCGCCAGGACATCGTTTTGTTCGACCTCACCACGCGGACGTTGACCCCGGTGACGAACGATCAGGCGTTGGACACGACTCCCAATTGGTCACGCGACGGGCGCGCGCTGTACTTCACGACCGATCGCACCGGGGTGTACAACGTGTTTGCGTACGACATCGACACCCGCGCGCTCGCGCAACTCACCAACGTGGTGGGCGGCGCGTTCACGCCGGCGGCCGCGCCCGACGACCGCATCGTATTCGGCAACTACGGCTCACGCGGATTCGACCTGCACATGGCCGAACCTCTGGCGCTCCCGGTGTCGTCCGAGCCGGTCGAGGCCGACCCGCTCCAGCCGCCGCCGGTCACGCGGACCGAACCGCCGTCGCCGAAGCCCTACTCCCCATTGCCCACGCTCGCCCCGCGTTTTTGGGCCCCGGTGCTCAGCGTGGACGAAGAAGGCGCGCAGTACGGAGTGACCATCGGCGGACTCGACGTGTTGGGCTACCACAAGTACACGTTGACCGCTACGTACGGCCCCAGCAGCGGGCGCGGCAGTTACGCTCTCACCTATCGTTACGACCGGCTGTATCCGTCGTTCGATTTCTCGGTCTCTGACGTGGCCGCGCTCTACGCCGACTTCTTCCAACAGCCAAACGGAAGCACCAGCGATTATTGGGAGCAACGCCAACGCCTGGCCGCGGATATGACCCTGCCGATCCTCAAGACCCGCTGGTCGCAGGCTTTCACGATCGGTTACCGTGGAGAACGGCTCACCGCGTTGACGGCCACGCCCTTCGGCGCGCAAGCGCCCGCCGAAGGCACGCTGGCCGGACTTCGCGCGGCCTGGCAATACGCCGATGCCCACGAGTTCGGGTACTCCATCAGCCCGGAAGACGGGCGAAGGCTCCTGCTCACGATTCAGCGCAACGCGGACGCGTTCGGCGGCGACTTCGACAACGTTCGCTACCTGGGCGCCTGGTACGAGTACGTCACCGTCCCGCGTCTTGAGCATCACGTGCTCGCGCTGCGCGCGGTGGGCGGCACCTCCTCCGGCGACATCCTGCCGCAGCGCACGTTTCAACTCGGCGGGGTCGCCGCGTCCCAGGAACTCGCGGACGAGGACGCCGACACGCTCCTGCTGCGAGGCTATCCCGCGCGCGCGATTCGAGGGCAGAAGATGACGGTGGGGAGCGTGGAGTACCGATTCCCGATCCGCAACATCGAACGCGGGTTCACGACCAAGCCCTTTTTCTTCCAACGCCTCCACGGCGCGGTGTTCGTGGATTACGGCAACGCGTGGGATAATTCCGCCGACGCCGACAACTACCGCATGGGCAGGGGCGCGGAACTCGGGACCGACATGACGTTCGGATACCGGTTCCGGATTCGTTTTCGAATCGGCGTCGCGAGCGGCCGCGACGCCGAAGGCGAACAACAAATCTACATTGTCGCGGGCAATGCGTTCTAGAACAATCATGCGACGGATCACCCGACCGGCAATCGCGTCCCACTCACCCAACCATCTCACCGCGGTTCTCGCCCTCTCGACAGTCGTGGCCGCGTCCGCCGGATGTGTCGCGACGCCTGACAAGAACGCGGTGGTGATTCCCGCCTCGCGGATCGACTACTACACCGCCACGCTCTCAACGCCGGTTGACCTTCCTCCGTTGCTCAAACCGCCGGTCGCCCACCCCGACTACCCCGACTACGCCATGCGTCATCCCAAGCCCGGCATGGTGCTGCTTAAAATCGACGTCGACGTCACGGGCCGCGTTACCTCGGTGGAAGTCATCGAGTCCACCAACATCCTCCTGGAATCCTCCGCGCGCCAAGCCGCCCTCCAATGGTCCTTCGAACCCGCCCAACGCAGCGGCCGCCCGGTCGCCGCCACCATCGTCGTCCCGGTCGAATTCACCCAGGGCGAACACTAACGTCTGCCACCCTGCCCGGCGATACGGGATCAGAAGTCGTTGACTTCGCATGGCGTGCAATGGGAGAAAGGAAGACCGATCTTTTTTCCCGATAGCCCGCGGAGATCCCACATGACGACCCGTGCGAAAGTTATCTTTGCAACACTTCTTATTCTGGCGCTCACCGTGGGCGGCGGGCTGTGGTGGTTGTACCATTCGCTCGGACCGTTGGTGGCGACCACGGTCCGCACGTTTGGACCCGAGATTACCGGGGTGGCCATCCGGCTCGACCACGTGGATATTCAACCGCTCCAAGGAACAGCGGAATTGCGCGGGCTCGTGGTCGGGAATCCCAAGGAGTTCAAGACCGACCACGCCATCTCGTTGGGCCAATTCAGCATGACGTTGAAGCTGCGGTCCCTGCTCAGCGACGTGATCGTCATTCAGCAAATTCTGATCGTCAACCCGGAGGTCACGTACGAACTGGGCGCGAACGGCAGCAATCTCGCGGCGATTCAACGCAACGTCGAGCGGTACGCCGGCAGCACCGGCGCGAAAGACCAGCCCGAGAAAGCATCGAGCGCGACGAGCGCGGGCGGGGGGAAGAAGCTCGTGATCAAAGACCTCTTCATCAAGGACGCCACGGCCACCGTGAGCGCCGCGATCCTGCGGGGCAAGGCGGTGTCGGTCCCGCTGCCCGACCTGCACCTGGAAAACATCGGGCAAGAATCAAACGGCGCGAGCGCGGGAGAAGTGGTCAAAGAGGTCTTCGGCGCGATCACCAAGAGCGTGGCCAACGCGGTTGCGGCGCGCAACCTGAACGGCGCCGCCGAGCGCATCCAGGGAGGCGCGGGGTCGGTCGGGAGATTCTTCAAGGGACTCCTAAAATAAGTCCCCGCCATGCAGCCTTACGCCGCGTTGATGGTCAGCACCGCCAGCTCGCCCTTCATTTGCGGGTGCAGGTCGCAACCGAACTTGAGCGCCCCCGCGCTGGTGGGTTCGAAGGTGATCGACGCCGTCTCGCCGGGCCCCACGTACAGCCCCTTGATACCGCGGCCGTAGGTCACCACGCCGTGGGCCTCCACGCGCGCGTCCACGTCGGCCAATCCCGGAGAGGTGAAGCCGTGTTCGATGGCGTCCGTGTTGTGCAACACGATGCGAATCGGCGCCTGCAGGCGCAGCACCCGCGTTTCGACCTTGAACGCCGAATCCTTGATGGTCACGTTCACGGTCTGGTGCGGTTCGTCCCCCATGACCGGACTCCACGTCGCCACGAGTATCGCACCCACCGCTACCACCGTCGCCGCCACGGCCGCCCCGACCAACGTCCCGATCTTTCTCATCGTTCCCTCCTTGTTGTCCACTTAGTCGCTCGCGCGGTCGACCGCGGCGGCCAGCGCATGAATCGCGGGCGCGACGCGCACCGGATACGTCGCCTCGCCTTCCAGCGCCCGTAACACGTCCGGCAGCTTCGCCAACTGACTGCGCGCGTAGTCTCGAATGTCGTTCAGTGACCGCGGCGGCGCCACGCGTTTGCCCGCTTGCATTACGGGCACGATCACCGGCTCGCCGTCCTGCGCGTCGCCTTCCAGGGTCAAGACGTCTTCCGCCATCCGCCCGTCCGGGCCGTAGCGGCGGTAGACCTGTTTGCGGCCGGGCCACGTGGCTTTGCCCTCCGAGCGTTTGCGCCTCGCGCGGCGCGCATACTCTTGCAGCTTGTACGCGCAGTCCAGATACGGCGCGTCGGACGACGTCATCAACCGCGAACCCACGCCGAATCCGTTGATCGGCGCGCCGCCTTTCACCAGGTCCAGCACCGAATACTCATCGAGATTGCCGCTCGCGAAGATCGTCACGTGCCCGAGCCCGCCCGCGTCCAGAATGGCGCGGACCTTGCGCGCGTGATCGCCCAGATCCCCGCTGTCCAGCCGCACGCCTTTGATCGTGATGCCCTCCCGCGTGAGCGCGGGCGCCAGCGAGACGACCTTGTGCGCCGCGGCCTCGGTGTCGTACGTGTCCAGCAGGAGCACCACGTTGCGGGATTGATACCGCGCGAAGTTCGCGAACGCCTGGGCCTCGTCGTCGTGCGCCTGGATGAAGGAATGCGCCATGGTGCCGTACACCGGCACGCCGAATTCGGCGTCCGCCGACACCGTGGCGGTGCCGGAGAATCCCGCCAGGTACACCGCGCGCGCGCCCAGCAACCCGGCCTCGGCTCCGTGCGCGCGCCGCAGCCCGAAATCCACCAACAGCGCCTCCGGCGCCACCAAGACGAACCGCGCGGCTTTGGACGCAAGCAACGTCTGCAATTGAATCAGATTGATCAGCCGCGTCTCGACCAGTTGGGCCTGAGGCATGGGCGCGGTCACCCGCACCAGCGGTTCGTCGGGAAAACACACCGTGCCCTCGGGCATGGCGTGGACGTCGCCGGTGAAGCGAACGTCCCGGAGATAGTCCGCGAACCCGGGATCAAAGCGCCCGCTCGCGCGGACCCACTCGAGGTCTTCGGGGGTGAACCGCAACGATTCGAAATATTCGAGGAGTTGTTCGAGGCCCGCGGCCATCAAAAACCGGCGACGCGCCGGGAGCTTGCGCACGAAAAACTCGAACACCGCGGTCTGCTCCATGCCGCAACGCCGGTACACGTCGAGCATGGACAATTGATAGAGATCCGTGAGCAGGACGCCGGGCCGCGGGATCATGACCCGATCTGCTCGTACCGGATGTTCACCGCGCCCGCCCGCGCCATCTCCGCTTCAGCCTTCGCTCCGTCGTCCCGCCGCACGTTCACCGCCTGAATCGCGTCGCCCAACACGTACACCGCGTACCCCAACCGGAGCGCGTCTTTCACCGTGGCCAGCACGCAATAGTCCGTGGCCAACCCGCCCACGAACACGCGGCGGATACCGGCGCGCCGCAAGCGCTCGTGCAGATCCGTGCCGTCGAATCCCGAATACGCGTCGCGTTCCCGCGACGCGCCCTTTGAAATCACGATCGCGTCGTTCGGCAAGTCGAGGCTGGGCGCAAACTCCGCGCCCCGCGTCCCGGCCACGCAATGGACGGGCCACGGCCCGCCGTGCGCTCGGAACGAGCAGTGCTCCGCCGGGTGCCAGTCGCGGGTCGCGTAGACCGGCAACCCCTTGTCCCGCCACCATGACAAATAACGGTTGAGCGCGGGCACCGCCGCGTCACCCTTCGGTACCGCGAGCGCGCCGCCAGGCAGAAAATCATTCTGCACGTCCACCACGACCAAGGCGTCCCCGGTCGCGACGACGACCGCGGGTGGGCTCGCTGGCATCATATTCTCCTTGATTCCGACGCGGCTTCCGTGAGATTCATTATCACGGTTACGGTCCGGGCTTGGTATTCCTCAAACGCGTAAGCGTGGCCCCATTGTACCCAGAGGCGATCACTCATTTGAAGTAGGTCGTCCTGACTGCACTCGCCCCATTCACTCGCCGGCATGAACCGGTTGAGGGATGGCAACGGGCGAGACGTTCCGGCAGAGTGTGGCTCACGGAGCGGAGGCTCGGCATGCGGTATCGACGCATCAGGTATCGGTACACCGAAGTAGTCGGCAGAAGTCGGACGCGGCTATTGGGCGAACGCGAGTCGCTCCGCCCCCACGCCACGATCGCCAGGACCGAATGGAAGCCGCCCGCCGACGTGTACGAAACCGCGGACACGTACGTGGTCACCATCGAGCTGGCCGGGGTCAACGAAAACGACGTCGAGATCACCTTGCATCCCGACGCCTTGATCGTGGAGGGCGTCCGCTCCTGCGAAGCCTGCGGCGACGCTCGATATCACGCGGCGCAGATTTGGTACGGCCCCTTCCGTCTGGAAGCCTCGTTTCCCACGCCGATCGACCCGGAACGCGTGGGCGGACGGTTCGAGCGCGGCTTCCTGTCGCTCACCGTGCCGAAAGTGAACGAGAGCCGACCATGAGCGCCGCTCCTCGCGATCACGAACACGTCCACGATCCGGAACGCCCGGCCCGCGAGATCCCCGATTCGCTGCCCGTACTCCCCTTGCGCGAAACCGTGGTGTTTCCGTTCGCCGTGATCCCGCTCGCGGTGGGCCAGTCACGCTCGGTGCAACTGGTGGACGACGCGATGAAAGGCCATCGGATGATCGCGGCGGTCTGCCAGCGGACCGAGGCCCCGGGCCCGGCCGGCCCCGACGACGTGTACACGATCGGCACCGCGGCCGTGGTGCACCAACTCTTCCGCACGCCGGAAGGTTCGCTCCAACTCCTGGTCCAGGGCGTGGCGCGCGTGCGCCTGACCACGTTCACGCAGACCGACCCCTACCTGATCGCCAAGATCCAGCGAGCGCCCGAACAGGACGAGGAGGGGCTGGCGGTCGAGGCGGTGACGCGCTCCGTGCGCACATTGTTCCGGCGCCTGATTGAACTGATGCCCGACGTGCCCGACGAAGCGGGCCGCGCGGTCGAATTGCTCGACAGCGCCATGCACGTGGCCTACATGGTCGCGGCCGCCGCGCCCATTCCCCACACGGTCCGTCAGGACATTCTGGAACTCGACTCGATCAGCGCCAAACTCGGCAAACTGGTGGGCGTGCTCCAGCACGAAATCGCGGTGCGCGAACTGGGCATGAAGATCGCGGTGGACACCCGCGAACACGTCTCCAAGGCCCAACGCGAGTACTACCTGCGCGAACAGATGCGCGCGATTCAACGCGAACTGGGTGAGGCCGACACCGAACACGCCGGCATCCAGGAACTGCGCGAACGCGTGGAGAAGATCCCGTTGCCCGACGAGGCCCGGCGCGAGGCGGATCGCGAGATCTCGAGACTGGAACGCACGCCCGCGGCCTCGCCCGAACACGGCTTGATCCGCACCTATTTGGAATGGATCGTGTCGCTTCCCTGGGGCAAGTTCAGCGGCGGCGCCATCGACGTAGACCGCGCGCGCGCCGTGCTCGACGAGGACCACCACGACCTGGAAAAGGTCAAGGACCGCATCGTCGAATACCTGGGTGTCAAGAAACTCCGCCAGGAGCGTGGGCTGGAAACGCCGGAAGGCCGCGCGCACGAGCCGATCCTGTGCTTCGTGGGGCCGCCCGGAGTCGGCAAGACCAGCCTGGGGCAATCCATCGCGCGCGCCATGGGCCGTCGGTTCGTACGCATCAGCCTCGGCGGAATCCATGACGAGGCCGAAATTCGCGGGCACCGGCGCACCTACATCGGCGCCATGCCGGGCCGGATCATCCAGGCATTGCGGCGCGGCGAAACCGCGGACCCCGTGTTCATGCTCGATGAAGTGGACAAGCTCGGCATCGGCATCCACGGCGATCCCTCGGCCGCCCTCTTGGAGGTGCTCGACCCGGCGCAGAACCACGCGTTCGTGGACACGTACTTGAACGTGCCGTTCGATCTCTCCAGCGTCCTGTTTATCTGCACCGCCAACACCGCGGAGGCGATCCCCCCCGCCTTGCTCGACCGCACCGAAGTCTTGAACCTGGAAGGGTATACCGAGGAAGAGAAGGTGTTGATCGCCCGACGCTACTTGATCCCCAAGCAGTTCGCGGCGCACGGACTGCGCGAAACCGAGCTGGCGATCCAGGACGACGCGGTCCGGAGGATCATCCGGCAATACACGCGCGAGGCCGGCGTGCGCAACCTGGACCGTTCGCTGGCCACCATCTTCCGCAAGTCCGCCAAAACCATCGCGGCGTCCAAGGGCGCGGCCAGCGTCACGGTCGACGGCGCCGCGGTGGAGGACATGCTGGGCCCGCAAAAATTCTTTCCGGAGATGATCGAACGCATCGACCGACCCGGCGTGGCCACCGGATTGGCGTGGACGCCGGCCGGCGGGGACTTGCTGTTCATCGAAGCCGCGGTCATGCCCAGCAAACGCAACCGGCTGATTCTCACCGGCTCATTGGGCGACGTGATGCGCGAGTCCGCCGAAGCCGCGCTCTCGTGCGTGCGCTCGCGCGCCGACCAGTTGGGCATGAAACCCACCGCGTTCGACGACACGGACATCCACATCCACGTGCCGTCCGGCGCGATCCCGAAAGACGGCCCATCCGCGGGCATCACCATCACCACCGCGCTCGCCTCGGCCGCCACGGGCCGGCGCGTGCGCCAGGACGTGGCCATGACCGGCGAAATCACCCTGCGCGGCAAGGTCCTGCCCATCGGCGGCGTGAAAGCCAAAGCCCTCGCCGCCCACCGCGCCGGGATCAAAACCATCATCCTGCCCAAGGGCAACGCGCGCGACATGGACACCATCCCGGAAGAATTGCGCAAGGACCTGAACGTGGTCACCGTGGACACCATCGAAGAAGTGTTCGACCAAGCGCTGGAACCCGCGCCCAGACCATCGGACGGCCAGGCTGCCTCATCATAGTCGGTGGCGACAGGCCGAAGAGATCGCCTCTCGCACGTTGCCGAAAGAGTCCGGACCGTGGTTCGACAGGCTCACCACGAACGGAGGATTAGAACGCAAGGCCTATATGTGAATCCGTTCGTCCTGAGCGTGTCGAAGGACTCCGAAAAACCTTCACAGCCAGCCGACGCTCAGTCGAAGACGTGCAGGCGCCCCACTCCCTCGATCCGCTCCTTCCACCCGCAGTGCCGGTGTAGGTCGTAAACCGCTGACGGGGTCGATTCCAATTCGTCTTGGACTACCTTGGGAAGGACCCTCGACGTGGTGGGCTTGATCGAAAGGCCGGAGCGCAGGACCGTGTAGGAAGCGGACTCGAGTTCGCCGTCCGTGATGACGAGACGACGGCGCGCCGGATCGAAGCGTAGAATGCCGAGGACGTACCCATACGGGATCATCAGACAGACGCGGGTTCCGTCCGCGCCCATGAGCACGCCGGGCGCTTCGTCCACGTCCGCGGCTTCCGGGTCCGACGTGGTCTGTTCGGTCAGTCCAATTTGCGACAGTTCGTCGACCTCGTACACGCAGAGGTAGGCGTCGTAACGGGTCACCATGCCGAGGCCGATTCCGGTCCCCAGCGGCTCCAAGCCGTACGCCCTGGCAAAGCGCTCGATCCCGAATTCCGCGGCCACGGCGGCCTGCCGCGACGGATCAATCAACGTGGCCGCGTACGACTTGGCGAAGAAATGGACTCGGTGAATGGACGGATCGCCGGACACACCCAGGATCACGGGCACGTCGCCGCCCGCTCGCTCGGCGATTCGACAAAGACCGATACTGCAATAGGCCGCGTGACAAAGGACGGCGGGATGTCCGGTGGCTGCGGACAACACGTCGAGCAACGGTTGCTGTTCAGCGATCGGCCTCATCGCCGCCTCCGCGCTCGATCGCGTACAGCCAGAAGTCCTCTTCCGGCGCTTTGGAATGGACCCGGCCGCGCACCATGGCTTCGCGCCGCATCCCGATTTTTTCCAGCACGCGGGCGGACGCCGGGTTCGTGATCTGACACCGCGCCTCGATGCGTCGCAGCGCCATGTCGGAAAACCCGTAGTCCACCACCGCGCGGCACGCTTCGGTCATGTACCCCTGGCCCCACATGGCTTGCACAATCCCGAACCCGATTTCCGCGGTCGCGGCCTCGGTCTCCCACCGGATAAACCCGATCAGACCGACGACCTGTTCAAGATGCTTCGGGGCGATGCGCCACTGATTCGGAAGCCCGGATCGAGTGGTCGGTTCTCCGTTGGAGGCCGGATCAGCCTCGGCTTCGCCCTCGCCCGTCGGCTGTAGAACGAGCCGAGGGGTCTCGAGGCGCCTCGGCGTCCACGACATGTTTAGGAACCTGTCGGATTACTTCGACTTCTGAGCCCGTTCAGGAATGCGTCAGATGCAAGGCGCCGCGAGAACCCGCACCGCGCCAACGGCGCGGAATGTCGATCACTCTTTCCGCTCGGGTGGCGCAGCAACCGGACCGGAGCGCACTGGAGTCGTGCGTGAGGACCGGAAGCGCAGCGGCAACGCCGCAGATGACCATTCATGGACGGGCTCTAGAGACGGCGGAACAGCGCAACCAGATCACTCACCGCCTTGGCGCGCTCTTGGATTTGCGCGCCCAACGCCCGCGCCTCGTCCACGGCCTTGGACTTGTCCCCGCCCGCGGCCTCGAGGCGAAGTTGTCCGATTCGGGCGTCGAGGTCCGCGAAGCTTTGTTTCACGACCGGGTTGGTGTCGAACGCGGGCGCGAGCGCGGCGCGGAGTTGATCGATCTGCCCGTGGAGCACTTCGGCCGGTAATTGCGCGGCCGAGGCCGGATCGTAGATCGCGCGCAAGGCCTGTCCGACGAACGCGTAGTACTTGCCCATGTCCGCCGCGGTCTTCACTAAGCGCGCTTTGCCTTCGTCAACCATGACTCTTCTCCGGAGTGGATTTGGGCGGCAATACCACGCGGATCGACAACTCGCGGAGCTGTTTCTCGTCCACCGGGCTCGGCGCGTTGGTCATGGGGCACACCGCCTTTTGCGTCTTGGGGAACGCGATCACGTCGCGGATCGATTCGGCCCCGACCAGCAGCATCACCAGACGATCCAAGCCGAACGCGATCCCGCCGTGCGGCGGCGCGCCGTACTGGAGCGCTTCCAACAGAAAGCCGAACTTGGCCTCCGCGTCTTCCTTGCCGATGCCCAGCAAGGAGAACATGCGGGACTGCACGTCCTGCCGGTGGATACGAATGCTGCCCCCGCCGATTTCCGAGCCGTTCAACACCATGTCGTACGCCTTGGCGCGCGCTTTGCCTGGATCCGACGCGAGCGTGGGCACGTCCTCGTCCATGGGCGCGGTGAACGGATGGTGCATCGCGACCCAGCGTTTCTCCTCCGGGTCGAACTCCAACAAGGGGAAGTCCAACACCCAGAGCACGTTGAATTTGGTTTCGTCGATCACCTTCAGCCGTTTACCCAACGACAATCGCAACGCGCCCAGCACCGCGTGGGTGGTCGCGGACGCGTCCGCGACGAAGAGCAACAGGTCGCCGGGCTTGCCGTCCAAGGCCCGCACCACCGCGCTCAGCGTGGCCTCGTCGAAGAACTTGGCGATCGGCGACTCCACGCCCGATGCCGTGACCTTGAGCCACGCGAGGCCCTTGGCGCCGAGCGCCTTGGCCTCGTTGGTGATGTCGTCCAATTCCTTGCGCGACCACCCGGCTTGGCCGGATGCGTTGATGCCCTTGACCGACCCGCCCTTGTCCAGGGTCTGCCGGAACACTTGGAACGCGGAGGCCTTGACGATCTCGGACACGTCGCGCAGTTCCATCCCGAAGCGCGTGTCCGGCTTGTCCACGCCGTAACGGGTCATGGCTTCCGCGTAGGAGAGGCGGGGGAACGGTCGCGGCAGCGTCACGCCCTTGATCTCCTTGAACAAGGTCGCGATCATCTCTTCCATCAACGACAACACGTCCTCGCGGTCGATGAAGGACATTTCGATATCGACCTGCGTGAACTCGGGTTGTCGGTCCGCGCGCAGATCCTCGTCGCGAAAGCACTTGACGATCTGGTAGTAGCGATCGAATCCCGCCACCATCAACAACTGCTTGAAGAGTTGCGGCGACTGCGGGAGCGCAAAGAACTGGCCGGGGTTCACGCGGCTCGGCACCAGGTAGTCGCGCGCGCCCTCTGGCGTGCTCTTGGTGAGCACCGGGGTTTCAACGTCGAGAAATCCGTGCGCATTGAGAAACGATCGCACCAGGCTCGTGACGTGGTGACGCAACAAGAAGTGTTGTTGAATCTCGGGCCGTCGCAGGTCCAGGTAGCGATACTTGAGCCGAACCGTCTCGGCCACGTCGCCCGGCGCGTCGATCTGAAACGGCGGAGTCTTGGCCTCGTTGAGAATCGACAGGTGGTTGACCGACACTTCGATCCGGCCCGTGGGCAGATGGGCGTTCTCGGTGCCGGCCGGACGCGCGGTCACCCGCCCGGTGACTTCCAACACGTACTCGCTGCGCACCTCGTGCGCCACCGCGGTGCCGCCTTGGGTCTCGGGGGTCACCACGATCTGAACCAGGCCGCTGCGATCGCGCAAGTCGATGAACGCGAGCCCGCCGTGATCGCGACGCCGATGCACCCAGCCGACCACGGTCACGTCTTGTCCGATGTGGTCGGCCCGCAGGTCGCCGCAGTAGTGCGTTCGCTTCATCCCGTCACCGCGTCCCCGCGGCCGCTCGCCGCGGCGGTCCGTCGCGCTTCTCCGTTTTGGATGAGCCGACGGCCAGCGTCTTGAGCCGTTTGACCTCGGCCGGGGTCAACAACCGCGCCTCGCCGCGCGGCAGAGTCCCGAGCGGGATCCCCGCGTAGTGCGTGCGAATCAACTTCAACACGGAATGGTCCAATCGTTCAAGCATGACGCGAATCTGCCGTTTCTTGCCCTCGTGCAAGGTGATCTCCAACCATTCGTTCTGCTCGGCCTGGCGCATCCGGCGCACGCGGCACGGCGCGGACCTCCCCGGCCCCAGATAAATCCCGCCCGCCTCCAGCTTGCCGATTTCCTCGTCGGTGGCCTTGCCCTTGATCTTCACCGCGTAGATTTTGGGCACCTCGCCGCTGGGGTGCATCAGCGCGTTGGCCAGTTCGCCGTCGTTGGTGAGCAATAGGAGGCCCTCGGTGTCGAAGTCCAAGCGTCCGATCGGAAACACGCGGCCGCGGAGCCCACGGATCAAATCCACGATGGTGGGACGGCCCTCGGGATCGCTCATGGTGGTGACGTATCCCTTGGGTTTGTGCAGCATGGCGTAGACCAACGGGGTCTTGAACTGGAGCAATTTGCCGCGGACTTTGACGTGGTCCTTGTCCGGGTCGGCCTTGGTGCCGAGTTCGGTCACCACCCGGCCGTTCACCGTCACCTCACCGTCGAGGATCAGTTGTTCGGAGGCGCGTCGGGACGCGATCCCGGCGCGGGCCATCAATTTTTGGAGGCGTTCTTCAGGCATGACAAACCGAGGGCCGGATTCTGTCACACGGTCCGGGGCTTGTCAACGGAAGGCCGTTTCGCGCGTCGTCAGTAGAACTGTTCGTGATAGACGGCGTCGGCGGGCATGCCGACGGCGAGCAGGACGGCCTTGGCGTCCTCCACCAGGCCGTGCCCGCCGCACAAGTAGGCCTCGGACCGCGACGCGACCTCGCGCGTGACGTCCTCGCGGATCTTATCCGTGACCCGGCCCACGAATCCGTCCCAGCGGGAGCGATCCGGCTGCGACAGGCAGTACGTGTACCGAAAGTTCGGAAGACGTTTCGCAAACTGATCCAACTCTTCCCGATAGAACAGATCGTGAACGTGCCGGAGCCCGAAGTACAGGCGCACGTTCCGCGTGGAGCGGGCGTCCACCAGGTGGCGCAGGATCGACATCATGGGCGCCACGCCGGTGCCGTTGGCGATGAGCAACACGTCGCGCACCGATGATTGTTGGAGCGTGAATTCTCCGTGGGGTCCGTGGAACCGCACGTGATCTCCCGGCTCCAGTCGATGGATGTAGTTGGATCCGCGGCCCCCGCTCACGGCCCGCACGCACACGGTGACGCGGCCGCGATCCGCGGGCGACGAGGCCAGGCTGTACGACCGGCGAACGTGGTCGAATTCTTCGATCGTAAACGACAGGTATTGTCCGGGGAGAAACGAAATCACGGCGGGTTGAATGAGCCGGAACGTGACCTCCCGCACTTGGTCCGCCAAGTGGCGGCTCTCGACGACCTCCGCCTCGAAACCCGGGCGGATGCCGGCCTCTCGCGCGCGCTCGGAGGGCGCGGTGGTGGCGTCCCCGATTTCGAGGTCTCCCATCACCCGGGTGACACACGCCAGGCGGTGCTTGGACAAGTCCGCGCCCACGCTCTCCAGCGTGCGCCGCTCCCGCGCGGACATGGGATTGAGCCCGTCGGGCGTGGCGGACACGTCGATCACGCACGCGCCGCAGGCCCCGGCTCGACAACTGAACTTAATGGTTCCGCCGTGCGCTTCGACCAGGTCCAGGAGATAGTCCCCGGGCTCGCACGAGAAGGCTTGCCCGGATTGCCTGAACACGACATTCGGCATCGTTGACCTCTCCGCCGTCCGACCACCGAATTACGAGCGCCGCGCGAGCATCGGCGCGACGCCACGAGCGCGCATTGTACTACGAGAGACGGTCACGTCCACGCGGGAGCGTCACGGCCGCCCCCATGAGCGCCGCGTGATCGAATCAGCGCCGGGACGCGCACGGAGCAATCGTTCCTTGGCCGGACGCGACAAGGCTTTGACCGCGGCTTCGCGCTTCAACGCATCGGACCGACTCGCGCAAGACTCGCGGTACACCATGGTCACCGGCCGTCGGCTGCGCGTGTAGCGTGATGCCGTGCCGTCTTGGTGCTGAGCCAGTCGCCGCTCCGGATCGACCGTGATGCCGGCGTACAGCGATCCGTCTCGGCACCGCAGCAGATACAACGTCCATCCCTTCGCGCCGCTCGGCTCCGCGCCACGAGGCTTCTTCTCATTCATCATGATGTCGGGCGTTCAAGCGCGCAAAGCGGCTTTTGATTGACGCCGCGATCAATCTGCCGGAGCACGCATGGGGATGTCAATATGGAACGATGCGGCGCATCATTCGCCGCTTGTGACCGCGCGATTTACGCCGCTTGCACGCCGTCCGTCCCGAAGCTGACGGTGCGGTTTTTTCCGTTGGCCTTGGCGTGATACAAAGCTTGATCCGCGTGCCGCATCAGTTCTTCCTTGCTGCGGGTGGAGGACGCGGGAAACGTGGCGGTTCCGATGCTGACCGTAATGAAGTGGAGCGACTTGTCGAGGCGAATCTGCTCCACCGCGCGCCTGATCCGTTCCGCCTCGACCACGGCGCCGTAGCCGTCGGTCTCCGGGAGCAGGATCGCGAATTCATCGCCGCCGTAGCGGGCCGCGACGTCCGACTTGCGCATGGCTTGTATGATCGCCTGCGCCACGCGGCGCAACGCCTGATCCCCGCCGTCGTGACCCAACGTGTCGTTCACCTTTTTGAATTGATCGAGATCGAGCATAAGGTAGGAGAGCGGGCGGCCGTACCGCTGCGCCGTGGCAAAACACTGTTCCAGACGGATGGCCAGACTCCGATGGTTCAACAATCCGGTGAGCGGATCGAGCGCGGCTTGATTCGCGAGCTGCGCGTTTTGTTCTCGTAATCGCTGTTGTTCGGCCAACCCCAGCAGCGCGTTCGCCGCCATCTTCGCGGCGGTTTGGCAAAAGAGCCATTCATCGGGCGTGAACGCCCGCCGGGGCCGGGAGGTACGCAAGAACAAGGTGCCGAGAATCTCGTCCCGATAGCTGATCGGAATCACCAGGATGGAACAAATCTGGAGCCCCTTGAAAGTGGCCAGCACTTCCCGCATCCTGGGATCGGTGGTGACGTCGTCGATCAGCACCGATTCTCCGGACGTCACGGCCTCGGCGATTTCCGGATACTTCGCCAATTCGATCGCGAACCCGGCGGACGACGGATTCTCGTGGGTCGCCACCACCTTGCCCCTGGGTTGGTCTTTGCCGACCAGAATGACCGAACACCGCACCACGTCCACGACCTGGGCGATGACCTTCACCAAGACCGCGAGGATGTCTTCGTGAGTTTTAGTCGAGGTCAGCGCCGTGGCGATGTCCAACAAGGCCACGAGCGTCTGGGATTTTCCGGACTCGCCGGCACGGATTGATGGCCTCGATATCAGGTGGTCATACACGAACGGATCTCGAGTCATGAATAAGGCGATCCCACCGCACGGGTTCCAACTATATCAGGGAATCGTGGTCTGACAAGGAGTTACGCACTCGGTGACCGACATCCGCGGCCGCACGAGCGCTCGTCGGTCTCATCGAGGAGGCACAATCCGGAAGGCGACTTCTTCCTCGGGAGGCGGAGGCGGTTCGGGATGGATGAAGCGAAATCCGCCCGGCTCGCGGTAATCCAACGTCACCCCGTCCATCCGCGCCGCGCTGCGGGCTTCGGTCGCGACCGTCAGGCCCCCGGTCTCCTGCACCACGTCGTCCGGCCGCGCCTCGGACTCCAGCGTGATCCCGAACACGATCCGATCATCGTCCCGGTCGATGATGGTCAACCGCACCACGGGATCTTCCGGATGCTCGCCGATCAGCGCGGACAACTTGGCGACGGCTGAGGGGCTGACGATGATCATGGCCGCCGGTGATGGTGACAGAAGATTCCGAGAAAATCCACCGTGAGACCGCCGCTGTCGGTGACATGACCGAGAACACTCCACGCGCGGCACACCGCCCTGGTCGTGCTCTGCGCTGACCGCCGTTCCGCTCGGCGGATCGACGCGACGCGAGGATCCGCGTTCAATTGATGCGAACGCGTCGCCCACGCCGACCGACTTCCACCCATCCCCGGCCATCAGGCCAAACCAGCGGCTTGAGAATCGGGACACGGCGCATCGCCGCGGCTAGACTTGTTGGCGCTGGACTATCTGTACCGCCGAGGTAAATTTATGATGCGACCCGAGGGCAATCCGGCGGTCATTCTGCTCGACATCAAGATGCCCAAGGTAGACGGGTTGGAAGTCTTGAAGGCGGTGAAAACGGATGAACGACTGAAAATGATTCCCGTGGTGATCATGACCTCCTCCCGCGAGGAGCGCGATTTGGTGGAGGGTTATTCGTTGGGCGTGAACGCCTACGTGGTCAAACCGGTGAACTTTCATGAATTCGTCTCGACGGCCAAACAGCTCGGATTGTTCTGGGCGATCCTGAACGAACGGCCGCCGGGGAGCATAAAAAAACTGCCGTAGGAAAAGGAAACCACGCATGGGGACCCCGTTGCGCGTGTTACTCGTCGAGGATTCGGCGGACGACGCCGAGTTGCTCGTGATGGAGTTACGGCGCCGGTACGACCTGACGTACGAGCGGGTTCAAACCGCGGAGGCGATGGCCGACGCGTTGAACGGGAAAACCTGGGACATCGTGATCTCGGATTACACCCTGCCCAATTTCAGCGCTCCCGCCGCGTTGGAACTGCTGCGGAACAGCGGACTCGACGTGCCCTTCATCATCGTGTCCGGCAACATCGGCGAGGACACCGCGGTCACCGCCATGAAGGCCGGCGCGAACGACTACCTGATGAAGGATAATCTGAAGCGGTTGATTCCCAGCATCGAGCGGGAGCTGCGCGAGGCGTCCGTTCGGAAGGAGCGCAAGCGGGTCGAGACCACGTTCCGGGCGGTCATGGAGGCGGCGCCGGACGCCATCGTCGTGGTCGACCGCGAGGGCCGGATCGTGCTCCACAACGCGCAAACCGAACGGCTGTTCGGGTATCCCCGTGGAGAGTTGCTCGGCCAGCCCATCGAAACCCTGATCCCCGAGCGTCTGCGCAACGCGCATCTCGGCCACCGGGCCCGGTACCTGGCCAACCCCCACATGCGACCCATGGGCACGGGGCTGGAGCTGTATGGGAGGAGAAAAGACGGCAGCGAGTTTTCGGCCGAGATCAGCGTCAGCCCCCTGGCCGTGGAAGACGGCATGCTGGTGATGACGATCATCCGCGACATCACCGCGCGCAAGCAGTCCGAGGCGAGGCAGGCGCGCATGCTGCACGTGCTCGAATCAAGCCTGAACGAGATCTACGTGTTCGACGCCGAGACGCTGCGGTTCGAGTACGTCAACCGCGGCGCGCAGCGCAATCTCGGCTACTCGCTCGATCAATTGCGGGGGATGTCGCCGCTCGACATCAAGCCAGAGTTCACCGAAGCCTTATTCCGAGAAATGATCCTGCCGCTGTTCCAGCAGCGCAAGGAGAAGCACGTTTTTGAGACGGTCCACCGCCGCGCCGACGGGAGTCTCTATCCGGTTGAAGTCCATCTCCAACTGATCGAGCACGACGGCCGGAGGGTGTTCCTCGCCGTCATCATGGACATCACCGCGCGTAAACAGGCGGAAGACTTGCTGGAACACATGGCGTTTCACGATCAGTTGACGGACCTCCCGAACCGGAACCTGCTCTACGACCGTCTGGTCGATTCGATCCGCAAGGACGGCGGGAAAGGACGTCCCATGGCGTTGCTCCTCATGGACCTGGACCGCTTCAAAGAGGTCAACAATACGCTCGGCCATGACCGCGGCAACCGACTGTTACAGGAGGTCGGACGGCGGCTGAAGCGCACCTTGTATGAACAGGACATGGTCGCGCGGCTGGGCGGGGACGAATTCGCGGTCTTGCTCCCGAGGATGGCGGATTCGAAACACATCGACTTGGTCCTTCAGAAAATTCGGGAGTCGCTGGCGCCGCCGTTCGTGCTCGAAAATATCCCGATCATGGTCGAAGTCAGCATCGGCGTCGCCATCTATCCCGATCACGGCGCCGACGCCGAGACCCTGTTCCGCCGCGCCGACGTGGCGATGTATCAGGCCAAAACGTCCGGCCTCGGCCACGCCGTTTACACCCGGGATCAAGATCGGTACAACCCGGTTCGTCTGGCGCTCATCGCCGAGTTGCGGCACGCGATCGAACACAATGAGACGCTGCTGTACTATCAGCCCATGATCCGTCTCACCGACCAGAGGGTCTCCGGGGCCGAAGCCCTGGTGCGGTGGAAGCACCCGCATCGCGGAATGATTCCGCCGGATCAGTTCATCCAGCCGGCCGAACAGACCGGTCTGATTTTTCCGCTGACGGAGTGGGTCCTCCACGCGGCGATGCAACAGTGCGCCGCCTGGTATCAGGCCCGCATGCCGGTGCCGGTGTCGATCAACCTCTCGGCGCGGAATCTCTCCGACGCGAAGCTTCCGGGTCGGGTCGCCGACCTGCTGCGCGCGTCGGGGGTCCCGCCGGACGCGATCACGTTCGAAATCACCGAAAGCGCCATCATGAGCGATCCGTCGCACGCCGAGCAGGTGTTGAAATCGCTGCACGACATGGGGATACGGATTTCGATCGACGATTTCGGCACCGGGTACTCGTCACTGAGCTACCTCAGAAAACTTCCGGTGGACCGGCTCAAGGTGGACAAGTCCTTCGTGACGCAGATGATCCAGAACGAAGGAGACGCCAAGATCGTGCGCTCCACGATCGATCTGGCGCATAACCTGGGCCTGAAGGTGGTGGCGGAGGGAGTGGAAACGCGGGAAGTGCTGGACCGGCTCGCGGACATGGGGTGTGACGCCGCGCAGGGGTACTACATGAGCAAACCGCTCCCCGCCAACGAGTTCTCCCACTGGCTCAAGAACTCGTCCTGGAAGTTGCCGGATCCCCTTACGGAATCCGTTCCGTCCACGCTCCGCAAAGCCGGCTAACGGCGATGTCCCCGACGCCTTCCGGCCGAGCGACCGGGTGAGGCGTTGTTAGGGTTTCGGCGCTTTTCGCTTTTCGTAATGCGGCCGAAAATCGTTGGTGACCGCATGAACGAGTTCGTCGATGAACTGCTCGTACCGATCTTCCGGAAGGCTCATGCTCAGGGAGACAAACGAGCCGGAATCCTTGCGAAGTTTGGAAACCGGCCACTGTCCCTGACGCGACTTGGTCCAAATGGTCGCCCCGGTGTCCGTATCCCAGTGCTTCGAGACCATGGAAATCCCCACGTTCGCGGACGCGCTGACCGATGAGAGATCGTCTCCAATATTGATCTTGGGCTTGATCGTGGAGACCTCGTAGCTGCCGGTGAAAATCGTGCTCACGCCGTATTTTTTCCCGAGGGCCTTCATCGCGTCCACGTCCAGCCGTTCCCGCTTGACCGCTTTCAACGCCTGATCCGCGGGGCCCAATTCCAGAAACCGCACGCCGGGTTGGGCGCCCTGGATGACGCTCATGAACTTTTGCGTAGCCGTCTGGTTGAGTTGCTCCGTGGAGTTGGACGAAAACTCCACGATGCCGATGGTCTCATACGACAGCAGATCGACTCGCGGAGGAATCTCCACCGTGATGGTGTTCGCGCACCCCAACGCCACCGCGCTGAACAACACCGATCCCCAAATGATGACCTGAACATTTCTGCAGGATGGTTTCATGGGCTCTCCTCGTCGCCGTAATCCGTGGGCACGTTCTCCGGAACCCATTATTCCCGGAGACCCGGAAGCGGGCAAGTTGGGTCCGCCCCTAATTTCAGGCGGCCGCGTCTCTCCCCCAACGACACATGGTTCCCGACGCCTTATTGCCTCTGATTCTTGAAGACGCGCCCGAACGGATGGGCCATCACGCCATCTTCAGATCGCCCCCCTTGACGGTGACCGGAGGCATGGTACTGTTCGCTGCGTCCCAATGAAGGGGGGATGCCATGAATCAGGCCCTGCGTGTCCTGCTCATCGAGGACTCTCCAGACGATACCTTGCTGCTCCTGAGGGAGCTGACACGCGGTCAGTATCAGACCACGCACGAGCGCGTGGACACCGCCGACGCACTCAAGGCGGCGTTGGATCGCGGGCCCTGGGATCTCATTTTATCGGACTACTCGATGCCTCAGTTCGATGGCATGGCCGCCCTGCACATCGTCAGGGAGCGAGGATTCGACCTTCCCTTTATTTTCGTTTCCGGGACCATCGGGGAGGACACGGCGGTCGAGGCGATGAGGGCCGGGGCGAACGACTACATTATGAAGGGCAATCTCAAGCGACTGCTCCCGGCCGTGGAGCGGGAATTGCGCGAGGCCAACGGCCGGCGCTCCCGCCGCCTCGCGGAAGCCATGGTGCAGCGCATGGCCTATTATGACGCCCTGACCCAACTCCCGAATCGCAACAAATTGTTCGAGCGCTTCCATGAAGTCCTTCGAACCGACAATCGGCACGACAAGTCCCTGGCCTTGTTGCTCCTGGACTTAAACGGCTTCAAGGAGATCAACGATACTCTGGGCCATTATCGGGGCGACCAGGTCTTACAACAGGTGGGCGCGCGCCTGCGGGCCGTGCTCTGGGAACCGGACCTCGTGGTTCGCCTCGGCGGAGACGAATTCGCCGTCCTCGTACCGCGCTTGGCGGCCCCGGCCGACGTTCACGTCGTCATCCAGAAGATTCGGAACGCATTGCAGGCCCCCTTTATGATCCAGGGACTGCCCCTCGCCGTGGAAGCCAGCATCGGCGTGGCGCTCTATCCCGAACACGGCGACAACGCGGACAACTTGCTGCGCCGGGCCGACGTGGCGATGTACGCCGCCAAGAAGTCCGTCGCCGGATTCGTCATCTATGACGCCTCACAAGACCAGCATAGTCCGCTGCGTCTGGCGCTCGCCGGCGCGTTGCGGCAAGCCATCGGGAGCGACCAACTGCGCCTCCACTATCAACCGAAGATTGCGTTCGCCACCCAGCGCATCGCGGGCGTGGAGGCGCTCGCCCGCTGGCATCACCCGGAGTATCATGCCATTCCACCCGACGAGTTCATTCCCACGGCGGAACAGACGGGGTTGATCAAGTCCCTCACGCGATGGGTCCTGGTGGTGGCGTGTCGCCAGTGGGGGGAGTGGCACCGGGCCGGCGTCCGGCTTTCCGTGGCGGTGAATCTCTCCGCGCGCAACCTCCAGGATCCGACCCTACCCGATCAGATCACCGACGTCCTGTCGACATACGGCATGCCGCCCTCCGCGTTGCACCTCGAAATTACCGAAAGCGCGCTGATGACGAATCTCCAGCGCGCGAAGGAGGTTCTGACCCAATTACGTGGGCTGGGAACGCGATTGTCCATCGATGATTTCGGAACCGGTTATTCGTCCCTCGGCTACTTGAAGGACCTCCCCGTCCACGAAGTCAAAATCGACAAATCGTTCATCCAGAGCGTGACCAAGGAGGGCCACGGAGCGGCGATCGTGAGTTCAATCATCGATTTGAGTCATCACCTCGGACTTGAGGTCGTGGCCGAAGGCGTCGAGGACCACGCGACCTGGGAACGGCTCGCCGCGCTCGGTTGCGACGCCGCGCAAGGCTACTACATGAGCCGTCCCCTCGCGCCCGACGCGCTCACGTCCTGGTTGAGCGAGTCCCCGTGGGGGGTGAACACGGGACCGGCAAACGTCGGATCCGCGGCGGCCTGATACCCCAAAGCGCCCGCCTGCACCGCGCTCCCGACCTGGATAGTCGACATCCGATGCGTTCCTGACTCGTTCGCGCCGTTGACGCACCCCGCCCCGGGGGATAAGCTGGATTCGTCGCGCCTTTCCGTCCGAACAATAGAGAACTCCGTTAGCCATGGCGCATCCCCAAAAATCCATGAAGTCACGGGCTCTGCACGCGGTGACAAAAACCATCCCGACGCCGGATTTTCGAATGCTCTTCGAATCCGCCCCGGGCCTCTATCTTGTCCTCACGCCAAATTTTACGATCGTCGCGGTCAGTGACAACTACCTGCGCGCCACGATGACGGTGCGCGAGAAGATCCTGGGGCGGGACCTGTTCGACGTGTTTCCGGATAACCCTGATGATCCCGGCGCAACGGGCACCAGGAATCTCAGGGCTTCCTTGGAGCAAGTGCTCAGGACCAAGCAGCCGGACACCATGGCCGTTCAAAAGTACGACATCCGGCGCCCCGAGTCCGAGGGCGGCGGATTCGAAGAACGCTTCTGGAGTCCGGTGAACTCCCCGGTCGTCGGGCCGGACAGAGACGTGGCATTCATCATCCACCGGGTCGAAGACGTCACCGAGTTCGTCCGACTCAAACACCTGGACACGGAACAGACTCGGCGTGCCGAAGAGTTCCGAACGCGCGTGGACCAGATGGAGACCGAGGTCTTTCTCCGCGCCCAAGAACTCCAAGAGGTCAACCGCCAACTGCGGATCGCCAATGCGGAGCTCGACGCGTTCTCCTACTCCGTCTCGCACGATCTTCGGGCGCCGCTTCGATCGATCGACGGATTCAGCCGGATTCTGATGGAAGATTACCCGGACAAATTGGATGCGAAGGGACAGCAGTATCTCCGGAGGGTGCGCGAGTCCAGTCAGCAGATGGCCCAATTGATCGACGGCCTGTTGAATCTATCCCGCGTCACGCGCGCTGACATGAACAGGGAAGCCGTCGATCTGAGCACGATGGCACGAACGGTTGCGGAGGCGCTGCAAGCGACCGAGCCGGAGCGAACCGCGGAGTTCGCGATCCAACCGGGGATGACGGTACAGGGGGACCCGCGTCTGTTGAGGGTGGTCCTGAATAATCTCCTCGGCAACGCGTGGAAATACAGCGGCACACGATCTCATACTCGAATCGAGGTCGGGCGGAGAGACCAGGACGGTCGGGACCTCTATTTTGTCCGTGACAACGGGGTCGGGTTCAACATGGCCTACGCCGACAAACTCTTCGGGGTGTTCCAGCGGCTCCACTCTGCGTCCGAATTCCCCGGCACCGGAATCGGGCTGGCCACCGTCCAACGGATCATTCATCGGCACGGAGGACAGATCTGGGCGGAAGGAGCGGTGGGACACGGCGCCACCTTCTACTTTACGTTGTAATCGAATGAGGACGCGGCGATGTCTGACAAAATCATCGTGCTGGCGAAGACAATCCCAACGACGAAGCCCCTACATTGCGGGCTCTGAAAAAACAACATCGCCAATGAAAATGAAGTGGTGGATTTCGCCCAGTTCATGGAGGCGGTACGGCAATTGGGGCTGTACTGGCTGGTCATGAATGAAGTTCCTGCGCGGACAGGTTAGACGGGCGCGGCCCTCCCCCCTCCGCGCCGTGATCGTCGACGCGTCCTCCCCGGCCAGCCATCCATAACGCACCATACAGAACGCCGGTCCCGGCGTTTTACCGCGTGGCTGATTCCCACGGTCTTTAACGGGGATTGACCAGACGAGACGTTGACAGGCAATCGCCGAATCATCTACCCTGAGCCCACCCTTCTTTGTGACATGATCGAGAACAACCACACGTCACAGCATGCCGTTGGTGCCGGGCTTTGCGTTGACTGTCGGTACGCGCGGCGGATCGACTCCCCCCGAGGCTCCATGTTCTACCTGTGCGAGCGCTCGACCCACGACCTGCGGTTCAAGAAGTATCCGAGCCTGCCGGTCGTCCAGTGCTCCGGCCACCTGGCGAAGACCCCGGCATAAGATCCATGGCCCGCGCCGAAACCAACGCGCGCAGCGGGCTTCGCGTCGGCCTGCACACGGCCCTTGCGCTCCTGGCGTTCGCCGCCAATTCCGTGCTGTGCCGTTTGGCGCTCGGCAACGCGACCATCGATGCCGCGAGCTTCACCGCCATTCGATTGACGGCGGGCGCCGCGACCTTGTGGCTCCTGGTCCGTGTCGCCACACCCGCGCGGGCCGCTCGGCCTCGCGGAGATTGGGTATCCGCCGCCGCGCTGTTTACCTATGCAACCGCCTTTTCCTTCGCGTATCTGAGCCTGAGCGCGGGCACCGGCGCGCTCGTACTCTTCGGCGCGGTCCAAACCACGATGATCCTCGCGGGCCTCCAATCCGGCGAACGTCCGCACCCCGTGCAGTGGGCCGGACTGCTCGCGGCCGCGGGGGGCTTCGCGGCGCTCGTGTTTCCCGGCCTCACCGCCCCCTCCCCCGCCGGCGCCGCGCTCATGGCTTTGGCCGGCGCGGCGTGGGGCGTCTACTCCCTGCGCGGCCGCGGCGCGACCGATCCGACCGCGGTCACCGCGGACAATTTCATGCGGTCGGCGCCTCTGGCGCTGCTCGTGGTCCTGGCCACGCTCCCCGTCGCACACCGCTCCCCGCAAGGCGTGTGGCTGGCGGTTGCGTCCGGTTCGCTCGCATCGGGAATCGGCTACGTGCTCTGGTACGCCGCGTTGCGAGGCCTCACCGCCACGCGCGCCGCCGCCGTGCAACTGGCCGTCCCCGCGTTGGTCGCGTTCGCCGGCGTGATGTTCCTCGCCGAACCGGTCTCCCCGCGCCTCATCGGCTCGGCCATCCTGATCCTCGGAGGCGTGGGCCTCACCCTGGTCGGGAGTGAGCGATCGGGGCGACCCAGATGATCGGACTATCAGGCCGAGACATGGTCCGCGGCGTCAGGACCGCTCATCGCGTTGGTTCCCGGCACCTGTTCGGCTCACATCGACGGATTCGGCTCTCACCGGCCTCCGCGCCGACTGCGCGCGCGAGCAACGGATGGAATCGGAACGAGGCTCAATTGCCTCGCGTGTGCGAGGTCGGGAGGACCACCAGGGTGAACCAATAGTCGCTGATTCCTTGGACGACGCGTTGAAACTGGTCGAAATCCACCGGCTTCACGATGTACGAGCTGCACCGCAGCTTGTACATTTTGAGAATATCCTGCTCGTCGGACGATGTCGTTAAAATGACCACCGGCAGATGGCTGAAGCGCGCATCCGCGACCATCGCGGCGAGCACTTCCCGACCGTCCATCACCGGCAAGTTTAAATCGAGCAGGATGAGGTCCGGCGTGGGCGCGGCGGCGTGCCGACCCTCCTTGCGCAAAAACGCCATACACTCTTCGCCGTTTTCCACGTGGTGGAGGTCCACCATGAACTTGGCGCGTTTGAAGCCTTGGCGGGTGAGCAACACGTCGTCGGTATTATCTTCGACGAGGAGAATGGTTGCCGGCTTGCCGTTGATGAATCGGTCGGTCATGTCTCGGTCTCCCTGAGTCCCGGAATCGCGAAGTAGAACACGCTCCCCCGGCCCGGTTCTGAGTCGGCCCAAATCCGTCCCCCGTGCCGATGGACGACTCGTCGGCAGACGGCAAGGCCGATCCCGGTTCCAGGGTACGCCTGCTGGGTGTGCAGGCGCTGAAAGATCTCGAAAATGCGTTCCGTGTGTTTGGCCTCGATGCCGATGCCGTTGTCGCGGACCGAGAAGACCCACTCGGTGTCGCGTGGCTCGGCCGTCACGTGGATTCTGGGGGAATCCTTGCCGTGGTACTTGATGCTGTTGTCGATCAAGTTCTGCAGGAGTTGGACCAACTGCGAACGATCGCCCAGAACCGTGGGCAACGGGCCGCACGTGACCTCGGCCCCGGTCTCGCGAATCGACGCGTCGAGCATGGCCACCGCGTCGTGAAAGACCTGATGAAAGTCCGTGGGCGCGAACGGGCGCGTGGCGGAATCCACCCGCGAGTACGCCAGCAGATCCTGGATCAGGGTCTGCATCCGCTTGGTGTTTTCGACCACGCGGGTGATCCACGCGTCCGCCTCTCCGCCGAGCCTCCCGGCGTAATCTCGCTGGAGCAGTTGCACGAACCCGCTGATCGATCGCAGCGGAGATTGCAGGTCGTGCGAGGCCACGTAGGCGAAGCGCGTCAGTTCCAGATTGCTGCGCTCGAGCGCTTCATTGGAGCGCGCGAGTTGCGCGGTGCGTTCCTCCACGCGCCGCTCCAACTCCTGGGTCATGTTGCGGAGCGCATGTTCCATCTGTTTGCGTTCCGTGATGTCCACGATCGTGCTGAGGACGAAGGTACCTTCTCGCGTCGTGACGGGACTGAGGCCGATCTCCACCGGGAACTCGCTCCCGTCCTTGCGCACCGCGAACAAGTCGCGCCCCCCTCCCATGCGCCGCGCTGCCGGCGCGGAGAAAAAGCCTGCTCTCAAGCGGGGGTGTTCGGCACGCGCCCGCATCGGGACGAGCACGTCCACCTGCTGACCCAGCAGGTCCGCGCGCTCGTACCCGAACAATTTCTCCGTCTCCGAGTTGATCAAGACGATGGTCCCGGCGGTGTCGATCATGATCATCGCCACCGGGGCAGATTCCACCGTGGCCTGGAAACGCTCCTCCAATCGTTTGCGCTCGGTGATGTCGCGGATGAACGCGCTGAATTCAAAGCGATCCCCGAGGTTCAGCGGCGCAATCGTGAGTTCAATCGGGAATTCCTCGCCGCTCTGGCGCAACGCGGTCAGCTCGACGCGCCGATTCAAAACCGGGCCTTCCCCCGTACGTAAAAACCGATCGAGCCCTTTGCGGTGCGCGTCGCGCGAGTGCTCCGGGATGATCAAATTGGCCAGCGTCTCTCCGATTACGGCCTCACGTCGCCATCCGAAAATCGCCTCGGCGTGGGGATTCCATCCGGTCACGCGTCCGTCTTGGTTGATCGTCACCACGGCGTCCAACGCGGATTCGAAGATCAGACGAACCCGTTCTTCACTTTGTCGAAGCGTCTCTTCGTGCCGTTTGCGTTCGGTAATGTCGCGGGCGATCTTGGCGTAACCCCGCAACGAGCCGTCTCCATCGTACAGGGCGGTGATGATCACGTCGGCCAAAAAACGGGAGCCGTCCTTGTGCATCCGCCAGCCTTCATCCTCGAAGCGCCCTTCGCGCGACGCAATCTCCAGCTCGTGCTGCGGTTTCTCCGCCGCCACGTCTTCCGGCGGATAAAAACACGAGAAATGCTTGCCGATAACCTCGTCCGCGGCATACCCTTTGATGCGTTCCGCGCCCGCGTTCCAGCTCGTGACCACGCCGTGGCGATCGAGCATGAAGATGGCGTAGTCCGAGACGCCGCTCACCAACAGGCGGAACCGTTCTTCGCTTTCGCGGAGGGCCTGGTCGTGCCGCTTGCGCTCGGTGATGTCGGTGGAGATGCCGCAGAAGCCGTACAGGTCGCCGTCCGCGCTGAAGAGCGGAAATTTCAGAGAGATGTACGTATGCAGCCCGTCGTCGTGGGGCGCCACCTCCTCCGCCTCGATGGGCGTTCTGGACTCCAGCACCACCTTGTTGTTGGCGTAAAACGCGTCCGCGATCTCGCGCGGAAACACGTCGTAGATGGACTTGCCGGCGACTTCGGCTCGCGACCGATGAAACAGATTTTCCCATCGCCGGTTGACGAACAGAAAGCGCTGCCGGGTGTCGAGCATGTAGACCACGGCGGACGTGTTGTCCAGAATCGAGCGGAGCCGCTCCTCGCTTTCCCGCAGCGCGGCCGCGCCTCGCTTGCGGTCCGTGATGTCCCGCACAATGGCCGAGAGGCCGATCTGCCGGCCGGATTCCTCCAGCACCGGCGTCATGACCAGCTCGGCCTCGAACGCCGAGCCGTCCGGACGTCGGCACCGCAGCTCGCGCGCGCCCCGGGACAGTCGGCCCGCCCGCAGATCCCCGACCATCGCCGGGACCTGGTCGGCCCACTCGCCGTGGGCGATCGCCTCAATCGGTTGTCCCAGCGCCTCGCGTTCGGACAGCCCGAACAGGCCGGCGGCGGCGCGATTCCAGGTGCTGATCACGCCGCGCAGATCGGTGGCGACGATGGCGTCGTTCGCGTGCTCCAACACGTTCGCCAGGAAGCGGTCGGAGACCGCGTGACGGCGCGTCTCTCCCGTGTCGGCGGCTGGCGGCGAGCTCAGTTGCACGTTGATGCGGTCGAGCGTGGTGCGCAGGTGCTGGCGCTGGCGCGCCGAGCGGAGGGCGCTCCGCAACGCGGGGGCCACGTCCTCGGACCCGAGTCGGACGACGCGCCAGTCGCTGCCGATCATCGAGATCGGCGAGAGCGCGTGTTGAAGGTCCTCGGCGCGGCCGTGGTCGGCGAGAAACACCAGGTACGACAGCGGGGACACCTGATGCATCTGGCGAGCGCACGCCACCGGGTTATGAACGCCGGGACCCAGCAGGATCAGCAGCGGCGGAGCCCCGGCCGCGACGCGTTGCGTGAGGTCCGCCACCGCGGCGGCGACGTCCGTGGCGGGCTGGACGGTCAGTCCCAACTCGGGGACTGCGCGCTGGAGCGATTGCGCGAGCGCCTCGCTGGATGGATCCGCGTCGATCAACAGCGCGGAGGTGGTCATCGCGTCGCTCTCACGCATCCCAGCCTCATTCCCTTCGGATTACAGGAGCGGCAGACCCAACAGCGAACGCCCGAGCCACACTTTGAGGATGTCGGTGGTGGGCGCCATGACGTGACTCGCGCGGGCATCCCGCAGCAGTCGGGCCAGGTGACTGTTGTCGCGGTAGGCCATGCCGCCGCAGCACGTCATGGCTTCGTTGGCGACCCAGACCGACGTGTCGCCGGCGTCGGCCTTTGCCGCCATGATGGCCGACGTGGCGGTCGGATCGCCCAGATCCCCCAAGCGCGCCGCGTGGTACACCAACGCGCGCGTTCGTTCCACCGCGATCCACATCTCCGCGGCTTTGTGCTGCAACACGGGCGCGTCGGCCAAGGTGCCGCCCGCGTGCTCATAGCGCCGATTCCGGAGGTGGTCCAGCACGATGTCGAGCGCGGCCCGCGCCACGCCCAGATACACCCCGGCCATGGCCATGAGAAAATAGGGGGCCACGACTTCGAACACGAACCAGATTTGGTCCCCTTCCCGGCCCAGGAGGTTGTCCGCGGGAACGCGGACGTCGTCGAACCGCACCGCGCGCGACGAATTCCCTCGCATGCCGAGGCCCTTCCAGGCGTCAAGCCACGTGAGGCCAGGCGCCCCCGCGTCCACGACCAGGCAACTGAACTCGCCGGGTTCCGCGTCCGGGCGGCTCGCCTTGGTCGAGACCACGTAGGAGTCGGCGCAGCCGCCGTTGGTCACAAAGTGTTTGGCGCCGCGGACCACGTACTCGTCGTCCCGACGCTCCAGGTCCGTCTGCGGCAGATAGAAGTGGATGCCGGTGCCGGCTTCGGACAGGGCCAAGGTAGTCACGTGGCGGCCTTCGGCGATCGGGCGCAGGTACCGGTCGTCGTGGGACTTGGTGGCCTTGGCCGCGATGACCGCCGTGCCCACGCAGTGCATGGCGTAACACATGGCGGACGAGGCGCACCCGCGGGCGATGGTTTCGCTGATCACCGCCAAGGCCAACAACCCCTGTTCGTGGCCGCCCAGCCGCCTCGGCACGTGCAGGCCCGTCAACCCCGCGGACGCCAACGCCCGCATGGAATGCGCGGGCCAGGCGGAGTCCGCGTCGACCTCCTGGCTGCGCGGCGCGATGTGCTCGCGCGTAATCGTGTCGGCGATCGACCGCAGTTCACGTACCGTCGAGGAGAGTCGTTCATCCATCCACACTCGCCTTTCGTGGGAGCGGATACCAGACAACGGGCTCGACGCCTCGTCGCGCGTTCAACGGATCACACGGTTCTCCCGTGGTCCTCCGGCATTACGGCACAAGCCGACCAACGCGCCCCCGTCGCAGGAGCGGCTCGATGTTATCGGCCGGAAGGGGTCGGCTGTACAGATACCCCTGCGCGACGTCGCACCCGAGCGAGCGAAGAAACGTCGATTGGTCCTCCGTTTCCACCCCCTCGGCCACGACCCGCAGTTTCAGGCTGTGTGCCAGGGAGACGATGGCGGCGGCAATCGTCTCTTGATCGGCATCCGCGACCGCGTTGCCGACAAACGAGCGGTCGATCTTGAGCACGTCGATCGGAAAGCGTTTGAGATAACCCAGGGACGAATAGCCGGTCCCGAAATCATCGATCGAGAACGTCATTCCCATGTCGTGCAGCGTCGCCAAGCGTCCGAGCACGGCTGAGTCGTGCCCCATCAACAAGCTTTCGGTGATCTCCAACTCCAACCGGGTTGGAGACAGCCCGCTCTCCGAAAGAATCCGATCGAGGGTCGCGACGAAATCAGGCCGACGGAATTGAATCGCCGACACGTTGACGGCGAGACGCAGCGGCGCAATGTCGGCGGCTTCCCAGGCTCTGGCCTGTCGACACGCGGTACGCAAGACCCACTCGCCGATCGGGCCGATCAGCCCCGCGTCTTCGGCCACCGGGATGAACTCGGCCGGCGAAATCATCCCGCGATCGGGACGGACCCAGCGGATCAACGCCTCGACCCCTAAAATCCGCCTGGTCGACAGGTCGATTTGCGGCTGGTAATGCAGAACGAACTCGTCCCGTTCCAGCGCCCGACGTAGGTGCATCTCCACGTCCAGGCGCTCAACCGCTTTGACGTTCATCTCAGCCGTGTAGAACTGATACGTGTTCCTCCCCAGTTCCTTGGCCCGGTACATCGCCGCGTCCGCGTTTCGGAGCAGGTGGTCGACGCAGTCGTCGTCGGTGGGGTACAGCGTGATCCCGATGCTGGAGGTCACGACCAGTTCGTGAGGGCCCGTGGAAAAGGGGCGCGAGAACTCGCCCAGAATCTTCCGCGCCAGACTCGCGGCGTCGTCCGGCTGCGCCATGTCGGCCAAGATGATCGCGAACTCATCGCCTCCGAGGCGCGCCACGGTGTCGCCTCCTCGCACGCACGACGCGAGGCGGTCGGCCACCGCCTTGAGAAACACGTCGCCCACGGTGTGTCCCAGCGTGTCGTTGATCGTTTTGAACCGATCCAGGTCGATGAACATGACGCCCACGATCCGATCGTGGCGCGCGGCGTTGATCGCGTTTTGCGTCAACCGGTCCTGAAACAACACCCGATTGGGCAGCCCCGTCAACGCGTCAAAGTGCGCCAGGTAATGCATCCGCTCCTCGGCCAGCTTGCGTTCGGTCACGTCGCGGAGAATGATCGTATAGATGGTTCGTCCGTTCTCGATCAGTTTGGACACGCTGGTTTCCGCGGGGAATTCCGTCCCGTCTTTTCGCAGGCCGCAGCACTCGCCGCGCTGCCCCATGCGGCCGGACATCTCCGGAGCGCGCGCGAAGTCATCCAGATAGTGACGATGCAGTTCCGCGTATCGCGCCGGAAACAACCGGTCCACTGATCGGCCCGTCGCCTCCTCCGCCGAGTACCCGAAAATTTTCTCCGCGCCCTGATTGAACATCACGATGCGCTGCTCCTGGTCCAGGAGAATCACCGCGTCGGCCGCCATGGTCAGAATATTGCGAAACCGCTCCTCGCTGGCGCGGCGCTCCTCGTCGACGCGGACATACGCGCGGCGAGACTCCGCGTCCGCGAGTTCCCGGTCGACCACCAACGGCAGCCGCTTCAGACTGTCTTTGAGAACGTAGTCCTGCGCGCCGCCACGAACCGCCGCGACGGCGGCCTCCTCGCCGATCGTGCCCGACACGAAAACAAACGGGACATCGTCCACTCGCGACCGCACGTGCGCGAGGGCATCCGCGCCGCTAAACCCCGGCATGGTGTAATCGCTCAGAATGATATCCCACCGGCCCATGCCGAGCGCCGCGTCCAGCGCCGAGACCGTATCCACGCGGTGGTGAACGGGCGTGTACCCGCTCCGCTTCAGTTCCTCCAGAATGAGGAGCGCGTCATCTTCCGAATCGTCGATGATCAATACCCGCAACGGTCGCCCGGTCGGCATTCCCATGAACACTCCCGCGCAGACCTCACGCGCCGAACGCTCACGGCGCGGCAGTCCACGTCAGCGAAAACCTTCCGTGAGCCGCGACCGACTCCCGATCGGCCGGTCGTGCCATCGTCTCTCTGGGGCGTGTTAGTCAGAGGTCCATAACGGTCTGCGTGGTCGGAGACGACCGGCCCGGGATGACACCCGGGCCGGATGGCGAAGCGAGAACCGGGTGGAACCGTGAGGCAAACGCGTCGGAGCATCACGGGATCTCCCTACAACCGGTCGGATGCTAGCGGATCAGAAAATGATCTGTCAAGACAATCTGGTTTTAACGGCAGGCGGATCAGGTTTCCACGCCACCGTCACGTTCACGTGATGAATGGCATACCTGCTGGGCGGAAACCGCTTTAATTAGAGCTATCCGACGTGGTCGGAAATCGTTTGTCCTCGCACCGATACGCCGTGATCACCCGCTCACGACAACCGCAACGGTTTGATCGGCGAGAGCACCGCCGTCGGGTCTTTTTGCCAGATCGCGGGGTCGGCGTCCACGTAGAGTTCGACTTCATTGCCGTCGGGGTCGGCCAGGTAGAGGCTCTGGCTCACGGTGTGGTCGCTCATCCCGGTGATCTGCACGCCCGCCTGTTCGAGCTCTTTGATCGCGGCGCGAAGTTCGTCGAGAGAATCCCCGACCTTGATGCCGATGTGGTACAAGCCGCGCCTGCGTCCCGGCGGCGGGCCGGGCGCGGCGCCCACTTCGATCAGCAGGAATTCGTGGTGCGTGCGGCCGGACGTGAGCGCCGCCGCTTTCCCGCCGAAGATCCGCCCGACTTCCTTGAAGCCCAGCAGGTCACGGTAAAACGCCAGCGACCGTTGCAGATCCTGCACGTAAAAAACCACGTGTCCCAAGTAGTGTGCCTTCATGGATGGCTCCGTTGGAAGTGGTAGGGGCACGGCATGCCGTGCCCCTACCCGCTCGGGGAGATCAGAGGGTCAGCGTTGGGCGCTTGTCTCGTCCGGAGCGCGATCTGCACCGTGTCGCTCCCATCACTGATCCAGATGTGCCCGTCCTGGATGGTGCACTGTAAATCCATGTCGCGCCGCGCAAGGGCGGCCAACGTTCGGCTGGCGTCGGCCGGGACGTTGAGAACCGTGAGGTTCTTTGAGCGTCCCAGCGTAGCGCGACTCTGCTCCCACCACAAGTCCGCGCTTCGGCCGCCGTAGGTGTAGATGACGACCTGGTTGGCGCGGCCGCACGCTTTGCGAATGCTCTTTTCATCGGGTTGGCCCACCTCGATCCACAGGTCGATGGCGCCGGTCAAATCCTTTTGCCAGAGATCGGGCTCGTCTTGGGTGCTCAGACCTTTGCCGAAGGACAAGGCCTCGTGCGCGTGCCGGATAAAGGCCAGCACCCGCACCATCATGCGCTCATCGGTCTCGGACGGGTGGCGCGCGATGGTGAGCGCGTGGTCCCCGTAGTACGGGCGGTCCATATCCGCGATGTGCAGCGCGGCTTTATAAATCGTGGCGGTGAGGGCCATCGCCTCGCACGCTCATTCCGCGGCCGTGGCCTGCGCGTCCAATGCTTCCCAACGCGCGTAGCAGGCCGCAAGCTCCTTGGTCACCTGTTCCAGACGAGTCAAGGTCGCGGTCACGGTCGCACTCGGCTGTTGATAGAATGCGGCTTGGCCCATCTTGGCGTGCAGTTGTACCTGCTCTGTTTCAAGTACGTCTATTTTATTCGGCAGATCATCGAGTTCGCGCTGCTCTTTAAAGGAAAGCTTCTTTGACTTCGTCTCGCGTTTTTCCGGATTCGGCGCGACCACGGGAGATGATGTGGAGACTCGCGGAACGGATTCTGGCGTTGGCGTGACCTTGCCTTGCTGGTAGCGTAGCCAGTCGCTGTAGCCGCCCACGTACTCGCCGATCTTGCCCTTGCCTTCAAACACCAACGTGCTCGTGACCACGTTATCCAGAAACGCGCGGTCATGGCTCACCAGCAGCAACGTGCCCTGGTATTCGAGCAGGACTTCTTCGAGCAATTCGAGCGTCTCCACGTCCAAATCATTGGTGGGTTCATCCATCACGAGCAGATTGGCTGGTTGCGTGAAGAGCTTCGCCAGCAGCAGTCGGTTGCGTTCGCCGCCCGAGAGCGTGCTCACCGGCGAGCGCAGGCGGTCTTGGGGAAACAGGAAATCTTGCAGGTAGCCGGTCACGTGGCGCGTCCGGCCGTTGACCGTGACCATTTGGTTCTCCGCGCCCACGCTGTCCATGACCAGGGCCCTGGGATCGAGTTGGGCGCGCTGCTGGTCGAAGTACGCAACCTGCAAATTCGTCCCGCGATATAGACGGCCGCTGGTCGGTTCGAGTTCGCCCACCAGGAGTTTGATCAGCGTGGACTTGCCCGCGCCATTGGGGCCGATGAGCCCGATCCGATCCCCGCGCATGATGCGCGTGGTCAAATCCCGGATCACCACGGTGTCGCCATACTTGAACGTCACGCCTTCGGCCTCGAAGACGAGTTGCCCGGAGCGTTCCGCGTCATCCAATTTGAGTTTGGCCGTGCCCACGCGATCGCGTCGTTGGCGTCGCTGTTCGCGCAAGGCTTCCAGCGCGCGCACCCGGCCCTGGTTGCGGGTGCGACGGGCTTTGACGCCCTGGCGAATCCAGACTTCTTCCTGCGCGAGCTTCTTATCGAAGAGCGCGTTGTGATGCGCTTCGACTTCCATGGCCTCGGCCTTGCGCATCAGATAGTCGTCGTAATTCCCGGGCCATGAACTCAGTTGTCCCCGATCCAGCTCCACGATGCGCGTGGCCAGGCGCTTGAGAAACGCGCGGTCGTGGCTCACGAACAAGACCGCGCCCGCGTAGCCCGCGAGGAAGTCTTCCAGCCAGGTGATGGATTCGATATCCAGGTGATTGGTGGGTTCATCGAGCAGCAACACGTCCGGCTGGCACACCAGGGCGCGCGCCAGCATGGCGCGCCGGCGGCGCCCGCCCGACAAGGTCTGGATCGCGGCCTCGCCGTCCAGGTCCATGCGCTCCAGCACGTCCTGCACGCGCTGCTCCAACTCCCACCCGTTGTGAGATTCCAACCGGTGTTGCAGGTCGGAGAGGCGCTGCACCGCGGCCTCGCTGTGCGTGTGCCCCAGCTCCGCGGCCACGTGATGATAGTCAGAGAGCAACCGGCCCACCTCGGCCAACCCGCCCGCCACCACGTCGAACACGGTCTCATCGCTGTCCTGGGCCACGTCCTGCGCCAGGTGCGCGATGCGCGTGCCCGGCCTGACCCACACCGTGCCCGCATCCGGCTTCACCTCGCCGCCCAGGATGCGCAGCAACGACGACTTGCCCTCGCCGTTGCGCCCCACCAAACACACCCGCTCCCCCCGCCGAACCTCCAGCGACGCGCGCTCCAGCAAGGGACGCGGTCCGTAGGCGAGCGAAACGTTATCAAGGCGAATCAACGGCATGCCTGAAACCTACGCCATGTCCCCGCTCTTGGCCGCGTCGACGAAGGCGAGAAGATCGTCGAAGCTGTAGTCGTTGCCGAGCAAATCAATGGGCCGGTATCCCCGCAGGAGGGGCTGGGGGGTCTGGAGAAACCTGCGCACTTCGGCTTCCGGCAGCGCCGCGCCGATCCGCCCCACCAACTCGCTCAGTCGTTTGAGCCGCGCTTCGGTCTCCGCTCCGGGTTCCGTAATGTGGCGTTCCCAGCGGGACACGCTGATCCATGACGTCCCCAGAACCCGGGCGAGTTGCTCCTGGGACAAGGCGGTTTTCTCTCGTAGCACCCGGATGTCCACCGGGCGCTCTTTGCCGCGTTTCGACACTTTCAGCGCACCGGCGCGCATCGTCATGTCCTCCTCTCGTATGGGCCCGCGTCGTCCCCGGTATCGTCCGGAGTGACGGGCCGCACTTCCACGCGTTCGATCTGGGACGGTGGGGCCAGCGCGTCGAGAAACACGACCAGGACCCGTCCATCCGGCTGATCCGCGCGCGAGTACGTCCACGCGGCCTGAAATCCGTTGGCTCGCAACCGTTGCGCGAGCGCCTGGCACCGCCGGTATTCGTCGTCCACGAGCGCGTCACGGTCGATTCCGTACCGCTGCTGTATGGACCGCCTCGTCAGATCCGCGAGCTTGGACACGCGAATCCGCACGACCGCGATCCGATAGACCGTGGCGTCGGCCCGCCACCGATGCAGGACCTCGCGCCACGCGGTCGAGGATCGCTCGGTCAGATACGTGGTGAAGCGCCCCGTCGCGACGTCGTGGAACCGGCCCCGGGGACTCCTGGACGGCAGAGGCTCGTCGGCGAACTCAGCAACCACCGCCTTATAACCCGTCCACGAATTTCCCGGTCGAGGCGCCGCCATTCCGTGACAAGATCCTACCGGGTTACTAGTGTTATGTCAAGTGATATATCTAACGTGGCCGGTCTTAGTTCGCGACGATTTCGACCGTATCCGGCGCGCCGGTGGCGGTTCCGTCGCTGACGATCAACTGGATCACGTACGTGCTGATCACGTCCGCGTTGAACGTCGGACTGGCAGCGGCCGGTTCCGACAAGGTCGCCCCGCTGCCGGCTAGCGGCGCGTAGCCAAGACCACGAGGTGCTCGTTACCCCCAGACAAACACGACCTGAAACCGTTTCCGGGGGGGGGATATCGGAGCACGCGGATTCAACTAGGGGGACTCGGTGTCGGCAGCGAGCGTTGCCTGTGGTGCCGCACCATCTGGTTCGCTGACCGCCAGATTCCGGAACTCGCTGTTCAACGGCAGGATCCCCCGATCGCCAGCCGGAAGCACCCGCAACCACCCCCATTGGCCAGCTTGCACGTAGGGCGCGAGATGGTCCTGCCAAAGGTAGGTGCCCGGAAGATGAAATGGCCCACCCGCGCCGTCCCTTAAATACACATCCAGGTGCTCGGCGCCTCCGAACTGCAGACTACTCATCATATCGGCTCCCGGCATAGCTGGCTCCAACGGCCACTCATGCCCGTCAAGGCTGAAGACATGATTCTGCTCATTGAACGCGCCGAAAACATGAATTCTGACCGGATCGCCAGCGTGTGCCAGAATTGTCGGCGTGGCAGGCTCACTCTGACCCGCGACGCAGACTGAAAACATATTGGCAGCCACACAGCCGTTCTCTTCACGCCATGCCCATGGCTCGACGCGGTAGTTGACACCGGTGAGGCCCGCCACTTGAGAAACATACGGCATGAACGACGTGCGCATGTTGTCCTCGTCCTGGAAATAGAGCGACGCGTCGCGATAGTTGGCTCGTTCGCGGTTCTCGGGTCTTGAGCGGTCCAGGATGACATCCACTTGCCACGCGTTCTTCAGCGTGACGTCCGCTCCGGTGGCTGGATCACGGTAAGTCGATCCACGCGGGCCCACGATGATCGCGCCGAACAAACCATCGCGCACGTTGTTGAGAAAATTACCCCAGTCTCGAACCAATGCCGCAGTCTCGCCGTAACTGGGGTGCGCATAGAAGGTGTAGGTCCTGCGCTGGCTCGGACCAATAGTTTGATCGCCCGGGTTCGTCCCCACGTTGACGCCCTGAGAATCTCTGGGATCGAACGCCAACATATCAGCACTGAACGAGGCCCTGCCAAACTTCATCTTGTTCTTGAGAGTCACCTTGACACAGTCGCCAACATTCACATGCAAGGTCAAGGGCATCGGCTGAACGTCGGTCGACGCCCTGCCTCCCTCACCCTCTAGCATGTACAGCTTCCCGGTCGCGTTGGCGATTTGAAGCTCGCGGTCGAACTCGCCCTCAATGACTCTCGGAGCCGCAGCATTGTAATTCAGTTCCCGATCTACCGCGAGCACGCTGAAGGCTTTCACCGGCGCATCGGTGGGACACACGGAGGCGGCCGAGAGCGGCATGTCCTGCTGCCCAGGAAGCGGCTTGAGGTCGGGTGCGACGCTATCGAGCACGCGAACGATGCCCCAACTGCCTTCCGACAAGTGTGAAGACCGACCGTTGTAGTGGAGATAATCACCGGCCATCTGCTGCGGCCCACCGGCGGTGGTCACGAGGTCGTACCGTTCCGCGATCCCCACGTGCTGTGCGTTGCGGAGAACCGACTTCTCCGCATACCGTTCAGGCCGAAATCCGTGACCAGCCACATGCCACGTGTGCGATTCGTTCATCATGGTATGCAGCAGGCGGACCACGATGGTGTCTCCGAGGTACGCCCGGAGCATTGGCGTGCTCGGATCTCGATGCACCACGCTCGAAAACACCAATGACGGTTCGGGATTGATTTTGAGCCGACGCGCCACGGACTCGGCGCGCATGTTCAGGCCGCCGCCGGTCGTGTGCGTCCCACCATTGAGATGCCTGACCGCGACCCGATCCAAATCGTAGGGCATTTGGAACGACAGAGACTGCCCGGCGTCGATCGCGACCCGGAGCGTCTGGCCAGGTGGGTTCCCATCGGTGACAATCTGAGCCGTGGTCGGCACCGTGTCCTGCAGCATCACGACCAGCTCGCGGAAGCTTCCGCTCACCATGTAGCCGATGGGCTCGGTCGAACGAATGTCGGCGACCGGTCCGCTCCGAATCGGATCCCCGGTCTTTGGATCGTGATACGTCGCGCCCACCGGCTCGACGATCATGGCCCCCACAGCACCGTGAGGCCACGTCGTCATACCCATGGCATGGTCATGCCAAAACACGGTGCCGATGTCCGCATCGACCCAGTAGCGGTATCGCACGAATTCCACGGACGCGATTTCGCCCTGCTTGTGATCGAACCGGAGCGGTTCCGTGAATGTAATGACGTCTCCTTGAATGTCGTTGATCCAAAGGACCTCGGATGTCCTGAGTTCATCCATGCCGATCATCAGATCCGTCCCCACGTGAAATGGGGTGGCGCCGTCAGCCATCTTCACCGTGATCGATGTCGCTCCGGTCTTCACGTTTGCGGTCAGAACGGCGTTCATGGGCGTGGGTAGCCCCTTGTGCTTTGTCTTCTCCATTTGGACGAACGGCCGTACGGACTGTTCGTACGAGAACCCGGTGATCACCCCATCCGACGCTTGATTGTCGAATTGGATGAAGTGGGGGTGGATATTGATCTTGGACATCTGAAAGTTCGTTATGTCGTTATCGACCCACTCGCTCTTAAGAATCACGTCCACGCAGTCGTACACATTGGCCCGGTAAACCAATGGGATCGTCTTGTCGCTCGCCGGGCTGGCGCGGACTTCGTCTTCATCCTCTTTCAGTACGTACAACAAACCCCTGGGATCAACTACCGCCATCACGTCGCCAAGTGCCTGAGATAACTGGATCGGCGTCTCGACAAAGTGAACCGTGTACTGTTTACGGCCGGCATTGTCCGGACACAGGCTCCACCGCCCGTGCTCTCCGGGTTTCGCCGGTTGGTTAGTCTCTTGCCCTGCGGAGCCTTTACCCCCGGGTTCTGTCGGCAACGAGCCGTTGTGCTTATCCATGTGAATCGGTTCCAACCACGGTGCAGGGCCGTGATGACGCGCAAAGGGCGGGCGCTTCCCGAAATGCGGCTTGAAGTGCGGCCACGCGAGCTTTCCGGTCTTCTCGTCGAACAAGATCGGTGGACGTCTTCCCGGCATCGGCGACTTGTACTTCGGCCACGGGAACTTCCCGGTGACCTCGGGCTCGCCCAACGCAACGTTTCCCGCCCATGACCAGTCCCACACCGTGGCGTCATGCGCCAGGATCTGGTCTTCCTCGTCAGCTGTATGGCCCGGCTGTCCCGAGGGCGGAAGCATCATCGCAACCCAGTCGCGGAGCGACACGTCTGGAATGGTCTTCGCCCAGTTGGAGGTCTCCGACGTGATATTCCACTTCTTGTCGTACCAATCCATGGTCTTCCCAACCAAGCGCTCCGAAGTCACCGCAGGCTTGATTCGTCCCTTGCGATCCGGCAACTCCTGCAGGGCCGGCATGGTATCGGTGCTCGCGAAGGGGTAGTTCCCAGTCTGGAGGGTGTTGTACACGCGCCAGTAAGACCACATGCCCGCCACATAATGGTGTGCCACGTGGCAATGAAAGAGAAAATCGCCCGCCAGCCCCTGGCACAGGCCGGATCCGCATTCGGTTTCGAGATCCAACGCCTCGGACGGGCCGATGACTTGCGCGTCCACACGATCCGACGTGGTGCGAATTACCGGAAACTTCACCGGACCGTCCTGGGCCGCGGTCATGATTTCCGCGGCCTTCGTGTCGGCCTTAGGCTGCCGCAGCCATCGAATCGCACCGCCATGTGGATGGTGGGAATGAAAGACTTCGCCCCCGCCTTGGATGACGCGGAATTTCGTTGGGTCGCCGACATAGGAACGCGGCATGGGCGCCGGAGTGTCCCCGAACGTGTAGGCACTGTATGACAGCGATTCGTCTTCAAAGTGAAAAAACTTCTCCTGCAACGTCAGGTTGTTCACACCGAACGGTTCGCTCCTATAGTTCAACGCTCGACTCGACGGGCTGTACGCGTCCGTATTAGGGTCACGCCCCGGAACTGTCTCCCCGTGCCTGTTGAGCACCCTGAAGCTCTTATCTCCGACTTCATGGTAGAAGACGACGAATTCCCTGAAATCCGGGATCTGCGGATTCGCGATCATGGCCTGCCATCCGCTCGTGATTTCGCGGCCGGTGAGCGGATCGAGATACCTGGAATCCGCCGGTTCCACGATGAGGGCGCCGAACATTCCGAGGAGGTTCTGCTCAAGTCCCACATGGCTGTGAAACATGTGGCTTCCCTCTTGCTCCGTGGGCCGGATATACCACTCGAACGTCTGACTTCTTCCGGGTTTGACGGTGGAGGCAGGGTTGACGGCAGTCGCGGGCTGGCCGGTTGCATTGACGATCAAGCTGGAACCATGGATGTGCAGACCCACATCTTCACTATCCAAGCCGTTGCGAAGCATGATTTCGACACAATCGCCTTGGTTCGCACGGATCGACAACGGTTGAATCGTGTCTGTCTGTAAACCAGTCGTCACAAGACCCGAATCATTACCAGCCTTCCCTGTGCGTGCGCCGCGATTGGCATTCTCTTCGCGACGGACCTTGCCGATATTCTCGGTCAACACGTACATGTAGCCATGGTGGTGGTCCAACCACTGATTGAGCGTGATCTCAACGTTGATGGCTGAAATGTCGAACGACCTTTTCGGCGCATACGCAGGACACCGTCCACCCGCAGTCACGCTCTCCCCCTCTCCAGCCGGACCGAGAAAGAAACTACGGTCCATTTGCTGCGTCATCCCGGCTCGTCCGAACGCGCCATGCGACGCATGCTCTCCATGACCGCCGCTTCCCTTCACGATCTCATCCATCAACCGCTGCATGGCGGCTTCGACCTGCTCACGATGCCCCGCCAGGCCCTCCGCCGCGTATTCATCCGCGACTTGGTCCGCGAGCCGCTGCTCCCACGGCTGGGCCAAACCGATCTGATCGTTTCCGTCGGGTGCGCCAGCTCCGGCGGCGTGCGAAGGAGGGACCATGAATCCTGCCAGTACAAGCCAGAACATCAGGACGCCACCGCTGCTACGACGTGTGAAGTCACGCGTCATCGGTCCCTCCTTTCGTTGGCGTACATGTGTGGCGGGAACGGAAAATGTGCGACACGTTCGAAGGGTCGTTCCGTCACGCGCCGGGCCGTCCGCGAAATTCCTGACACGTACAGATCCAAGCGGCGTGGTTCCGCCGCAGCGGCGATGAGAATATGGCCGTCAGCTACTGCCGGACGCGCGTGATCGCACCTTCGGACGCGGAGCCGACCATGCCCGCGTATTTGGCGAACACGCCGGTCTTGTACCGCGGCTCCGGGGCTTTCCAGGACTTCAAGCGATTCTTGAGCTCATCGTCCGAGACGTCTATGTCCAAACGGCGTTTGGTGATGTCGAACGTGATCATGTCGCCTTCGCGCACCGCGGCGATGGGACCGCCCACCGCGGCCTCCGGCGCTACGTGGCCGGCCATCAACCCCTTGGTCGCGCCCGAGAACCGGCCGTCGGTGAGCAAGGCCACGCTGTTGCCCAGGCCTTCGCCGACGATCGCGGCGGTCACGCCTAACATCTCGCGCATGCCGGGTCCGCCACGGGGGCCTTCGTAGCGGATCACCACCACGTCGTTCTCGCGGATCTGGCGTTTGGTCACGGCCGCCATGGCGTCTTCTTCGCGGTCGAACACGCGGGCCGGACCTCGGTGCAGCAAACGTTCGTGCCCCGCGACCTTGACCACGCAGCCTTCAGGCGCGAGGTTGCCTTTGAGGATCACCAGCCCGCCGGTGGGCTTTAATGGTTTATCGATCGGCGTCAGCACCACCTGGCCCGGCGTTTCCACCGCACCCGCGGCTTCATCCGCAATGGTGCGGCCGGTGGGCGTGAGTTGCGCGCCGTCCAGGAACCCGGCCTTGACCAGGCGTTGCGCCACCAAGGGAATGCCGCCCGCCCGATCCAGATCCGCGGCCACGTATTTCCCGCCTGGCTTTAAATCCGCGATTAACGGCGTGCGTGTGCTGACCACGTCGAAATCATCGATGGTCAATGGAATGCCCGCCTCGCGCGCCATGGCCAGCAAATGCAATACGGCGTTGGTGGATCCGCCGGTTGCGGCCACGGAGGCGATCGCGTTCTCGAACGCCTGGCGGGTGAGGATCTTGCTCGGCCGCAAATCTCGTTTGAGCATGTCCATCACCACCTGGCCGACGCGAACACCGACCTTCTCCTTGCGCGGGTCGGTTGCGGGCACGCTCGCCGTGTTCATCACCGACAGACCGATGAACTCCATGACCGTGGCCATGGTGTTGGCCGTGAACTGTCCCCCGCACGCGCCCGCGCCAGGACAGGCCGAATCTTCGAGCATTTTGAGATCCGCGTCGCTCATCCGACCAGCCGCGTTCGCGCCCACGCCCTCGAACACGTCTTGAATGGTCACGTCCTTGCCGTGAAAGTGGCCGGGTTGGATCGACCCGCCGTACAAGACCACGCCGGGCGTATCCAATCGGATCAAGGCCATGGCGCCGGCCGGAATGGTCTTGTCGCACCCGACCAGGACGATCATGGCGTCGAACAAATACCCGCGTCCCATCAACTCGATCGAATCCGCGATCACTTCGCGGCTGATGAGCGAGGCCTTCATGCCTTCGGTGCCCATGGTCACGCCGTCGGACACGGACACGGTGTTGAACTCCATGGGCGTGCCGCCCGCCTCGCGAATCCCGCGTTTGACGTGGACCGCCAGGTCGCGCAGGCCGTAGTTGCACGGCATGGTTTCGGTCCAGGTGTTGGCGATGCCCACGATGGGCCGTGCCAGATCCTCGTCGGTGAAGCCGATGCCTTTGAGCATGGCGCGCGCCGGCGCGCGATCGCGGCCGTTGGTGATGGCGCGGCTGCGGGATTTGGGGTCAACGGACATGGATACAAACTCCTTGGTCAGGGCGTGAGTTCAGGCCATCTAATGTGGGACGATCATACCAAAGCCGCACGCCGCGGTGAAAGAGGGCCGCGCGGACGTCGGTCGATCGAGTCACGGGACTCGCCCGGATTTCATGGTGTTGACCGTGAACACGCGGTCGCTCAATCCCGTGTTCACGGTTACGTTGCGCAGTTCAACCACGGTGTGGCCCGGCGGATCAGTGCCGCGGATTTCGACCCGTTTCCACACCCAGGCTCGGCCGACCTGCTGCCACTCGATCAACTGGGTCAGATCGATCCGTCCGCCGGCGCCTCGGGATTCGATCTTCGCGATGGTCCAATTCGTGGGCGATACCCAAAACCGCCGGAGCGCGTCCGGCTCGCCGTCGACGCGCTCATCGACGATGACATACTCGACGCCGTCGAGCGACTCGCGTCCGGCCACGGCCCGCTCGGCCTTCCCCAGCAGTCGCGCGCCCAATTGCTCGAACCCGAGGAGCATGTCGGCGTTGCGTTTAGGGCGCTGAATATCCTGTCCGGCGATCGTGATCCGGAGCGCCTGACGCAGCTCCGGCAGATACAGCCACGCCTGTGAATCAGTGGCGCGCTCCGCCTGACGGAGCAAGAAACTCTCCCCCTTTCGGTTCAATGGCGTCTGCGTAACCAACAGCGTCAGCCCGAGCAGGCCGTCTTTCCCCCGCTGGTTCTTCCAATAGAGCCGGAGCGAGGTGCTCCGCGATTCCCCTTGGGCATCCGTGGATCGGATGTCCACGTCCGCGGTTTCATCGTCGATGGCATCGTCCTGGGCCCTGACCAATCGCACGATGTCATCGATCCCGGGGTCCTGCGCCCACCCCAGCAACGGCACCGCGAGGACGACGGCCACGATCAGGCCGACCGTCGCCGTGACGCACGCGCGAGGCGAGTTCCACGGGACGCCGCGTTCATCGAGAATCAATCGCCGCCCTTCAAGGTGTCGGTCTCATAATCGAGCAGATCTTCAACCTTCTCGCCCAGACCGGATCGAAACGATCGTTCCATCGCGCGAAGACGCGCGAGGCGCTCCGGATCGCCGTCCGGTTCACGCTGAAGCAGCACCCGGCACAAGGCCAGCCCGCGTTGGAAATGTTCCGCCACCGTCTCATCCATCAGATGGCTCCACGTCGTATACACCAGGAATTCCCCGAACGCCGCGGCCTCGGGATGCCGCGCGCCGATCGAAACCAGCTCGCGATACGCCTCCGACGCCTCGTCCCCGACGCCGCAGGAGAACCGCTCCTGGGCCGCGACAGCCGCGTCGAGATCCTCGCCCAACTCGGTTGATGTCCGCACGAGACAAAACACCTGCCAGGCCACGATCGCCGGATCAAAGTTCATAGTAGATTCCTCTCAAAGATGTGGCGTCCCAGACTAGCCGGTTGTACGCGTGTGGGTCAAGAACGGCCGGATCATTCCAGTCAAGGCGCTCAAGAACGAGTGGGCCGCGCTGTTGGCGTTGCAAGAGACGACTCGCCTTCCCTAGAGTAGAAAGACTCTCTCGTGGTATGATACGCGACATGGATACGGGTGAAATGGAAACACTAATCCAGCGCCTCCGAAGCTCGTCGGAGGACCTTCCTGAAGTCGTTCGCCAAATCGAAGCGAAAATTGAACCGTATCGGTTTGGCCCCAATGTACAGTGGTACGGGTCTCCGCTTGAGGAGGAGTGGCAGAACGATAAACGACGCGCCTATTCAGTCGGATACAATTCCAACTGCAAACTGGTGTTTCGGGTACTCGAAGACTCCGGTGATCCGGACTCTTTCGCGCGGTGGGAGGGAGAGCCCGACCTACTCGCTGAGGCATCCACTGACTTCATCCATCGCGTTCGCGAACCACTCTCGAATTTGGTCGAACTGTTATGGAAACTCAAAGACGACTGGTCCCGCCGATGACGGACTAATGCAGTTTTAACAGTCTGAGAAGGTCAGGTCCGAGAGCCGACCTCCCCACATGCGGGGAGGTCGGCCTTTTTCCAGGGGTCACACAGCCGGGGTCACGTACGAGGTTGCCTTGTGCAAATCAATCCCGATATAGTGCCCCATGGCTGCCCCTCCTGTGGCGTGAGCGACCCCCGTGGTCAGCTCGTGGGCCGGATTATACCGGCCGTGGTCCTTTGAGACCCGTTGCCCAGGAGGCGCAGCCCTTTTTCATCTAATCACGTCTTGTATTTGCCATCTGCCCGCGCGAAGAAAAATGACAGATCTATTTCCCGCCACTCCCCGTGTTCTCCGCCAACAGATTCATGGTCAATCGAATCATCAGGTCCTTGTTCTGCGGTTGGCTTTCCGCAGTAAGCAGCGCCAGTGTTACGAGGGCGTTGTCGTTGATTCTCGGCGCGCCGGTTGCGTCGTTTAAGTATCCGTTCGCGCGGAGAAACAGGATAAAGAGGAATGAACCGATGCGCTTGTTCCCGTCGGAGAACGGATGGTCTTTGATCACGAAGTAGAGCAGGTGCGAGGCTTTTTCCTCGATGCTGGGATAGAGAGATTGCCCGCCGAAGCTCTGCTCGATGGAGCCGAGAATTCCGGCGAGCTGTTCTCCCCGCTCCTGACCTAATAGGACCGAGGGCCTGTCCCCGCTCCAGCAGGCGCGCCTTGAGCGTTGCGATCGCCACTTGAACCGTTGCATATTTTGCAACAGTTGCCTTGTCCCTTCCTACATATTCTAAGGAGGAGGCCCAGCTTAGCCCGTTGCGGGCTCACGGGTCAAGAACCGATCCGGACATGCGGACGGCGAGGCGTGGATTCCCGCTCCTCTCCAAAACATGAGGGAACAAGTTTCGCGGGAATGACGACGTGAGGAGAATATAAATGTGCTGGGAGAAACTGGAGCGGGAAACGGGATTTGAACCCGCGACCCTCGCCTTGGCAAGGCGATGCTCTACCGCTGAGCTATTCCCGCTTGTCTGACGCCACGCGGCTCAGAACTCGCCGCGCACAGCCGGGATTTTTTATCACGGTCGCACGGGGAAGTCAACGTCGCACAACGCGTTCCGTCGTGTTAAAATACGGCCGGTTTGTCGTCTCAGAGAGGAGGACGTACGAAGCGATGAAAAACCTGAAAGGCATTGTGCTGTTGGTGCTCGCCAACGCGCTGATCTTCATCACCCTGTCGATCACGTTCACGGTGCTGGTGCAATTCGTGTTGCCCGCGTTCGGCATCGACTTGCGCGGGTCCGTCAACCAGTCGCTGCTCTTGTGGTCGTTCGTGATCGGGTTCGGCGGCGCGTTCATCAGCCTGCTGCTGTCCAAACACCTCGCGCGCGCCGGCCTCCGCGCGGTGCGGATCACCCAACCCCGCACCGCCGACGAACAACTGATCTATCGCACCGTCGAAGACTTGTCACGGCGTCTCAACATCACCATGCCGGAAGTCTGGATCTACGACGCGCCGGACCCCAACGCGTTCGCCACCGGCCCCAGCAAGAACAACGCCATGGTCGCCGTGTCCACCGGACTGCTCCGTCAGTTGGACGAACGCGGCGTGCAGGCCGTGGTGGCCCACGAAATGGGCCACGTGTTCAACGGCGACATGTTCGCCACCACGGTGCTGATGGGACTGATGAACACGTTCGTGTACTTTATCAGCAACATCATCACGCGCCACGTCGCGGAGCGCAATCAGTTGCTCGCGTTCGTGACGTATTTCTTCATCCAGACCGTGCTGTCGTTCCTGGCCATGATCCCGATCTGCTACTTCTCGCGGCGACGGGAGTTCCGGGCGGACCGGTACGCCGCGACGGTGTTCGGCGCCGAGGCCATGATCTCCGCGTTGCAGGGCATCGACCGATTCGTGCGCGGCGGCCGCGTGCAGTATTCCACGCAAGACGCGCTCGCGACCATGAAAATTTCCGGAAACAGCCGCGGGTGGCTCCACCTGTTCTCGACCCATCCGCCGATCGAGGCCCGGATCGCCGCGCTGCGGACCGCGGCGTAACGACATCGCATGAATGCGCGCGGGCCGCGGTTGAATGACCGCGGCCCGCGTTGTTTCCGGGACCGTCCCGACCCGGTTACGCGGCGTGAGGCAAGGCCGCGCTCCCCTGGGCACCGCGTGCGGCCCGCGCCAGGAGCCACGCGGTGACGTCGTCGGCCGGGAGCGGCGGGCTCAACAAGTACCCCTGAATCGCGTCGCAGTGCTGCTGGACAAAAAACGCCTTCTGTTCTTCCGTCTCCACGCCCTCGGCCACCACGGTCAGCTTCAAGCTGTGGGCCATCGCGATAATGGCGATGGCGATCGCGGCGTCGTCGGTATCGGTCGTGATGTGTCGTACGAACGACTGATCGATCTTGATCGTATCGATGGGATACCGTTTCAAGTAGCTCAACGACGAATACCCGGTCCCGAAATCATCCAACGCCAAACCGACTCCCATCGCATGCAGGGCGTTCAGGGTGGACACCGTCCGATCGGCATCCGACATCAACAACGACTCGGTCAACTCCAAGTCGAGCCACTTCGGGTCGAGCCGACATTCGCGGAGCACCCGCGCCACCATGTTCTTGAGATCCGGCTGTTGGAACTGTCGCGCCGACAAGTTGACCGACATGCAAAACGGCGGGAGCCCCTGCTCCTGCCACCGTCGATTCTGCGCGCACGCCAGGGACAACACCCGTTCGCCGATCGGAACGATCATACCCGTTTCCTCGGCCACCGGAATGAATCGCGCCGGAGACACCAACCCCCACTCGGGGTGGCGCCACCGAACCAACGCTTCCATCCCGACCACGAGCCCGGAGTGCAGCTCGACCTGCGGCTGGTAGTACACGATGAATTCGTCCCGATCCAACGCGTGCCGCAGACTGCTCTCCAGCGACAGCCGCTCCAACTGGCTCACGTTCATGGCCGGTGAATACAGTTGGTACGTGTTCCGCCCTTGATCCTTGGCACGATACATGGCCGCGTCCGCGTGTTTGAGCACGGTCCCGGATTCTTCTCCGTCGTCGGGAGCCACGCTGATCCCGATGCTGGCGCTCACGAAGAGCTCATGGGAATCGACCACGAACGGCGCCTTCAGCGCGGAAAAGATCTTGTCCACCACGAGGGCGGTGTCGCTGACCTTGGCGATCTCGGGCAACAATATCGCGAATTCATCCCCGCCGATCCGCGCGACCGTGTCGCCGTCCCGCAAGGCCCCGCTCAATCGCTCGGCTACGGCCAATAACATGCGATCGCCCGCGGCGTGCCCGAGCGTTTCATTAACCAGCTTGAACCGGTCCAAGTCCAAGATCAGCACCGCCAACGGGCGCCCGGAACGCCTGGTTCGCACGCGGACCAACGCCTGATCGAGACGATCCATGAACACGGCGCGGTTGGGCAAGTTGGTCAGATGGTCGTGGCGAGTCACCTGAGCCAAGCGCGCTTCCCACTCCTTGCGTTCGGTCACGTTGCGAAGGATCGCCTGGATCGCGATCAGGCGGCCGTCGACGTACTGTCCCGTGGCGCCGCCTTCCACGGGGATCGCCCGACCGTCTTTCGCGACGAACACGGCCTCGATCAACACCGGAGACTCCCCGGCACGCAGACGATCGAACAGCGAGCGGCAATGCTCGATGGATTCGGGGTGGAGCAACTGAAACAGGGTCAACGACGAGATCTCGTGTTCCCGGTAACCCGTCGCGTCCAACCAGGCCCGGTTCACAATCAGCAACCGCCCGTCCGGGTCCACGCTTTGAATCATGTCGTGCGCGTTTTCAACCAGGTTGCGGTAGCGTTCTTCGCTTTCACGCAGCGCCTCTTCGGCGATCTGACGCTCCAACTCGGCGCCGGCTCGCGCGGCGAAAATTCGGAGGATGGACTCCAGCGGAAGCGACGCGTCCATGGGACCGTCGTGCATCACGCCCATGTGTCCGAGCAGGTGTCCGGTTGAATCCGATAACGGAACAGCCATGTAGCTGTCCACGTTCTGGTCGTGCAGCCACACGTCATCCGGGAACCGCGATTGGACGTTGGACGGGAAATACTGAAAGTCCCCGGCGAGGACGTGCTCACACGGCGTCCCCTGGATCGGGTACTCGAACGGTTCGGCCCATCCGGTCCCGGTCCAGAACGCGATGACGCGACAGCGCGACCCGTCGGAGACCGACGGTTTGGCCACGAACGCCCAGCGAACGCGTAGCGCGGCCGCCAGGTTTTTGGTCAACGAACGGAAGAACTGGTTGCCGACGAGCGACGACGAGTCCCGCGCGATCAGTCCGAACGCCTCTTCCGCCCATTTGCGTTCAGTGGTGTCGGCGATAAACCCTTCCAACGACAACAACTGCCCCTGGTCGGAATAGACGCCCCGCCCCTGTTCCCACACCCACCGCTCTTCGCCGCTCGACGTGCGGATGCGATAACGCAGCACGAAGGGGTGTTTCGAGGAGATGGCCTCCTGGACGCTGGTCCAGACCTGCTCTTGATCGTCGGGATGGATCAGGCTCCCGTAGGTCACGCGTCCATCGAGGAAGTCTTCCGGCGGAAACCCGGTAATATCGGTGACGCCGGGGCTCATGTACTGCACGGTCCAGTCGTGATCGTTCGCGCAGCGGTACACCGCGCCCGGAAGATTGTCGATCAAGGTTCCCAGGCTGCGCTGGCTCTCCCGCAGCGCGGTTTCCGCTCGTTTTCTATCGGTCACGTCATCGAGCACCAGCAGGAGTCGCGCCCGATTCGGATCAGCCTGATCCTCGTCATCCGCGCTCTGGAGAATCGGCACCAACGTCAGTTCGATGTGCCGAGTCCCGGCGGCATTGACCAGTTCGACGTCCAGAATGTGGGATCGAGACTCGCCGATGCCCAACAGGCGCGCGACCCGATCCCACCAGCGATGCGCGGGGAAGAACGCTTCCAACGGCATCCCGATCACGCGCTCGGACGTGCCGTCCACCAGGGTGATAAAGGCGTGATTGGCGAACAACACCCTCAGGTCCGCGGACAACACGAGCACCCCGGAAGGAATGTTGTTGACGATGCGCTGCGCGTGGGCCTGCAACGCTTCGATCGTCCACCGATCGATCTGGTGGTAGGTGTCGAGGGTCAAGCCGACGTCGAAAAACACCACCTTGACCAATGCGCTGACCATCTCGACCGCGCGCCGGGAATCATCGGCGGCCAATTCCCACACCGCGCCCATGAGTTCGCACAGGTACCGGCTGTACGCTCCCAGGTACCACTTGGGCTCCAGGCCGATCCGGTGATGGACCTCCCCCACGCGAACCCGGTTTTGCACGTAGTCCCCGGCGTAGTTCCCGGCCGTGAGCGAGGTGAAATACGCCGCTTGGCTTCGCTTCAGTCGCTCGACGGTCGCCGGATCGGTCAAGAACGCCCGGGTCTCCTCGAACGCCGATAAGTGCGCGTAGAACCGATCCGCGAACTCCGATGAACGGTCCACGAGCCGCGCGTGAAGCGTTTTGAGCAATTCGACATCATGATCGGTAAAATCAAGAAAGGCCTTGCGGCGTTCGACTTCGGGTTGGTTCACGCCGACGCGACGGACGAGCGCTTCCGCGCCATGCGGCAGGGACGTCACGGTCAAGCGCTTGAACGCTTCGATGGCCGCTGAATCCGCTGAGGTATCGCGACGTCCGACGTGTTCGGAATCAGCCGCCACAGTTCGTCCCGTTGACCTTCACCAAATATCGCCTCGCTACCGCGAATCTGCCGATCAGACTAGGGAAAATCCCGGCCCCGAGCGGAATTGAACGAAAACGGCCGTCGGAGGTACAAAACGAGTGTACCTGGAGACGCGGTTCTGGCAAGGGGTCGCAACCCGCAAGCCCCCATGATTTGGCCTGGACGCGGGAATGAATCGGATCAGCGGGAGCACATCGGGAACGGAGTGGAGGCGGCGAGCGGGTTCGAACCGCTGCATCGCAGTTTTGCAGACTGCTCCCTTACCACTTGGGTACGCCGCCGTGAGCGGAGGTTATAACAGAGACCGGAAAAACGTGTCAAATTGACTTCCTCCGCGACCCGACGGTACGATGGGCGCTTTGTTGGACGGACACTCGCGACGTGAGCACGCCAAAAATTCAATCCATCCGCGGCGTCAAGGACATTTTGCCGGGCGACATGCCCTCGTGGCATCTCCTGGAGACGACGGCCCGGCGTTTGCTCGAAACCTCGGGCTACGCCGAGATCAAACTCCCGATCTTCGAGGCGTCGGAACTGTTCGCGCGAAGCTTCGGCGCGGCCACCGACATCGTGGAAAAGGAGATGTACACCTTTCCCGACCGAGACGGGAAATCGCTCACGCTGCGCCCGGAAGGCACCGCCTCGGTGATCCGCGCCTACATCGAACACCACCTGTGGGGCGAGTCGCCGTTGACCAAGGTGTATTACGTCGGCCCCATGTTTCGCCATGAGCGGCCCCAAGCCGGTCGGTTCAGGCAGTTTCACCAAATCGGCGCGGAAGCCATCGGATCCCAGAGCCCGCTGCTCGACGCCGAGTTCCTCATCCTGCTGGATCGCTTGTTTCGGGCGTTGGGCGTCACCCCCACCACGCTCCTGCTCAATAGTCTGGGCTGCCCATTGTGCCGACCGCGGTACCGAGACGCCCTCAAGGCGTTTCTAGCCGATCGCCTCGCCGACCTGTGCGAGGCGTGCCGACGGCGCTTCGAGACCAATCCGTTGCGAGTTTTGGACTGCAAACGCGAGGAGTGCAAAACGGCCACGCGCGACGCGCCGGCCATCAGCGGGTACCTCGGCCCCGAGTGCGTCGGCCACTTCGAGGCGGTCACCGCCGCGTTGACCGACGTCGGGTTGGGCTACCGCCTCGAGCCGCGCCTGGTCCGGGGGCTCGACTATTACACCAAGACCGCGTTTGAGTTCACGGCCGAAGGCCTCGGCGCGCAAAACACCATTGCGGCCGGCGGACGCTACGACGGGCTGGTCGAAGCCTTGGGGGGCCCCCCGACCCCGGCGGTGGGCTTTGCGCTGGGAATAGAACGCGTGGTCGCCCTGTTACCCCTGGGGAGCGCGCCCGCTCCCCCGCTCGGGGTATTTCTTGCGGCCCTCGGCGAGGCGGCGGGCCGTCGACTGGCGGGGTTGATCACCACGCTTCGCGACGCAGGGATCCGCGCCGAGACCGACTATGACCAGGGCAGCCTCAAAAGCCAGATGCGCAAAGCCGACAAACTGGGTGCCCGTTATACGGTCATCCTCGGCGACGACGAACTCGCCAAACACGCGGCGGTGGTACGGGACATGGCGACCAAGACGCAGCATGCCGTCGCGTTGGACGACCTTCCGCGATTCCTTTCCGAGCGGGTGGCCGCTCGCTGACGGATTCCTCGCGATCGGGGTGCTCGCCCTGCTGCTCACGGGCTGCGGCAGTCCGATCGAACTCCCCGCCGCTGCGCCCCCGGCCCCGGATCCTCCCCCGCTGCCTCCGCCGCCGGCGCCGGTGACCACGGTCGCTCCACCCGTACTGGTGGGCGTGCCGTCGAACGTGAACCTGGGCGCGGGCGACGGCGCCGTCGCCCTCACCTGGAATTTGGTCAACGGCGCCCAATTCTACCGCGTGGAGTGGCAAGCCGATCCCCTGCCGCTCCCCGGGTTCGATGCGCAAACCGCTGAAGCCGGAAGTTATGAACACGCCTCGTTGTTGGTTGATCGGCGGTACCGGTACGCCGTAACTGCGGGCGGGCAGTCCACCTCGGTCTCCGCGGTGCCGAGCGAGGTCACCACGGAAACCGAGGTCACCACGGACGAAGACACCGGAAACGCCACGGAAACGGGTGCGCCCGCGTCCGTCGGCGTGGCCCCGAGTCTCCGGCAGAATACAATTTCGTGGGAAGCCGTTTCGAGCGCGACCGCGTACCGCATCTATTGGGCCTACGCGCCCAACGTGACGCGGTTGACCGGCACGCGGATCGACGTTGACGCAACGCTCACCAGTTACGCGCACGCTCAATTGGAGCCCGGCGCGCACTACTACTATATCGTCACCGCGTTCAATCCGATCACCGGCGAGAGCGGCGCTTCGACGGAGGTCGGCGCCACGCCGGGTCAGCCGGCCGGCGTCACGCTCACGGCCCGGGAAGGGGCCGTGACCCTGTCATGGCCCTCCGACCCCGCCGCGTCGATCAGCGTCGCGCCGTCGAGAGTGATCGACGTGTCGCCGATTCCGTCGTTTCCGGTCGGCCTGGCCGGGTTGGAGAATAATCGCCGGCACGCGTTTTCGATTCGCCCGGTGTTCTCCGGAGGGCTTGGACCGAGCTCGTCGACGGTCTACGCCGTTCCCAAAGCCGCGACCGACGGCGTTCCGAAGCGCGTCACCATCCAGTCCGATCGCGACGTCAACACCCTGTCGTGGGAGGCCGTCACCGGAGCCGCGGCCTACGACGTGATTTGGGACGCGCGGGACCTCCAAGGGAACGCGCTCGGCGCGACGGTGACCGTCACGGACGCGCAGTTTCGGCACACCGACCTGGTCCTGTGCACCAACCCCGCCGACGAGTGTCCGATCTATCGGTATCGGGTCCGGGTGTCGCAGACCACCGGAATCGCGCCCGAAGTCTCCGCCCGGGCGGTTGACCTCCGGTCCGTTCCCCCGCTGATCACCAACACCGATTACGTCGTGGCGACGGGTATCAAACCCGCGGGCTCACGTGTCCTGATCAATGGAATGGTGACGGTGCCGTTCGACACCGAGACGGGATGGACGGCGACGTTGCCGCTCGACGGCGTCACGGATCGCGAGTTCACGTTCCGGCTCGTGGCGGTCAATACCGACGGCGTGACCAGCACCGAGACGACCTACCGCGTCACGCGGGATACCGAGTCGCCGCTTCCCTTGATGACCGTGACCGTCACCGCGTGCGACGCGGAGTCCGCGTCGCCGAGGCGCATCACGCTCGCCGGCGCGAAAGAAGCCGGGGTCTCGGTGTATCGAGAAATGGACCCGGCGGTCTCCGCCGACGTGCAGATCGTGGGCGCGACGGATCAGACCGCGTGGTCCGGCGTGATCGACCTCGACGATCAACCGACCGCGATCAATCTGATCGCCAAAGACGCGGCGGGCAACCAGTCGAGCCCGGCGCTCTCGGTCCCGCTCAGCTCCTGTCCCTAACTGACGGGCGCATCGAGAATGCTCAGCGTCGCGCCGTCCACGGCCGCGCGCACGCCGAACGGCAGTGTCACGTTCGTCCCCCCGTGACCGGAAGGAAAGTCCGCGAGGATCGGACACCGCAGGTCGCCGAGCACGTCCCGGATCACGTCGTGGAGCGTGTACGACTCGTGCGGCGCGGGATGACAATCCGGCATCAAGCCGAAGATGACCGCGCGCGCGCGCGCGAACTTGCCGAGTTGCTTGAGGTACGTCAGCATCCGATCGATGCGATACGGCGGCTCGTTGATGTCCTCGAGAAACACGATCGCCCCGTCGGTCTGGATCTCGTACGGCGTGCCGATCGTCTGACACACTAATGAGAGGCACCCGCCGGTCAACACTCCCTCCGCGCCCCCGCCCTTGAGCACGGTGACCCCGCGCACCTCGAACGGTCCTGGCGGCCTGGTGGCGCCGAGGATCCGAACGAACGACTCGCTGGTGGTCGGCGACGAATACTTCCCGAAGTTGGGGCTGACCATCGGCCCGTGAAACGTCACGAACCCGCAGGCCGTCCGGAGAAAATGGAGCAACAGCGTCAGATCGCTGCTGCCCACGAAGATTTTCGGAGACCGCGCGATGACCTTGGCGTCGAGCAACGGGATGATCCGCGACGTCCCGTATCCGCCGCGCGCCGCCACGACCGCCCGCACCTCGGGATTCTCGAACATCGCCATCACGTCCGCGGCGCGTTCGGCGTCCTGCCCGGCGAGGTACCGCGCGGCGCGGCGCAGCGACCGGCCGACCAACATTCGATAACCCAACTCTTCGAGACGTTTGATGCCGGAGTTCAGATCGTCGACTTTGACCGCGCCGGCCGGCGCCACCACCCCGATAAGATCGCCTTTGCGCAGCGCGGGCGGCTTAGAAAGCGCGGTCATGCCGACTTGGGCGTCGGAAGCGATCGCGCGTCGGCCGCGCGCAAAGCCGCGAGGAGCTTGGCGTGGATGTTGTCGAATCCGCCGCTGGACATCACGCAGACCACGTCCCCGGACTGGAGCTGCGGGGCCACGGCGCGAACAATGTCGTCCGCGGTCGGCAGACACGCGGCCTGGACGCCGCGACGCCCCAAGTCGTCCACGAGCCGTCTCGCGTCCAGGCGCTGATCCGGAGGCAATTTGTCCGACGCGAACGGTTCGGCGATCACCACGTGATCGGCCAAATCGAACGCCTCGGCAAACTGCGTTTGGAACACCGCGCGTCGGCTGGTCGCCGACCGCGGCTCGAAAATCGCCCACAGTCTGCGGGCGGGGTACCCCATCTTGACCGCGGCCAACGTCTCCCGGATCGCGGTGGGATGGTGCGCGAAGTCGTCGATGACGACCACGTCGTTCGCGACGCCGATCACGTCCTGTCGACGCTTGATCCCGCGGAACGTGCGAAAGCCCTCCGCGATCTCCTCCGCGTTGAGTCCCGCGCCGTGGGCGGCCGCGATCACGGCCAGCGAGTTGAGCGCGTTGTGCCGTCCGATCAGCGGCACATCGAACCGGCCGAACCGCGCGCCGGCTCGGCGCACGTCGAACGAGACGCCGCCCTCCCGCGCCAGCAGGTTCTCCGCCGACCAATCGCTCCCCGCGCCGAATCCGTACGTTTCCACCCGGCCGGCCGACCGACGCGCCACGCGCGCCACGGTGTCATCGCCGGCCGCCGCGATCAACAACCCGTCGCGCGGAATCAAGTCCACGAACCGCTCGAACGCGGACACCACGTGCGCGAGATCGCGGTAAATGTCCGCGTGGTCGAACTCGATGCTGGTCAGGATCGCCGTGCGCGGACGGTAGTGGAGAAACTTGGGGCCCTTGTCGAAAAACGCGGTGTCGTACTCGTCCCCCTCGACCGCCACGAAGTTTCCGCCGCCGACCCGAAAATTGCCGTCGAAGTTCTTGGCCCAGCCGCCGATCATCGCGCCGGGGTCGCGTCCCGCGGACGTGAGCGCCCACGCCAACAGCGCCGTGGTGGTGGTCTTGCCGTGCGTGCCGGCCACGACCAGGGAGTGCCGGTCGCGGATGAAAAACTCGGCGAGCGCCTGCGGAAACGAGCGGTACGGGACGCCGCGATCCAGCATCGCGACCACCTCGGGATTGGTCTTGGACACCGCGTTGCCCACGATCACGAGGTCCGCGCCGTCGAGGTGCGCCGGAGCGAACCCGGAATACGGCACGATACCCTGCTCGGTCAGCCACGTGCTCATCGGCGGATACACGTTCTGATCGGAACCCGACACGTGATAACCCGAGGCTTTCAGCATCCCGGCCAGGGACCCCATGCCGGTGCCGCAAATCGCGATGAGGTGCACGTGTTTGGGTGGATGCGACGCGGCGTGCGTGTTCATGGCGGGCATGGGCGCAGCTATTATAGGCGCTCGCCGACCGGATGTCACGGTGCGGTCGGCGCGCCGTCCCACGACGCGTTCAACTCGGCGGCGGTGCGGCGCGCGACCGACGGGCCGTAGAGCCTCGCGATGATCGCAAGGCCCAGCGGCACGCCCCAGGCCCCGCTCGCCGCGGTCCACAACGCGCCGTCTTGAACCAACGGCTCCTCCGCCACGGTCAGGCCCGCGAAGCGGGCAAGGCCGCTCCGAAATTTCGCGCGCGTGGTGGCGCGTTTGCCGGCCAGCACCCCGGCTTTGGCCAGCACGAACGTCCCGGTTCCCACCCCCGCCACTCCCCGCGCGCGCGACGCGTGCTCGTGCACGAAGTCCCACAACCCGCCCTCTTCCATCTCGGGCACCGTGGGCTCGCCGATCTCGCCCGCGCCGGGCACCACCAAGACCGTCAGTTCGGGGCACATGGACAGATCATAATCCGGAAGCCAGCGCAGACCGTTGGCGCCGTGGACGATGCCCGGCGTGCGGCTGATCGTCAACACGTGGGTTTCGGGGAGATCGGGCGCGCCCGATTCGATCTGGAGTCGACGCAGCGCGGAAAACACCGCGTACGGCGCGGAAAAGTCGAGCTCTTCCACCCCGTGAAACACCACGACCCCGACCACGCAGTCCGGAACCGACGTCTCACTCATCGCGCCACGCCCGCACGCTCGAAAGGACCGAACGGTCGGCCGCCCAGCCGCCGACGAGAATCAGCCGGCCGCCGATCACGGCGGTTCCCATGGCGGCGCGCGGTTCCGGGAGCGACGGAAGCGTGCGCCACGGTTCCGGTTGGTCCCGCGAATCCAGGTCGCAGATCGCGGCCGCGGCCGCGATGCCCTCGTCCCCCGAGAACCCGCCGCACACCAACAACCGCCGTCCCAACACGGCGAGTCCGTGCGCCGCCGCGGTCCACGGCAGCGACCACCCGGCTCGCGCCCACTGTCTTCCGGCCGGATCGAACGCCTCGACCCGGTCGAACTCCATGAACCCGGTCGGGGTGAAGGCGACCCCTCCGGCGACCGCCACGCCCCCCCCGAGCACCACCGCGGCCGCGGCGAACCGCGGGGTGGGCACGGACGGCAGTTCCTCCCACGCCGCTTCCCCGGGGCGCCAGCGCTGGGCGAACGAAAATCCCGGGTCGGTTTGCGGCCCGCCCTCGGTGGCGTCGGGATGATGGCCGGTCGCGATGTACACGCGCCCGTCGAGCAGGGCGCACGCGGGATAGTCGTGCGGCCGCAACATGTCCGGGCCGCTCGACCAGCGATCCGCGGCGGGCTCGTAAAACTCGACCGTCGGCAGGAACCGGAACTTGCCGTCGGGTTTCTTGAAGCCGCCGCCGATCACCGCGATCCGATCGCCGAGGGTCACGGCCATGGCTCCCGAGCGTTTGGTCGGCATGGGCCGCGCCGCGCGCCAGCGTTCGGTCTCGGGGTCGAAGATTTCGACCGCGTCGAGGCTCGCGAACCCCGGCCCGCCGCCCCCGATCGCGTACACGCGGCCGTGGTGCACCGCCACCGCGGGGTGCGACCGCGCGATCGCCAGGTCCGGCAACCGCTCCCAACTCATTTCTCGCTCCCGTGGCCGGATTTTGCGGTAAAGTACAGTGCGAGCGCCACGAACAGGATTCCGATGCCCAGATACAGGATTCCCAGCGGCTCGTGAAACTCGGTATGGATCACGTTTTTGAAAAACGTCACGATCAAGATCATCAAGACCACTTTCGCCAAACGGTCTTTCAGATCGTCCAGCGTCTGGATCAGGAGGATCTTGGAGCTGTGCCGCACGTCCTCCTCCGCCACGTCGATTTTGCTGATGAACAGCTCATAGAGGCCCAACGAGAAGATGAGGAGAACGGTCGCCAGCAGGTAATCGTCCACCGCGCTGATCACGTGTCCCACCACCACGCTGTGGAACTCGTCGTATTCTGCGATTGAGTGAGGAGCCGCGGCCACGTAGGCCACGGCCTTGTATGCAAGCCTCGCGACATCTGCGCTGGCCCAAAGGAACAGGATCACGGCCGATACGAGGCTCGCCACCACGGCGAGTATGACGATAAACCGACTTCGCCACAACGCGGCCTCGAACACTCGTTCCCAGGTCTTCAACTCCGTTCGCTCTTCCGTCATCACGCGACTCCTCGGCTCGCGAAGGTGGCATTATACGGAAGGCCGTCGGCGTTGTCGATTGGCGGCGCGGCGAACCGCTGTGGTACGATGGAAAGCGTCCCTCCCCATGATATCCCGATCCGTAATACCGGCGGCCCCCTGGTTGATCGTGCTCGCGTACCTGACGGTGTACGTGATCTGGGGGTCCACCTACCTCGCGATCCGCTTCGGGATCGAGACCATGCCCCCGTCGCTGCTGTTCGCGGAGCGGTTCCTGCTGGCCGGCGCCCTGAACTTGGCGCTCTACCGCGCGATCACCGCCTGGCGGGGTGAGTCGCCGTCCGCCCCGTCCCGGGTCCAGGTGCGAAACGCCGCGCTCATCGGGTGCGTGCTCCTGGTCGGAGGCACCGGGCTGGTCGGCTGGGCGGAACGAACCGTGGATTCCCATCTCGCGGCCCTGATCATCTCGTCGACCCCGTTGTGGGTCGCGGCGTGGGATCAACGGTTCATCCGACGTCGATCCGCGTCGTGGTCCCAAATCGCCGGGATGACGTTGGGCGTGGTCGGCATCGCGGTGCTCACCGGAACAACCGGCGACTCAACCGGGTCGTCGGGCCTCGGGATCGCGCTGCTGCTCTTGGCCGCCTGTTGCTGGTCGGGGGCCAGCAGCGCCTCGCACGTGGTCGATCTCCCGCGCGACGTCTTGCTCACGTCCGCCGTTCAGATGTTCGCGGGCGGAGCCGCGTTTTTGGTCCTCGGCGTCGCGCTGGGCGAAATCACGCCGTCGACCGTCACCTCGGTCGGCGCGCGTTCGTGGTGGGCCATGTGGTACCTGACCGTGTTCGGCTCCACCGTGGCGTTCACCGCGTTCGCCTGGTTGTTGACCGTGGAACCCGCGCACCGCGTCGCGAGTTACGCGCTGGTGAATCCGATCGTCGCGGTCGCGCTGGGCGCGTGGCTCGGGCGCGAAACCGTCGGTCCCCGCGTCTGGATCGCCCTGCCGCTCATCGGCCTCGGTTTGGCGCTCCACCTCTTCACGGCCGACCGAATCAGCGGAGCGCCGCGGCCGGCCGTGTCCCGATCGTCGAGCGTGCCCGAGGAGCGCGGATGTCCGGGAAACTGAACGAATCCGTCATCGCCGCGCGTACGGTGTACCACGGCCGCTACCTGCGCGCCGAGGAACGCACGGTGCGCCTCCCCGACGGGCGCGAGGCGCGGCGCGAAATCGTGGTGCCGCCGAACGCGGTCGGGGTGTTGCCCATCACGGACGACGGGACCGTCTACCTCGTCCGGCAATACCGGACCGCGCTCGAACGCGCGATCCTGGAGATTCCCGCCGGCATCCTCGAACCGGGAGAAGACCCCGAACAGACCGCGCGCCGCGAGTGCGGGGAGGAGATCGGCCTGTCCCCGGCCCGACTCGATCCGCTGGTCGGTTATTACCATTCGGTCGGGTTTTCCACCGGCCGCATCGAAGTCTTTCTCGGTCGCGACCTCCAACCGGCCCCTCACGCCGAGCCCGACGGGACCGAATTCATCGAAGTCGTCACCATGCCCTTCGAGGAGTTACTCGACCGCGTCCGTCGCGGCGAAATTGTAGACAGCAAGACGCTCCTGGCCGCGTTGTGGTACCGCGCGTTCGTGGAGACCACGGACCGATGACGCCGTGACGGACCGGGAGCCCGTCCCGGTCTTGATCCCGTTGAACGATCGCGCGACCGCCGATCCCGCGGCGAGATCATCGTTGTTGTACTCTACGGACCCCTTTGCTAAGATGACCCAACCATCTCGATCGACATGGCGCCAGTACTGATCACACGCATGCTCCGGGCCGCCCGTCTCGACGCGACGCTCTATGAAGAGGTCGAAGCGGACCGCGCGGCCATGACCCAGGCGATGGCCGTGGTGCTGCTCTCCGGGCTCGCCGCGGGCGTGGGCGGATTGCTGAAAACCGGGCCGGTTTCGCTGCTGATCGGCACCGGCAGCGCGATTTCCGGATGGTTGGTCTGGGCCGGGCTGACCTATTTGATCGGGGCCAAATTGTTTCCGGAACCGACCACCAAGACCGATTTGGGCGAAATGCTGCGCACGATCGGGTTCGCCGGCTCGCCGGGCGTGGTCCGCGCCTTCGGCGTCATCCCCGGGATCACCGAAGGCGTGTTCGTGGCCGCGTCGGTTTGGATGCTCGCCGCGATGGTGGTCGCGGTCCGCCAGGCGCTGGACTACCAGAGCACCGCGCGCGCGGTGGGCGTGTGCATACTGGGCTGGCTCATCCAGGCCACGGTGTTTCTCCTCCTGCTGCGGGCCCAGGGCATCGACCCGCGCTCATTGGGCCAATTGGGAAGCTGACCACATGGAACGACACGAGCGAATCGGGATTCGGCACCAATTGCTCAAGAAACTCCGCGACTCGTTTCTCTACCACAGCGAGCCCACGTTCACGCTCTCTTCCGGCCGCAAAAGCCGCTACTACATCGACTGCAAAAAGGTCACGCTCGATCCGGAAGGCGCGTTCCTCATCGCGCGGTTGGTGCTCGACGCGATCAAAGAGGACGAGGTCGACGCGATCGGCGGCATGACGCTGGGCGCGGACCCCATCGCGGTCGCGACCGCGGTGGTCGGGTACCAATACGATCGGCCGATCGCCGCGTTCGTGGTGCGCAAGGAGCCCAAGGCGCACGGCACCACCGCGTTCATCGAGGGCAGCGTGCCGCGCGGTTCGCGGATCGTGGTGGTGGACGACGTGCTCACCAGCGGCGCCTCCACCGAACGCACCATCGCCATCCTCAAGGAGGCGGGGTGCGTCATCGTGAAAGTGTTGGCGTTGGTGGACCGCAAGGAAGGCGGCCGCGAACGATTGACCGCCGCGGGTTACCGCGTGGAATCCCTCTTCACGGTCGAGGATTTGCTCAAGGCGTGACCGTCACGCCCGCCCGCGCGGATCACGCGCCGCCACCGAGATGTACCGGCTGCTCCTGCATCCCGCCGTCCTGCTGTTGATCGCGGGCATCGCCTTCATCTGGTGGGCCCGCCGCTCGAATCTCCGGATCCGGCTCACGCGGCTCCCCACCCCGCGCGAGTGGGCGATCCTGACGCTCGTGATTCAACTCCTCCGTCGCTTCCTGCGAATTCACTAATAGTCCCGAGCCCCGATTCAGCAGGACGCTGAAAAACACGATGAGGCCGGCAGGCTGCTCAAAAAGCTCCGGATGCAAGGCGCCGCGAGCACCGGAGCGCAGCGTACTGAGTCGTACGTGAGCACCGGACGCGCAGTGGCAACGCCGCAGACGGACTTTTTCAGCAGCCTGTCACGCGTCGATCTGCGCCTTCTGCAATTTGCCCGAATAATCCCGGTAGATCACCTTCCACTTGGTGTACAAGTCCAGCGCCCCGCCGCGGCCGCCGGCTTCGCGCGGGCCCAGGCCGGTGCGCTTGGTGCCGCCGAACGGCAGTTGGATCTCCGCGCCGATGGTCGAGGCGTTGACGTAGACGATACCCGTGTCCAAGTCGCGCTCGGCCGCGGCGCTCTTATTGACGTCCCGCGTGTAGATCGCGGCCGACAGGCCGTACGCCACGTTGTTGGCGATTTCGATGGCGTGGCCCAGATCACGGGCCTTGAGCACCGACACCACCGGGCCGAAAATCTCCTCCTGCGCGATCCGCATCCCGGGCGTGACGTCGCCGAAGATGGTGGGCACGATGAAGTGACCCTTGGCGAGTGGTGCGCCGGTCGGCGCGTGGCCGCCGCACAGGAGCGTAGCGCCTTCCTTTTTCCCGATCGCGATGTACTCCAATACCATCCGTTGCTGCTCCGCGCTGATGACCGGCCCCACGTGGGTCGCGGAGTCGAGCCCGGACCCGAGGCGCAAGGTCTTCGCGGCCCCGACAAATCGCGCCACGAACGCGCCGTAAACCGCCTCGTGCACGATCACCCGGCTGGCCGCGGTGCAACGCTGCCCGCTGGTCCCGAACCCGCCCCACAACGCGCCCTCCACGGCCAACTCCGCATCCGCGTCATCCATCACGATCAACGGATTCTTCCCACCGGTTTCGGTACACACCGGCCGGTGCAATCGTCCGCACACGGCCTCGATCTGCTCGCCCACGGCCGACGACCCGGTGAAGGAGACCACGTTCACGTCCCGGTGCCCCGCCAGCGCATCGCCCACGCCCTCGCCGTAGCCGTGGACCAGATTGAGGACGCCCGGCGGCAACCCCGCGTCCTGGAGGATTTGCACGAACCGCGTCGCGCACAACGGCGTCAACTCCGAGGGCTTGAGCACCGCGGTGTTGCCCGCCACGAGCGCGGGCAGGACTTTCCACGACGGGATCGCCACCGGAAAGTTCCAGGGCGTGATCAAACCGCAGACCCCGAGCGGCACGCGCACCGACTTGGCGTCTTTATTGGGCAGCTCGGACGGCACGGTTTGGCCGGACAGACGCCGCCCCTCGCCCGCCATGTAATAGGCCATGTCCACGGCCTCCTGCACGTCCCCGCGCGCTTCCGCGATCACCTTGCCCATTTCGCGCGTCACGATCCGGGCCAAATCCTCCTTCTCCCGCGCCAATCGTTCGGCCGCGCGGAACAACACCTCGCCGCGCTTGGGCGCGGGCACCGCGCGCCACGCGGGAAACGCGGCCCGCGCCGCGGCCACGGCCTCGTCCACGTCGCGCGCGGCCGAGGCCGGCGCGATCGCCACCACCTCGTCGACGTCGGCCGGATTGCGGCTTTCGAGCGTGTGGCCCGACGCCGCGGGCTGCCATCGACCGTTGATCAAGTTCGCGATTCGTTCGCTCGCACTCATAATCTCCTCCTTGACGCCCTCTCCGTGTAGCAGAATCTTACCCGACCCGCAAGCGAGGAAGTCCCCTTCGCGGCCGGGACGACGGCCTTGACACGCCTCAAAATGCTCACGTATGATCCCGCGCGTGATCGCTCTTGCCACGACTTCGATCGTCTGGAAAACACACGCGGAATTCCTCTCCGAGGTCGATCCCCAGGAAGCCTCTCCGGTCCTCCGCCTGCTGTTGACGTGCGACGGCTCCATGACCACCGCGCTCGAAGCCTTGCGCGGCGGCCGCGTCGATCTCGAATTGGTGCGCCAAGGCGAAGAACCGATCGACGCCGACGCCGCGCGCCGGTTGGGCGTGTCGTCGCGGCAGACCGCGGTATCGCGTCACGCGTGGTTGACCCACGCGGGCGAACGCCTCCTCTATGCGGTCTCGGTCTTGCCGTTGGAGTCGCTGAATCCGGCCGTCGCCGTCGAAGTCCGTCGCGGCGTTGAACCGCTCGGCCGATTGTTCGACACCGCGGACCGCGCGGTCCTGCGCGACGGGCTCCGCATCGGACGCGTGTACGACCCCGAGTTGTCGGCCGCCTTCGGCGTCGGTCCCTCCGTCGCGCTCTGGTGCCGAAGTTACCGGCTCGCGGTCGAGCACACGCTCACGGCCTCCATCGTGGAGGTGCTGTCTCCCCGATTGGCGGATTGAGATGGCGACCGACGCCGCCGGTGTGCACGCGGTCCGGCGGGACGCGCGGCCGGCATCCGCGATCCGCGCCAAATTGATCGCGATTTCGGATCTGATTCGTCTCCCCAAACAGTACGGCACGCTCCTGCTCATGGCCCCCGCGCTCTGGTCCTTGATGATCGCGTCGGACGGCGCGCCGTCGTGGCGGCTGCTCGCGGTGTTCGTGGTCGGCGCGTTCGTGATGCGCGGCGCGGGCTGCGTGCTCAATGATCTGGCTGATCGGAAGTTCGACGGTCGCGTGGAGCGCACCAAGGACCGCCCGCTGGCGTCGGGGCGGCTCGCGCCCGGTGAAGCGCTGGCCGTGGGCGCGGTCTTGTCCGTGACGGCGTTGCTGCTCGCGCTCACGTTGAACCCGCTGACGATCGGACTCAGCGTCGTCGGCTTTGCGCTCGCCGCGGTGTATCCGCTGATGAAACGCGTGATCGCCATGCCCCAAGCGGTGATGGGCGTCGCGTTCGGGTGGGGCGCCGTGCTGGCGTGGACCGCGGTACGGAACGAAATCGCCGCGCCCGCCGTGCTGATTTTTCTGGCCACGGTGTGTTGGGCCGCAGGTTACGACACGATTTACGCCCTGATGGACCGCGACGACGACGTCAAGATCGGCGTGCGATCTTCCGCGATCCTGTTCGGGGAACGCGCGTGGGCCGGAGTCGGCGCGTTGCTCGGCCTGGCCGTGGTCGGCCTCGTGACGCTCGGCGTACTGGTGCCGCTCGGGCCCGCATACGTCGCCGCCGTCGCCGTCGTGGCCGCGGTGTTCGCCTACCAGACCTGGCGCCTCAAACAAGGCGCGGACCGCGCCGCGATCTTTGCGTTGTTTCGATCGCACGCCTGGATCGGCCTGCTGATTCTGGCCGGCATCACGATCGACCGTTCAATCCGGTAACCCGCCATGCCCTATACCGACCTTCGCGAATTCCTCGACGCCCTGGAAAAATCCGGAGAACTGATCCGCGTCAAAGCCGAAGTGGATCCGCGCCTCGAGGTCACGGAAATCCTGAACCGCCTGCTCGCGACCGGCGGACCCGCCGTGCTCTTTGAACGCGTGAAAGGCTCGTCGATCCCGCTGCTGGCGAACCTGTTCGGCACGGTCAAACGCGTGGCCATGGGGCTGGAGACCGACGAAGCCGGGCTCGAAGAGATCGGCAAGTTTCTCGCGTTCCTCCAGCACCCGGAGCCGCCCAAGGGATTCGTGGACGCGATCAAACACCTGCCCTTCTACGGCCGCATCCTGCACCTCGCGCCGAAAACCGTGAGCCGGGCCGCGTGCCAGGAGGTGGTGCTCACCGGTGAGCAGGTGGATCTGGGACTCCTGCCGATCATGTTCTGCTGGCCCGACGACGGCGGCCCGCAGATCAACTGGCCGCTGGTGGTGACCAAGTCGCCGCACGGCGGCAAATACAACGCGGGCATCTACCGCATGCAGGTGCTCGGCAAGGACCGCGCCGCGATGCGATGGCTCAAGCACCACGGCGGCGCGCACCATTACCGGGAGTGGATGGCCGAGGGCAAACCCATGCCGGTGGCGGCCGTGCTCGGATGTGATCCGGGCACCACCATCGCGGCGGTGACGCCCGTGCCCGAACAGATCGGCGAGTACCACTTCGCGGGCCTGCTGCGGCGCAAGAACATCGAACTGGTCCGCTGCAAAACCGTGGACCTGGAGGTGCCCGCGTCGGCGGAAATCGTCATCGAGGGCGAGGTCACCCCGGGCGAGATGTGCGACGAAGGACCGCACGGCGATCACACCGGGTACTACAATCCGATCGAGTCGTTTCCGGTGTTGCGGATCACGGCGATCACGCACCGCCGCAACCCCATCTACATGTCCACGGTCACGGGCCGCCCGCCGCGCGAAGACGCGGTGGTGGCGCTGGCGCTCAACCGCATCTTCCTGCCCATGATCAAGACCACGTTCCCGGAGATCGTGGACTTTCACCTGCCGATGGAAGCGCTCTCCTATCGCGTCGCGGTGATCGCGATGAAGAAGGAATTCCCGGGCCACGCCAAACGCGTGATGATGGGGCTGTGGGGATTCTTGAAACAGTTCCTCTACGTGAAGTTCGTGATCGTGGTCGACCCCAACATCGACGTGCGCAAGTGGGAAGACGTGATCTGGGCCTTGTCCACCAACGTGGACCCGCGACGCGACGTCACGATCATCGATCACACGCCGATCGACTACCTGGACTTCGCGTCCCCCCTCCCGGAACTCGGCTCCAAAATGGGCATCGACGCCACCACCAAGATCCCGCCTGAAACGTCCCGCGAATGGGGCAAACCGATCATCATGGATCCTGAAATCATCGAACGCGTCACGCGACGATGGCGCGAATACGGATTCCCCGCCTGAGACGGGACGTCTCATGACGCACCCCTTGCACCCCATCATCGTGCACTTCCCCATCGCCTTGTTGAGCACCGCGATGTTCTTCGAAGTCCTGGAACGGGCCATGAAGCGCGATGTTCTCCGCGAAGCCGCGACGTGGTTGCTGGGTCTGGGTTTTCTGGGAGCCCTGGCCGCGACCGCCAGCGGCATCTTGGCCGAGGAGGCCGCGGAAGAAGCCGGGGTGCCGGAGCGCGCGATCGAAACCCACGAGTTGTTCGCGTTCGCCACGCTCGCGGTGTTCGCGACCTTGCTCGCGATCCGCTGGCTGCAGAAAAAGCGCCGCCTCCCGGAGTTTCCCGGCGTGTTCCTCGCCATCGGCCTTGTCGGCGTCGCCCTCATCGGCCTCACCGGGTACTTCGGCGGAGACCTCGTGTACCGGTACGGCGCGGGCGTTGAACGCCCCGCGCCCACCTCCGCGGCGCCCGCGGACCACGAGAATCCGTAGTCCCGGCGATTTCCTGTTTCGAATACGATCCGTGCGGCGTCACGCCACGGTCGCGCTCGGTTGAGCGATCATCCCGGCCGAGACGAAGTCCGCACTCGTTGCTATCCTCCTTACGGACAGGAGAATCGCTCTGACTACCGGCACCTACCGCGCGCTGCTCAAATCCTGGGGCTTTCAGTCGTTTCTGTGGACCCAGTTCCTGGGCGCGTTCAACGACAACGTCTTCAAGATCGTGGTGTCGATGCTCGCGGTGGGAGTAGCCGTAGGCACCGGCGGCAGCGGTGATCTATCGTTGGTCGGGGCCGTGTTCATCCTCCCCTTCTTGTTGTTTTCCGGCTACGCCGGACACCTCGCGGACACGTTCAACAAACGCCGCGTACTGATCGGTACCAAGGTGCTCGAAATCGCCGCGATGGTGCTGGCCGTGGGCGCGTTGTGGTCCGGGCGGATTTCCTGGATGCTCGTGGTGTTGTTTTTGATGGCGCTGCAATCCACCCTGTTCAGCCCCGCCAAGTACGGAATCCTGCCCGAGATGTTGCCGGACAAGGATCTGTCGCGCGCCAACGGCTTGCTGGAAATGAGCACGTTCATGGCGATCATCCTGGGCACGTCGATCGGCACGTTCCTGTTCGCCGCTTGGCGCGACCAGCTCAACCTGGTCGGCCTGGTGTTGGTGGGCATCGCCGTCGCGGGCACGCTGACCAGTCTCGGCATCGCCAGGGTTCCAACACCGACCGTGTCCAGGACGGCTCCCCGTCATCCCTGGAGCGAGATCGCGGGCGGCCTGAAGACACTCCTCCGCGACCGCCCTCTATGGTTGACCGTCATCGGGATCAGTTACTTCTGGTTCCTCGGCGCATTGTTCCAGATGGATTTGCTGTTGCTGGGCAAACACACCATGCAGCTCGACGACATCCATGTCGGCCTCATGGGTACGTGTTTGGCGCTCGGCATCGGGGTGGGCAGCCTGGCCGCGGGCCGATTATCCGGAGACAAAGTGGAATTGGGCCTGGTGCCGGTGGGATCGATCGGCATGGGCGCGTGTTCGATCTGGCTCGGCGCCACCCCGCATTCTTACGGCCACGTCTCGGCATTGCTCGCGGCGTTGGGCTTTGCGAGCGGCCTGTTCATCGTGCCCTTGAACGCCCTGTTGCAACAACGGAGCGGCGCCCACGAAAAGGGGCGCCTCATTGCCACCAACAATTTTCTGAACACGATCGGCATCCTGCTCGCCTCGGCCGCGTTGTGGGTCTGCCGCGACGCCCTGGGGCTCGCGCCGCAGACCATCATCCTGGCCTTTGGCTTCGTCACGCTCGCGGCCACCGCGTACATCGTGTCGATCCTGCCGGATTTTCTGATCCGCTTCTCGCTCTGGGTATTCACGCACACGATCTACCGCATCCGTCTCGTGGGCCAGGAACACGTCCCGTTTCGCGGCCCCGCGTTGCTCGTGTGCAACCACCTCTCGCACGTGGACGCGCTCCTGGTGGGCGCGTGCGTGCAGCGCTTCATCCGGTTCATGGTCTACAAGCCGTACTACGAGCTGCCGGCCTTGAACTGGCTGTTCCGGCTGATGAAGGCGATTCCCGTGTCCGGCCGCAACCGGAAAGAAGTGGTCGAGGCGATCGAACGCGCGCGCGCCGAACTGCGGGAAGGACACGTGGTCTGCATCTTCGCCGAGGGCGCGATCAGCCGCACCGGCAACCTGCTGCCGTTCAAGCGGGGGTTCGAGAAGATCATGGAGGACCTGGACGTGCCCGTGATCCCGGTCCATCTGGACAGATTGTGGGGCAGCGTCTTCAGTTTCAAGGACGGCAGGTTCTTCTGGAAGTGGCCCACGCGCATTCCCTACCCGGTCACGGTGTCCTTCGGAAGGCCCATGCCCGCCGCAACCAGCGCGGGCGAGGTACGCCAAGTGATCCAAGAGATGAGCAGCGACGTGGTGGAGCACCGCCGCGACACCAATGACCTGCTGCACCGGCGATTCATCCGCGTGGCCAAACGCCGGTGGTTTTCGTTCTGCATGACGGACGCGAGCGGTCGACGTCTCACCTACGGGCAAACCCTGGTCGGCGGTCTCCTGGTTGCGCGATGGCTCGCCGCGAAACGCCCCGACGAACCCCTGATCGGCCTGTTGTTCCCTTCCTCGATCGCGGGCGCACTGGCCAATCTTGCGGTCTCGCTCGCCGGGCGAGCGCCCGTGAATTTGAACTTCACCACGGGGCGCGAGGCCATGGACTCCGCGATCGAGCAATGCGGCATCCGCACCATCATCACGTCCAGGATCTTCCTGACCAAAGCCAAGCTGGAGGAACGACCGGGCATGGTGTTCTTCGAGGACCTCGTCAAAGCGGTCGGCTTGCGTCACAAGCTCGCGTGGTTTCTCATTGCGGCCGCGTTGCCGTCACGAGCCGTGGCCGCGCTGGCTGACCACGCCGCGCCCGATCCCCGGCGCCTCGCCACCGTGATCTTTTCCAGCGGCAGCACGGGCACGCCCAAGGGCGTGATGCTCTCGCACCACAACGTGTTGTCCAACATCGAGTCGCTCGCGCAAATCTTCTGGGTGACCAGGCAAGACCGCGTGCTCGGGGCGTTGCCGTTCTTCCATTCGTTCGGCTTCACCGGCACGCTCTGGTTCCCGTTGCTCTGCGGGTTCGGCGCGGTCTACCACCCCAACCCGCTGGACGCCAAGGCCCTGGGCGAACTCGTGGCGACCCACCGCGCCACCATTCTCATCAGCACCCCGACCTTTTACAACGCGTACCTGCGCAAGTGCACCAAGGAACAGTTCGCCTCGATCCGCTACGCCATGGTGGGCGCGGAGAAACTGCGTGAACCGCTGGCCGCGGCGTTTCGCGACACGTACGGCATCGACCTGCTGGAGGGCTACGGCTGCACCGAGATGAGCCCGGTGGTGGCGGTGAACGTGCCCAATGTCGATCACCACGCCGAGCGTCAAACCGGACTCAAACCCGGCACGGTCGGGCACCCCATCCCCGGCGTGGCCGCCAGGGTGGTGGACCCCGACACCCGCGAGCCACTCCCCCAGGGCGCCGAGGGCCTGCTGCTGGTCAAAGGCTCCAACCGGATGATGGGCTACCTTGGTCAAGACGAGAAGACCGCCGAGGCGTTGCACGACGGCTGGTATGTCACCGGCGATATCGGGTCCATCGACGAGGACGGGTTCCTGCGGATCACGGACCGCCTCTCGCGGTTCTCCAAGATCGGCGGCGAAATGGTGCCGCACCTCAAAGTCGAGGAAGCCGTCAACCATATCCTGGGCGATCACGCGTGCGTGGTGACCGCGGTGCCCGACGAACAGAAGGGCGAACGCCTGATCGTCCTCTACACCCGGCGAGATATCACACCGGAGGCGCTCTGGACGCACCTCTCCCGGACGGACCTCCCTAAACTCTGGGTTCCAAAGCGGGACAGCTTTTACGTGATCGAGAAAATTCCGGTATTGGGAACGGGCAAGGTGGATCTGCGAGCCGCAAAGGTGCTGGCGCTGTCATACCGCCAACCAGCGGTCAACCAAGACGAGTCCGCGTAGAACACAAATCCCCCTCCCCCCATAGAAAAAGGGGGGAGGGGGGATTTTCAGCCTTATGTGCTTACGCTGAGCGCCGTGACGGCACGCGACTACCGCGTGAAAAGGAACGGTGCTGCTGCGGTCTGCCGGCGCCACGCGGGCGGTGAGACGGACGGCTGTCTCTTGTCGCCGCGTGCGTCTGCGAGGGCTCAAAGCCTTCAACCACCCGGTGCTCGACCGGCTTGCGCGCGGCGCGCTGCATATCCTTCCAACGGTCGCGGTCCACTTCCGACACCAACGAAATCGCGCACCCGCCTGATCCCGCTCTCGCGGTGCGGCCGATCCGGTGCACGTAGTCCTCGTAGGTGTTGGGCACGTCGAAGTTCACCACGTGCGACACCTCGGGCACGTCGATCCCGCGCGACGCGATGTCGGTCGCGACCAGGACCCGCGCGCGCCCGGTCTTAAAATCACTCAGCGCCCGCACCCGCGCGGACTGGCTCTTGTTGCTGTGCAATGCCGAAGCCGCGTGGCCCGCCTTGGTGAGGTGCTCGGCCAGGTGGTTCGCGCCGTGTTTGGTGCGCGTAAATACGATGGTGCGCTGCATGGCGGCGTTGCCCAGCAGGTGCACCAGCAGCGACTTCTTTCGGCTGTGGTCCACGTGGTGCCCGATCTGCGTGACTTCTTCCACCGTGCTGGCGGGCGGCGCCACGCTCACCGTGGTCGGGGTGACCAACAGCGCGTCCGCCAACGCCCGGATCGCGGGCGGCATGGTCGCGGAGAACATCATGGTCTGCCGCTGTTTCGGCAGCAACGCCACCAGTCGTTTGATGTCATTGATAAAACCGAGATCCAACATGCGGTCGGCCTCATCGAGCACCAGGATCTGCAACGCGTCGAACCGGATGGTCCGTCGCTGCACGTGATCCAACAAGCGACCGGGCGTGGCGATGACGATATCCACCCCGCGCCGCAGCGCCTGCTCCTGCGAATCGTAGCCCACGCCGCCGAAAATCACGGTGGAGCGCAACGGCAAGAACGCGCCCAGCGCGCGCACGGACTCCCCGATCTGCAACGCCAGCTCGCGCGTCGGCGCCAACACCAAGGCGCGCGGCGTGGTCCCTCGCGTCTTGCCCAAGCGTTGCAGCATCGGCAACGCGAACGCGGCGGTCTTGCCCGTGCCGGTCTGCGCGCAGCCCAGCACGTCGCCGCCGGTCAACCCGGCCGGGATCGCCTGCTCTTGAATGGGCGTGGGAGTGGTGTACCCCGCGCGCTCCACGGCGCGCGTCAACTCGGGCTCAAGGCCCAACTTCGAAAACGACATACGTTTCCTTTCTGTGCGGAGCGTTCCTGCTCCGCCGTCTAGACCGGCGACATGCCCGACGCGCACAACGCGCCGGAGAACCGAGACGGGCTTAGAGAATTAGGACCGAGGCACAATCGATAGCGGGGAAACAACGACTCGTGCGGCGGGAGACAGCCAGCCTCATATTCACGGACTGCGGTTACTATACACGACCGGCCACTGGAATTCCAGGACTATTTATCAATGGCTTCCGGCTTGCGCCCAATAAGGGGATTCCATACACTAGGTTCATCATGCGCCCGCCAGTGTCTCGACACACCACGCCATTCAGACTCCTGGAAGCGTATACCGGCGCGACGTCGATCGAGAAGGCGCTGGAAGACGACCGGGCAATCCGCCTCCTCTGGCTTGAAATTCTCGTCAACGACGCCCTTGACCTGACCGCGTGGCGCGACCGGCCTGAAATCGTCGCGGCGCATGCCAAGGCGTGTCGGTGGTACACCGCCTATCGGACTCTGATCAACAGCCTGGTCCCCCGCAGTCCGCTTCCCGCGGACACCGGCCCCACGGACCCCAAGGATTTCCGCGTCTTCGCCGAGGCGCTGCGCTTTGTCGCCGATCACCACTGATCGGCTGATCGAGCTGTTGCGTGAATACGCCTCGCGCAGCGGGCGGCGCGTGGATCTCTTGTTGGTCGGCGGCCTGGCGCTTCAGGCGTACGGTTACCGCGACCGGGCAACTCAGGATGTCGACCCGGAGATGAACGGCGACGTGGACTCCTTGGCGTCATTTCTGCGCGAGCACGGCGTCCCGGCGGATTTGGGCGAGAACATGTCCGGATGGTCCGTGGTGGCGATGCCGCCGGGCTACCGGGAACGGGCCACGGCGTGGCTCGATCAGCCCGATCTCCGGCTGCGCCTCCTGCATCCCGTCGATTTCGTGGTGGCCAAGCTGCGGCGCGGGACCGACCTGGACCTAGCGGACGCCGAATTCGTGGCGAATCGTTTCCACGTCCCAGCCGACGCGGTCCGCCAGGCCGCCGAAGCCGCGATCGCCGCGTCTCCCAAAGACACGACGTTGTTTCTGTTTCGTCAGGTCGTGGATCTTTTCTGCAAGACGCGGGAGAGGAAGTAACTCCATTTCCTGGTCCGTGGCGAGGAGTCGGATATGTTAAGTTCCGCTTTTCGACTCATCGCGCTCACGGTCGTTGCCTCGCTGGCCGCGTGCGCCGCTCCCCCGTCGCCCGAGACCATCTTCGGCATCCAGCAACGCGAGTTGGACGATCTCAAGCTGGCGTACTACTCGGACTACGTCTCGTTCATCGGACGCGACAGCCAGGGCATCGTGGCGTTCGCGCTCGACACCAACCGCGGGCGGGACCAGGACACCTGGCAGGCCGATCACTTCGTGGTCTTGTACGATGAACAGACCGGGTGGCAACCCATCCGAGGCAACGGGCCCTACCCCAACGACTCCCACCAACTCGAGACCATCCCGGATTCCCCGCACTTCGGCTATCGCGGCACGCCCCAAGCCTGGTGGCACATCCGCAGTCCCACCAATTCCCTGGATCTGCACGCCGAACCCGTGCAATTTCACATCGACCGCCAACAGGGATTGGCCAAGTACCGGTTGGGATCAGCCGGCGCCGCGCTCACGTTGGGCAACCGCGTCATCGAGGGCCGGATCATCTACGAGTACCTGTTCCTCCCCGGCTTCAACCGCCTCTCGCGTCGCTACGTCGGGAGCCTGAAAGGCTTCCACGGCCTGTATCTGGCGGTCGATGGCGGAGCCGGCGACCTGTACCTCCATCGCCAATCCGGACAAGGATTCTCCCCGTTGATCGGCCAGACCGACGGGTTCCTCGCGCTCGCCGGCATGCAAGGTCCGCTGAGCGCGCTCACGCTCGACCTCTCCGCCACGCGCCCCGCAATCGGCTTCTACCGCTGGCCCGCGGCATGGCAAGGCACATTCACCTCCGGACCATCCCCCTACACGTTTCGCCTCGAATTATCCGAGCGACATCAAGTGGCCAACTGGCTGGTCGGCGGCTTCGCCATGGGCCTCGTGCGCGGCACCCTCGACACCCCGGACGGACCGAAGCAACTGATCGGCTTGGGCGAGTTGATCATCTAAACGTCGTTTGATCAACCTCCACCAGAGGCCTAGGACGCTGGCCTCTCACTCGGCAAGCCGCACCCTACTCCAACTCACTCCACCTCACTAAACCCAATTCCAGCCAAGAGTTGCGTGTTCCGCCAACTTTGGCCTGAGTAGGCCTGAATAGGCTGGAGAGTGGTGGAGGTGAGCACAATGGCGAGCACAATTTGTTGGGAGTGGATTCGACTCCGCATCCCCCGTACGCCCCGCTTAACCGGCGCGCCGCTTGCGGCGCGTTCGCGTTGAAGCGGATGTTAGAGGGCGCTGCTGGAAGTCACCGGCCGTCAACCAATCCGTTCCTGATGTGTCCACATTGCAGCCGGCATTCGCGAGTTTCGTTGCAAACTCCTGCCGACTTGCAGGGCTATTACCCAGAAACAGCACATGACGCCCTCCTACGTCACTAAACGGACGTATCTCCCCAAGTTGCACGAGCACCGTCGAATTGGGATCTTTGCCGAACGCCATCCCCGCCTCGAACAGAACATTGGGACGTGCTTGCCCAGTCAGGTTGCGTTCATACATTGGATCACGTGACGTCAAAAAGGAGGGATTTAATCTTGCTTCATCGTCAGGAGTCAAGAGAACAATGATCGCGGCGGCCTCACGAAACGCCGCATCCAGCACTTCCCCTACATATGGGGAACCCTTGCCTGTGAGCTTAAGCGCCTGGGTCCACTCCAGCGGCCTGAGGCCGACCGAGCGAAGAAAAGTGAACGCTGCGTCGCGCGCTGCTAGGTCGCGACCGTGGACAACGAAGACCGTAGTTCCTCGTCGCTTCTGAGCCGATGGTCTTGCTTTCGCCTTTGATGCAGTTCGCGATCCGGATTTCGCCGCCGCATCACGCGCTGGTACGATAACGGGCGCAGGGGCTGCGTTGATCGCGGATTGCCGAATGGCTGCAAGATCCTCGGCAGACGAGAACTTCGAGATGTTGATGCCTCGGTCTGCTGCAACGGCGATTGCCGCGAGATGCCGCGGGAGGTGCGCGCTTCTTACCTTAGCATCTATAAGCCCGTACACCCGACTTTGGCTAAGCCCAAGTTTGTTTTTTAACCGCTCCAAGAGCTGCTGGTTAATCCGCGCCATTCCAGGTCGCCCCGTGTTTTATCGCTACGCTGTTATCGCTTGGCACGCAAACGATGCAGCGCAACGTTCACCGAGTTAGGTGTGAGGCCGAGTAATTCGGCTATTTCCGTGTTTGAGAAGCCAGCGCCTGAGAGCACTTTGATCTTCTCTGACTGCGATTCTCCCTTCACCGCGAGTAGCGCTAGTAGTCGCGTTATCTTCTCCAGCTGGGCCGAGAATTCAGGTGTGGATTCAGAATCGGAAGCCAAGTCAGCCTTTCTTTTTCGCGCCGCCACGTCTCCCCCCTTTCTTCTTGCTCGCTTTGCTAATCAATTCGGTGAGTGAAGCATAGGAAGTCCCAAGCAAGGCGGCAGCTTCCTTGCGTGATAGTCCAAGTGATTCCAAAAATCGACCTTGTGTAGCCAAATCCTTGTCACGAAGGTCCGCCTTTGCAAGGCAAAGAAAAGCGAGGGATCGCGCGATTACAGGAAGCCACTCGTCGGTCTCGTCAGCATTTGTATTCATCGGACCTCCTCTGAAACCTCGTCGTGCCTAGCGCCCTCAAACGCTTCGGCTCACGCGCCGCCGAGCAGGGCGAGGGAACCAAACCGCGCAGCGGTTTGGCGGTCGCTGCGCAGCCGCGTGTTAGATGTCATTTGGGAAATATCTTGCTCGCATTGTCTTCAAGCAATTGTCTGCATTGCGTCAGCATTGCTCGGACTCCTTCTGCCGCTTGTACATACTGCCTGTGATCAATCAATACCCGGAGCTGGGCGTCGTCGCTAGGCGTGGAGCGTTGTATTGCAACTGCCCAATTTGCAGACATATGTTCGAAATAATTTTTGCAGTGTATCCGTATTTCCCTTGGCAGGAAGCTAACTGGCTGGACGTCCTTAGATACCGCGATGATACGGAGTAATACATCGTCGGATACCGTATTTACCCCGTCCCAGCTTCTCACCGGCAACGGATTTAGATTACGATTTCTCATTATGTTGATCCCGTTATTTACCTCTTCGAGAAGGCTCTCCATGATTGCAACGCCTAATGTGCTGTATTGTCGCCTTCTGATGCTCTCGTCGTTCTTCTTGAACAACCAGTACGTGATAGAAGCGACGGCGATTGGAACCAAGAACTTCTCAATGACATTCTGAAGTATCAAGGTACCATCCTGGCACATGTTCCCTCTCGCAACAACTAACTAGTGTGGTGTCTCTGAAGTTCGGTGAATAAGTCATGGCTGTGGGTGGTCCTTCCCCCGAGGAGGACGACGCGATGCGAACAGGACGACCCAAAGCCCCTTTGGTGTTGAGTATGGAGGAACGT
>JBMOMD010000044.1:0-5862 GCA_049325295.1 Nitrospirota bacterium
TCCAGACCTTCACGACCTGGGCCATGCTGACCTGTGACTTCGTCGCGGGCGCCACCGGGCCGGTCGAGGTGCGCCTCGTGGCCGGCGCGTCCAGCACGGCGTTCGCGAACTTCGACACGTTCTCCGTAACATCCGTGAATTATCTGCCTGATCCGGTGCCCCAGACCCTGACGTATGACTACGATGCGGCGGGCAATGTGACGAGCATTCTGGAGAATAATGGTGGGTCGCCCTCGTCCGAGTCGTTCGGCTATGACCACCTGCACCGGCTCATCAGCGCAACCGGACCGTACGGGACGGTCTCGTATGCGTACGATCAGATCGGCAATCTGACATGTAACAGTCAGCTCAGCCCGTTGGCCGCGTGCACCGGGTCCAATGACAACTACTCCTATCCGCCGAGCGGGTCGGGGAGTGTTCGCCCGCACGCCGTGACCACGGCCGGAGGCGTGAGCTACGATTACGATGCCAACGGCAACCTGTTCACCGGCGCGGGCCGGACCCTGGTGTACAACGCCGACGATCGCCCGACCAGCATCACCGTGGGCGCCACGACCACCACGATGACCTACGACTTTAGCGGCGCGCGGGTGACCAAGACCGCCAACGGAACCACGACCTGGTACGCGGGGGATCTGTACGAGTGTGCCGCGACCTGCACGAAATACATCTATGCCGGCGGGGAGCGTGTGGCCCGTAAGGCCTCCGGCAGCGTCCTGTATTTCCATCCCAACCACCTGAGCAGCACGCACCTGGTGACGGATGCCACCAAGTTTAAGGTGGAAGAAATCCACTATAACCCCTACGGCGCCACGTGGAGCGACACCGGCTCGTGGAGCGTGGAACACAAATACACGAGCCAACGCCTGGACGCCACGAGCGGCCTGTATTACTACAACGCCCGGTACTACGACGCCGTGCTGGGGCGCTTTATTTCGCCGGACTGGATCGGAACGTCTCTGAGCGATCCCCAGACGGCAAATCGGTATAGCTACGTCATCAATAATCCAATTAACTATATAGATCCTTCTGGCCACCAGGAGATATGGATTGAGCTTGGGCCAGGGTCACCTATTATCGGAGATCCATGTTTCGGGGGGTGTCCGCTGCCGCCCCCAGGTCCCTCGCCTGGATTTTATGACGCATTGAATGATCCTCTCACGGGGATTTATGCACGTGCGACTTTCGCCGAGGAACTAAGGCGCCGCGAAGAACGGAGCGAGCAAGCATACCAGAATTTGACTAGAGGCAACTGCCTAGCCTGTTATTATGCCGAAGATTCTGTCAACCCGTTTGGCCGCGGGTGGTCATGGTTTAACGGGGGGCGGTCGCAAGGAGGACAAGGAGGAAGCGTATCTATTGGAAGTGCCTCAAGCGAGGCACCCCAGACGTCTGGCGGAGGATATAAATTCGGTCTTTCCGAAGTGCAGGTCGACAACATCAATACGCTTGTTTTTGACGTAATCCCGGTCGTCATCACTGCTGTGTCACCAGGTGCCAGAGCAAGGGGCTTAATGGCACCGAGGACGTACTTCGGAGGGAAGACTGTAGAAGAAGTGATAGAGGCTCTTACAAAGAAATTTGGGCCACCAAGGAGTGTTCGACCGGGTGCTGAAACATTTTATAATCCGAGGTCACAACGATCATTAAATGTCCATTCTGATCCCGCCCATGGTGCTTCCCATATTGATATTCGGCGTCGAGGAGGTTATCCCGAACGCCAGTATCTATTAGGAGAGGATTGAGTATGGTGGAGTGGATCACTGTGAACGGAGCTAAAATAGAGAAGAGTTACTTCGACGCGAACGTCGCTGAGGCAAAGTCCTATTCATGGACACCCTACAGATGGCAAGAGGGTAATGAACATTCCCACTGCATCGTATGCGGTGTGGAAATTTGTGTAGAGAACCCAGATTGCTTCCAGTCCGATAAAGTGTGGCTTTGTGGTTATTGTTTTTATCACTTCGTTTCAAATAAAAATACATGACGATAAACGCACCAGCCGGGGTCACCTATGAAAAAGCACACGCACACGGTCGGGGTCATATTCACGGTCGGGGTCACGCACACGGTCGGGGTCACGCACACGGTCGGGGTCAGCACACGGTCGGGGTCACGTCTTGTATTTGACAGTCGACCGAGTTGAGACCATTTGAGGTCCTAACACGGGGAATGAGGGCCAGGTCTATGGAATTGACTTGATGACACCGGATATCCCGACATGTTCCCTCGCGCGCCGGGGTTGATCGGATCGTCAGCGTTTGGCGGCGCGATGCGCCTTTTGAACTGCCTGATCGAGCGTGACGAGGTCCGCGTCAAGGTCGAGGGCCAACTGGAGGTAGACGGCGTCGTACACCGTGAGATTGGTCCGCTCGGCCAGCTCGATCGCCTGACGCAGGACGGGATCGACCAGTTGGATGGCGATTTGGTCGAGCAGATCATAGGCCGCCAAGAGCGCGGCCCGCTGGTCGGGATACGTCTGGAGCTTCTTGCGACAGACGCTGGCGATCTCGTGAGCCGCAGCCGGGGTCACGTCTTGTAATTGACATGCTGCGCGCTTCGCGTACCGACGGGATCCCTTTTCGTGTGGCTTGACATTGCCCGGCGTTCGCGGCTAGGCTCGATCTTGTGAGCTATCACGATATCATCACGATTGAGCCTGGGAAACGCGGTGGGAAGCCGTGTATCCGTGGCTTGCGCATCACGGTCTATGACGTGCTCGACTATCTGGCCTCCGGTATGTCTGAGGCCGGTATTCTCAAGGACTTTCCGGATCTGACAAGCGAGGACATTCGCGCCTGCCTCGCGTTCGCCGCGGATCGAGAGCGCAAGCTCGTCTCGATCCCTGCGCGGTGAAGCTACTCTTCGACCAAAATCTCTCTCCATCGTTAGTCGTGGCGCTTCGGGATCTGTATCCGGGGTCGCTGCATGTCCGCGATGTCGGTTTGCGCGATGCCGATGATGATGCGGTCTGGCAATACGCCGGTCAGCACGGCCTCACGATCACCTCCAAGGACGCGGATTTTCACCAACGGAGTTTTCTTTTTGGGCATCCGCCGAAGGTGATTTGGATTCGGCGGGGCAACTGTTCAACGACGGAAATTCATGGCATCCTCCGTGCGCGCCACGCCGAAATCAATGCTTTCGAAAAAGACAACGACGGGGCATTCCTTGCTCTGGAGTAAGTCGAGAATCTTCATGGGACCAGGGGACAGGCGGCTTTACTAACAGCGTCTCACAGACCGCGAGGTGGGAACGGTCCCAGCTAAACAAGTACGATGGATTGATTGAGGCCGCTCAGGAAGCGCTGCGGGAACAGGTCTTGAATTTGCCAAAGGTCTTGGCCTAGAAGAAAACGGAGTACATGGGTGAGCCGACAGGAGTTGCTGGTAAGCGCAACGCGTTGATTAGGAGCTGAGTCTCGCCTACGAGGGGTCTGTTGGGGCCAGGGGTCTGTTGGGGCCACAGGGGTCTGTTGGGGCCAGGTCTTGCATTGCAACATGCAGGGGTCTGTTGGGGCCAGGTCTTGCATTGCAACATGAGTTTACTCTTGAGTTAAAGGGTAGTCCTAAACACGGATTTGCGGCAATGCCCAGCCATGTTCGCGGACTGAGGCAGCCGTTCGGCGGGGTTACCTGATCATGACCCCAGTGGGGGGCGGTTCACTTGATGAGTGTCAGGAAGCGCCGCGGAGAAAGGACGATGGTTCCCCGTGGCGCGGTGTCAAAGAGGGCGAGGTCGCCGGTGACCAGGGTCGTGTCGGGGTAGATGGTGATAAGGCGCCAGAGGTGATCATCCCCGTGATAGGGATTTGGCGCTGCGATCGAATCCGGTTCGCGAAGGGTGGCGTTTCCGGCGATGGCGGCTAATAGTTCGTCGATCTGTGTGGGGGACAGTCCATGGACCGAGCGGATTTTTGGCCGCAAGAGCACGGCGCGATATTCGGCGAGCAGATCGGCGGATAATAAAAAGGGGAACGCACCCCGCAACATCCCATCCAGAATTTTCCCGGTCGGGCTATAGGCGTTTCGGGTGAGTAGGCCGCTGACGACGACGTTGGTATCGACGACCGCGAAGTGAGCGATCATTTATGGCGTCTGGTTTTCCTCGTCGTCTGACGCACCCGTAGGGTTTCACCAACCGCCAGATTGATCGCCTCACGTTCACTCAGGCCCGATCGGGCCCTGGCTTTTTCCACCAGCGTCCACGCGTGTTCGCTCGGCGTAATTCCATAGAAATCGAGGCTTTCCTCGATAAGTTGTCCAATCGTTTTGCCTCGCCGCGCGGCCGCCTCTTTGAGCGCCAAGTGTCGCGGTTTGGGAAGCGTGATGGTTAAGCGCGCCATGATGTGTCCTCCTCGCTCATGAGTCACCAACGCACTTTAGCACCACCCGGTCCGATCTTCAAGTGTCCACGAGGATTGATCGCCCAAGGCCCGTTCGTCTACGACGTGTGGGGACCCAACACGCGTTGAACAGCCTGGTCGAGTATCCGAACCATCTCGGAGAGCTCGTCGGTCGTCGAGACCAGCGGCGGGACGAGGACGAGCACGTCGCCCAACGGGCGGGTGAGTAGGCCCAAGGAGCGCGCTTCGCGGCTGACCTTCCAGCCGATCCGGTCGGCCACGGGAAAGGGGGCCTTCGTCGCGCGGTCCTGGACCAGTTCGATGCCCACCATCAGGCCGCACTGGCGGATGTCGCCGACATGGGGATGTTTTGCGAGCGCCGTCAGCGCGTCGCGCAGGTGGGCGATCTTCGCGGCTAATCCTTCGATCACGCGGTCGTGCACGAAGACGTCGAGCGTGGCCAGGGCCGCGGCGCAGGCGAGGGCGTTGCCGGTGTAGCTGTGTCCGTGGAAGAACGTCCGGAAGTCGGTGTACTCGCCCAGGAACGCGTCGTAGACGGTCCGGGTCGTGAGCGTGGCCGCGAGCGGCAGGTAACCGCCGGTCAAGCCCTTGGCCACGGCCATAAAGTCGGGCGTCACGCCGTCGCGCTCGCACGCGAACATGGTCCCGGTGCGGCCGAATCCGGTGGCCACTTCATCCGCGATCATGAGCACGTTGAACCGTGTGCAGAGGTCGCGCAACCGCCGCAGATACCCGTTGGGCATCGTGATCATGCCGGCCGCGGCGTAGATCGACGGTTCCACGATCAGCGCCGCGATCTCCTCGTGATGTTCGCGTAGTACTTGTTCCACCTCGCCCAGACACGCCAATTCGCACGCCGGGTACGTCAGATTTAAATGGCACCGATAGCAGTGGGGCGGCCGGACCTTGTGCGTCGAGAACAGATAGGGCCCGAACCGCGCGTGGAACACGTCGATGCCGCCCACGCTTACCGCGCCTACGGTGTCGCCGTGGTACGCCATTGAAAAAGCCAGGATCTTGGTCTTGCGGGGGCGCGGGGGCGAAACCTGCTGCCAGTACTGCAACGCCATCTTGAGCGCGACTTCGACCGCGGTGGAGCCGTTGTCCGAATAAAACACCTTGGTCAGACCCGGCGGCGCGAGCCGAACCAACCGTTCGGCCAAGAGGATCGCGGGCGGGGATGAGCAGCCGAGCAGGGTGGAGTGCGCGACCTTGCCGAGTTGGTCGATGATGGCCCGGTCGATTTCCGCTCGTCGATGCCCGTGGACGTTGACCCAGAGCGAGGAGACGCCGTCCAGGTACCAGCGGCCGTCTTGATCGCGCAGCCGGACCCCGTCTCCTTCGGAGATGATGAGCGGCGGCTCGTCCACCCATTCTTGCATTTGGGTGAACGGGTGCCAGAGGTGGGCGTGATCGATTGAATTGAGCGTGTCTTGAGCGGGGGGACGGGGCGGGGGGGGGAAAGGTACGCCCCCCCCCCCCCCCCAAACAAAAAA
>JBMOMD010000044.1:5872-48509 GCA_049325295.1 Nitrospirota bacterium
CGGGGCGGTCATCGGACCGCCCCGCCCACGACCAATCGACTACTTGTCATTCAAGACGAGGAACAGACCCCGCTGTTCGCGGATGATGCGGACCAGCACGCCGTCTTCCGGCTTGAGTCCCTCGTTGGCTTTGCGGAAATCGGTCGAGTCGGCGATGGTCTGACGGTTGATCTCCTTGATCACGTCGCCTTCTTTGATCCCGCCGCGACCGGCCAGGCTGTCTTCGTCCACCTTGGTGACCAGGACGCCGGCCGTGTCCTTGAGTTTTAACCGATCCGCGGTGTCTTGGGTGATGTCCTCGATGGTCAATCCCAGCATCGACTCGGGGGTTTTCACCGGGACGACTTGAGGCGCTTCGGACTCGTCTTTGCGTTCGCTCAAGAGTACGGACAGGGCCACGGTTTCCCCGTTTCTCAGGACCGTGAGTTTCGCGGGTTTGCCGGGCGCGAGACCAGCCACGACCTTGGCGAGGCTCGTCGGCGTGTCGACCGCGGTGCCGTCGATTTTCAAAATGATGTCACCGGCTTGGACCCCGGCCTTTTGCGCGGGTTCGCCGTCAAACACCTCATTGACCAGCACGCCTTGTTCCTTGTCCAGGTTGAATTGGGCCGCGAGTTCTTCCGTCACGGTTTGAATGCCTACGCCCAACCACCCGCGGCTGACCCGGCCTTTGGCGATCAGTTGCGGGTAGATGTCCTGGACCATTTTGGACGGGATGGCGAAGCCGATGCCTTGCGCGAAGTTGATGATGGCGGTGTTGATCCCGATGACCTCGCCCCGAATGTTGAACAATGGTCCGCCGCTGTTGCCCGGGTTGATGGACGCGTCGGTCTGGATGAAGTCTTCATAGCGGGAGAGGTTCACGTTCTCCCGTTTGAGCGCGCTCACCACGCCGACCGTCAAGGTGTGTTCGAGGCCGAAGGGGTTGCCGACCGCGACCACCCACTGTCCCACCTTGACCTGCGTCGAGTCGCCGAGCGGCACCGTGGGCAACGGCGTCTTGGACTCGACTTTGACCACCGCCAGGTCGGTGTCGGGGTCGCGCCCCACCACCTTGCCGGTGAATTTGCGTTTGTCCAACAAGTGAACTTGAACTTCTTCGGCGTCGCCCACCACGTGATTGTTGGTGACGATGTACCCGTTTTTGTCGATGATCACGCCGGAGCCGCTGCTCGGCGACTCCGGTCGTTGGCGGAACCGCTCGCCGTTCTTCGGCGGGGTCGTCGTGCCCGTGGAGATGTTCACGACCGACGGGGTGACCTTGTCGGCGAGCTCGACGAACACGTCTTGCAGCTCGGTCAGGGCTTTGAGCCCGGACGTTTCCTTGGCGGCGAGGGCCGGCGCGGCGACGCCGAGCGAGAGAAATAGGCTGAGCGCCGTGAGGGCGGCGGATCTCCGAAGCGCGTTGCGCGGTTTCATCGGAACGACCATGATGCGACTCCTTGTCTGTGAAATGTGGTCTCGTTAACGCTGCAACGCTTGGAGCAGCGCCTCGTCGAGTCGGTGTTGGTGAAAATATTCGCGCTCCAGTTCTTCCAGGTCGTACCGATCCACGCCGCTGGAGGAAAAATACGCGTCCCGCCGGCCGTCGGATCCCTCCGGCGACGCCACCAACGCGGGTAACACCTCGTAAAAATACACGGCCTCGCGGTGCAGGTCGCGGATGACTTTCCGAAAAATCGCCTCGGGGATCGGCGCGGCGATGAGGCCTTTGTTCATCAGTTCCTGGGACAGTTGATCGCGCAAGTGCGTCATCGCTTCGCTCTGGGGTTCTTTGACGAATTGTTTCAGGAATCGTTTGAGGTGTTTGTGGATCTGTCGATATCCTTGCGCCTCGGTGTTGACCTGGCGGACCTGGTTGGCGACTTCCCGCAGGGTCAACCGTCCGTCGTCGATCTCCTTGAGCCCTTGGAACACGATGAAGATCTTGCGGCGTCCGAAATCCGTGAGGTAGCGGTCCTTGAGGATCGAGTCGATGAACAGCTCCTTGAACAGTTTGGGCGCCAAGTCGTCGAAAATCTTCTTGTTCGCGTGAATCGTCTTGAGGACGGATTCCGCGGTGTGGTCGTCGTCCATGAAGACCATCTGGTTCAGATACGTGTAGGTGGCGTCGAATCGATCGAAACACGTGACGATCAGGCTGAACCGTTCTAGGATGCCGGAGTCGCCGGTTTGAGACGCGTATTCGTCGCAACTGCGCCCCACGTCGAGGAGCAACGCGTCGAACGCGAAATCCCGTCGTTCGATGGCCTGGCGTTTGGCGCGCAGCAGGGTGGTCAACTCTTCCTTGAGCACCGTGTCGTTGGTGGTCTGGCGCTGGAGGAACAGGCTGTCCAGGATGCTCCGCGCCGCGGCCAAGTGTTCGGGTTCTTCGTAGCGTTCTTCCGGTTTGTCCTTGAGGAAGATCCCGTCCAAGGTGTGGAAGACTTCGAGCGGGATCGCGTGACGGACCGACAACGTGCGCAGGCGGTTGAGCTTGGCCAGGATCGCCTGGGTGGAGCTGGGATCGGTCAACATTTCGACCAACAAGTCCTTGTATTCGTCGATCAGGCGTTTGTTCTCGGGGTGCTGGTACACCACGTCGATTTGCATCCGGGTTTGTTGATAAAGGTCGATCGTGTGCGCCTTCGCGATCTCCGCGAGCCGCCGCACCACGGGCTCCTCGTTTTGGGTTCGGGCGGCGTAGGCGTGTTGATACGCTTGGTAATACGCGGTGTGCCCGGTATGCGTCAACCGAAAGAGATACAGGATCGCGCGCGGCTCCTTGAGCGCGTCGTAGAGCAGATGGACGATCTGCACGTCGTCCTGGATGCCGACCAACACGGAGTGTTTCACCGCCCGCCCGATCATGCGCAGCAGGAATTCCTGCTGTTTGGGCACGGGCGCTTGTTCGGGGAGGTGGACGAAACAGTAATAATTGCAGACGGCGTTCCCGCTTCGGAACACCTCCTCGAACGTCTCGTGTCCCTCGGTGGAATCGGTAAACCGAATGGACTGGCCCGTCGGGTCGAGGACCGCGCCGTTGAGCACCAACCGGTTGACGACTTCTTTTTTGACCAGGTCTTTGAGCGGCAGGTTGACGCCGAACATGTAGCGGCAGAAGCTCCCGCCGTTGCCCTTGTAGCGAATGGTGTCGCGGCCGATGAGAAATTCGTTGCCCGCCGCGAAGAATCGGATCGTGCCGGCTTGCCCGTCGGGTGACGGTTCGTAAAAGAACTGGTGTCCGACCGAGCGCCCCGCGATCGTGACGAAGTACTCGACCTCCGAGTTGACTTGACCGTGCAGACGAATGTCTTCGATCATTCGGACGTTATGTCACCGTGGTTGGACCGCTTCGCGCCGACCCGAGGATGTCATGCAGGCCTCATTATAACAAATAATGTTCAATTATCGACGCGATGGGCGAGCGGTGTCGGAGGTCATCGCCGAGCCCGACGCGGGGCGACCATTCTTGACAGGTTTTTTGGCCGTCTGTTACGGTAGACCATTACGTCATGCGTTGGTGGCCCCTCATTTCCCGTCTGCAACGACATCCGCGAGCACCCGAGCGCCGGGCCGCTCGCCGTCGCTCTCCCCGCCGGAGCGGTGCGTCCGTGACATCCCGTGGATGACGATCGCGTCGGGCTCGCGGTCGACCGGTCGGCGCCCCCGCACGTCTTGCTGCGCGGCGTGCGATGCGGATACGACGAGAACGTGGTGTTCGACGGGATGGACCTGGAGATCCCCCGCGGGTTGTACACGGGGATCGTGGGGCCCAGCGGCTCCGGCAAGACCACGCTGTTGAAGGTGATCTTGGGCGTGGTCCCGACCGCGGCCGGCGACGTGATCGTGGCCGGGCAGCGGCTCAACGGGGACACGGCCCGCGGAGTCGGGTACGTGCCCCAGCTCGAAACCGTCAACTGGAACTTCCCCGTCACGGTGGAGCAGGTCGTGTTGATGGGCCGCCACCGGCAGATGGGCTGGCTGCCGTGGCCCAGCCGCGAGGACCGGCGGATCGCGTTGGACCTCTTGGAGCATCTGGGGATCCGGCAGTACGCCGACCGGCAGATCCGCGCGTTGTCAGGCGGCGAGCAGCAACGCGTCTTTTTGGCGCGCGCCCTCATCAGCCGGCCGGAAATTTTGATTCTCGACGAGCCGACCTCCGGGGTGGACCTCAAGACCCAGCATCACATTTTGCACTTGCTGTCGCAGCTCAACCGAGAGGGCGTGACCATCGTCTTGACCACGCACGACCTCAACAGCGTGGCGCGGCATCTGCCGTGGGTTATTTGCTTCAATCGTTCGATCGTGGCGCAGGGCGATCCGCAGGAGGTGTTCACCTCCGCCACGCTCAGCCGCACCTACAATTCCGAGATGGTGGTGGTCCGACAAAACGGACTGCTGTTGATCGCGGACAGTCCCGCCGCGGGCGCGCACTACGACTCGCGGACGGTTCGCGGGGAGGACGACGATCGAGACCCTATTTGAACCGTTGCAGTACGAGTTTTTCCGCAACGGGCTGCTCGCCGCGGCGATGACGGGCGCGATCTGCGGTCTGATCGGGGTCTACATCGTGCTGCGAAACATGAGTTACATCGGGCACGGACTCTCGCACTCGGTGTTCGGGGGCGCGGTGGTCAGCTACGTGATGAATTGGAATTTTTACGTGGGCGCCGGCCTGTGGGGCTTTTTGTCCGCGTTGCTGATCAACGCGGTGGCCAAACGCAAGAAGATCGGCGCGGACGCGGTCATCGGGATCGTGACCACGGCCAGCTTCGCGGTCGGCGTGGTCTTGATCAGCCGGGTGCGAAAGTTCACGCGGAACTTCGAGGCCGCGTTGTTCGGCAATATTCTCGGAGTGACGACGGACGATCTGATCGTGATCGCCGGCGTCTCGCTGCTCTCGGCGTTGGTGATTTTCGTGTTGTATAAGCAGTTGTTGTTCACCACGTTCGACCCCGAGGTGGCCAAGGTCTACGGCGTGCCGAGCGAGTGGGTGGACACCGCGTTCGCGCTGGTGCTCGCGGCCACGATCGTGGTGTCGATGCAGGTGCTCGGCGTGATGCTGATCGTCGCGGCCATCGTCATTCCTGCGGCCACGGCCCGTTTGCTCACGCACAGTTTTCACCGGCTCGTGTTCGTTTCGATCGGCCTCGGCGTGTTGTGCGGGGTGGGGGGGATGTACCTGAGTTTTCAGTCCAACGCGTCGTCGGGAGCCACGATCGTGCTTTTTGCCGCCGCGGTGTTCGCCGCGGCGGTGGCGTACGACTCGTTCCGCCGGGCCGCCGTGCGTCCCAAGGCCGTCGCGACGGCCGCGCCCGCGCAGCACGAGCACGCGCACCAGCACGGCGACATCCGGCATCAACACGAACACCCGGAAAAACAAGACATCGAACACAGCCATCATCTCGCCGCGGAAGCCTCCGCGCCGGGCCCCGAGGCCAACGGCTCGCGCACGCTGCGAATGGTGATCGACGGCATGACCTGCGCGTATTGCGTGCGCGCGGTTGAACGCGCCGTCAACGGCGTGGCCGGCGTCACGGCGGTCAACGTGGATCTCGCCAACCGGTCGGTGGACGTGACGGTGGACAGCCGGCCGGGCGCCGGTGAACGCGTGCGCGAGGCCATCCGGCTGGCCGGGTATAACCCACACGGCTAGTCCTCGCCCCCAGCTTTAGCTATTGCATTCCGGAAGGAGTTTCGCCTATGATCGGCCATATTTTCGACAAGCCGCCGTAGGCGGCACATCGCGTCTGGCCGCCATTCAGGCGGTGAGTCTATATCGACGAGCGGAATAAGCGCACTGGGCATCGGGTCCTTGCTGTAAACCTGAGGCGGGGACCGGGTGCCGTCTGCGTCATTTTTTAATCTAGGGTTCACTCATCGTTTGCCATGCGTTTGTTTCACAAATGTACGATTCCATCCACCGAATTGTCGGGGCATCGCCGTGATCCGCCCCGGCAGCAGGGGTGCCGGGCGAGCACAATGCGACGAGTGAGACAACAGGCGGTCGGAGTGTGTTGCGGACTAGTCATTTTACTTGGCGCGTGCGTCCCTCGCCCGGTCTCGGCTCCGGCATCCTCGCCCACTTCCCCTAAAGACCGGCCGCCTCCTGTGCCCAGTGCGGAATATCGGATTGGACCGGAAGATGTCCTGGAAGTCATGGTGTGGAAGAACGCGGATTTGTCCAAAACCGTCACCGTCCGACCGGACGGCATGATCACCCTTCCGTTGATCGGGGAGCTGCGGGCGGGAGGCCTGACGGCGGCCGACGTCCGCGCGGAAATTAAATCGCGTCTCGAGCGGTACAAGGAGTCGCCGGAAGTCTCGGTGTCGGTCACCGATATCAGGAGTTACAACATTTATATGATGGGTGAGGTTCGGACGCCGGGCCGTTATCAGCTCAAGAGCTCCATGACGTTGTTGCAGGCGTTGGCGTTGGCCGGGGGGTTGACGGAATTCGCCGACGGGGATGGAATCGTCGTGGTGCGACGGGACGTTCGTGAACCGGGTTCAAAGGAACAGCGGATGCGGGTCCGCTATATGGATTTGATTCGGCGCGGGGACGTGCCGTTGCTCCCCGGGGATACCGTCATCGTACCGTAACGCTTCCGGACGCGATATGGCGCAACCAACACCTCGTGACACGTTAGTCAAATACGGCGATCTGCTCAGGCGGCGACGCTGGTCGGTGATCATTCCGTTCGTGGTGATCGGAAGCCTGACCATTCCGATCGTGTTGTGGCTGCCCGCGACGTACAAGTCCACGACGGTCATTACGGTCGAAGCGCAGAAGGTGCCGGAAGAATTCGTCCGGACCACGGTCACCACGCCGATCGAAGACCGCCTCCACGCGATCAGCGAACAGATCCTCAGCCGCACGCGCCTCGAACGCGTGATCGAGAAATATCATTTGTACAAGGAGCGGGCCGCGGGTTCGAGCGGATCGGACGCGTCTTGGTGGGCGAAGCTCCTGGGGACGGACGGCGCGACGTCGGGAGAGGCCTCCATGGCGATGCTCGGCGCCGTGGACCGGATGCGACGCAATATCACCATCGAAGTGCCGAGGGCCAGGGGCCGCGATCGGGTGAACACGAGCAGCATCTCGATTTCATTCAGCGGCGAGGATCCGGAGACAGTTCGGGACGTGACCAACGAGCTCGCGTCATTGTTCATCGAAGAAAATCTGCGGGTTCGCGAGGCGCAGGCCGAAGGCACGACGGAGTTCCTCGAAAGCGAGCTTCAACAGATGAAGGCCCAATTGGAGGTCCAGGAACACCAGCTGCGGACGTTCAAGGAACGCTCGATGGGGGAGTTGCCCGAACAACTCGAGACGAACTTGAGGACCCTGGACCGGCTCCAACTGGAGCGACAGGTGCTGCAACAGAATCTCAAGAACGCGGAGGACCGGTATTCGGACTTAAAACGGCAGATCGCGTTGTTCTCGGAGGCAACGGGCGAAGGGTCCACGCCGCCTGACCTGGAGCGACGGCTGCAGACCTTGCGAGCGCGGCTGGCGGACTTGCGGACCGAATATCGGGACGAGTACCCGGACATCATTTTGCTGAAGAGGGAGATCGCGGCGGCGGAGGACGAGTTGGCCAAGTTGTCCAGCCAACCGACGCAGCAGGCCCCAGGCGCCGGGCAACTGTCCGCGACGAATCCGCTGGTTACGCAACTCGCGGATCAGCAACGCGAGATCAATTCGATCAAACAGCGGCAGCAGACCGTGGTGGATCAGATTCACGAATACGAACGGAGGGTCGAGAACACTCCGCAGCGCGAACAACAATTGACCATGTTGATGCGCGACTATGAAAACGTGCAGCGCAGCTATCAAGCCATGCTCGAAAAACGACAGGAAGCGAAGATCGCCGAAAGCTTGGAGCGCCGACAGAAGGCCGAGATCTTTCGGGTGCTCGACCCCGCGTTGTTGCCGCAGCGTCCGGACAAGCCGAACCGTCCATTGTTCATGCTGGTCGGAATCTTCGGGGGACTCGCGGCGGGATTGGGCCTGGCGTTTCTCCGTGAACAATTGGATCCGTCGATCCAAAGCGAAGACGATCTGGTCGCGGCCACCACCGGATTGCCGCTGCTTGCGGTCATCCCGGACATTCGATCTCCCCGGAAGAAGCCGTCGCGTGCCGGAGCGCCGCCGATGACCCACGTGGGATCGGAGCCATGAGCCAGCCGGAATCTCGTGACCCATACACCTCGTGGTTAGCGGGGGTTCGGCAGCGAGCGGACTCCCCTCACTCGGGGCCCGACGCGTACCCCAATGAGGACCTGTCGGAGTCGACGGCCAACCAGCGGTCGGCCAACGGGCAGACCCCGCTGGTGACGGAGATCGCGTCGGTTGATGACCCGTTCTCCGTCGTCGCCGAGCGGTACCGACTGTTGGCGGCTCGATTGGAGGGGTTGTGGAAACAGCCCGGGTTCCAGAAAGTGGGCATCACGAGTACGCTGCCGGGCGAGGGAAAAAGCTTGACCACCATCAACGTGGCGTGCGTGTTGGCAAAAGACTTCGGGCGCCGCGTGTTGGTGATCGACGGAGATTTTCGCAAGCCCAGTCTCTGGCAGTTCGTTGGAAAGGAACCGTCGGTCGGATTGTCGGACATCGTCACCAACCGAGGCGGCGAGGATTCGGCGGTTCGGCGCCTCCGGTATGAACACCTCGGCGTTCTTCAAGTCGGGCGGACGGCGATCAATTCCACGCGCATGTGGAAGTCCGAGGCCATCAAACACCTGCTCGCGTACTACAGCGGACACTACGACTATCTGATCGTCGATACCCCCCCGGTGTTGAGTTTGGTTGACACCACGTTGATTTCTGATTTGATGGACGGGGTGGTGGTTGTGGTGCGATCCGGCATGACGCCCAAGGCCATGCTGCAAAAAGCGCTGGCATCGCTCCCTCGCGCCAAATTGGTGGGGACCGTGTTCAACGGCGCAAAGGAAATGCACTCTCCTTCGTATTACTATCACGTGCGATGACGCCGGACGGCAAGCAGTCGAGTGTGCGCGACTCGTGACTCGCGGTCACGGGCGCGGTGAATGGGAAGGATTTCGTCGTGGTATCACCAGCAGGGTTTGCACCGGGACGGTTAAACATGATGCGATCAGAGAAGAACGCCAGACGTGAACGTGGCCCCCGAGACCCCAACGATCCCGTGTCGTATCTCCTGGACCCGCGCTACCATATTTACGTAGAAGGCTATTTCATCGAACGGCTGTGTTCCGAGCGGCAAAGGACCGCGCGGTCGGGAAAGCCCCTCTTGATGATGCTGTTGGACATCGGCCGCGTGCCGGAGAAAGGGCGGCCGGAGACGATACGGAACGTCGTGGCCGCCTTGTCGACTTCGGTGCGCGAGACCGATCTCAAGGGCTGGTACAAGAACGACTCCGTCATCGGCGTGCTGTTTACGGAGATCGGCGAGGTGAATAGGGAGTCCTTGAGGGAAAAAATTTTCGCGAAGCTTCACGACAAACTCCAATCGGCCCGGGCGAACCGAATCGCCATCTCCTTCCATATATTCCCCGACGATCCCACGGCGGGTTCGAGTGATCGACAATACGATCACGACGAACGGGTCGCCTCGGATAATCGAGTGTTCTATCCGGACCTCACCAGGCCCAAGTTGTCGCGAAGCGCGTATTTTGCGGCCAAGCGCGTCATCGACATCGTCGGAAGCCTGATTTGTCTGACCGCGTTCTCGACGATTTTTGTGGCGATCGCGGTCGCTATTAAGGTGTCTTCTCGCGGTCCCATTATCTTCAGGCAGGAGCGGGTCGGACTATTCGGACGCAGATTCACGTTCTTCAAGTTCCGATCGATGGCCGCGAACAATGATCCGTCGGTCCATCGGGAGTACGTGCATAGCCTGATCGCGGGCAAGAAGAAGGCCGGCGCGGGCGGGATTATTCCCGAAGGGAATGGAGTCTTCAAGATAACCAACGATACGAGGGTCACGACGATCGGGAAGTTTCTCCGGAGAACGAGCCTTGATGAGCTTCCCCAGTTCGTGAACGTCTTGAAGGGAGAGATGTCGTTGGTCGGGCCGCGGCCGCCGATTCCGTATGAGCTGGAGAAGTATGAAGTGTGGCATCTGCGGCGAGTGCTGGAGGTCAAACCGGGGATCTCCGGGCTCTGGCAGATCAGGGGACGGAGCCGGACGACGTTCGATGACATGGTGAGGCTGGACCTTCGATATCTCAGGGAACAGTCGTTATGGCTGGATCTGAAGATTCTGGTGCAGACTCCATGGGCCGTGTTGACGGCACGAGGCGCGCACTAGGGGCCGGTGTTGATGGCCCGTATCGGGAAATCATGACCAAGCCGCGTCGGGGGCGCGGTAGACGTTGTGAAGGCGTGCGCGCGGAATGAAAGGGAACGGAAGATGATTCGCGTTGGTGTCATCGGCTACGGGTACTGGGGGCCGAATTTGGTCCGGAATTTCAGCGGGCTCGAGAGCGCGAAGGTCACCAAAGTCAGCGATCGAAGCCCGGCGGCCTTAAAGCGCCTTGCGAAGGCGTATCCGAGTATCGACGGGGTTTCGGATGCCGATGAAATTATCAAGTCAACGGAGATCGACGCGGTGGTGATTGCCACCCCGGTGTCGAGTCATTACGAGTTGGCGAAAAAGGCGCTCCAGCACGGCAAGCACATCTTCGTGGAAAAGCCGTTTACGGCGACATCGACCCAATCCGAGAAGCTCATCGAATTGGCCGAGAAGAACAACCTCAAGATCATGGTGGACCACACCTTCCTGTTCACCGGTTCGGTGAGGAAGATCAAACAACTCATCGATGACGGCGTCCTCGGTCATTTATATTATTACGACTCCACGCGGGTGAACCTCGGGCTGTTTCAGCACGACGTGAACGTCATCTGGGATCTCGCGCCGCACGACTTGTCCATCATGGATTTCCTCCTCAAGGATAAGCCGGTGGCGGTGACGGCGAACGGAAAGGCCCACTTCGGAAACGGATTGCAGGACGTCGCCTATATCACGGTGTACTTCGCCAACGACATGATCGCCCATTTTAACGTCAACTGGCTGTCGCCCGTGAAGGTGCGAACCACGCTGATCGGCGGCGAGAAGAAAATGCTCGCGTGGAATGACCTCGAGGTCGATGAAAAGATCAGGGTGTATGACAAGGGAATCGAGGTGAAGAGCGGCGAAGGAATCTACAATCTCCTGGTCAGTTATCGCTCCGGCGATATGTGGGTGCCGAGGCTTGAACAGACCGAAGCGCTGAAAATGGAAACCGAGTATTTTGCCCGGTGCGTCTTGAATAACGAGACGCCGTTTAACGACGGGCGCACGGGCCTGCGGGTGGTGCGAATGCTCGAGGCCTGCTCGGAATCGCTGGCCAAAGACGGAAAGATGGTCCGTCTATGAATCTGAACGCCGTCGCCCCGGACGTCCACCTCGGCAAGGACGTCAAACTGTCGAAGTTCATCAATCTCTACGGCTGTTATATCGACGACAACACCAAAATCGGCTCCTTCGTGGAGGTGCAGAAAAACGCGAGGATCGGGAAGAACTGTAAGATTTCCAGCCACACGTTCGTCTGCGAGGGGGTCACGATCGAAGACAATGTGTTCGTGGGACACAGCGTCACGTTCGTCAATGACACCTACCCGCGAGCCACGGCCGCCGATGGGACGTTGCAGACGGAAAAGGATTGGAAGGTCGAGAAGACGCTGGTCAAAAAAGGGGCGTCCATCGGGTCCGGAGCCACCATTTTGGCGAATGTCACCATCGGGGAAAACGCCATCGTGGGGGCCGGAAGCGTCGTGACCAAGGATGTCCAACCGAATGCCATCGTGGCGGGGAATCCCGCGACGTTCCTGAGGAACCTCAACCGTGAAAACCGATAAGACGCTGATTCCGTTCGTTGACCTCGTCACCCCCCATGCGGAACTGGAGGCGGAGTTGACGTCCGTGTTCAAGCAAGCCATTCGGTCCGGGGGCTTCATCGGGGGACCGATGGTCAGCGAGTTCGAGGAGAGTTTCGCGAAATTCTCTGGGACGTCCCATTGCGTCGGCGTGAGCAGCGGGACCGACGCGTTACGATTCGCGTTGATGGCCGCGGGCGTGAAGGCGGGCGACAGGGTCGTGACGGTCCCGAACACCTTTATCGCGACCACGGAGGCGATTTCTCAAGCTGGAGCCGTGCCGGACTTCATCGATATCGACGAACGCACGTGCAACATGGATCCGGAGCGGCTTCGTGAGTACCTTGAGACCCAGTGTACGGTCGATAAAAAGACGGGCGGCCTGGTTCGGCGTTCCACGGGACAGCGGGTGTCGGCCGTGGTTCCGGTGCACCTCTACGGTCAAACCGCCGACATGGACCCCATCGTGGCGCTGGCGGATCGTCATCGCTTGGCGGTGATTGAAGACGCCTGCCAGGCGCACGGAGCCCAGTACTATTCCAAGGCGGCCGGGGCGTGGAAAACGGCCGGCTCAATGGGAAAAGCCGCGGCCTTCAGTTTTTATCCGGGGAAGAATCTCGGGGCGTGCGGCGAGGCGGGGGCGGTCACGACCAACGACGCGGAGGCCGCGAAAACGATGCGGATGATCCGCGACCACGGCCAGGTCAAGAAATATTTTCACGACGTGGAGGGATACAACGGCCGGCTTGACGCGATCCAGGCCGGTCTCCTCTCGGTCAAACTCAAATACTTGTCCGGGTGGAATGAAAGCCGCCATCGCCTGGCGTCGCGGTACAACGACCTCCTGAAGGGAGTCGCCGAGGTGGTGACGCCGGTTGAACCCCAGTGGGCCAGGTCGGTGTGGCACTTATACGTGATCCGCGTCCCCAATCGGGACGACGTGCAGAAACGCCTTTCGGAGCACGGCATTGCCACGGGATTACACTACCCGTTACCGCTTCATCTCCAACGGGCCTACGCGGACCTTGGGTACAAGAGCGGAGACTTCCCGGTCACGGAAAAGGTCGCGAGGGAGATTCTGTCGCTGCCGATGTTCCCGGGGTTGACGGAAAGCCAGCAGCAGCGCGTGGCGGAATGTCTCCAAAACCAGAGATCATAAATCCCCTTGAATATCCGGGATGGGATGACCTAGTTCTCGCCGTACGCGGCTATTCCTTTTTTCACTCCTCGATCTGGGCCAGGGTGTTGCACGAAACCTACGGGTACCGGCCCGCGTATTTCACGGCGATGTCCGCCGGGAACATCGCGGTCTCCGTCCCCTGCATGGAAATCAAGAGCATCCTGACCGGCGAGCGGGCGGTCTCGCTTCCGTTTACGGATCATTGCGAGCCGCTCATCGACGACGGATATTCCGAGAATGATTTCCTGGACGTCGTCGACGCGATCATCGCGCATGGGAAACACGCGGGCTGGAAGTCCGTCGAGCTCAGGTGCGGCGAGCGACTGTCGCGCGAGACCCCGCGGCTCGCCACGTATTATCACCACGTCATCGACGTGTCCGGGAGCGCGGAGCAACTGTTGTCGGGGCTTCGCGAGAGCACGCGACGCAACATCAACAAGGCGATCAACGAAGGGGTGCGCGTCGAAGTTTCCGGGACGATGGAGTCGGTCCGGGCGTTCTATCGCCTGAATTGCGTCACCAGAAGGGACCACGGCCTTCCCCCGCAACCGTTTCGCTTTTTCGAAAAACTCCATGAACACGCGTTATCCCACGGCCGAGGATTCGTGGCGCTCGCGTCGGTTCGGGATACCTGCGTCGCGGGCGCGGTCTTCCTGCGCTTCGGTGACACGGCCATCTACAAGTACGGAGCCTCCGACAAGAGCGTTCAACACCTCAGGGCGAACAACCTGGTCATGTGGGAGGCCATCAAGTGGTGCTCGGAGCGCGGCGCGCGGAGCGTGTGTTTGGGGAGAACGGAGCCGGAGAACAACGGCCTGCTGCAGTTCAAACGCGGGTGGGGCGCCCGGGAACGCGGCATTCCCTACTACAAATACGACGTGAGGCGCGAGCGCTTCGTCAGCGAGAGTCCCGGGCTGCTCGACGGCCCGAAAAAGCTCATCCATCGGATGCCGATCCCGCTGTTGCGGGTCGCCGGTTCGGTCTTCTATCGGCACATTGGCTAGTGAACCCCCGGCATTCCGCGCGATGATCGGTTATCGAACCAGGTTGTTCTACCGAGTTAAGCCGTTCATCCCCCGATGGCTGCAGATTTGGCTGAGACGAACGCTGATCGCGGTGCGAGCGCCGTACCACACCCGGGTGTGGCCGATCAACGAGCGATCCAATCAGCCGCCGACCGGGTGGTCGGGATGGCCCGAGAAAAAACGCTTCGCATTGGTGCTCATGCACGACGTCGAAACCGAGCGGGGACAGGACAAGTGTCGCCGCTTGATGGACCTCGAGAAATCGATGGGGTTCCGATCCTCGTTCAACTTCGTGCCGGAACGATATCCGGTATCCTCCGCGTTGCGAAGGGAACTGGTCGCGGAGGGATTCGAGGTCGGCGTCCACGGACTCAAACATGACGGGAAACTCTTTCTCTCGCGAGCGACGTTTCAGGAGGGCGCGATCCGGATCAACCGGTATCTGAAAGACTGGGGAGCCGTCGGGTTCGTGTCGCCGTCCATGCACCGCAACCTCACGTGGATGCACGATCTGGACATCGAGTACGATGCGTCGACGTTCGATACCGATCCGTTCGAGCCGCAACCCGGCGGAGTGGAGACGATTTTCCCGTTCACCGTTCAGGGGGAACACGGCCGACGCGGATACGTCGAGTTGCCGTATACGCTCCCCCAGGACTTCACCCTGTTCGTATTGATGAAGGAACACGACATCGGGATCTGGAAGAAGAAGCTCGACTGGATCGTCGCGAACGGCGGGATGGCGCTCCTGATCACCCACCCCGACTACATGGCCCGCGAGCAGGATGAGCGCCGAGTCGACGAGTATCCGATTGCACGGTATCGGGATTTTCTCGACTACGCGAGACGTCAATACGCCGGCCAATACTGGCAACCGCTTCCGCGGGAACTCGCGCGATTTTGGCGAGAAAGCGCGTCGGAGGCGAACCGCGCGCCGGTCGCCGGGAACCTGGAGATTTCGCCGTGTTAGCCGCCCGGCGCGGCCGAAATCCGCGGACATCGCTCGCGGGCGGCGGGATGGGATTCGAACGGTTCGCGAGGTAACGAGATGACCAAGCCATTCGAGAAACCGATTTATGTGACGCGTCCGTTCTTGCCGCCGCTGGAGGAGTTTCACCGCGGACTCGAGGAAATCTGGGAAAACCGCTGGTTGACCAACGACGGACCGATTCTCAAGCGGTTTACGCAAGAATTGAGCACACTGCTGGAGACCGACAATCTGTGCCTGTTCAATAACGGCACGCTGGCGCTCCAGATCGCGCTGCAAGGCATGAGCATCTCGGGAGAGGTCATCACCACCCCGTATACCTTCGTGGCGACGACCCACGCCTTGTTTTGGAACAAGATCCGGCCGATTTTCGTGGACATCGAGCCGGAATACTACACCCTTGATCCGGAGAAGGTGGAAGCCGCGATCACGCCGTGGACCACCGCCATCCTGGCGGTACACGTCTACGGCCACCCGTGCAAACTCGACGCGTTGGCCGATATCGCGCGACGGCATAATTTGCGGCTGCTCTACGACGCGGCGCACGCGTTCGGCATGACGGTCGGCGGCAAGTCGATCGCGCACTTCGGCGATCTGAGCATGTTCAGTTTCCATTCCACCAAACTGTTCCACTCCATCGAAGGCGGCATGCTGACCTTCCAGGAAGCCGGGTTAAAGAGCCTGTTCAACTATCTGAAGAACTTCGGCTTCAAGAACGAGGTCGAAGTGGTGATGCCCGGCACCAACGCGAAGATGAACGAGATGCAGGCGTTGATGGGCATCCAGGTGCTCAAATACCTGCACGACACGATCCGCAAGCGAGCGAAGATCACGGACACGTATCGAGCCAGGCTGAAGGACGTGCCGGGTATTCACCTCGTGCGGCCGTTGCCGGCCGACATCACATACAACCACGGGTATATGCCGATCGAAGTGGATCAGCGGGAATTCGGGATGAGCCGCGATGCCTTGTATCAACGGCTCAAGGAGTGGAACGTGCACACGCGCCGGTATTTCTATCCGTTGATCTGCGATTACGCGTGTTATCAAAGCATCGCGGTGAACGGGTCGTTGCCGGTCGCGCGCCGGGTGGCGGACCAGATACTCACGCTGCCCATCTACGACAGTCTGGACCTCTCCGACGTCGAAACCATTTGCGATATCATCGCGGAGCTCCAGCGCGGCGCGAAGGGAAGTCAGCAGGGGGGCGTGACGCCCAAGGCATTGGTGAAGGCCGGGTAGGACGGCGCGAGCGCGGCGATTGGCGGCTCGCCGGCCCGTCCGGCGGCGAACTCTTTGACGGCGTGAGGCGAGAGGCAATGGAGAAGGAGAAGGTCGTTGTCTTCGGGAACGGCGTGTTCGCCGAGCACGTGTACTTTTTGTTGACGCATGATTCCCCCTACGAGGTCGCGGCGTTTACGGTGGACGGCGCGTACGTCACGAAGGACAAGTCGTTCGGACTCCCGGTGGTGGCCTTTGAAACCGTGGAAACCGTGTTCCCCCCGTCGGCGTACAAGATGACGGTGCCGGTGAGCTTTCAGCGGGTGAATCGCTTACGGGAACAGAAGTACACGCAGGCCAAGAGCAAGGGGTATCAACTCATCAACTACGTGAGTTCCAAAGCCGTCACGTATCCGGGGCTGATTCTCGGCGACAATTGTCTCATTTTGGAAACCGCCGTGATCGCGCCCTTCGTCGAGATCGGCAACAACGTCACGGTGGCGACGAGCGCGATCATCGGACATCACTCGATCTTGCGGGATCACTGTTTCATCGCGCCCGGCGCCGTGATTCTCGGCGGGGTGACCGTGGAAGAATACTCGCTGGTCGGAGCCAACGCCACGGTCAAGGAGGAAGTCCGGATCGCCCGGGAGTCGCTCATCGGAAGCGGCGTGTCCATTGCGCGCGACACCCGGGAAAAGGGCGTGTATATCAGTCCCCCGGCCGAACTGTATCCGAAGCGAAGCGATGAGTTGCGGACGTGGCTGATGTGGCCGGTGCGGGAACGCAAATCCTCGCGTGACGGCGGCTCGGAATAAGGGGTGGGATCAGGAGCCGTTTCGGCACGAGGGCGATCTGAGCGGGGCGTGTTCAGCGTCAACCATGGCCCGGCTCACGGCCCGTCGTCCGGATTGAACACCGTGGAGAAGTCAGGCGCAAAAACCGTCGCCGCGATTCGGCGCATGACCAGGGCGGACCTGGACCGGGTCGGGGACATTCTGTTCGACGCGTTTAACGGCGGGGCGGCCAGGTATGGATACCCGCCGAGAATGCACGATCGGCGGGAAGGGACTTCGTGGGCGTGGTCGTTGCTGCGTCACGGTCCCGGCGACGTCCTGCTCGCCGAGGTGGACGGGCGTGCGGCGGGAGTCTGTTGTCTGAACCCGCGCGGCCTTCACGGGGGGATCGGCCCGGTGGCCGTTGATCCGTCGTTTCAGGGACACGGCATCGGCCGATTGTTGCTGAACGCCGTGCTCGAACGCGCCGCGGGGCTCCGGAGCGTACGATTGTTCCAGGAGACGTTTAACCCCGCGTCCTTGGCCCTGTATTCATCGGTCGGATTCGCGCCGGTGGCTGAACTGCTCGATGTCACACGAGCGCCGGGCGCGCGCGCCGCGGGTCCTCCGTCCGGCGACGTGAGTGAATTGGCCGCGGACGACCTTGACGCGGTGCAGGCGTACGATACTCCCCGAAGCCGGTTCGATCGGCGATCGGACCTGGCATTGTTCCGGCAATGGGGAAGAATTTTCGTCACGCGCGATCAATCGGGGATTCGAGGATTCCTCGCGTGCCTCCCCGCCGCGCAGTCGGTGCAATTGGGCCCGCTGGTCGCGGACGGCGAGGAGGAGGCGACGCGCCTGTTTCAGCGGGCCGCCGCGGTGTACGGCGATCGTCCGTGTCAGACGCGGGTCATGGCACGGGATACGTCGCTCGTCACGGCGCTGGAAGGCATGGGGTTTGAACTCTATTGCCGAAATAATTTGATGGTGCGAGGCGACTGGCGGCCGAGCCGATCGATCGAGGCGTTCGGGCGGTTTCCAGAAGGGGCATAGGACGGGGCGTCAGCAGATCACATCCGGGTAAGGCGATTATGGGGGGGGAGAGTTGTCGATGACGATTGCACAGAGTATTGAGCGGTTCCTGCTCACGGAAGTTGCCGCTGACTTCGGGAAAACCACGCTGGATCCGGATGCCGATCTCCTCGAGCAACGGATCATCGATTCCTTGGCGATCCTGAAGTTGGTCACGTTTCTGGAGGAGACATGCGGGATCAAGGTGAATGACGAGGAGATCGTGCCCGAGAACTTCCAAAGTTTGAACAGCCTGGTGAAATTCGTCGAGCAGAAACAGCGCAAGTCGTAACGCGCCGCGGCGGCGTTCAACGGCGACGGTGAGACGGAGGTCGGAGTGTGAATTTCGAGTTGAGCAAAGACCAAGTTGAACTGAAAAAGAGCGCCATCCGGTTCGCCCAGGAGACGCTCAACGAGAACGTCATCGAACGGGACCGCGACGCGGTCTATTCCCGCGACCTGTTGAAGCAGTGCGCGGAGTTCGGAATCCAGGGATCGGCGGTGCCCGCGCGATACGGCGGGAGCAACCTCGACATTTTCAGCACCATGGTGCGGATGGAGGGGTTGGGATACGGGTGTAAAGACAACGGATTGATCTTCGCCGTGAACGGTCAGATGTGGACCGTGCAGATGCCGATTCTCCGGTTCGGAACCGACGAGCAAAAGGACGCCTATTTGCCGAAGCTCTGTCGGGGAGAATGGATCGGGGCGAACAGCGTCACGGAACCGGACGCGGGCTCCGACGCCTTCGGTCTGAACACGTCCGCGCGGTTGGACGGCGATCACTACGTCCTCAACGGCCGGAAAACCTTTTCGACCATGGCGCCCGCGGCCGACGTGTTCATCGTGTACGCGACGGTCGATAAACGCAAGGGGTTCATGGGGGTCACGGCGTTTATCGTCGAACGGAATTTCCCGGGACTCCGGGTGGGACGGACCATCTCCAAGATGGGGTTGCGAACCGCTCCGTTCGCCGAAATCCATTTTGAGGACTGTCGGGTACCGGTCAAGAACCTTCTCAGCAAGGAAGGGAATGGGTCGGCGATTTTCGAGGACACGGTCGAGTGGGAACGCGCCTGTATTCTGGCGGGGTTTTTGGGCGGGATGGAGCGGCAACTGGAGCAGTGCATCAAACACGCCGCGACGCGCAAGCAGTTCGGCAAGGCGATCGGCAAGAACCAGTCCGTCGCCAATAAGATCGTCGATATGAAAGTCCGGTTGGAAACGGCCCGGCTCTTGTTGTACAAGGTCGCGTGGACGAAACAGACCCAGGGCAAAGCGATCATGGACGCGGCCATGGCCAAGTTGTACGTGAGCGAGTCGTGGAAAGCGTCGTGTCTCGACGCGGTGCAGATTCACGGCGGATACGGGTACACCACGGAATACGAAGTGGAGCGGGAACTGCGCGACTCCATCGGGAGCACGCTCTATTCCGGGACCTCGGAGATCCAGCGCAACATCGTGGCCAGATTTCTGGGGCTCTGACCCGCCGAAACCGACGGCGAGACGCCCGGAGTCGCCGGGCCCCGTGAACGGGGTGGCCTACGGCGCGAAGGCGCGCCGGCGTTGGGTTTGCGGCCGCGCCGGGCGTGGGACGAACTTTCTGTTGCTATGGTTCTCGCACTGTAGTATCGTGTTCCAACACGGCATTTCGGTGGTCGAACCCAGTTGATTTTTCAGGAAAAGGTCTGGATGCGAAATTCCGCCCATCCTCAGGGCCGGATAAATTTCGTGATGTTTGTGTTTTAACTAATTGATTTAACTGGAAATTCCATTCATCGCGGGTTTGCGCGGCGTCCGTTCCGGACTTTCGGCACGCCCACGGATGGTTACTCCACTGTTGCGGGTCATGTAATGAACGGGCCAATTCAGATGCGGCACACACTCCGTGCTTCTTTCATCGCGCTCACACTGGTCATCTCAGGGCTCCTCGTGGGGGCACCGGCGTGGGCGCTGCCCCCGGAACCGGTGGTGGCGGTCCACGTCTCTGAATTGACGCAGGCGCTCGAAACCATGCCGGCCACGCCTCCCACGCCGTCCGGGACCGCAGGAACAACGGGTTTTCAGTGGTGGGTGGAGGCTTGGCACTATTTCGTCATGCCGGAATCGTTGAAGGAGTCGCTGCGATCGGACGGCACGCCGTTCGTGGAGGTGAGCGACGCGGACATCGCGGCCGGAGCGCTCCGTCACCCGGACGGCACCCCCCGGTACCCCATCGTGATCAGTCTGGCCGCCGAAGCGGTCGCGAACAATCAGATCACCCCGCTGCTCGATTACGTGGCGTCCGGCGGGACGTTATTCGTCGGCTCATCGGCCTTTACCCGCAACCCCGACGGCACCACGCGGGGAGACTTTGCCTTCGGCAACGAGATGGGCTTGCACATGGTCAACGCGAGCCTCCAGAACTGGTACGAAAACCGGCACTTCACGAAACTGGTGGATCACCGGTTGGTCTCGCATATCCCCTCGGCCTCGGTGTCGTGGCGGATGCCGCACAACTCCGATGAAATTCCGTTGGGCGTGTCGCCGCGGCACGCCGTGCATCCCGGGAACCACTTTGTGTTTCAGGTGACGGCCGCGGGCGCGACGGTGATCGCCAACGGCGATTCGGGGCCCTTGCTGGCCACCAGGCCGTACGGGATGGGGCGGTTCGTCTATCACGGCGCCATGCAGCCCCTGATCGGGCACGGGGTGTACGATCCCGCGATGTACGCCTATCTGATGTATCGTCGCGCCATCGAATGGGCGTTTGAATCAACGACGCTCCCGATCGTCAGGCTCAGCCCGTGGCAATTCCCTTACAACGCCGCGTTGATCGTCCGGCACGATTTCGAGAATTCCGCCCCGTCGATCCGGTCCATCGAAAGTTCCGCCGCGTTCGAGCGCGCCCAGGGCGCCAAGGGCGATTATTACTTCACGACCGGCACGCTGCGCGAAGAGATGCCCGACCGCGACGCGGTCATCGCCAGCATGCGCCGGGCGGTGACGGACTCCGGGGCGACGATCGGACCGCACAACGGCGGCTTGCGCAATCCCGTCAATTTGAATCTCAACATCAGTGATTTCGATTACTGGCATTGGGGGCCGGACGAGGCGCTCGACGTCACCCCGCCGGGATACGCCAGCGGCAAAGCGTACGCGCTCGAGTCCGTCCAGTTGTCCTTCCAGGACATCGCCGCGTGGTTGATCGGGGTGGACAACGGCCGAGTCGGCTGCGGGTTGCTGGGCAACTGCCCCCGCACGTGGGCGGCGCCGTACTTCAACTCGACGCGGGAAGATTCCTACGACCTCTTGGACTCGTTGGGCGCCTTGACGTCGGGCAAGGGCGAGCAGAAACTCGGACCCTTTCCCCATTGGACGATCTCGTATCGGACCTACGGCAAGCGGTATCACGTTTCGATCCCCGCGAGCGATTGGTTCGTGGGCACGGAGATCCCGGGCGCGCTGGAGTGGGGCCACACCACGGCGTCGATGCAGGCCGCGGTCGACTTTCACTATGACCTCGGCGGCGCGATCAATCTCTACGGGCACATTCCCTCGACCGGCACCAATCTGATGGGACAGTACGTGACGTATGCGGTCGCCAAGCCCCGGATGTGGGCCACCAACACGGTGGAAATGGCTGACTGGTGGATAACTCGATCCACCGCCGTGGTTACGCCGACGGTGAGCATCACCGGCAATCTGGTCAGGGCCCGGGCCACGCTCAGCGGGGCCACCGACCCTGAAACGTCCGTTGACGTGGCGCTGCCCAGCGTGAGCAATTTCCAGGTGTTGATCAACGACGCGCCCGCGAACGCCTCGGAGTACCGCGTGGTCGGCAACGTGGTCCGGGTGCGGGTCGGGACCACCGCGTCCTCCGTCGAGGTGCAGTACGCGATCGACAACCCCGTGCCGGCCACGACCGGCCTGAGTCCGGCCTCCGCCACGGCGGGGGGCGCCGGCTTTACCCTGACGGTCAACGGCAGCGGGTTCATGATGAGTTCGGTGGTGCGATGGAATGGAACGGATCGTCCCACCACGTACGTGTCGGCGACCCAGCTCTCCGCGCAAATCACGGCGGGAGACATCGCCGCCGCGGGCACGGTACCGGTGACCGTCTTTACCCCCGCGCCGGGCGGGGGAACGTCCAACCCGTGGGACTTTGCGATCGACCCGCCGCAAGCGCAAAGCTGGACCCAGACCGACTGGGCGGGCGGCGGGGGCCAAGCGGTTTGGGCGGATTCGAGCCGGTTTGACTCGGCCGCCGGCATCAACGCCGGTGTCGCCGGGCAGATCACGCTGAGTACGTCGACCGCCCAGCTCTTTTCCGACGATTTCACCAGGCCGGGCGGCGCGCAGAATCCGTTGGCGCCATGGGTCTCCGCGATGGGGACGTGGACCGTCACCAACGGGGTCATGCAGGGAACCGGCGGGGCGCTGCAATACGCCTACGCGATGCTGATGCCCGAGACCCAGTGGGCGGACTATTCCGTGCAGGGGCGGATCCAGATGCCGACCGGGTCGTTCGGGGGCGGCATCGGCGGGCGCGTCAACGCGGCCACGGGCGCCCACTACGGGGCCTGGGTCTATCCCAGCGGATCGGGGGGCGGGTCGAACGTCCTGAAGTTGTGGAAGTTCCGCGGGTGGACCGACATCGGCCCGGGCGCGCCGATGCAGCAGATCAGCGTGCCCACGGTCGGCACCGCGTTCCACACGGTCCAACTGACCTTCACCGGGAATCGTATCCAGGTCTACTACGACGGCGTTCTGAGAATCGACGTCACGGACAACAATTTCGACGGCCGGGCGCCGCTGACAAGCGGAGGCATCAGCGCGGATTGGTACACGGGCAATCCCGCGCGGACCATTGTCGTGGACGACGTCTCCGTGGTCGGCCTGTCGGTGTACGGCAGCGGCGGCACCCTCGTGTCGTCGGGTTTTGACGGCGGAGCCGGCGTGCAGTGGCAAAACGTCTCGTGGGACGCGACCACGGGCACCAGCACCGACGTGTGCGTGAGAACCCGCGGCGCGGATTCCTCCGGCGGACTGGCTCTGGCGTCCTGGTCGGCGTGTTACGGCAACAGCGGCGCCGGCTTCATGAGCGAGAATCGACAATGGATTCAGTACCAGGCGGAGCTGACGTCGACCGACCAATCCGCCACGCCCGTGTTCCGGGAAATTCGAATTTCCTTCTCGTTCGACAATTCCGTGCCGGTCACCACGGCAGTGACCCCCGCGACGGCCACCGTGGGCGACGCGGGCGTCACCCTGACCGTCGCGGGATCGGGTTTTGTCGCGGGCTCGGTGGTGCAGTGGAACGGGGTGGATCGTCCGACCACCTTCGTGTCGTCGATTCAACTCACGGCCGCGATTCCGGCCGCGGATCTCATGACCGCGGGCACGGCGATGGTGACGGTGTTCTCCCCGGCGCCGGGCGGCGGCACGTCCAATCCCCAGACCTTCACGGTTCTTGCCCCCAACCCGGTTCCGACCACCACGACCATCAGCCCGAGCACGGCCAATGTGGGCGATGCCGCGTTCACGCTGACCGTGGACGGCGCCGACTTCCTGACCGGCTCCACGGTGCAATGGAACGGGTTGGATCGGCCCACGACCTATGTTTCGCCGACCCAGCTCACCGCGGCCATTCCCGCGGCCGACCTCGCCACCGGAACCTTGGTCTCGGTGACCGTGGTCAATCCCGCGCCGGGCGGTGGGACGTCCAATGCGCAAACGTTCACGATCAACAACCCGGCCCCGGTCACCACGAGCCTGAATCCGAATACCGCGACCGCGGGGGACGGGGTGTTCACGCTGACCGTCAACGGCAGCGGCTTCGTGGCCGCGTCGGTGGTGCATTGGGAGGGCGTGGATCGGCCGACCACGTTCGTGTCCGCGAACCAAGTCACGGCGTTGGTCTCGTCTGAAGATATCGCCACGGCCGGAGCGGCCGCCGTGACCGTGGTCACGCCCGCACCGGGCGGGGGCACGTCCAACGCGCAAACCTTTGTCATCAATAACCTGGTTCCGTCGACCACGGCGCTCACGCCCGCGTCGGCCACCGCGGGTGATGCCGCGTTGACCCTCACGGTGAACGGCACCGGTTTCGCGGCCGGCTCCACGGTGCAGTGGAACGGGGTCGATCGGGCGACCACGTTCGTGTCGGCGATGCAAGTGACGGCGGCGATCGAGGCGGCGGATGTCGCGACGGCGGGCACCGCGCTCGTGACCGTGGTCAATCCCGCGCCGGGCGGCGGCGCGTCCAACGCGCAGACGTTTACCATCAATCCGGTGCCCAATCCGGTGCCGAGCACCACGACGTTGACGCCGTCTTCGGCCACGGCCGGCGATGCGGCGTTCACGTTGACCGTGGATGGCGCGGACTTCGTGTCGGGCGCGGTGGTGCGGTGGAACGGCGTGGATCGCGTGACCACGTTCGTGTCGGCGACGCAAGTGACGGCAATGATCGATGCCGCGGACGTGGCGACCGCGGGCACCGCGTCGGTGACCGTGGTCTCGCCCGCGCCGGGCGGCGGCACCTCGAACGTCCAAACGTTCACGATCAATAACCCGGTCCCGGCCACCACGGCCGTGACTCCGGCCGTCGCCAATGCCGGGGATGCCGCGTTCACGTTGACCGTGGACGGCACGGGGTTTGTCGCGGGCTCCGTGGTGCAATGGAACGGCGTGGATCGCGTAACGACGTTTGTGTCCGCGATCCAACTGGCGGCCGCGATCCCGGCGTCGGATATTGCCGCGGCGGGCGCGGTGTCCGTCACCGTGGTCAATGCCGCGCCGGGCGGGGGCGCGTCCAACGCGCAGACCTTCACGATCAACACGCCGGCGAGTAATCCGGTTCCGACCACCACCAGCCTGACGCCCGCGACGGCCACGGCCGGCGACGCGGCCTTCACGCTGACCATAGACGGCAGCGGTTTCGTGGCCGGCTCGGTGGCGCAGTGGAACGGCGTGGATCGACCGACAACGGTGCTGTCCGCGAGTCAGGTGACCGCACAGATTGCGGCCGAGGACATCGCCTCGGCCGGCACCGCGCTCGTGACCGTGGTCAATGCCGCGCCGGGCGGCGGCGCGTCCAACGCGCAGACGTTCACGATCAATCCGGCGCCGAATCCGGTGCCCACGACCACGGCGTTGACGCCGGCCTCTGCGACCGCGGGGGATGCGGCCTTCACGCTCACGGTCGATGGGACCGGTTTTGTGTCAGGGGCGGTGGTGCAGTGGAACGGGGTCGGTCGCACGACGACGGTGGTGTCGCCCACGCAAGTGACGGCCGAGATCTTGGCCGCGGACGTGGCGACGGCGGGCACGGCCTCGGTCACGGTGGTCAATCCTGCGCCCGGGGGCGGCGCGTCCAACGCGCAGACCTTCACGATCAATCCGGTGCCGAACCCGATCCCGACGACCACGGCGTTGACCCCCGCCACGGCGACGGCTGGTGACGCCGCGTTCATCCTGATCGTGGACGGCGCCAACTTCGTGTCGGGCGCGGTGGTGCAGTGGAACGGCGCGGATCGGGTGACCACGTTGGTGTCGCCGATTCAAGTGACGGCAATGATCGATGCCGCGGACGTGGCGACCGCTGGCACCGCGTCGGTCACGGTGGTCAACCCGGCGCCGGGCGGCGGCGCGTCCAACGCGCAGACGTTTGCGATCAATCCCGCGCCCAATCCGATTCCGGCCATCACGAGCCTGACGCCGTCGTCCGTCACCGAGGGCGCCGCGGCGTTTACGTTGACCGTGGACGGGGCGGAGTTTGTGCCGGGCGCGGTGGTGCAGTGGAACGGCGCGGATCGGGTGACCACGTTGGTGTCGCCGATTCAAGTGACGGCAATGATCGATGCCGCGGACGTGGCGACCGCGAGCACCGCGTCGGTGACCGTGGTCAATCCCGCGCCGGGTGGCGGCGCGTCCAACGCGCAGACCTTTACGATTAATGTGGCGCCGACCAATCCGGTGCCGACCACCGGGAGTCTCAGCCCCACCGAAGCCACGGCCGGGTCGGCGGCCTTCACGTTGACCGTCACGGGCACGGATTTCGTGGCCGGGGCGGTGGTGCGGTGGAACGGGGTGGATCGCGCCACGACCGTGGTTTCGGCCACGCAAGTGACGGCGGAAATTGTGGCCGCGGATATCGCGGACGCGGGTACCGCGTCGGTGACCGTGGTCAACCCCGCGCCCGGCGGGGGGACGTCCAATGCCCAGACCTTTACCATCAACGCGCCGCCCGACCCGCTGTTGTTCTCGGATGACTTTACCCGGGCGCCCGGCACGCCGAACCCGTTATCGCCCTGGGTCGCGGCGTTGGGAACCTGGAACGTCGCCAATGGCGAAATGCAGGGGTCGGCGCCCGCGTCGCGGCAATACTCCTACGCGTACTACTCCACCACGCCGCAGTGGGCCGACTACACGGTGCAAGGCCGTATCCAGATGCCGGCCGGGTCGTTCGGCGGGGGCATCGGCGGGCGCGTCAACCCGACCACGGGCGCGCACTACGGGGCCTGGGTCTATCCGACCGGCTCCGCGGGCGGGTCGAACGTGCTGAAGTTGTGGAAGTTCCGCGGCTGGACCGATCTCGGGCCCGGCGTGCCGATGCAGCAGGTCAGCATCCCAACGGTCGGCACCGGCTCGCACACGCTGCAATTGACCTTTACCGGGAATGGGATCCAGGTGTACTACGACGGGGTCCTGCGGATCGACGTGACCGACAACAACTTCGATGCTCGGGCGCCGCTGCTGAGCGGCGGCATCAGCGCGGATTGGTGGACGGGGACGGCGGCCGCGCCCTCGACAATCGTGGTCGATGACATCTCGGTGGTGACGCCGTAACATTGAGATATGGACTGTGGCCCCCTACCGACTCCGCGCATTGACTCACAACCCTTTTACCCCGTTCCCGGGTTAACCAAGACCGATCCAAGATGGCCCACGGCCCATGTCGGGCAGGACCCGACATGGCGCTGCGCGGGCTGACACACATGGCGTACCTGCTGCAACATCTGCTGTCCGAGAGCGCGGCCAAGCATCCGGACAAAGCGGCCTTGGTGTTCAAAGACCAGACCATGACGTATGCCGCGTTGGAGCAAGAGAGCGCCGCGCTCGCGTCCGGTCTCTCGCGCCACGGGGTCCGACGGGGCGACCGGGTCGGCATCTTCATGGATCGGGGGATCGCGTCCATTGTCGGTCTGTTCGGCATCCTGAAAGCCGGCGCCGCGTACGTGCCCATCGACCCGATGTCGCCGCCCAACCGCCTCGGCTACATTCTGAAGACGTGCGAGATCGCGTGTCTGCTCACGGCTCGCGACAAGCTCAACACGCTCGAGAAAGTACTGCCGTCGGACTCCGCGGTGCGGCGCCTGGTGGTGATGGACGGGGCGGACCCCGGCGTGAAGGCCCTCGGGCCCGCGAGCGTGCTCGACGGGCGCGAGATGCGATCGAGCCTCGGGGGCGAGGCGCCGGCCGCGCACGCGGTGAACCTCGACCTGGCGTATATTCTGTTTACGTCCGGCTCCACCGGCAATCCCAAGGGCGTGATGTTGTCGCACCTGAACGCGTTGACGTTCATCGACGCGGCGCGCGAGTTTTTCCGGATCAGACCGGAGGACCGATTCTCGAACATCTGCCCGCTGCATTTCGACATGTCCGTGGTGGACCTCTTCGTGGCTCTGAGCGCCGGCGCCACCGTGGTCATCATCCCCGAGACCGCCGCGATTTTCCCGGTCAAACTCGCGGAGACGATCGCCACGCACCGGATCTCGGTGTGGAATTCCGTGCCGTCGGCCTTGTCCCTGTTGGCCACGTATCAGAGTCTGGATCGTCACGACCTGTCGAGCCTGCGACTAATCCTGTTCGCGGGCGAGCTCTTTCCGCTCAAATATCTGCGACGGCTCCAGGACGCGCTCCCCGGCGCCTGGTTTTGCAACATGTACGGGCAGACCGAAGCCAACTCGTCCACCTATTATTGGGTGGACCGGCTCCCGCCGGACGCCACGGCCTCGCTCCCCATCGGCAAACCCATGCCGAATTTCGACGTGTTCGCCCTGGACCACGACGGCAACCGGATCACCGCGCCCGGCGTGGAGGGGGAGCTCTACGTGCGGGCGGCCACGGTCGCGCGGGGCTATTGGGGCGAACCGGAGAAAACCGCCGCGGCCTTTGTGCCGAATCCGTTGCGGCCCGAGGCGGGCGAGCGCGTGTACAAGACCGGGGATTTGGTCCAGCTCGACGCGGACGGCAACTACGTGTTCCTCGGGCGCAAGGACCACATGATCAAGAGCCGGGGGTACCGGATCGAGATCGGTGAAATCGAGACGATCCTGTGCAATCACCCCGACATTCAGAACGCGGTGGTGATCCCGATTCCGGACGAACTGATCGGGAATCGGATTTCGGCATTGGTGGTGCCGTCCCGCGCGGGCACATTGACCAAGGACGATGTCGTGAAATATTGCGTGGCCAGCCTGCCCAAATACATGGTGCCCGAGATCGTGGAGCTGCGCGAGGCGCTGCCCACCACGTCATCGGGCAAGGTCGATCGGAAGAAACTCAGCGACGCGGCGCGCGCACGGCCCCAGCCCAACACGCTGGACGCGGGGCGCGGATGTGCTTGACTGTGGGGCGCAGCGACGATCGCATCGCGAAACCACGGATGTCGCCGTAGAGGAGTACGTCATTCAAAAATTGATCCATAATCCGTGGCGTCGCGAGTCGGGCGCTCCGTTTGAAACCGCGAAGATTTTGCGCCACGACGTGCACCCCGAAGGGCTGGACGTGGAGCGAGTGCGGTTTCTCGCGGCCGGTCGCCTCACGCCCAATCCGGGCGTGGGTCACGTCATCAGCGTGCTGCGCGGACGCGGCAGCCTTCGCGTGGGCGGCGTGGATTCGCCCTATCGCGTCGACGCCGGCGTACACGTGTATCTGCCGCCCGGCGCGGAGAGCGTGCTGGACGCCGAGGCCGGCGCCGAACTCCTCCGGGTGTCGGGCGCGTCCGCGTCGCAAGCGCGCGGCACCCGCGTGCTGCTTCGCGACGAGACGTTTCTCGCGGCGTGCGCGTCCGGCGCGCAGTCGCTGCGGTGGATCCTCACGCCCCAGTACCTGAGCCGCCGGATCTTCCTGCACCACGACCCGATCCTGCTCTCGAAGGCCGGGAACCCGGTGTCCTGGTTTCGCACCACCATGTTCGACGTGGCCGGGCTCCCGGGCAATCAGGACGGGGAGCCGGTGTTCAAGATGTCGTACAATTCACGCACCGAGTTCAACGTCTGTTACGACGTGAAGGGCGCCGCCCGCGTGCGCATGGCGCAACACCCGTACGCCGCGGCCAAACAGGGCTGGGGACCGTGGTTGCCGTTGGACGGGGACTCCACGTACCACCTCAACGAGGCCGCGGGCGGGCCCGAAGAGGAGTGTCGCGTGGACGAGGCCACCCGGCTCCCGCAGTACCTGCGCAACAAACACGAGGTGCAGATCATCGACGGGCACGTCTCGCTCTTCTGTCTGTTCGACCCCGCGCCCACCGGCGTGGAGCGCCACCGGCCCGGCGAATACAGCGACTACGAACCCCTGGCGAACGTGCTGGGCACCGAGGCGTACCAGGTGCACCAGCGCGAGATCGCGCGATTCGACGAGATGGTGGACCGGCTCTCCCTGGCCAAGGCCACGGGCGCCTTGAGCGCGCTGCAAGGCACGCCCATGTGGGAGACCTATCTGCGCGGTCGCGCGACGCAGGCCGCGATCGAGGCCGAACTGGCCCGCGCCCTGACCGCCCAGGCCAAGGGACGCGAGCGGGTGGTGGCGGCCTGGATGCGGCCCGTCGCCCACGACGAACGCCCGTGACGTCGAAACGACCGACACCGTGATGAACCGGCAAATCGCCCCGTAAGGAGTGAGAATGGCACAGCATGAAGCGGCAGTCTCGGATCTGACCGTGAAGAAACGGCAGATCGAGGTCTTATCGATCGCGGAGGGATTTTTTCAGTCCAGCGTGTTGTTCGCCCTGCTCAAGTTGAGAATCTTCGAGCGGATCGACAAGGGCGCGAACACCCTGGACGCGCTCGCCGCGGAGCTGGGCGCGCGCCCCGAGACCTTGTCGCGACTGTTGAACGCCGGGGTCGTGCTCAAAGTGCTCGAATCCAAGGACGGCGTCCGCTTCAACATCTCCCCGGCGTGCCGAACCGTGTTGTCGCCGTCCGCGGAGGAGAGTTACCTGGGCGACTGGATCCGCAGCCTGGATTTCTTCTGCGCGCCGCTCGCGAAGCTGGACCAAGCCATCCTGAAGTCCGCGCCAACCATCGACCCAGCCACGCACCTCGGCGGCGACAAGGAGAGCACGCGGAGCTTCGCGCTCTCCATGCACAACTACGCGGCGTTGCGCGGGAAGGAGTTGGCCGACTTTCTCAGCACGGAGGGCTGTAAGTCGTTCCTGGACATCGGCTGCGGCCCGGGCACGTACGCGTTCCATCTTGGCGCTCGGAACCCCGGCCTCGCGTTGTATTTGGCCGACCACCCGGTGGTGTTGGAGACGGCCAAGGAGGTTCAGGCGCGATTCAATCTCAAGAACGACGTCCACTACGTCCCGTTGGACGCGGTGAAGGACGAGATTCCCGGCTCGTACGACATGATCCTGGTGTCCAACATGCTGCACGGATTGGGCGAAGAGGCCAGCCGCGTGCTCATCAAACGCTTGTACCGCTCGGTGAACCGCGGCGGGTCGTTGGTCATTCAGGGACAACTTCTGCGGGATGACCGTCTGGGCGGGCGATGGCCGGTGTTCCTGGATCTGGTCCAGCTCTGCGTGACCGCGCACGGCCGAAACCACGCGCCGGGCGAAACCAGACAATGGCTCGAAGAAGCGGGATTCAAGGACGTCACGTACCGCAGGATGACGCTCCTGAACACCAACAGTTTTCTGCAAGGGTTTAAGCGCTGAGCCTGGATCACCGAAGCGGCTGTCGACAACGCCCGACGCACGTCGAGAACGAGTCCGGAACGCCGGCTGATATCACGAACCTGAACTGACAATGGCGGACAATCTTCGACAAAAAACGGTCGACGCCCTGTCATGGAGCTTTCTCCAGACCGTGGCGCAGCGCGGCCTGCAGTTCGTCATCGGCATCGTCCTGGCCCGCTTGCTGTTTCCCGAGCAGTTCGGGCTGATCGGGATGCTGGCGATCTTCATCGCCGTCATCCAGGCGTTCCTGGACAGCGGATTCGGCGCGGCCCTGATTCAAAAACGGGACGTCACGCAAACCGACACCTGTTCAGTCTTCTATTTCAACATCGCGGTCGGGATCGTGGGCGCCGGCCTGTTGAGCCTGGTCGCGCCGTGGATCGCGGCCTTCTATAACCAGCCGATCCTAACGCCGCTGACGCGGGCGTTGTCGCTGACGCTCGTGATCAACTCGTTCGGCATGATCCAGAGAACGCTGTTGACCAAGCAAATCGACTTTAAGATCCAGACGAAAGTCGGGTTGGCGGCCGGCGTGCTGTCGGGCATCGCGGGGATCACGCTCGCCATGTTGAATTACGGCGTGTGGAGCCTGGTCGTGCAACAGGTGTCCGCCGCGGTCGTCAACACCGCGGGGCTCTGGCTGCTCAGCACGTGGAGGCCCGCGCTGATTTTCAGTTTCAAGTCGCTGGGGGAGATGTTCGGTTTCGGGTCGAGGTTGTTGTTTTCGAGCATTCTGAATCAGATATTCGACAATATTTATCTTGTGGTTATCGGCAAACTGTTTTCCGCCGCTGATCTGGGCTTTTTCACGCGCGCCAAAACCCTGAATGACATGCCGACGCAGACCTTGTCCGGAATGGTGGCGCGGGTCACGTTTCCGGTATTTTCAACGATACAGGACGACCAGGCGCGATTGAAACGAGGAATGAAAAAAGCGCTGACCGCGCTCGGCCTGGTGAATTTTCCCATGATGATCGGATTGGCGATGGTGGCGCATCCCTTGGTACTCGTGTTGTTGACGGATAAGTGGGCGCCCTGCATTCCGTACCTGCAATTACTTTGCGTGGCGGGCCTCCTGTATCCGCTGCACCTGATAAACTTGAACGCGTTGCAGGCGCTCGGGCGGTCTGACTTGTTCTTGCGATTGGAGATCATCAAAAAAGTCTTGATTGTGATCAACATCGCGGTCACGTGGCGGTGGGGGATTTCCGCGATGATCGGCGGGATGATCGCGACGTCGATGATTTCCTATTATTTGAATAGCTACTACAGCGGGGTGCTCGTTCAGTACTCGATCCGAGAGCAGGTGACTGACCTACTCCCGTACCTGGCGGTCTCCCTGTTGATGGGACTCGCAATATTCGCCGTGAGCCTTTTGGCGTTTCCCAATCAGTGGTCCTTGCTGGTGGCGCAGGTAGCCGGCGGGTGCCTTCTTTATGCCGGGGTGTGCCGCGTGCTCCGATTAACCGCGTTTATGGACGTCTGGCAGGCGATGTCCAGCCGGATGCCATTGGCGGCGGCCGGGACCACGAGATAAAACCCATGTGGTTTGGGGACGACTCAAGATGACACAGCCGTTGGTCAGCGTCAGCATGATCACGTACCGCCATGCCCGCTATATCGGCCCGGCGATCGAGGGCGTCCTGCAACAGAAGACGAATTTCCCGTTCGAGTTGGTGATCGGGGAGGATTGTTCAACCGACGGAACTCGCGAAATCGTTTTTGAATACGCAAAGAAATATCCCGACATCATCCGCGTGATTACGTCGGATAAGAACGTCGGAATGAAAAAGAACGGCCTTCGAACGCTGAAGGCGTGCCAGGGGAAATACCTCGCATTCTGCGAAGGGGATGATTACTGGCACAATCCCCAGAAACTACAGAAACAGGCCGATTATCTTGAAGGCCATCCTGACTGCGGCTTAGTGTATTCGAGTTATGACGTCTATCACGTGCACTCGGGGAAGAGAATCGTCGATTTCATTAGTTACCGTAAATGGGACATGCCGGAAGCACCGACGATTATTGACCTCCTTGAGAGTAAAGGGGGGAGGTCGCGTGGTATTACGACTTGTACCGTGATGGCGCGACGGAAGTTGTTGGAAGATCTCATCGACGCGGACCCCTATATTCATCAAAACGACAAGTTTCCAATGGGGGATACGCAGCTCTGGGCGGAGATGTCAACGAAAGCACGGTTACATTTCATGCCGGAATCCCTAGCTACGCATAACATTACCGATGAGTCCGCGACGAGAAGCGTGGACATCCAGAAGATATTGCGATTCCGGATCGCCGGCTCGGAGCTGCAGCTGTATCTTTGTGAAAAGTACGGGTTGTCGGCGCAGGTCAAGAAAAAGTATGACCAATATCTAAATCACTGTCTGCTTTGGCTTGCTTTCTACACTAAGGATGGAGATTTGGCCGACGATGTGCGAAAGAAGATAGGTAAGTTGTCACTGAAGGAATGGATCCGGTATTGGGGTGCTAAAAGAACGGCGATTCACCACGGATATAGGGCGGCACTTTCGATGCTGAGCGTCTTCAGGGAGAAGCACAGTCAGTGGACGTGACCCAGCATTGTATTGTAGTGCCGAAAATGTTTTCCGACCGGGTACCGTCTATTTCGATGAAGTATTCGTGGAGAGTATTGGCGTGACATGCCGATGAAAGTGGAAAGTAATCAAGGGATGGTGCAGGCGACAACGAGATCGCTTGACGACGCGGGTCAGGCGTTTCAAACGACAGCGGGAGGCAGAAGAGCCTGTATGCTGTCGTATTCATTTTATGAAAGCGACAACCGTGTCCGTCGATATGCTGAAACGCTTGCTCGGGACGGATATCAAGTAGACGCCGTGGTACTGAGGGAAGATGGCCAGTCTCGATTCGATGTATTAAATGGAGTCAGGGTCTGCAGGATACAGAGACGGGTTCGTGACGAGAGGGGGAAGTTTTCATATCTCATTAAGCTTTTGGGGTTTTTTCTCAATTCGTCAGGCTTTATTACGAAACAGCATGCGCAGAATCGCTATGACCTGATCCATGTGCACTCGATTCCTGATTTTGAAGTGTTTGCGACCCTGTTTGCAAAGATGACGGGTGCGCGAATCATCCTTGATATCCACGATATTGTGCCTGAATTTTACGCGAGCAAGTTTAATGTCCGTCACGATTCAGTGGTATTCAAAGCCTTGGCCTGGATCGAAAAGGCGTCGATCGCATTTTCCGATCACGTGATCATTTCAAATCACATTTGGGAGAACACGATCCTCTCTCGTTCCGCGAAAAAGGACAAGTGCACAACCAAGCTAAACTATCCTGATGTTTCCATTTTTTACAGGAGGCCGAGAAGGAGGAAGGACGGCAAGTTTATTGTGATGTATCCGGGAACGATCAACTGGCATCAGGGGCTCGATATTGCGGTAAAGGCCTTTGCGCAGATCAGCGGGCAAGTCCCGGAAGCAGAATTCCATATCTATGGGAGTGGTCCGACGCGGAATGAAATTCAGAGTCTCATTTCTGACCTGCGCTTGCAGGATAGAGTCTTCTTGCGCGGAACCCTCCCATCCACGCAAATGGCTGAAGTCATGGCGAATGCGGACCTAGGGATTGTTCCGAAGCGAAACGATCCGTTCGGCGGCGACGCGTTTAGCACAAAGATACTGGAGTTCATGGCTCTCGGGGTCCCAGTCGTGGTTTCAGCGACCAGGATTGATCGCTATTACTTTAACGACAACATTGTCAGGTTTTTTGAGCCCGAGAATGCACAGGACCTAGCCGCTGCTATCTCGGAAGTGGCTAGGAGTCAGGAGTTAAGGGATCGGCTGACGTCGAACGCCATGAATTTTGTCTCCGATTACACATGGGATAAGAAGGAGAAGGAGTATCTGTCTCTCATTGACAAGCTTGTCGGACAGAAGGCGGGATGACCAACGTTGTGAGCATATCAATGATGGATGCGGCTGGAATGAAAGATGAGCGAGTCGAAGCATGGGGCGTCACGGGTCGGCTTGCAAAGAGCGTTAACTCAGACGATCTGACACGCCTATGACGGATGGCATTAAATATGTAGTGATTACGCCGGTCAGAGACGAAGAGCGTTACATTGAGAAGACGATGCTGTCAATGTCTGCCCAGACGGCCCGTCCAATCGAGTGGATTATTGTCGATGACGGGTCCACGGACGCAACGGGGGCGATCGCCGATAAGTATGCTCAGCAGCATTCATGGATCAAGGTATTGCACCGAGCAAACAGAGGATTTCGGAAGGCAGGAGGCGGAGTTGTTGAGGCCTTTTACGAAGGCCTGCGGCTTATCTCGAGGTCGGATTGGGACTTTCTCGTAAAGTTTGACGGCGATCTCTCATTCGATCCGAGGTATTTCGAACAATGCTTCAAGTATTTTGCGGCGGAACCGACTCTAGGAATCGGGGGTGGGGACGTCTACCATGACATCGATGGAACTCTCGTTCTGGAGAAGAATCCCCAATTCCACGTTCGAGGCGCGACGAAGATCTATCGCAAGCCTTGTTGGGAGGCAATTGGCGGATTAATTCAAGCGCCTGGCTGGGACACGTTAGACGAGGTCAAGGCAAACATGCTCGGATGGAAGACGCGTTGCTTCCCCGACCTCAAACTCGTACACCACAAGTATACGGGCTCCGCAGACGGGACGTGGGGAAACTGGGTGAAGAACGGCAGGGGGAGCTATATATCAGGCTATCACCCCGCGTTCATGGTCGTTAAATGTTTGAAGAGGGCTCTTGAGAGGCCGCTGTTCATCGGCGGACTTGGACTCTTCTACGGTTTTGTTTCTAGTTACTTTAGAGGAGTGCCGCAGGTCGATGACCGAGCGCTCATCAGTTATCTCAGGCGACAGCAATTGAACAGACTGCTCATGAGAGAGAGCATTTGGAAATAGATGGATTCCCATCGGCTAGACGTGAAGTGTTGATCGCGTGATCGATCCCGCGGCTCACCATGGATCTGGCGGCGGGCAGCGTCGTTTTTTTACGGTATCACGGCCGCCGAACTGGTCTCATGCTCCCGTGATACTCTCAATCGGAATTGCGGTGGCCTCGTACCGAAACTCGATAGGGAACGGAGCGGCGATGGAAAGTCTGGGCTAACGACGAAATTGCTGCCAGGCCAATGGACGTATGGACGTTTCAATTATTATCGTCAACTGGAACTCAAAGGAATATCTCGGAAAATGCCTTGCGTCGATTCACGCGCTGACCAACGACATCAAGTTCGAGATCGTTGTCATTGACAATGCATCGTTCGACGGCGTTGAAGAAATGCTTAAACAGTATTTTCCACAAGTCCGATTCATCCAGAGCGAGAAGAATCTCGGGTTCGCAAGGGCGAATAACGCCGCGTTCCAATCCGCGCATGGCAGACATATTCTGTTCTTAAATCCCGACACCGAGATTGAGGGCGAGGCGGTACAAACCCTCTCGCATTGGCTCGACTCTGCGACTGATATAGGTATTGCAGGACCGAAGCTCCTCAATGGTGATCGGTCGATTCAGACGACCAGCATTCGGGCCTTTCCGACAATTCTGAATCAAATTGTGGACCTTCACGCGCTCCGCCGCGTTTTTCCCCGAGCGGGTCTGTGGGGTGCCGGACCCTTGTTTAGAGGCGGTGTCGACCCCGTGGCGGTTGACGCTGTTTCGGGCGCGTGTCTGATGATAAAGAGACCGGTATTTGAAGCCGTCGGCCTGTTTAGTGGCGATTATTTTATGTATTCGGAGGATATTGATTTGTGTTTCAAAGCGAATGAGGCCGGGTGGAAGACCATTTACGTTCCGGCCGCTTCCGTTGTACATCACGGCGGCACAAGTAGTTCGCAGAGCAAGGTCAGCACCTTCTCAAGCGTCATGATGCTGGAGTCCCGCTGGAGGTTCTTCCGAAAGACGCGGTCAAGTTTCTATTGTTGGTCTTACCGATTCGCAATGGCCTTGTCTAGTGTCATACGTATTGCGCTTGCAGTGGTCGCTTGGCCGATTTATCGGGTGCGGGGGCGCGGGGATTCAATTCAAAACGTTATTCGAAAATGGAGTGCCAGGCTGCGCTGGACATTTGGTGGCGAAAGCTGGGTCAAAAGCCAGTGAAGCGGTCCTCCGAATTGAAATGACGGAGTGGACAGTTTCTAGCGATTTTTCGATGGTGGCGGTCATTTAGAGATGATGAAGACGATTGGACTTTCAACTACCGGAAAATCATCCGGCGCTCGAGAACTGCTGGGCGCCTTGGGCGAGGTGTTTGGATTTCGTTGTGAGCAACGAATGCTTGGAGATGATGCGGGAATTGACGCGTGGATCGTGGAGAGCGATGACGCCGAAACGCTGCGCCGAGCAACACATTCCGACAAACCATGTTATGTCGTCATCAGTGAGAGGCAACTCGTACGATGCGGTGAGTCGTCCGTCGTCGAGTTCTCGCAGACTTCTGCGATCCCAACGCTATTACGGGGAAGGCGAATCACGGCCGATGAAATTAGGGAAGTGATGGCGTTGCCTCAAACGCAAGGGCAAATGAAGGCCGTTGCTTCCAAACAAGGATATCCGTTGTGGGCGATTCAGGAGTCGGGAGGACGGCGTCATTTCGTTGTCTCACTTCCTCTGCCGGGTTTGAGCCCAGGCCAGTTATTGTCTCAATATTTTAATGAGACAAGCTTCCTTCGGCTTCTTCCGCTCATCGTTTTTGTGCGTGCTTTGACGGAGGACCCCGGATGGGAGCCGCCGCCACTGCAGGCGTGCTTCATGGTTGACGACCCCAATCTTCATTGGCGGACTTACGGGTTCGTCGATTTTCGTAGGATCGCGGAGCATTCCAGTGTTCATGGTTACCACATGTCTTTCGCGACGATCCCGCAAGATGCATGGTTTGTTCATGGACCAACTGCTTCCTTATTCCGGAAGTCCAAGGAACACTTATCGTTGCTGATTCATGGTAATGACCATATCTCGCAGGAGTTCGGGAGACCGTATTCGGACGCAGTGGTCGCTGGAAAATTGCGGCAGGCGCTCAGGCGCGTTAATAGACTGGAACAACGGTCAGGAGTGAACGTAGCCAGGGTGATGGCTCCACCGCACGGTGCATGTACTGAGACCACCCTCAGGGGGATGGCGCGCTTGGGGTTTGAGGCGGCCTGTATTTCGAGAGGATCACTCAAACGCCACAATAACGGCGCTGAATGGCTTCATACGGTCGGTATGAGGCCGGCAGACATGATATGCGGCCTTCCCGTTTTCCCCAGGTTTCCGTTTAACAGTAAGTGCCATAACCGAATTCTAATTGCGGCCTTGCTCGATCAGCCGATTATTGCCAGAGGACATCATCAGGATTTCGAACAGGGGCTCCAACTGTTCGCGGACTTATCGTCGTTCGTGAATTCACTGGGATCTGTGCAGTGGGCGGACATGGAACGAATATCGAGATCTCACTTTGCACGTAAGGTCGATGGGAATACCCTTCTGATTAGGCTCTTTACCAAGCATATTGCCATCAGAATTCCTGATGGGATCAACCAGATCCTTGTCGAACGACCATGGTTGGGAGGGACTCACCCTATTCCATTGGCATGGAAAGAAGTGAAAGGCGGTTTAGACTGGAAGTCGCAAAAGTCGAGTGACCCCATTCGTGTAGTCGTGGGACAAGAAATCGAGATTCTCGCTGAATTGCCACAAACGACTTCTAACGATGATGGCATATCAAATGGGGTTGGTGTGTGGCCCGTCATGCGGCGGCAGCTGACGGAAGCAAGGGATAGACTGACGCCGATGATGCGACGCGTTGCAGCCTTGGCTGGGACGACGAGCAAACCATAATATGACTATGACGAGGTGTGCTTTTCGTATTCCCTTGTCTGCTCCGAAAAGTTATCTCCCGCAGCAGTGGGCATAATGAAGAGTATGACTAAGAGATATGCCTAAATGAATGGTCTTGCCGTAACTTTTTTGGCCATCAACGCAATCGGCCTCTTGTTGTTTCCGCGTCGTTGGGCGCCCGTTCCGTTCCTAATGGGAGCCTGTTACATGACGGTTGGTAACACGGTGGATATCGGCCCATTTTCATTTTCCGCGATTCGACTGTTGGTGATCGTTGGCGTGATTCGGGTGGTATTACGCGGCGAGCGTCTGGTTGGAAAAATCAACGCCATGGATGTTCTGGTGCTGACATGGGCAGCGTGGAATCTAACAAGTAGTGTTTTCCATCAGCCTCTTCGAGATGCTCTTATTTTGAGGCTCGGCCTCGTTTACAATGCATGTGGGATATATTTTCTGCTCCGCATATTTTGTCAATCGCTCAAGGATGTGGTGCGATTGGCCCGTACGGCCGTCATTCTGCTGGTTCCCGTTGCGGTTGAAATGGTTTGGGAGAAGGCGACGGGGTTTAACCTTTTCTCGCTGCTGGGAGGCGTCTCTCCGGTGCCGGCAAGCCGGTTAGGAGCATTCCGCGCGCAAGGACCGTTCGCACATTCTATTTTGGCGGGAACCCTTGGTGCGGTGAGCATCCCGTTGATGATCGCTCTCTGGCGTGAGCATCGAGTCGCGTCGTTGATCGGAATCGTGGCCTGTGTGGTAGTTATCGGCACGTCCACCTCCAGCGGCCCGATCATGACGGCGATTGCGGCGATTGGCGCTCTCTGGATGTGGCGTTATCGCCGGATAATGCATCAATTCAAGTGGCTGGCGGTTCTTGGATATGTTGTTCTCAGTGTGGTTATGACGGACCCCGCATACTACGTCATCGCACGAATTGACTTTACCGGAGGCAGCACCGGTTACCACCGAGCAAGGCTTATTCAGGCGGCCTTCGAACACTTTCCGGAATGGTGGCTTGCAGGAACCGACTACACTCGCCATTGGATGCCGACCGGCGTGTCGTGGAGTCCTGATCATGCGGACATCACCAACTATTATTTGAGGATGGGAGTCTGGGGGGGGCTGCCATTAATGTTGCTCTTCATGGCAATTCTGATCAAGGGATTTTCATTTGTCGGCCAAGGCATACGGGAATCTGCATTCGTCCAGTCGAACGCCCAGTTTACGCTGTGGGCCCTCGGTGCGTCGCTCTTCGCGCACGCCGTGACCTTTATATCTGTCTCTTACTATGATCAGTCGTTCGTGTTCCTGTATATGACTCTGGCGCTCATTTCTTCCGCATGGTCCGTGGCGACCACGGACCGTATCAACGTGGCAGAGCCAGTTGTACATCGACATAATTTCATGGAAAGTGCCGTATGACGAGTCCACGCTTGGACAAAAACTCCGACAGGGTTGGTGCTGTAACGGACACAGTGGTGCCGTCAGTCCACTTAGTGTTCATTACCTACAACCGCCTGGACTACACCCGGAAAGCCCTCGCGAGCATATTGCGGGACCCGAACGAGGCATTCATGTTGACCATCTGGGACAATGCTTCGACCGACGGAACGAGGGATTTCCTGCGTCATGAGGTGGCCGACCCGCGAATCGACGATGTGGTGCTGTCGGAAAAGAACGTCGGGCAAATTCAGCCTCTGAACGCCGTCTGGTCCAAGAGCCGGTGTGACCTGCTTGGCAAACTCGACAACGACTGCCTGGTCACTCCAGGATGGACGCGCATTCTGGCGCGGGCGCATGCCGACATCCCGGAGCTTGGAGTGGTGGCGTGCTGGCACTTCATGGAGGACGATTTCGACTACGAGCGGGCACGGCCAAAAATCGCCGAACTCGGTGGGCATCGCATATTGCGACACCCATGGACTTGTGGGACTGGCTTGTTGGTAAAGCGGCGCGTGTTCGAGGAGATCGGTCAGCTTACCGGTACCTCGACGTCGCACTACTGGTTGGAGATGGCTAGACGAGGCTATGTGAACGGCTTTTACTACCCGCTCGTATTGCAGGAGCACATGGATGACCCTAAGAGCGAGCATTCGCACTTGAAGGACGAACAGTCTTACCAAGAGGCTAAGTCAGTCACATACAACCTGAAGCACCATGGACAGGCTACGTTGGCCGACCGCTGGCGCTGGCGACAGGAGGTAATTGACAATTTGCTGAGCGGCCCGTGGGACGTGCGCTGTTACACGGGCTGGCGCGGCTGGTTTCGAAATCAGCTGACGCGGATGAGACGTTTCCGCCAACGGCACTCGTCGGGAAAGGCACGTGCCGTCAAAATGGAAGGGGTCGAGAACTAATGTTGGAACGAGTCGTTAATTTCCTGGCCTATCTGATGAGTGGGTTGGCTCCGCGCCGACCAGGCCGGGTCGTCTGCGGTGCATGGATGGGGCGCCGCTATGCGGACAATCCGCGCTATTTATTCGAATACCTGTGTCGTGAGCAACCGGGGTTGGATGTCCGGTGGGTTGGTAGCTCGGATCAGTTCGCGCAGATTCCGGAGGAATTTCGTAATCGGTTTGTGCGATGGGGTTCGCTATCAGCTCTGTGGTCCGTTCTCACGGCCGAGAGAGTGTATATCTCCCACGGTTACCACGATTTGGCGAAGTACAACCTGTGTCGCGGAGCGGTCGTCACATACCTTGGTCATGGACTGACGATCAAGCGCATGGGCTCGGCCCCACAACCGGTGCACGGGTTAGTCGGGCGTGCGCGCAAGGTGCTCGGGTCAGCCAATACGTTCGACGCCTTCGCGGTGTCTTCCCGTGAGCATGCGAATAAGCTCTTAGCCGAGTACAGCGGAAATGGGATCGCTCCGGACCGCCTCGTTTACCTAGGCCAACCACGCACGGATCCGCTGCTGGCGACGGATCGCGACGAACGGGGGCGGATGATCCGGCGCACCATTTTGGAACGTCATGGTGTTCCTGGAGACCGACGCATGGTGACCTATATGCCGACGTTTCGGGATGCCGGAACCGCACCGTTTTCTTTCCTCCGGCTTGATGGCGAGCCTGCTAAAGCGGTTGAAGAGGTGCTTGCGCGTCATGACGCCGTTCTCATAGAGAAGGTTCACTTCGTGGACGGAGTTCAACGAGCCACGTCAAAGGCGGGTACAAACCGCCGCATAATCGGGCTCGGAAGCGCGGCCTCCCTTGACACGCAGGACTTGTTGCTCGCTACTGACCTGCTCATCACGGACTATTCAGGCGTCTATCTTGATTACCTGCACCTGGACCGTCCCGTGCTGCATTTCGCGTATGACCTCGAATTCTACGCGAACGCGGATCGAGGGATGTACTATTCGCTCGACAAAGTGGCCGGCGGCCCGGTGGCAGAAAACCTAGACGACCTCTTACGCCACCTCGACATGAACTTGGCGAATCCAGCCCGAGAGCGTGAGCGGCGAAAAGCCTTGCGTGAGTGGTTTCTTGACTGCGATGACGGTCGAAGTTGCGAGCGATTTGCGTCAGAGCTGGAGAAATTATCACGTGCATGAAGTTCGCTGGGTGAGTTAGCCGCGGCTTCTAGTGTGGTGTCTCTGAAGTTCGCGCATTTAATCGTGGTTTCTGGGCATCCAGGGTCCGCTGACAGAATCGGGCGATGCTGGCCAGAATCTCGTCGGCGGTCTTGACCCAGACAAAGGGTTTGG
>JBMOMD010000045.1:0-47922 GCA_049325295.1 Nitrospirota bacterium
CGCTTCAAGCGCGCTGTTCGAAATCACCGAAACGGTGTTCGGCATCCCCGAAATCGTGTTCGGGATCGCCGAAACGCTGTTCGATTAGCCACCGAAATGCTGTTCGTTTTGGTCCGAAAAACGCAGCATGCGGGAGGATGCCCTCTTCCAGGCCGATGACAAAGACCGTGTGAAACTCTAGGCCCTTGGCCGCGTGGATCGTCATCAGCCGCACACCCTCGACCGGGCTCCCATCCGCACCCTGTCCCAGGCCGGCTTGCGCGAGAAACTCTCCCAGCGAGTCCTCGGAGGTCTGCTTGTCGCGTGCTGCAATCGTCTGCAATTGCTCGATGTGCGTCAGCCGACGGGCGCCGTCCGGAAAGGCCTTGAGCAGGTGGGCCTCGTAGCCCAATCGCGTGAGCACCGCGGCGATCAGCGCGGGGACCGAGCGGGGCTCCTCGCGCAGCGCCTCGATCTGGAACCGCAGGGCTCGCAGCGGCCGCGAAGACATGCTCAGGGCTTGGAGCACGTCCGGGAGGGACCGCGCTGGGTCGGCCTTCAAACGCTCCTCGACCTGCGCCAGCGCCTTCTTGCCGATGCCCCGGGGCGGCACGTTGGCAATGCGCAGAAAGCTCACCAGGTCGTGCGGGTTGTGTATCCAGCGCAGGTAGGCCAGCACGTCCTTGATCTCCCGCCGGTCCCAGAAGGCCAGGCCGTCGACCAGGTGGTACGGAATCAGCGCCCGCGTCAGTTCTCGCTCGATCGGCCGAAAGAGCGACGCGACCCGGCACAGGATCGCGATCTCGCCAAGAGACACACCCTCCGCCCGGGCCTGCCGGATCTGCTCCACGATCCACCCGGCCTCTATGTCCTCCCAGGGAAAGCCCACCACGCGCACGGGCTCGCCGTCGGCATTGGCCGTGCGGATCGTCTTGGGTTGGCGCTGCGTATTGTGCACGATCGCGCGGCGCGCCGCCTCGATGATCGCGCCGGTGGAGCGATAGTTCTCTTCCATGCGGAGGATCCGGCTCCCGGGATAGCGCTGTGCGAAGGTGAGCAGCCCGCTCGCGTCCGCGTGCCGGAAGGCGTAGATGGCCTGATCGTCATCCCCCACCGTGCACAGGTTGTAGCCAGGCGCTGCCAGCAGCCGAAGCAAGCGCTCCTGCAAGGGGCAGGAGTCCTGATACTCGTCGACCAGGAGGTGCTGGTAGCGGCTCCGCACGCGGGCCAGGACCTGCGGGTGCTGCTCCAGCACGCGGACCGTGGCAAAGAGGAGATCCGCAAAGTCCAGGGCGTCGCAGCGTGCGAGCATCTGCTCGTAGCGCGCATACGCACGATGTAGGAGCTCCACGTACTCGCGCTGACCTTCGCCACACTCGAGCGCCCCGGCCAGATCGCCATCCAGAGGAACGCCGAGGTGCTTGAGGCGATCGAGATCCGCGCGCAGCGAGGCCTCGTACCCCGCAGCCGCCAGGTCCTTGGCCACGCGTCGGACCACCTCGCTCACGTCATCCGCATCGTAGATGGTGAAGCGGTTGCTGCGCGGGATGAACGCGTGATACATGCGCAGCAATCGCACGCATAGCGCATGGAAGGTGGCGACGGTCATGCCCCCGAGCTGGCCGCCCAGGAGCTGGCTGATCCGCTCGCGCATGTTCGCCGCGGCCTTGTTGGTGAAGGTGAGGCACAGGATGCGCGAGGCCGGCACGCCTCGGACCGCGACGAGATAGGCCGCCCGGTGGGTGATCGCGCGGGTCTTGCCCGAACCGGCCACCGCCAGGACCAGCACCGGCCCGCCGCCGTGCTGGACCACCTCGCGCTGCTCAGGGTTGAGCCCGGCCAGGAGCGTGTCCGCGAGGATCGACTCCGGAGACACGCGGGGCAACTCTAGCCAGGGCAGCGTCACCTGCACCGTCTTGGCGCTCATAGGGCCCCTCCATTGGGGATCAGATGGTGATCCGCGAAGCTGAAGAAGCGCTTCTCGCCCACGATCACGTGGTCGAGCACGGTGATACCGAGCAGCCGTCCGGCTTTGACCAATCGCTCGGTCAGTTCCCGATCCTCACGACTGGGCTCCGGGTCGCCTGACGGGTGGTTGTGCGCGAGGATGACGGCCGCGGCGTTGGCCAGCACCGCGGGTTTGAAGACCTCCCGGGCATGGACGAGCGCCGCGGTCAACGAGCCGATCGCGACCACGTTGAGGGCGTTGACCCGATGCTTGCCGTCGAGCAGCAGGAGCACGAAGTATTCGCGGTCGGCGCCGGCAAGATAGGTCTGGACGAGCCTGGCCGCGTCCGACGACTGGCCGATGGCCGTGGACCCGTAGGGAAACTCCCCCTCCCGGACCATCTGAATGCGGACCACCGCGATCGCCTTCCATGACGGCCTACGCCCACACGCAGGTCCGACTTCACTCTCCTGAGTGCCATCCATCGCAGTCTCCTTGGCCTGTGATTCACGGGTTCGGGGCCGCGCCCCGATCACACAGCACAGGAGGTCGTTTTTCGGGGTTGGAAGGGGAACGAGAGAGAGACGGTGCTGCGGACTGCCGGGAACCACACATCGCCCCTGTCACAGGATCATGAAACAGGGGTGGAAGAGGACGGACGACGAGGCGGCTAAATCAAGCCCGCTCGATCACGTTGGAGGGAAGAACCGTGTCCATGGCGTGCGGACACGCCGTGCATTCCGGTCGGAGACCACTTCAATTTCACAGGCCTCCCAGAGTCGCCAAGAACTCCCGCGCGGTCACGATGACCACCCCCTCGTGTTCGCGGAGATCGAGAAACGCATGGTCGCCAGTCACGATGAACTGCGCCTCGCCGGCGACCGCGCACTCAAGGATTCGGTTGTCGGGGTTCTCCTTCGGGAAGACGGACCGGCTGATCGCGGGGTCGATCTTGTCGGCCACCGTCTTGAGATTCGCCAGGGTCCGTTTAACACGGTCCTCGGGCCACCGCAGTTTGACGGTGAGGACCCGCTCCAGCTCCGACAGGAGGAAGGGAGAGACCACGACGGTGATCGCTCCGCGATAGAACAACCGTAGGATGTCTCGGGCAGGCCCCTCGCGATACAGGGCCGACACGATGGTGTTGGTATCGAGCACCACGCGGGGTCGCGTGCGGGGGCTCATCGGGTGGCGAGCACGTCTTCCTGCCGCATCTCCTTGATCAAGTCAACGATCTGCTCGTCGCTGGTGATCCCCTGTTCCTTCGCCATGCGCTCGCCGAATTGAAACAGTTTTTCCCATTCTTCGGCGCGCTTCTGGTATTGCAAAAACGCCACCCGAAATATCTCGGATTTGGTTCGCCGCTCCTTGCGGGAAAGCCGGTCGGCGGTTTTCAAGACCGACGCGGGAAACGAAATGGTCAGCCGTGCCCTCGTGCCTCGGGTCCCCACGATTCTGCGCCTCCTTTCAGTAGGTGTCATACGCGTATGACACTATTATGAGGCGGATCGTCAACGCCCGTCAAGTCCCTGTCCCCTTAGAATGGGATATCCGGATCGGACACATCGGCGTCTCCCGTCGGCGCCACAGTCTTCCCCTCGCCATTACCGTTGCCCTTCCCCAGATAGATGATCCGCTGCGCCACCACGTACAACCGCTGGCGCTTCTCCCCGCTCTCCTTGTCCGTCCACTCGTCCTGCCGCAGTTCGCCGTCGATCAGCACCTGCCGTCCCTTGTGCAGGTACTGGCCCGTGTGCTCGGCGTGCTTGCCGAAGGCTCGGACCGCCACAAAGGTGACGGCATCGACGATCTCCTCGGTCTCGGCCTTGCGGTACTTGCGATTGATCGCCACGGAGAAGCCGGCCACGGCCGTCCCCCCTGGCGTGGCTCGCACCTCCGGGTCCTGCGTCAGCCGGCCCAGCATGGTGATTCGACAGTAGTCCATGACAGATCCTCCTCTCTAATGGGTGAGTCTTCGCCCTACTGAACATCCAGCTCGACCTGAACACCCTGTTCGCCCGCAAGGCGGGCGAAGCATTCCGCCAGCAGGCGGCGATGGCAGCGCGCGGGTGACGCCTCGTAACAGACCAAGGTGACCTCGGGACGACGAAGCAACGACAGGAAGCGATCCGGCGAGCGTCGAGCGAGCGTTTCCATCTCCGAGCGATACCGACGCTCATACCCATCCCACGAGACCTGTCCCGCCTTGTACGCCGCGAGCAACCCCTCGGATGGCGCGAACACCCGCCCGTTCTCGAACGCTCGCAACGAGCCCCATCGATACGTCGCCAGGTCCCCGGGGCGCGCTTGACCGAGTGAACGCGTACGAATCACCATGTGGGTTCCTCCTGCTGGTGGGGAATCAGAATGTGCACGGCGCCGTCAGGCGCAGGTAATGGGCCGCGGGCCTACCTTACACATGGCGCAGCAAGGCGGACGCCTTCTCCACGGCATCTCGCATTCGTTTTTCTGGGACCGCGGGGTCGGGCATATCGTCGAGCACCACGAACGCCCGCTCTCCACCGCGGGCCCGGGATGGCCCATACCGTGCTTCCATGCGGGCGACGACTATCTCCAGAAATTCCACGAACGTCATCTCGAATGCGTACTTCTGGTACAGATCGCCTAACCGATCGACGAGCTCATCGCTGACGCACACGGTTCGGTCTCGGGACCCTCGATCCTCCATGACAGCCTCCTCTCCGCGACCCAACTGACGTCGCCGTCATCCCAACGGATCTGAAACTCGTTCTCAATGACCGGGCCATCGATCCCCAACCGACCGGACAGGACGGATCCGGTCCGTCCCTGCCCGTCGTGAACGTGATCGCCACGCTGGAACGTCACCGTTCTCAAGCACCGATCCATCGCCAGCAACTCCGCCGCTGCGTCCATGCGCGTCCTCCTCCAGTGAGGGGATTCCAAGGGCACCGCGCCCTTGGTCACGATCATCTCCACTCCTTTTTCGCCGCTCAGTACCGCTCGATCTCCGCGATGTCGTGGTGCGGATCGGTCGCGATGCGAATCTCGCGGTCCAGTTCCGCCTTGGCCTCGGCAAACAGGTCTTGCCAGAGGCCTCGCCGCACGGTCCGCGAGACCTGCGCACAGGCCTGCTGGAGTTGGTGCTGGTACGTCACCACCTCCGGGCCACCGGAGCGGGATCGCTCGGTGATCCCGAAATGCAACTCGAGCCGGTCCGGCTGCGAGTGGTCCGCAATCACGGCCCGGGCATCGATTCCCTCCATCTCGAACGCACGCTCATAGATCACGCTCGCCATCGTGTTCACCTCCTTCCTTCGTCCCTCGTCGTGGGACGTCGCACACCTGTCGTCCCGACCACGGGCGATTCGTCTTTCGCGGCGCACGGCAACGGCTGCCCATCACGCCCCAACACGGCCGAGGCCTGCGGGATGCCTTCCCCTTCCGGGGAGGGCTGGAGGGGCCTGGGGCTCACTCCACCCCGCAGGGGCCAATTCATTTTTCGGGGTTGAGGGAGCTCCGTTTTACCGGAGCTTTGCCGACGACGAGGGCGCGCGATGCCATTCACCCCCAGGGTCAGACCACGGCGGGAAAACCGCGTGCCGCGTTTCGGCACAGCGGACCCTGAGAAAAATGGCGGTTAGGGATGGCGATCCTCAGAACCAGAAATGGCGACCGAGGTGGGGTAGCTCCTGGCACGAGAAATGGCAAGGCAAACAGCCCCGTTGGCCCTTATGGTTCAGGGGCACTGTGTGGCACTTGCCTGGCACGCGAGGGGGCCGCCCCGAGCGGCAGGCTCCGGCTGACGAACGGCCGCAACCAGCTTTTCCCAGGGTAGAAGATCGGAGGCCAGCGTGCCACATCCAGGCCACAGGACAAGCGGGTTCTAACGAGCCGGCGTGCACGATGGGGTGGGTTCTGACATCGCGTCAAAACCCACCCCATCATGCAAGTGGCAGGACGAGCAACGGTTGTGGCAGAGCGGCTGGGAGAAGTGAATGGGATCGGCCATGGTGGCCGTTCCCATTCACTTCTGGCCGGTTCACGTTCTCACTAGTCTGGCCGTCCTCCCACGCGAGGTTCGGCACGGGCGCCCTGCCCAAATCCGGACCTGAATTCCCCACTCGACGGCAGCAGATGATCAGTCCTGTGGACAGGAGCCAGGGGTCAACGAGTGGGGCATTTGACATGGTGTCAATTGCCCCACCCGTTTGCCCCCCTGGAGATCCGGTCACCCAGCTCGCAGCACATCCCGCCAAGAATCCGGCCAAGCATGGCGGGAAAACAATGAGAGGCTCGTGCGACACCTTGGTACGCTCGGGGCAGACAAAACGGCTGACTCCATGCCGATTGATTGGGCCACAACAGATTGCACGAGAGGACCTCCGGGTGGAAGGGGGGCCTTGCACTTATGGTTCAGGGGGAAGCGTGGGTCGGAATCCTTGCACGGGGGGCGAAGGCTATGAGGAAATCGAAGCTGCCGCAGAACATCATCGACGTGTTGACCCAGCGTGGTTTTGCTAGACGCCGTGTATACGTACCGGTCGCTGAATCGAACCGTCCCCAAAACCTGGTGACCGTTTTCCTTCCCAAACTGCTCGCCGAGGTCGAAGCGGACTACGAGCGCCGGGGCGTGACGTTTTTCTCCGAGGGCTCACCCCGGAAACTATTCTCGGGGAACTACGGCAAGGGACGAATCGGAGCGCGGTTCAACTTAAGGCCTCGGACAGCGGCCAGTGTGTCATCCGCAGCCTGGAAATGCTGGCGGGAGTGGTTTTCCCGGTCAGAACGGCTCCGCCACGACGAGCTCCGTGACCTGGCGGACGAGGCGAGGCGTGACTTCGCGGCCCTGTACCTGACGTATCTGGAAATCCGGCTGCGCCTGCGAGCCGGGGAGGCGGTCGGCATCGAGGAGTACGTGCGGTACAACAACGCGCCTGAGGCGGTCATCGAGCGGGTGAAGGACCTCGCGCAGGCTTCGATCCAGAGCTGTCCATGGCGGCCTTCATGAACATGTTCATGAAAATTTTCATGAGATCGGGTCCCAAAAGCCCGATCGGACAGAAAGTTTCATGAACATGTTCATGAAAGTCTGGTTCATGCAGAGAACAATCGGCGGCGGTTCATGAAGATGTTCATGAACTGATGAGCCGTCTTCTCGTTTTTCACCGAGCGTACCCGCAATGTTCTTGCTCCTCACAACAAGGGCGGCGGGGTCAACGGGCATGGCATGTGACATGGTGTCAAATGCCATGCCCGTTGACCCCCCATGATCCGGTGTGCACGATAGGGTGGCATCCCGCACCATGTCAAATGCCATCCCAATCTGGCCATGAGGGCTGGTACTCCCTCGGCCCGAGTCCTGTGCGTGAGGAGGGTCCTTCTCGAGTCCCGAGCACCACCGCGGTCTTACAGCCCACGGGCTGCTGCAATCAATGAATGGTGATTGACATGGTGTCTGCTCCCATTCAAATCTGCCCGTTGCGTCCCAGTCCGAAATCTGACCAGTTTCCGCCGTACCCCTGCGGAAAACAACTTGTCCTTGTAACAAGGACGATATTAATATATATTGTCCATTATGGAGGGACAATTTCGAGATCTCATCCGTCAGAAAATTGTGGACTCCCTGGCCGCGCCGATTCCGGCGCTGACCCGCCGGGACGTCCGGGTGCCCGGCGTCCGAGGGAAAGCCGTGGCAGTGATTGGCATGCGCCGCAGCGGGAAGACCACCTTTCTATGGCAGGTGCTGGGGGAACGCGTGGCCCAAGGAGTGGGCCGGGAGGGGCTGTTGTACTTCAGCTTCGAGGACGAGCGCCTAGCCGAAATGACCGCTTCCGACCTGTCGACGGTAGTGGAGGAGTACTATCGTCTACACCCGGAGTGGCGGGACCGGCAACGGGCCGTTTTCTTCCTGGACGAAATCCAGGTGGTGTCCGGATGGGAGGCCTTTGCCCGTCGACTGCTGGATACGGAGCAGGTCGATCTGTTCGTCTCCGGTTCCTCGGCGCGGTTGCTCTCTCGGGAGGTGGCCACCAGCATGCGCGGCCGGGCCATGGAAGCGGTGGTCTATCCGTTCAGTTTACGCGAATACCTGCGGCACGTTGGGCGTGAGCCCACCCAGACACCGGAGCGCCTGCCCAAGGCTGCGCGCTCCTCTCTGGAGAAAGACCTGCGAGTGTATCTGGAGGCCGGCGGGTTCCCCGAGACCTTGGGCGCTCCTGCGCGCGACCGCCTGGAGCTGCTACGCGGATATGTGGACGTCGCACTGCTGCGGGACGTGGTGGAGCGTTACGCCGTGTCGCACCCCGTGGCACTGCGCTGGATGACGCGCCAGCTGCTCGGCAACGCCGCCGGCACATTCAGCGTCAACAAGTTCCACGGCGATCTCCGGTCGCAGGGCATCCCGGTGGCGAAGGACACGCTGCACGCTTACCTCGGCTATTTGGAGGACGCGTTTCTGATCCGCACCGTGTCCATTGCGACGACCTCCGAGCGGCGCCGCATGGTGAATCCGCGGAAGGTCTATCCGATCGATCCCGGCTTGATCCCTGTCTTTGATCGGACAGGTCGGGCCAATCTCGGACACGCGCTGGAAACGTGCGTGTTCCTCAGTCTGGAGCGGCGTGGGGCTGAGGTGGCGTATGTCCGCACTGCGGCCGGCGGGGAGGTCGACTTCCTGGCGCGGTATCCGGACGGGCGTGAGGAACTCATCCAGGTCTGCGCCGACTTGGAGTCCCCCGCCACCCGCGACCGCGAGACCCGCGCGTTGCTGGACGCGGCCCGTGAGCAACCTCGGGCCACCCTCCAGGTGGTCACCCTCCAGCCCGAACCCGCGCGTACCCTGCCGGCGCGTATCACCGTGCATCAGGCCGCTGCGTGGTTGTTGACCGACTAGCCGCACGGGCACTGACTCGAAATCGCCACGCAAGGACTTTCGACTTTCCGGGTCCTCCCTTCTCAATCACATCCTGGGCTGAGCAGAAGTGAATGGGAACGGACACCGTGGCCGATCCCATTCGCTTCTGGACAGTTCGTCCCGACCTGACAAGACGGTCGTTGGCGTTATGCGTCTCTTTGCGATCTAGTTACGATTTCGGCTTGGCGTTGGCGGCACCTGTCATTCTGGCGCTCGCCAGAATCGCCTATGTCTTGGCGGACCGCCAACGAACAGCGAAGTTCGTAATGCCCTATTCTTCGGCCGACACCAGGGCATGCCGGCTCAAAACAGGCTTGACAACAGACGAAACGTAACGCTACGTTCCACCGAATCCGCCGGCGATTGATTCGTGCTCTCGGAGTAGAAACAACAAGAAATCGGCACGGCCCCCAAAACAGGCACCGGGGAGGCGACGTCGGACCAGAACCCGTTAAGCGATTGGGCGAAGGCAGGGACAACATTGGCACGAAAAGACGGAAAAGATCGCGGGCTCGTTGAGCGGCCCACCGGCTCGGAAGTGTGGTGGGTGCGGATCACGCACGAGGGCCGCGAGCACTGGTATTGCCTCGGCTCAAAGAGTGCGGCGCGCGGGTTCTATCAGCGAGCCAAGCAGGAGCAGCGGGAGGAACGCTTCCAACCCGAAGACTTCCACGCTCGCTCCACGCGAGCGATCCGGCTCTCAACGTGGATCGAACAGACCAAGCCGGCCGCCGGTACCGCGAAAAGCGACGGCAATCGACGCGCCTACGCCGAATTTTGGAAAGACGCCCTCAACGATCCCCCGTTGCGCCGCATCACGCCGCGGGCGATCGAAACGGTCCGGGCGAAGCTGATCGAATCCGGCAAGACGCCCGCCACGGCGAATCGGTATATGTCCTTCTTGCGCCGCCTGTGCTCGCTCGCGGTGCGCGATGGTGTGCTGAGGGCCTCCCCGTTTCGGCAGATTACGCACCTCAAGGAGCCGCCCGGCAAGACCCGGTTTCTGACCGATGACGAAATCAAAAAGCTCCTGGAGAAACTGCCGGCCCAAGCGAAAGCCGCGGTGATTGTGGCGCTCAATACCGGTCTGAGGCGCGAAGAGTGCCTCGGCCTCCGCTGGGAGTCGATCGACTTCGAAAATCGGGTTCTCACGGTCTACAAGACCAAAAGCGGCAAGGCCCGCAGTGTGCCCCTCAACGACGCGGCGATCAAGGCCCTACGCGGCCTCAAATCGTGGATGACGAGCATCTGGGTGTTTCCCACCGACGACGGCGAGGCCAAGAAGCCGGCCAAGAAGACCAAGCCGACCGAGAAGGGCGAGTCCGAGCCGAGCAAGGCTAAGCGGCCGGTCACCCACACGGACCCCGACAACTTCTATAACCGCGTCTTTCTCCCCGCCTGTCGCGCGGCCGGGCTCGATGACGTGACGTTTCACACGCTCCGGCACACGTTCGCCTCGCACTTGGCCATGAGCGGGACGGACCTCTATACGATTCAAAAACTGCTCGGGCACTCCACGCTCCGGATGACAGAGCGCTACGCGCACTTAAGCCCGACCTACCTCAAGCAGGCGGTGGCGAATTTACCGTTCGGGAAGCCGACGCAGGAGGAGACGAAAGGGAAAGCCGACAGCGGGCCGGTACGGAACCGTGACCTAGAACGGAATCAAATTCCGATTCGGAATCCGGTGCCCGCGCAAGTCCTTGAAAAAATGGTGGAGCTGAGGGGGATCGAACCCCTGACCTTCAGACTGCCAGTCTGACGCGCTCCCAACTGCGCTACAGCCCCATCTCACCGGCGGGTCGCAGCGTGCGGTCGCGAAATCGCTTCGCACGGTGCGGGCGGAGAATATCGAGTCCGGACCGTGGTTGTCAAGGACAGGGGAGAGAAGCGGTTCGCCGGTTGGCCGGTGCGCCGGTTAGCCGGTGAGGAACAAGGCGTTGTTCGTTGTCAGTTGTTCGTTGTCAGTTGTTCGCTGTCAGTTGTTCGCTGTTCGGGTCTTCCCTCGACCTTTCGCCTGCTCACCCCATCTCCGATTCCCCGGCTCGCCTCTCCGCCCACTCACCCCCTCTCCCACTCCCCCTCGTCCTTTGTCCTTTGTCATTTGACTGCTTGTGGAACGTGGTGCTAGCATCCGTCCCCTATGTCCACTCAGCGCGGCAAACTGGGCCTGATGTTGTCCACCGGGCCGGAGCACCCCAACCTGGAGACGGTCTCGCGTCTTTCCGACGCGGCCTTGCGGCGCGGGGATGACGTGTATCTCTATCTGATCGACGAAGGCACGCGGTGTTTGGACCTACCAGCCATCCAGAAACTGCCGAATCAGGGCGCCAAGTTGTTCGTGTGCGCGTTCGGCGCGCAGAAGATGGGGGTACCGATCGACGATCGCGCCACGTTCTGCGGCCTGGTCGTGTTGTCCGATATTATTGCCGGCTGCGACCGGTTCCTGGCGTTCAACTGATGGCCAGCCGGCGCATCCTGGTCCTGGTCACGGGCGACCCCATGACCAGCGCGCGGCCCGGCGAAGCGATCCGCATCGCGCTGGGACTGGGGAGCGGCACGCACACGGTCACGGTGGTGCTGCGCGGTCCGGCCGTGGGGCTCTTGTTTCCCGAGGCCGAGGATTCGGCCTGCGCCGAGGAAGTGGAGAAGTACCTGCCCTCGTTGGCCGAGGCATTGGAACCGGGGTTTTACGTGGATCGCGACGCGCTGAAGGGCCGCGACCCGGGTGACAGCGATTTTCGCATGATCCCGGTTGATGCGCGCGCGATCGCGGAACTCATGGCTCAAGCCGACCGCGTTATCACGTTCTAAGCGCCATGGCCAAGACACTCCATCTCATTAAACGCGTGGACAATTCGTATCCGTGGGATTTGATCGGCCCGCGGGCGGCCGCCGACACCTACTCGATCGTGCTGATCCAGGACGCGGTCGGCGCGAAGCCGCCCATGACGTGCCCCACGTTCGTGATCGAGCGCGACGCCAAAACGCGCGGCGTGACTACGTCTTATCCGTTGATCGATGAGACCCGATTGGTGGAGCTGATCTGGGGCGCGGACTCGGTCGTGGTCTGGTGACGCTCGACCTTCCGAGCGTGCCAATCCGGCAGGTCGTTAGAAAAAACCCATGTGGAGATCCTTCGACAGGCTCAGGACGAACGGATGGAATGCTGATTTTCGATGATATCCCCGTTCGCGGTGAGCTTGTCGAACCGCGCTCCAGACGTCGCGTCAGGGAGCCAGCGCGCCATTGAGCACCTTGGCCAGCCTGACGCCGGCTTTGGCCAGCAGGTCGTCGATCACGGGGAATGCCATGTCCGCGTACTCGTCCCCCAACACGCGATCCGGCGGCAAGCGGTAGGCGGTGTCCCCCGCGGCCCGGTGCGATTCCAGCGCCCAGTCCACCACTGAGCCGGCCACGAGGTCGTTGATCGATTGGCGCGCGAGTTGCCGGGTCAACCGCTGCACGTATTTCGACACACTGAGTCCCCTGCGTTCGATCAACCCGCTGTCCCAGACCGCGTGCAGGTTCCACGGCGCGCGGCCGCCGGGACGCAGCACCGCGCCGAAAAAGACGACTTTGACGTCATTGCCCCCGCCGTCGCGATGGTCCGCGGCGTGTAAGGGTTGATGCAGGTCCGCCACGAAGTGCGTGACAAAACGCAGCGCTTCGGCGCGCTCCGCTCGCGGCCGGTCGTAGTCGGCCAAGACGCGTTCAAACCGCGCGATCGCCTCCACCACGCAATCGCCGGCACGAGGACGAGCGCAGTCCTTCGCGGGGACGTACTCGGCGCGATCGAGCGGGATGTTCACGTAGTGCCAGCGCTTGCTGTCGGGACGTTGGGTGCGGATCTGGTCGGCCCACATGGCCACGTCGCGCAGCCGGGAGGGGCCGATCAACGCTTGCACCTGGTCGCGAGCCGGGGGCGTGAGATGGGATTCCGCGATCACGGCGACGACCTGATGGGCCTTGTCCCCCCAGGCCAACGCGGGGGACGAGCCGGACAGCGCGAGCGCGGCCGCGGCCCACGCCAGGAGCGGCCGGATCACGCGACGGACGACCCGTTCGCGGGCACCGTCACGGAACCGCGGAGACTCCGACGCCCGAGTAGACGTCCGCGCGCGCGGCGGACCGGCGTTCCTTCACGGTCAAGACCGGACGAGTGGAGCGTCGCACCACCCGCTCGGTGGTGCTGCCGAGCAGGGGATGTCCCCACCCGGATCGCCCGTGCGTGCCCATGACGATCAAGTCCGCGCGACAGCGCTCCGCCATGGCCAGGATTTCATCCGCCACGGACCCGACCGCCACGTGGCGTTTGGCTTTCACGCCCCGGACCGACACCGACTCGGCCAAGGGCGCGAGCCGATCCTGAAACCGCGCCAACACGCGCGACGCCGTCGCCTGCCCCTCCCCGACTCCCCCGGCAACGGGGTCGATGACGTGGAGCAGGTGCACGGTTCCCCGTTCGGGAGAGACGCACCCGATCGCATGTTGCAGGGCGGCCAACGAACCGTCGCTGAAATCAACCGGGACCAACACGGCGCGGACTTCCAACATGGCGGGCTCCTTTCCGAGCAGAGACGCGAGCACTCTGACCATCGGGACAAGGATCAATAACGCGACACGTTACCACAGGAGTGAAGGGGACCGCAATGAGATGGGGAGGGGGGAATGAAGAAGTGACGAGTGGGAGAGGGGGTGAGTGGGCGAAAAGGCAAACGGCTGGAAGGACGAAGGAAGACACGAACAACCAACAACGAACAACCAACAACGCCTTGCCACTCACCGGCTAACCTTTTATCTCTTCGAGCAATCCTTTGAGCAGGGCTTCGCCGTCCGGCCAGGGGCCGAAGCCGGCCGCGGTGTTGATGTGTCCGGAACGGCCGACGTCCGCGTAACGAGCGCCCCACGATTCGGCCAGGGTTCGCGCCCGGGGCTGCTGCATGAACGGATCGTTCACCGACGCCGCCACCACGCTGGGAAACCGCAAACGGTTGGTCGGGACCGGCGCGAACCCGGTGATGGTTGGCGGAAACTCCTTGCGCTCGGAGTCCACCGGCGCCGCCAGCAAGGCCCCGGCCACGGGCCCGGAGTGGGCCGCGGCCCAGTGCAGCACGGCCAGACAGCCCAACGAGTGCGCGATCAACACCGGCGGCATCGCGCAGGCTGCGATGGCCTGATCCAGCGACGCCACCCAATCCGCGCGGGCCGGACGCTCCCAATCGCGCTGGGTGACCCGCCGCGCGCCGGGCAACGAGGCTTCCCACAAGGTCTGCCAATGGCCTGGTCCGGAATCGCCCCAGCCGGGAATGATCAGGATCGGTCGGATCGGCTCGGCGTCGCGGCTCATGGGATGAGCACGGTGGAGCCTACGGTGCGTCGCGCTTCCAGGTCCGCGTGCGCGGCCGCGACTTCGCGCAACGGGTAGGTCTGGCCGACTTCGATGCGCACCGCGCCCTTGAGCACCACGTCGAACAATGCCGACGCGCTGGCGGTGAGATCCTCTCGCGTCGCGGTGTACCCGAACAAGGTCGGCCGGGTCAGATACAACGAGCCCTTGGCCGACAGAACCGTGATGTCCAGGAGCGGGACCATGCCCGATGACTGGCCGAAGCTCACCATCATCCCGCGCGGGGTGAGGCAGTCGAGCGAGCGCATGAACGTGTCCTTGCCCACCGAGTCGTACACCACGGGCACGCCGCGTCCGTTGGTGATCGATTTGACGCGCGCGACGAAGTCCTCTTGCGACGTGACGATGGGATGCGCGCACCCGTGTGAGGCGGCGAGCGCGGCTTTCTCGCGCGTGCCCACGGTCCCGATCACGGTGGCGCCCAACGCCGACGCCCATTGACACATGATCAACCCCACGCCGCCGGCCGCGGCGTGGACCAGAATGGTCTGTCCCGGCTCCACGCGGAACGTGCGGCGCAGCAGGTATTCCGCGGTCATGCCCTTGAGCATCATGGCGGCGGCGCGTTGATCGTCGATCCCGTCGGGGAGCGTGACGAGCCGGTCCGCGGGCACCACGCGCGCTTCGCTGTACGCGCCGGTTGGCCCGCCCGCGTAAGCCACCCGGTCGCCCACCGCCACCTCGCGGACGCCGGGCCCCACGGCGTCGACCCGGCCCGCGGCTTCCGAGCCGATCACGGCCGGCAGCGCGGGCAACGGGTACAATCCGCGCCGGTGATACACGTCGATGAAATTCAGTCCGATTGCGGTGTGCCGAACCCGCGCTTCACCCGGTCCCGGATCCGGCACGCGATGTTCGCGCCAGGTCAGCACCTCCGGCCCCCCGGTGCGTTCGATCACCACCGCGTGTGTCATGCCGTGCCTCAGCGCGCGGGCCGCGCCTCAAAACCCTTCACGCTGGCCGCGCCGGCCACGAACAACCCGGCGAGCAGCATCATCGGCCCGACCCCGGTGCCCAAGACGCTCCACGCCCATCCCTGGCCCAACACGGTTCCCAGATACAACATCCCCGAGTGCAGCAGGGTCCCGCCGATGAACAGCCAACTGATCGCTTCTTTCCACGCGGAGCCGACCACGAGAAATCCGAGCAGGACGCCGACCACGATGTTGAGCAGCGCTTCCAGATTGCCGTGCGCGTGCGGCCCGCCCTTGATCTCTTCGATGGGTCTGGCCGCGGCTTGTTGCCGGTTCAGCGACAGGATCGCGTCGGTCTGCGCCTGCGCGATCTGGCCTTCAACGCCCGCCTCGGCCGCGCTCTTCAATTCACCCACCGCGGCCTGATGGGCCGTGCTGGCTTCTTGCAGCGGCCCGAAATAGGTCGTGGCCATATACGGACCCAACAACGCGGTCAGCACCAGATAGAACAACCCGAACACCACGTTCTTCTTCCCGCCCATGAGCATCCTCCTTGGATGTCAGTCGCCCGCGTCCATTGGAGCCCGCATCCTCCATCTTCCCGACTTAGGCCGCAAGCTGCCGCTTGCGCAGCGGCCGCTTGGGCGCGGGCGGCTGGATTCGATTGGCCACGATCACCGGATCGGTGATGTTGCCGCACACCAGGCACCGCCACCCGCCGAATTCGCGTTCCCCGCTTTCCGCGAGGTCCACGAACCGATCAGACACCATCAGTCCCCGACACTTCACGCATTCCATAACGTCTCACCTCCCTTCCTCGCCACCTCGCTAGCGAAGCGTGGTTGCGCGCATGCGCGCGTCACCACGAGATCCTTTGCCTCTTGTTTTCCCATCCGGTGATACGACCACCCGTTTCCGAGTCTTCGCGTCACTGCGCCGTCACCCCGCCGTCCACCGCGAGGATCACGCCGGTGGTCCACGCCGCGTCGTCGGACGCGAGATACGCCGCGGCCGCGGCGATCTCCTCGGGTCGGCCGATGCGGCCGATTGGATGTATGGCGTCGAATCCGGCCCGCGACACCGGGTCGGAGGTCACCGCCGCCACTCCCGGGGTGTCCACGCCCGCCGGGCAAATCGCGTTGCACCGGATCCCCTGCTTGGCGTATTGAATCGCGATGGTCTTGGTCAACATATTGACGCCCGCTTTCGCGGCCGCGTACGCGTGCGCCGGAAACCCCGGCATGGCCTTGAGCGCGGACACGGTCGAAATATTGATGATCACGCCCCCGCCTTGCTCCAACATGTGGGGGATCGCCGCCCGACTGAACCGAAACACCGACGTGAGAAAGAGATCGATCGTGTCATGCCACACCTGGTCCGTGGTCTCGTGGAGCCACCCCGCGTGAAACAGGTTCCCGGCGTTGTTGACGAGAATATCGATCCGACCGAACGCGTTGAGCGCGCCCGCCACCGCGGCTCGCACGTCGCGTTCGTTGGTCACGTCGCCCGGCAACGCCAGGGCCCGGCCGCCCGAGCGAGCGATGTCGGCGACCACGCGTTCCAACACCGCCTGGCGGCGCCCCGTGATCGCCACCTGGGCGCCTTCCCCCGCAAACCCGCGGGCGATCGCTTCGCCGATGCCGGTCCCGCCGCCCGTGACCACCGCCACCTTGTCCACCAGCCGCATCGCGCGTCCCTCGCTCACCGCGCCCCCTCTCGAAACCCACCCAACACGCGCGCCACCATCGCGCCGCACGCGCGCAGCGCGCTCACGTCGCGCGTCACCTTGGCCAACAAAATGCCTCCCTCCAGCGTCGCCACCACGAACCGGCCCGTGGCACGGGGATCGAGTTCAGGCGAAAAGACCCGGTCGCGGACCCCCTGCTCCAACAGCCCAGCGACTCGCTGCTCCCAGGTCGTGAACGCGTGATCCAGCGTCCGGCGCAGCCCGTCGTGCACGTCCGACACTTCCAGCGCCAGATTGCCGAACAGACACCCGCCTTTGCACCGACCGTCCGATAACGCGAGTTCGGCGCGGCGGAACATCGCCGCGATCTGCTCCTCCGGCCCGCGATCCTCGACCGAGGCGCCGGATTCGAACTGCTCCGCGATGGTCAGCTCCAACACCGCCTGCCCCAGTTCCTCCTTGCTCGCGAAGTAGTAGTACAGGTTTCCCTTGGTCACCCGGGACTTGCGCACGATGTCGTCCATGCTCGTGTTCCCGTACCCCCGGGCATGAAACAGGGCGCGCGCGGTTTCCACGATCCGTTGCCGCGTCCGCTCGCCTTTGCGCGTAATGTCCGACTTGGTGACCGGCATATAATAAAACCGACTAGTCAGTCTAATATCACGAACTTGGGACGACTGTCAAGGCCCCGCGGGTCGTTTTCGGCTGGGTGACGGGAGGTTGATCGACTCGCCGCTTCGCCCGGCCCGCTGCCGCGCGAAGCGGGATTCCGAATACCGGGTCAAGAACTCGGCGAGATCGCGCACTTCCGCGTCGGACAATCCCGCGGGGCCGCGCATCCTGCGCACGGTCAGCGTCCAGTCGCGACGATTCGGCGGAACCAGCCACAAACTGTGCGCCGCCTGATTCAGCGCCGGATCGGTCCAGCCGTGGCATTTGTTGCATTTCGAAAACGCCGGAGGCGGCGTGACATTCGGGGACGGATTGTCGTCGTCGCGACGTTTCAGGGACGCGATGATTTCATCGGGGGACGTGGGGGGCAGGCGGTCGAGCGCCCGCCAGTGCGCGCCCCCGTCCGTGGACCCGAAGACGCCCGCGCCGTGCGTGCCCGCGTACAGCCTCGTGGGATCGGACGGGGCGATCGCCAGCGACCGCACGTCCGGCGCCCCCAATCCCTCGTTGACCGGCGACCATGTCGCGCCGCCGTCCGTGCTCTTGAGCACCCCGCGCGTGGACGTGCCGGCGTAGACGATCCTCGAGTCGCCGGGGACGAACCGGATGACCCGGACCCAATCCTGATCGAGCCCGCGATCCACCCGTCGCCACGATGACCCGGCATCACGACTCTCGTACAGCCCGCCGCCAGCGAGCGTTCCGCTGGCGCGAAACGCGGCCGCCCACACGCGCCGGCCGTCCGGGTGCGCGGTCATGGCGGTGATCCGGCGACCGGCCAGCACGGCCGACGCCGAGGACCACGCCGCGTCGCCCTCCCGCCGCCTGAACACGCCTCGGTTGGACGCCACCAGCACGGTTTCCGGCTTGGTGGACGTCACCACCACCAAATCCTGGCACTGCTGACTCTCGGTGAACCGGTCACCCTGGTTCCACGCGGTCCAGGTCACCCCGCGATCGGGACTGCGAAACACCCCGGTCGACGTCACCACGTAGAGCTGGTCGAGCCTGGTGGGGTGCAGCGCGAGAAATCCGATATCCGTGTTGCCCAACCCGTCGTTGCGTTCCTGGAACGTGGCGCCGGCGTCCTCGCTCAGGTACAGACCGCCGCCGCCGGCTCCGACGTAGATCCGATTCGGATCCCGCGGGTCGATGACGAGTCGATAGAGGGAAAAACTGCGGATGCCCTGATTGGCCGATGACCACGTCTCCCCCCGGTCGAGGCTCCGCAGCAGGCCGATCGAGTAGGTCGTCAACGCGAAGACCCGGTCCGGGGCGCCCCCGTGGAGCGCGACTTGGGTAATAAACAGCCCCTTCCCCGCGTCATCGGCGAGAGAAGGGGCTGCCGCGAATAATAACCAGACCGACCAGGCCGCGAGCGCACCGACTCGCGGCCTGGTCGATCCTGTAACCTCCGGCTTACTGCACGACGAACCCACCGGTCAGCGTGTTCGTCAGACCACCTCCATCCACCGCGTTGGTGACGGTGACGTCGTATGTCCCGACCGGCAACGAAGTGTTATTCCACCAGAAACTCAACCGCCCGCTGGTCACCCACACGAACGGCACACCGGCGGTCGCCGCGCTCCCGGTCACCACCTGGCCGGTCAAGCCGCCCACCGTGATGGTGGACCCCGGCGTGAAGTTCGCCCCATTGATCGTGATCGCCCGGCTCGTGGTCACGCCGTACGTGACCGGAGACGGAGTGATCGGGGCCACCACCAAGGGCGACGGCGCGGTGACCACGAAAGTGTCCGCCCTCGTGGCCGACAGACCGCCCGCTGCGGCCGGATTCACGACCGACACGGCGTACGAGCCGACCGGCATGGACATATTGGGCCACCAGAACTGGATCCGGCCGCTGGTCAGGAGCACGAACGGCACCCCCGACGTGGCGGCGGAACCCGCCACCACCTGGCCGGTGAGGCTCCCCACGGTCACTGTCGCCCCCACCACAAACCCGCTGCCGTAGATGTTGATGGCCCGGCTGCTCAGGACTCCCCACGCCGCCGAAAACACGCTCGACGGATCAATCACCGGTTGCGGCGCCGTGACCACGAACGCGTCGGCCAGTGAGACCGACAGGCCGCCCGCCGCGGTCGGATTGGACACGGTGACCGTGTAGGAGCCCGGCGGCAGCGAGGTATTGCCCCACCAGAACTTGGCCTGACTGCTGGTCGAGACCACGAACGGCACACCCGACGTGGCGGTGGAACCCGCCACCGTTACTCCGGTCAACGTGCCGACCGTCACCGTCGAGCCCACCACGAAATTCGATCCATTGATCGTGATGGACGCGCTGTTGCTGACCCCGTACGTCTGCGGGCTCGGCGACACCAACGAGATCGTGGGTTGAGGCGCGGCCACGGTGAACGCTGACGCGAGGCTGGCGGTCAACCCGCCCGCCGCGGCCGGATTCTCCACCTGGATGCCGTACACATCAGGCGGCAGCGAGGTGTTGGCCCAATAGAACTTCAGTTGCCCGCTGGTGGTGTACACAAACGGCACGCCCGCGGTCGCGGTGCTGCCCGCCACGGTCACGCCGGTCAACGGTCCGATCGTGATTCGGGCCCCGAGGACGAAGTTGCTGCCGTACACCGTCACCGAGGCGCTGTTGGTGATGCCGTAGGTCACGTTGTCCGGACTCAGGTTGGTGAGTGTCGGTTGCGGGGCTGTCACCACGAACCCATCGGCCAGGCTGACGCTTGCCCCTCCCGCCTCGGCCGGGTTCGACACCTGCACCGCGTACGAACCCGGAGGCAACGAGGTATTGCCCCACCAGAACCGGATCTGGGAACTGGTGACGTGGACGAACGGCACGCCCGCGGTCGCGGTGCTGCCCCCCACGGTCTGTCCGGTCAACGAGCCGATCGTGACGGTGGCCCCCAGCACAAAGTTCGTGCCATTGATCGTAATTTCGCGGCTGCCCGTCACCCCGTAGGTCACCGGGGTCGGGGACACCAGCGACAACGTCGGGACCGCGCCTTGGACGGTGAATCCGTTCGTGAGTTCCGCGAACAAGCCTCCGGCTGCTGCGGGATTCGTCACACGCACGTGATAACTGCCCGGCGCCAGCGCGGTATTCGGCCACCAGAACCTGACTTGATTGCTCGTGACGAAGACGTAGGGCACCGCGGCCGTTGCCGACGATCCCGACACCGTGGCGCCGGTCAAACTCCCGACCGTGATCACAGATCCCAGGAGGAAGTTCGTGCCGTTGATGGTCACGGACGTACTTGATGTCACGCCATACGTCACCGAACTCACCGACAGAGATATCACGGTCGGTTGCGGAGCCACCACGGTAATCGCATCAACCATGGTGGCGGACAAGCCGCCCGCGTCAGACGGATTGGTGACCGAGATCGAGTACGGTCCCGGCGCCAACGACGTGTTGTTCCACCAATACGAAAGCCTCGTGCTGGTCACCCACACGAACGGCTGAGCCGCCGTGGCCGCCGCCCCGGGAACCACGGTCCCGGACACGCCGTCCACCGTCAGTTGGGCGCCGGAGACGAAATTCAATCCGTTGATGGTGATCGCCTTGCTCGCCGTCACCCCGTACGTCAGGCTGGGGTCGGACACGCTGGTGATCGACGGCTGGGGCGCGGCCATGGTGAATCCGTTCGTCACGGTGGCGCTGCCGCCGCACGAATCCGAGTTGGTCACGGTCACGTCGTACTGGCCGACCGGGAACTGCGTGCTGGTCACCCACACCCGGATGGTGTTGCTGGTCACGAACACGAACGGATTCGCCGCGGTGGCGCTCGTTCCGGATACCGTGGTGCCGCTGAGCGGGCCGATCGACACGGTCCCGCCCGTCGTAAAGTTGATCCCGGAGATCGTGACCTGATTGGACGAATCCACGCCGTAGAGCCGTGACGCGGGCGTAATGCTGGAGATGCCCACCGCGCGCGGCGTGACGTTCAACGTGCCGGATGCCGGGGGCAAACCGCCCACCTCGACGGTCACCGAATGCGTCCCGGCCTCGGTCCCGTTGGGAATCCGCGCCACGATCGAGGTGGAGTCCGCAGAATACGAAATCACGGTCAGCGGCACACTGCCGTCTAGGAACACCGACGCGCCGTCCAGCAAGAGGGTGCCCGTGATCGTAATGTCGACCGGTAAGCCGACGCAGTCGACCGTGTCGGGCGTGATCGCCGTGATGGTGGGACTCAGCACGGTGGAAATTTCCACATCAATCGTGGTGATGGCCGGGCCGAAACTCCCGGTCCCGTGTCCCGCGCCGTCATTGATACCCGGCAAGATCAAGACGTGTGCAATCGCCGGCGCGGCGGTGTGCACCGTGGCCACGGCCAAATCCAACACCCCGTCCTCATTGAAATCTCCGGCGACCACGGCGGTGGGAGGGTCCGCCAGCGTGGTACGCGACACCTCAGTGGTCTGGAACCCGGACGGCGAGGTGCCGAAAAACACCTTCACGTCCTTTGATGCGTCGCCGAAATTCGCGACCGCCAAATCGTCGAGGCCGTCTTCGTTAAAGTCGGCCTTCACGCCACCCGTGGTGATCGCCGACGGGGTGGTTCCGACGTTGGCCAGGGTCTGACCCGGGGTGAACCCGCCGAGCCCGTTCCCGAGATGGGTGATGACGTGATTCTTGCTGCTCACGCCCACGCCGAGGTCGAGGTTGAAGTCGTTGTTGTAATCCCCCACCGCCAGCGACACGATGGTCCCCAGCGCGCCGTCCCCGCCGCCGCCACCGCCCGACGGCGGCGTCGTGAAGGATGACGCCAACGTATAGGTGGCGGTGTTGACCCCGTCCGACGACCGGTGGACGACGTAATATTTCGTGAGCGGCTGGAGCCCGGTCACGGTCACCGCGTGCGTGGTCACCATGTTGCCGCCGTTCGGATCATACGACGGGTCCGACGAGTTACAGGTGTCGCCGGTGAGCGACGACGCCGAGGTTCCATAGAGCACGCAGCTCGTGGCCGATAAATCGCCGAATCCATTGGCCGACGTGGTCCAGTTGACGGTGGCTTGATCGCTCGCGATACCGGAAATCGTGGCGCTGGACAGAATGGGACCGTTGCACGTCGTACAGTAATTGGTGTTCAGGTACGCGGAGATCTTATCGGCGGTGCCCCCGGCGCCCTTTGAGATCATCCCCGAGACGGTGGAAAACCAATCCGCCATGCGTGGTCCCAAGATGTGTCGCTGTGAGGCGACGCTGAGCGTGATCTGCCGATCCGTCCCGTTGCGGTTACCCCCGGCGATCGTCATGCTGTGGCACACGTAGCACGGATCGATGACCGGATCTTCCGCGCACGGCGCGGTGCCCCCTTGGCACGAGGCGGCCTCGGCGGGCGACGCGGTGATCAGAACGGAGGACACGCCTCCCAACACCAACAAGAAGCCGATCAGCGCTGCGCGCCACATCCAGTGTGCCTTCATGGTTGCCCTCTGGGGTTGATTCGCGGGGTGCATGATCTCCCCATCCCGCGATTGCGTGGAAGGTGGGGTCCGGTATGGGGCGCAGACAGGCTCGCGCGGCGGAGACGGCTTCCGCGCGAAAAAACCAAGACCTGAACGTGGGACGGGACCATTCGCCCCCTCTAAATAGACATTGGAGTCTCACACGTAGCACACTTTCGACAATAGTGTCAATACTTTTTTCTTGATGCACCGGCAAATCGGCGGCCGGCGCGATGGCCCTGGATCATTGCGACCGCGTGACGCGACCTGGTACGATGGACGTGTCCCGACACGATTGGCCGGAAGACGATGCTCAAGGTCGGCGTCGGCGCCTCGATCGAAAAATCCACCCTCCTCGCGGCCGACGCCGCGGCGCGCCAGGCCATGTGCCGGGCCGGCATCGTCCAAGCCACCTTTACCCTGGTGTTCGCCACGATTCCCCATGCCGCGCTCTATCCCCGGATGCTGGAGCGCATCGCGGAAGTGACCCGCACGCGCCACGTAATCGGGTGCAGCGCCATGGGCATCATCACTTCCGAGGGAGAGGTCGAAGACGATCCCGCGATCGCGGTGTTGACCCTGGCTTCGGACACCGTCATCGCGACCCCCTTTCTGGTGCGATCCCTTCGTCACCAGGGCGGCGGCGCCGCCAGACGCATGGCCGGCATGCTCGCCGCCGCGCGCTCGCCGCGCGACGTGTTGATGCTCTTCCCCGACACGTTGTCGTTTCAGGCCGGTCCGTTCCTCGACAGCGTCGTGCGCGCCTGGCCCGGCGTCGCCGCGGTGGGCGGCGGCGCGTCGGAAAACGGCACCCACATGCACACGTATCAATGGTGCGGCGCCGAGGTGGCCTCCGACGCGGTCTGCGGCGCGCTCTTCTCCGGCGGCGTGAGCCGGGCGATCGGCCAGACCATCGCCTGCCATCCGGTAGGCGAGTCGCTCCTGGTGACGCGGGCGGAAGGCAACGTCATCTTCGAATTCGGCGGCCGCCCCGCGTTCGAGGTCTTCACCCGGCTCCTGCGCGAGTGGTCCATCCCCGACCTGCGCGCCGCGGCCGGCCTGGTGTTCCTCGGGTTTCCGTGCGACCCGACGCAGACGCGGCTCTCGCCCGGCGAGTACTACGTCCGCAACATCCACGGCGTGGACCCGCACGAGGGGTCGTTGCTCGCGGGTTCGCCCGTCCGTGAAGGCCAGGCCGTCTCGTTCACGATCCGCGACCCCGACCACGCTCGACGGGACACGGAAGCCATGGTGGCGGATCTGGCCACCGTGTGCGCGGGGCGGCCGCCCGGGTTCGGGCTCTACGTCAATTGCTGCGGCCGCGGCACATCCCTCTACGGTCGGCCCAACGTGGACCGCGACATCATCCGCGGCGCGTTCGGCGATGTGCCCCTCATCGGATTTTTCAGTTACGCGGAAATCGGTCCGGCGGGGGATCACGCGTGCCTTCACAACTACGCGGGCGTGCTCACGCTGATCGGAGAAACCTGATCGCGGGACGTCGGCTACTGCGCGGGAGGATCGAACAGACCCGGTACGATCAGACGGTCCATGCTGGAAGCGCCGACCAGCGTGAACACCACGCCGAGCTCGTTGCGGTCCGGCTGATCCTGATAGGTCACGCTCACGCTCCAACACTGCGCGCGGTACAGGATGCCGTAGTCGATCTCCGTGAACGCCCGGGTCTGCCGATTGTAATAGAGCTTGTTGGCCAACGTGAAGCCCCCCGGCACGGCGACGTGCGCGAGGGCCGTGTAGTACTCGGTCTGGTCGCGCGGTCCGGTCTGCACCGACCCGAGCGCGAGCGGATCGAGAACGTCTCCGCGCTGGGCCAACGCGCCGTCTTGCCCGGTCGACCGCCGGCCCACCGTCAGGTCCCCGTACGAGCCCGCCAGCAGGCGCACGTCGGTGTCGAACGACACCAGGGCGCCGGCCGCGTGGTCGTAAAACGCGTCGAGATCGATCTGAACCGAGCGCCGGGTGCGAGCCGCCGCCTCGAGGCGAACGGGTGACCACGCCTCGCCGTCGGGGCGGTGCGCGACCCGAAACGTCTGGGTCACACGCGCCCAGAGCGGCTCCCACGCGTCGACCGACGGGATCCCCCCGCCTGGCCACGCGCGGACGCGGGTGGTGAGCGTGGCCGTCACCAAATTCTGCTCCGCGATCTGGTCGATCTCGTCGAATTGCGGATGGACCGTCACGTGGGGATCGCCGACGTAGGTATAGAGCAGCGCCGGCTCGATCGCGTGATGGAACGCGTCAAACTCTCGATCCCACGCGCCCGCCAGGCCAAGTCCCGCGACCCCGAGATGCCGCCGCACGTCGCCGCCCGCCGCGTCCTCGGACCAATACACGGTTTCGCGAACGCCGACGCGCGGGGTGACCACCACGCCCCGGGCGACGGTCTGTCGCCACATCAGTAACGGGAATGCGTCCGTCCGCTGCGTCGACGCGCCGGTCCGGCGCCAAAAATTGGTGTAGGACGCCTGCGCGGAGAACGCGAGCGGCGAGCGCGCGATCGGCACGATCGGCAACCGATATTCGAGTTGGGGCAACAACTGGGTTTGATCGTCGTCCGGGTTGGCCAAGTCCCGCGTATACCGCGTCAACAGGGTCGCGGATTGGTACTGGTCGCGATAGGTGAGAAACAAATTGGACTCCACGAACTGCTGGGTGCGGTCCGCGGTCTGCGACGAGAGATCGCGAAGGACCGTCGCATCGCTCACGTATTCCGCGTCGAGGCGCAGCTCCAATCGATCGGTGAATTGGATCACCTGCGACGTCGTCACCCGGCTCCGGAGCTCGTCCGCGTCCCGCTCGCGGAAAATTTCGACTTCCACCCCGCCCGCCGACCGCCGACTGAGTTTATACCGGTATTCGAACGTGCCGCCCACGCCGCGACCCGTGCGCGCGTCGACCGTCACGGTGAGATCTTGACTGGGACCGAGAGTGATGAACACGGGTTGGCGGATCTTGAGACCTTCGCTCGTGCTGTAGCCCACGTGCGGCGCGAGCAGCCCGGTCTGCCGCTCGGTCTTGACGGGCCAGAGGATGTACGGAAGGTAGAGGACCGGCACGTCCATCACGCTGAAGACGACCCCGCGCGCCGTCAGATACTGCTCGGGTTCGACCCGCAGCTTGCGCGCGCGGATCTTCCACGGCAGCCGGCCGTCGTCCAACGCGTCACACGACGTGATGGTCGCGGCCTCGAATTGAAAACTCTCGTCCGCCGCCCGCTCGATCCGCTCGCCCGTGATGTAGTAATGATCCTTGGCCAGGAACACGCGGCCGTTGGTCAGCACTCCGCTGCGGGTCACCAGGTCCACGTCGAAGGAGTCGGCGCTGAGCGTGTCCTCCCCCTGCCGCACGCTGATGTCGCCCTCCGCGATCACGTGGCCGGTGCGTCGATAAAACAGCGCGCGATCGGCCGTCAGCGACATCCCGCCCTGATTGAGCCGGACGTTGCCTTCCGCGGTCACCAGGTCTTGTTCCCGCGAATAACTCATTTGGTCCGCGGTGAGATCGACCGGCGTGTCCCCTTCCTGAAACGACCGGCGCAGCCGCTCCAGGTCGCCGAGGTCGGGCGTTTGCGCGACCGCGGGCGGACCCCACGCCCCCGTGACGGTGATGCACCAGACGGCAAGAAACACCGGCCGGAGCATCCAAGCCGTCCCCACTAGCCGCGCAGGACCGATAAGCGGCCCTTACCTTGATAGAGGGCTTTGACCTCGCCGACGGTGTACAGCGATCCCGTGACCACGCACCAATCATCGGGAGTCCATCGCGATTCCAGGTCCGCGAGGGCATCCGCGACGGTGGACACCACCCGAACCGGCGCGTGGAGCGACGCGGCCGCGCTGAGCAGGGTATCGACCGGCGCCGCGCGATGATACGAGGGCTCGGTCAAGACCACCTCGTCGGCAAGCGCGCCGACGCGGGCGATGATCGCGGGCAAATCCTTGTCGGCCAAAATCCCGAACACCACGATCAGCCGGTTGATTCGTCCCGCCGCGCGCTCCGCCGCGAGAAACTCCGCCAACGCCGCGGCGCCGGCCGCGTTGTGCGCCCCGTCCACGACGATGCGCGGACGCGATCGAATCACTTCCAGCCGGCCTTCCCAGCGCACGCCCGCCAGTCCGCGCCGGACCGCGTCGACCGGAATGGTCAGTCCACGCGCGCGGGCGCGTCCAACCGTGGCCAGCGCGGTGGCCGCGTTCGTCAATTGATGCCGCCCCAAGAGCGGACACCTCAGCCCTTCGATCCGCTCCGCGCCGTCCTGGTACCAAAACGACGCGGGCGCGGCGCCTTCCACCCGCACGTCGCGGCCAACCACGGTCAGGGGAGCACGTTCCACCGCCGCGCGCGCCGCTATCACGCCGAGCGCAACGCCCGACGCGGCCGTGACCACCGGCACACCCGGTTTGATGATGCCGGCTTTTTCGCCCGCGATCGCGGTGACCGAGTCTCCCAGGTAACGCTGATGGTCCAGGTCGACGTTGGTGACGACCGAGACGAGCGGCCGCACCACGTTGGTCGCGTCCAGCCTCCCGCCCATCCCCACTTCGATCACGGCCACGTCCACGCGGGCGCGCGCGAACGCCAGAAACGCCATCGCGGTGGTGAACTCGAAAAACGTGGGATCCAGATCAGCCGGCATCCGCCCCCGCAGCTCCTCGGCCAGCGACACCACGTCGTCCGGCGAGATCGGCTCGCCGTTGATCCGGATACGCTCGGTAAAATCCACCAAATGGGGCGACGTGTACAACCCGACCGTGTACCCGGCCTCCCGCAGGATCGACGCGAGCATCGCCGCGGTCGATCCCTTGCCGTTGGTCCCGCCCACGTGCAGCACCGGATACCGCTCGTACGGCCGCCCCACCGCGTCGAGCAGCCCCCGCACCGGACTCAAATCCATCCGAATCCCGTGCCACTGCAATCGGTACAAGTAATCAACTGTTTCTTGGTAGCGCATTTGATTTTTCGGTTTGTTTAGTGAGCCGGTTGAGGAGGGGCCAGACGCAAGGCCGCAGGGCGCGAGGCAACCGGAGCGTACTGGGGCGTACGTGAGGATTGCCGAGCGCCCGAGAACGCCGCAGATGGCCCCTCATCGACCGGCGATTACAGGCAGGCGAGGAGCGCGGCCAACGTCGCCTTCATCTTCTTGCGCTCCACGATCGCGTCGATCATGCCGTGTTCGAGGAGAAACTCCGCGCGCTGGAACCCCGGGGGCAACTGCTGCTTGATCGTCTGCTCGATCACGCGGGGCCCGGCAAACCCGATCAACGCCTTGGGCTCGGCCAGAATCACGTCGCCCAGGGTGGCCACGCTGGCGGACACCCCGCCGTAGGTGGGGTCGGTGAGGATGGACACGTACGGCAGGCCGGCCCGCTGCAGGCGCCCCACGGCCGCGGACGTCTTGGCCATCTGCATCAGGGACAGGATGCCCTCCTGCATGCGGGCGCCGCCGGAAGCGGTCACCACCACCAGGGGCGAGCGGTTGGCTTCGGCCCGCTCCGCCGCGCGTACGATCCGCTCGCCGACCACGGACCCCATGCTGCCGCCCATGAATCCGAAGTGAAACACGCACAACGCAATGGCCCGGCCGTCAACCGCCCCGGTCCCGCTCACCATCGCGTCGCGGCGTCCGGTCTGTTCTTGGGCGGCTTTGAGCCGGTCGCGGTACCGTTGCGTATCTCGAAAACTCAACGGATCGCCGGGCGAAAGGTCGGCGTCCCATTCCTTGAAACTCCCCTCATCCAACAGCAACCCGATCCGCTCGTCCACCGTGATCGGGAAGTGATAATCGCACTTAGGGCAGACTTTCAGATTGCGGTCGAGTTCCTTGCGGTAAATGATTTCGCGGCAGTGGTTGCACTTGACCCACAGCCTTTCCATGGACGATTTGCCGCGTTTTTCAGCGGGCGCGTCGTCCCCAGGCGTTTGATCCTTGTCTTTGTCTTTTTTCTGGAACCAGGCCACGGTTTTCCTTCAGAAAACAGGCCTCACGGTATCACACCCGGGGCAACAGCGGCAAGCGACTCGGAGACCCGTTACTGGTTGTTCGTTGTCGGCTGTTCGTCACAACCGATCGGCGACCAACAACGACCAACGTACAACGCCCTTCAGTCCTGGGAACGATCCGCCGCCAGTTGGGAGCGATCTTCCGGCACCTGCCGATCCCCGTGCCCGGCGATCCAGGCGAGCAACTGATGCTCCGCGTCCCGCGTCACGCCGGGCAGGCTTCTGAGCAGGTGGGAAGCGGCCAATCCCCGCAACTCGTCCATGGCCCCCCGGCGCCGGTACGCGTCGACCAGCAACGCCAAGTCCGGCGTCAGACCGTCGTGGATCAGCGCCTGCACGGCGGGGTCGGATTGGCGGACCTGGGACTCGTACCCCGCGAACGTGCCGGTGTCCAGAATTTCATGGATCTTGGCGGCCAAGTCCTGGCCGATGCCCGACAGGGTTTCGAGCCGCCCGAGCACGGCCAGTCGTTCAATCGGCTCACGGCAAGCCCACACCGCCCCGGCTCCCCGACGGTACGCGCGCGCGCGGTAGGGATTCTCCCCCTGGCGCTCCAGCAGTTGCGCCATTTTGATGAACGCGCGCGCCACGGAACGATTGGTCTCGAACGGTGCCACGACGGGGCGACGATACCACGGGCCGCGGGAACGCGGCAAGCTGATCGGTCACACGGCGGGTCATGCGGTCCCTGGATTCCACCGGTGTTTCGCGGAGTCTCGATGGCGGCCGCGAGGACGACCGTCGGACCGGCACACGAAAGAGCCCGCCCGGAAGAGCGGACCGGGCGGGCCCCCAAGACACCGGGCGAACCGGCGGCAGATGCTCCCCGGGCCGGATTCGAACCAGCGACCAATCGGTTAACAGCCGACCGCTCTGCCAGCTGAGCTACCGGGGAAAAAGGGTGTTGCGCCAACGGCGCAGACTCTAAACCGTCTCCACCTCACCCATGGCGCAGCAAACGTGTGGGCGGGATTATACCTGAAACCGCATGACAAACGCATCCCCCGCGGCGGGGCGCGTGGAGCGGCCGTCAGCCTTGCTTTTTGAGCTCCAAAATCACCTGCTTGGACACTTCCTTGAGCGTCTCGAACACGCCGGGCCCGCTCATGGCCACGGCCTCGAACGAGGCGGCCTTGCGCGGGTTGAGCGCCTTCTCCATCTCCGCCACCGGCACGACGTTGGGCAGATCGCGTTTGTTGTATTGCACCACGAACGGGATCGTATCCGGATTAAAGCCCTGCTCCTGCAAATTCTTCCGGAGATTCTCCATGCTCTCGACGTTCGCTTCCATCCGCTCCACCTGCGAATCGCCGACGAACACAACCCCGTCGACCCCGCGCAGGATCAACTTGCGGCTGGCGTCGTAGAACACCTGCCCCGGAACGGTGTAGAGATGGAACCGGACCTTGAACCCGCGGATGCTGCCCAAGGACAACGGAAGAAAATCGAAGAACAACGTTCGTTCGGTCTCGGTCGCCAACGAGATCATCTTGCCTTTGCTGTCGGGATTGGTCTTCTTGTAGATGTAGAGCAGGTTGGTGGTCTTCCCGCACAGCCCCGGTCCGTAGTACACGATCTTACAGTTGATCTCGCGAGCCGAATAATTAATGAACGACATCGACGGGCGCGCTCCTTAGCCGAACAGCTTCTCGATATCCTCTTCGGTGATCTCGGCGAACGGCGATTTGGTCACTTGCTTGACGCCGCGTTCCTTCTCGACTTTCGCGAAGATCTGTTCGAAGAGCTTCACCAACACGTCGGAGGCCTTCTTGGCCCGCAGACGAACCAACCCCAACGAGGATCGTTGGTCGAAAATGACGACCAAGATCACGCGCTGGCCGATCACGGAAATATGGATATTGTCCCGTTCGCCTTCGTGAAACAGCACGGAGAACTCTTTTTCCCCCAGCAGTTTCGCCATGCCGCCGGTGGCGGCGATGTTGCCGGCGGTCAGCGACGCCAACGAGGTCGTATCGACCCCCTTGGTTTCACCGACGCTGGTAATCAATTGGCCGTTCTTATCGACGAGGAAGGTGAGTTTGGCGTTGGACTGCTCGTGAAGCTTTGAGAGTTCGGCGTCGATGAGTTTGAACTCTTCCTCATACATCACCAAACCGGAATCAGGCATGCCCAACCTCCAAAACCGGAGCTAGATATAACACAGGATCGGGGATTGATCAAGAAATCGAGGACTTCAGCCGGGAGGAGATTCTCACGCGGGATAGGGATCAGCCCTCCAATTCGTCGTCGGCCAGGTCATCGGCGGCCTCCGCGTCGCCGCCGGCCACGCGTTTGGCGTAGTGATTGGCCCAGGTCAGATAGATCGCGCCGCTGTCCTTGACGGCTTGGATCGCGCCGACCGCTTCGCGAATCTGCTCCTCGGTTTCTCCCAGGGCGCGGAGCTCCGCCACGCGGTGTTCAAAAACCCGCGCCAACCCGTCCATCGACTTGGCCACCTGCAACAGCGCCTGCTGAAAATCCTCGGTCATTCCATGCCTCCGCTTCCCGACCGAAAAGCACAAACCCCCATGGCATGGCGCCATGGGGGTCGTTGGCCTCCACAATCGCTTATTGGTACGCTTGGCCCAGCGCGGCGGACTCGCCCGCTTTTTCGTTCAAGATGATCTCCCCGGTCGCGCCGTTCACGGGCGCCATGAGAATGGCGTTGTGTTTCGCCGCGTCGCACACGACCTTGCAGAGCTCACAGCCCTTACAGCGGCTTACCACCACGTACGCCTTCATCTTCTGCGAATCCAGCTTGATGCAGTCCGCCTCCGGACAATACATGATGCACAGCCGACAGCCTTTTTGGGCCACGCACTTGTCGTCTTCCACGAACGCTACGTTATACATGCACGGACTCTCCGTTCCCTCGTGTCCTGATCGTGCCTAGGCGACCGCGGCGACCTGGTGGGTCTTCGCCCACTCGGCGCCGAGTTCATACGCCTTGACCACGGTCGCCAGATTCTTCGCCAACAACTGTTCCTTCTTGGCGAACTTCTTCTTGATCGCTTCGTCCAGGGTCGCGGTCCCACCGGACGCCACGTACTTCTTGCCAAAACGATCCTGGAGCGCCTGGTCCATCGCTTCCAACGTCACCACCTTCGTGATCCCCGCGAGCGCGCCGATCATCGCCATGTTGGTCGACAACTCCGTGCCCGCGATCTCGAGCGCCAACTTGGTGGCGTCGATGTAAAAGACGCTCACGCCCAGCTCATCCAGGTTTTTGACGTCGTCTTCAGGCAACAGCGGCGAGGAGGAATTGATGATGACCAGCCCGTTGCGCTTGATGCCCGAGTAAAACGGCATGGTGTAGCTTTTCCCCATGGTGATCACCTGCGGATGATAAATCATGATCGCCTCGGGGTAGACGATCTCTCCGCGGTCGTAGATCCGCTCCGACCCGATGCGCGCGTAACTTTCGGCCGGGGCCATGCGTTTTTCCGCGCCGAAGAACGGGTTGGAGATCGCGAACTTTCCGTCCTTATTGGCGGCCATCGCCAACAAGTGCGCCGAGGTGACCGCGCCCTGCCCGCCGAGGCCCGAAATCCGGATATTAAGTCGTTTGGCCATCGCCGTCTGGCTCCTCAGCTCTTGGCCGCCAATTGGGCCGCGGCGGCTTTCCGCTTGGCGTCCAGATCGGCAAGGTAGGCCTTCGCTTCGTCGCTGATGTATTCCTTGTACGCAAACCGCTGGGTGGGCTTCTCGGAGTCACGCATCTCCTGCAACCCCTCCATGCTCTGCTTGCCGATCTCCAAAATGCAGGGCGTGTAGAGCTGGACATACGTCGGACCGATCTCGCGCGCGATGTGCACCGCGTTCTTGATCACCTTCTCCACCCGGCCCGGCTGGCTCACCGTCATGTTGACGACATAATGGCAACCCGATTCCCGCGCAATCTCCGGGAGCCGGACCTTGTCGAACTTCTTGCCCACCGGCGCCATCTTGGCCACGAAGCCTTTCTGCATCAGGCCCGACTCTTGTCCTCCGGTGTTGGCGTACAGTTCGTTGTCAAAACAGATGGTCGTAAATTTCTCCTGCCGGAACCACGCCTGCAGGGTCATGTCGAGGCCGATATCCACGGTCGCGCCGTCGCCGGCCAACACCACGACGTCTTTGACCTTGTTGGGGAATCGCACCGTCAGCGCGCGTTTCAGACCCGTGGCGATCGCGTTTTGGTTGCCGAACAGCGAGTGGATGTTGTGGACCGCGACCATCGGGAACACCAGACTCGTGCACCCGGTCGAGCCGACCATCACCGTGTCCTCGGGATTCGGCAGCGACGCGAGAATGTAGCGGAACGCCATGGACTCCGGGCATCCCGCGCAGAGCGAGTGCTCTTCGATCAACTCCTTATGGACGCCGATGTCCTTCCACCCGCGGTCTTCCTTGCCGAACGTGGCATCTTCCACCATGTCCCGATACTCGACGGGCATGATGTCGTAGAACTCTTCATTGATCCGAATTTTATCTTTACCCATGGACGAGAGCCCCCTTCCCGACTTTGATGACCTTGTGGATCTGCTCGACAATCACCTCGGGCGGCATCGTCATCCCGCCCGCCACGTGCGGTCCCGGCACCACGCGGTCGTTGCGGTCGATCACCGCGGAAATTTCACGGGCCATCCACCCCACTACGTTGAACTCCGGTACGATAATCCACTTGGCGTGTTTGGTGGCCTGGCGAATCTCCTCGGTCGGGAACGGCCGAAGCGTTTTGATCTTCACCAGCCCCACCTTGTGGCCTTCGGCCTCCAGCAGGCGGATTGCTTCCCGGCCCTGCGACACGGCGGTGCCCGACGTGACGATCAGGATCTCGGCGTCGACGTTCTCGGTATCGATCAAGCCGCCCAAGAACGCGCTGGCGTGTTTCCGAGACCGTTCGCAGGCGGCGCGGACTTCCTGCTGCCACGACGCGTGCGTCGCGTAGCTGATGTAGTTGGACTTCATGATGAATGGGTCACGCATCATGCGCACCGGTGGACATTCCATGTCCATACACGGCACCGGCGACCGATACGGATCGTACGGCGGGAGCGTCATGTCGGCCGGGGTCAAATTGACCGTATCCTTGGTATGGGTCACGAAAAACCCGTCGCAGCACAGGGCAAGCGGAAGATGCACGTCCGGCTGTTCCGCCACGATATACCCCATCAGGATCCAGTCGTAGAAATCCTGAGCCGATTCGGCATGCCACACCATCATCCCGGTGTCGAGAATCATGCCGATTTCCAACGTGTCGGGCTGAATGCTCAGGGGAGAGTTCACGCCGCGGCACGTCACGATCACTTGGATGGGAAGGCGCGCACCCGCCCACATCGGAAAGTTTTCGTATGCGCGCAGCGTCCCCGGGCCCGCCGTAGTCGTAAACACGCGCGCGCCGCCGAACGCCGCGCCCGCGCACTGCGACATCACGGCGAACTCACTCTCGCCGCGCATGTAGTCGCCGACGTAACCCTCCGCAAAGAGTTCGCCGATCAACGCGGCGGCCTCGCTCTGCGGGGTGATGGGATACGCCACCATCACGTCGATGCTCGCGCGTCGAATAGCTTCCTTGATCACCTCGCTGCCGGTGAGAAAAGACGCGGTTCGCGGCGCTTCAAAAAAAAGCTTGCGGGGATCGGTATAGACCTGCCCCTTCTTATTGGCAGTCCCAATCAATGACGGTGATTCCATAGCCCCCTCCCCATTGAGTGGTGGACCCCCAGCCGCCCACCAAATGAACCCAGATCAGACGATAAACTGATATGCGTCATCCTACCACAAACACTTCACCCTGGCGCCTCGGCAGACGCTGGAGAAATATAGCGCCATGATAGTGCAGCGCTTCCGAGATTGTCAATTGAATACGAGGGGTTCGACGAGTTCAAACCCAGGCCTCCTCGTGAGGGCTCACCTTACCGTGGAACCACGAACCAAGTCAACTTGCCAAAAGCCCCTTCACCCGGAGAAAAAGCCCCAGAACGCCACCATCTGGCTAGGGCTCTCGGCCTAAAGGAAAACGCCGTCACGTCTTCCTTACTTCACTTCACGCTGCATCAATTATGTCGGGTTTGAACCTGTTCAGGGAAGGCCAGATGCAAAGCGAACCCGCATCGCGCCGCAGGCGCGAAATGGAAACGGCTGGATCCTCTCGGGTGGCGAAGCAAGGGAGCGCCTTGCGCGCGGAGCGTACTGGGTCGTACGTGAGGCGAGTGGCGCCACGAAGAAGTGGTGCCAAGCCACGAGCGCCGCCGAGCCGGTGAGGCGGCCGAGGTTCCTCAGCACTGCACGACAACGCCGCAGATGGTCTTTCCTGGACAGGTTCTAAAAGTCCCGCCGTCCCTCCAGCGACTTAATCAACGTCACATCGTCGGCAAACTCCAAATCAATGCCGACCGGAATCCCATACGCCAACCGCGTCACCTTGATGCCCAAGGGTTTGATCAGGCGCGTCAGATACAGCGCCGTCGCCTCCCCTTCGATGTTGGGATCCGTGGCCATGATGACTTCCTGGACGTCGCCGCTTCCGAGTCGATCCAGCAATTCCTTGGCCTTAATATCTTCCGGTTTGACGCCGTCGAGCGGAGAAATCGCCCCCAACAACACGTGGTACAGGCCGTGATACTCGCCGGTCCGTTCGATCGCGTACACCGTGCTGGGCTCTTCCACCACCAGAATGCGGGTCCGATCGCGGATCGGATCCCGGCAAATCTCGCACAACTCGGTTTCAGTCATGTTCTGACACACCGGACAAAACCGGATCTGCGCTTTCAAGTCGACGATCGCTTGCGCGATCGCGGTCGCCTCGCTGTCCGGCATCTTCAACAGATAGAACCCCAGCCGCTGCGCCGTCTTTTGTCCGATACCGGGCAGTCGCTTGAACGAATCGACCACCCGCTGAAACACGCCGTTGACCATTCGCGTCCGCTCAGAAGAGGCCGGGGATATTCAGCCCCATCCCCCCCGTCACGCTTTTCATCTCCTCGGCCATCATCGCCTGCGCCTTTTTCAGCGCGTCGTTGACGCCGGCCACGATCAGATCCTGGAGCATTTCCTGATCCTGGGACTTCACGATCTCGGGATCGAGTTTGACGGACAGCACCTCCTGACGGCCGTTCGCGATCACGGTCACCATGCCGCCGCCCGCCGACCCTTGGACGGTCTTGCTCCCGGCTTCCTCCTGGAGCTTGGCCATCCGTTCTTGAAGCGCCTGCGCCTGGCGCATGAGATCGCCCATCATTCGTTTATTCCCCAACATGGCCTTGCCTCCGCGTCATTCGTCGCCGTCCCGTCGTTCCCCTGATTCGTTCAGATCACGCACATCCATGACCTCGCCGTCGAACACCTCCAGCGCGTCCTTCACCACCGGGTGGGCCAAGACGTCGGCCACCACGGCGCGTCGCGACGAACCCGCGTCGCCGGATGAGGCGCTCTCGGCGCCCGCGCGCGCGGCCGGACGTTCGGCCGCCGCGGTCGGCCGCGCGCCCCCGGCTGGTGATCCCCCCTGACGACGGATCCGAAACGCTACGTCGCGCCCCGTTGACTCGCGGAGGACTCGCGCCACGTAGGATTGGTTGTCCTCTCGCGCCGCTAGATCCGCGGCCCAGACGTCCGCCGGCGCATACTCCACGACCAACTCATCAGACCCGGCCGCCACCGGCCGTCCGCTGCGGAGGTACGATTCCAAATTGGGCTTCTCCTGCGCGACCCGCTGCATCACCACCGCCCACAACCCATCCGCGTCAACCGCGGTTGAACCGCCCGCGTGAGGCGCCGCGGAACGCGACTCACCCGTGGGCTCGGCGGGTCGGGGCGGAGCCAATTTGGCGGGGGAGGGCGACGTCTCGCGCCGCGCGGCAACCGGCCGCGGCGCCGGCGGCGCGGCCGCCCCTCGATCCGCCCCACCCCACGCGTCAACCCGCGCGATCAGCCGCTCAATGGGTTCCAGCGCCACCACCCGCGTGGCCTTGACCAACGCCATCTCCAACGTGAACGGCGGATACATGGCGAATCGAATGTCTTCCTGCGCCTGAGAGAACACCGTGAACAGGCGCTGCAGCTCGTCCAGCTCGAACGAGGCCGCGGCTTCGCGCAAGTCTTCGACGTCTTCACGCGGGAGGTCCAATGTCTCCGCGGCCCGGCCGCCCAGCTTGAGGATCGTGAGGTGCCGAACGTATTCGACCAGATCCGCGCACAACAATTTGACGTCGTGACCGTAATCGAACAACGCGCGCGCCGACGCAATCGCCCCGGCCGCGTCTTTCTCACGCATCGCGCGCGTGAGCGCGGCGAATCCCTGTCGATCCACCACGCCCAGCAGCGCGGCCACGTCGGTTTCCCGCACGGTGGCGCCGCTCGCGGCCACGACTTGATCGACGATGCTCAGCGCGTCGCGCACGCTGCCCTCGGACACCTTGGCGATCAACGCCAACGCCCGCTCCTCGATCGCCAGGCCTTCCGCGGCGGCGATCGTCCCCAGCCGGGCCATCATGTCCAGCCGCGCCACCCGCTTGAGCCGAAAGTGCTGACACCGGGAGAGAATGGTCGGCAAAATCTTGTGCGACTCCGTCGTGGCAAACAGGAAGATCAGGTGCGGCGGCGGCTCCTCCAGGGTCTTGAGCAGCGCGTTGAACGCCGCATTGGACAACATGTGCACTTCATCGATGATATAGACCTTGTACCGTCCCTGGAACGGGACGTATTTGACCTGCTCGCGCAATTCGCGCACGTCGTCCACGCCCGTGTTCGAGGCGCCGTCGATCTCCAGCACGTCCACCGACGTGCCGGCCGCGATGTCGCGACACGACGCGCACTCCCCGCAGGGCGTGGGCGTGGGTTGTGGCGCGGCCGCGCAATTGAGCGCTTTCGCCAAAATTCGCGCCGTGGTGGTCTTGCCCACGCCGCGCGGCCCGGAGAACAGATACGCCTGCGCCAGGCGGTTCGACGTGATCGCGTTGATCAATGTGCGCGTTACGTGTTCCTGCCCCACGACTTCCTCGAAGCCCTGGGGCCGCCACTTGCGCGCGAGAATTTGGTAGGTCATGCGTCTTGCCGCTAATACCGCGTGACGGAGGCGGACGCCCGATGGCGGGCGTCGCGCCCCGTCACGAACAAAGAAAGAAGACCAGGCTGGTCTGCGGCACCCAGGAGGATCTCCTTACCGTTGCTTCCTTCCGGACCTGGCGGGGTTCGAAGACTCCTGTCGCACAGGGCCCGGTCTTCTTTTGCGAAGTCGCACCACGACAAAACAAAAACAACCCCTACTGTTCTTGCAGCCTCGCGCCGGGAACCTGCTTCGCCCCGCTCAGGGGCGAAATGTCGATGCCTCGCTTCCCTCCAGGTGGCGAAGCACTGCAGGCGCTGCGTTCCTTCGGCACCTGAAAGGAACCGTCTATCGCATTCCGCGCCATTCGGCGCGGTGCAGGCTGCACTACGCTAGCGAGCATCCCTCACCCCAAAAAGCAACTGATCTTGCAGCCTCGCGCCGGGACTGCAGGCGCTGCGTTGCACTACGCTAGCGAGGAATGGCGGAGAGAGGGGGATTTGAACCCCCGAGGAAGCTTTTGGCCCCCTACACGATTTCCAGTCGTGCTCCTTCAGCCGGGCTCGGACATCTCTCCCTTCCGCGCTAGCGGTGGGCAACGGAGGGCCGCTTCTCAGGCCCGAGGCTGCCAGATCTTTAGTCCTTTTTCGGAAACAGCAAAACCCTCACTGACCTTGCAGCCTCGCGCCGGGAAAGCAGGCGCTGCGTTGCACTACGCTAGCGAGCATCCCCCCAACCCCAAAAGCAACTGACCTTGCAGCCTCGCGCCGGGACTGCAGGCGCTGCGTTGCACTACGCTAGCGAGGAATGGCGGAGAGAGAGGGATTTGAACCCCCGGTGGAGTTTCCCCCACATCTGATTTCGAGTCAGACGCCTTCGACCGGACTCGGCCATCTCTCCCAACCGCGCTAGCGTAAGGCAACGGAGGCACGATTCCCAGTGCCGAGGCTGCCAGATATTTTGACTTTGAGTTGTCCCCGTTTACGTCGCCCCTCAAAGAACTCCGTCAACACCCGCCCGCACGCCTCGGCCATCACGCCGCCGACGATCTCGGGCCGGTGGTTGAATCGTCCGGCTTCAAAGAGATCTACGACCGATCCGCACGCGCCGGCCTTGGGATCGTACGCGCCGAAGACGATCCGATCGACCCGCGCGAGAATCAGGGCGCCGGCGCACATCGGACACGGTTCCAGCGTAACGTACACGGTCGCGCCGGCGAGCCGCCAGCGGCCCAGGCGTTCCGCCGCCTCCCGCACAGCCAGCAGTTCGGCGTGCGCCGTGGGATCCCGGTCCATCTCGCGTCGATTGCGAGCGCGGGCGACGACCTCGCCGTCGACCACCACGACCGCGCCCACCGGGGCTTCCCCGTCCCGCGCCGCGGCCTTCGCTTCTTCAAGCGCCATCGCCATCCACGGCTCGTTCAACGGCATCGGGGTTGTATCGGACACGTTCCGCAAAACACGCCATTCTAGACAGCGCCTCGGGCGAAGTCAAGAAACAGGGGCCCAAACTCACGCTTGTCAAAGCTGTTCCCGTTAGGGTATTCTGCGGAACGTCCGGTTGAGGCGCCGCGCGATGACCCGACGCGGAGCCGGAGCGACGCAACCACCGAATCGATCGACGGAATCCCAAGATTCCTTGAACCCGACATGGAGCCTTCCACGCTACTGATCGTCGACGACGACCCCAACATCCGCGAGCTGTTGGCCGCAAAACTCACGCACTTAGGGTACCTGTGCCGGACCGCTGACGGCGCGGACCACGCGTTGTCGATCCTGGAGCGAGAACCGATCCATCTCGTCTTGAGCGATATCATGATGCCGGGCCTCTCGGGCATCGACCTGCTCAAACGGCTGGTGCAGTGTTACCCGGAAACCGCGGTGGTGATGCTCACGGCGGCCGCCGACACGCAGATGGCGGTCCAGGCCATGAAGCTCGGCGCGTACGACTACATCACCAAGCCCTTTCATCTCGAAGAACTGGCGGTCCACGTGGAAAAAGCGCTGGAGCGCCGGCAGTTGCTGGTGGAAAATCGCGCGTACCATCGTTCACTCGAGGAGCGCGTCGCCGAACAAACGCGGGAAATCCGCGAGCACCTGCAGCTCGAACGTCGCCGGCGCGAGGAGATCAACCACACCCTCACGCTGCTGGAACGGTCGTACACCGACACGATCGACGCGCTGATCATGGCGCTCGACTACCGGGACAACGAAACCCAGGGACACACCCAACGCGTCTCGGTGTACACCGTCGAACTGGCCGAACGCATGGGCGTGAGCGCCGCGGACCTGGAAACCATCAAGCGCGGGGCGGTGCTGCACGACATCGGGAAAATCGGCGTCCCGGACACCATCCTCCGTAAACCGGCGAAACTGACCGAGGCCGAGTGGACCGAGATGCGACGGCACGTGCAATACGGCTATGAGATGCTCAAGGACATCGCCTTTCTCCGCGACGCGGCCAAGATCGTGCTCCACCATCACGAGCGCTACGACGGGCTCGGCTATCCCAATCAAGCGAGCCGCAACGATATTTTATTCGGCGCGCGTATCTTCGTGGTCGCCGATACCTTCGACGCCATGACCTCGGAACGCCCGTACCGCAAGGCGCTGCCCTATCAGGACGCACGCGCCGAAATCCAACGCTGCGCCGGCACGCAGTTCGACCCCCGCGTCGTGGACACGTTTCTCGGCGTGTCTCCGCTCCGATGGCAGGACCTGCGGGAAGAAGTGGACGTCCTGCTGGCGTCGCGCCGAACCGCGTCCTCATAAATCACACAACCGGATTCGATGCACCCGTTCGACACTCCTGTCCTTGACAGTATAAGTTTGGGCATGATACAAATTTATCGTTACTGTGGTGGGGGTTGTCGGCTGCAAGTGATTGAATCGGTGCCGCAGAGGCCTTGAGGGTATCAGCCCTGCGGCATTGTTGTTTCTAGATCACGCCGACAGCGCCTGTAGCAATGGTGTGCAGTTCATTAACGGGAGGTGAAGGGAAATGGCAAGAGGAAAAGTAAAGTGGTTCAACGGCAGCAAGGGCTATGGATTCATCGCCCAAGAATCGGGCAGCGATGTGTTCGTGCATTTCTCGGCCATCCAAGGCGACGGATTCAAGACGCTGGACGAAGGGCAAGAGGTGGAATTTGAAATCGTGAACGGTCCGAAAGGTTTGCAGGCGGCGAACGTCGTCAAAGTCTAAGCGTCGTCTGTTGCTCCCATAAAAAAGCCCGGGCATCGCCCGGGCTTTTTATTGTCTTTTGACCGGCTGCTGAAAAAGTCCATCTACGGCGTTGCCGCTGCGCTTCCGGTCCTCACGCACGCACACAGTGCGCTCCGGCGCCGGTTCTCGCGGCGCCTTGTCGCTGGAATTTTTTGAGCAGCCGGTTACTCCGACTCAACCAGGTAGGGGTTCGGCATGCCGAACCCCTACGCAACCGGCTATTCCCACTCGATCGTGCTGGGGGGTTTCGTCGATATATCGTAGACCACGCGGTTCACGCCCTTGACCTCGTTGACGATCCGGGAGGAAATCGCGGCCAGCACCTCGTGCGGGATCCGGCTCCAATCCGCGGTCATCCCGTCCAGGCTGGAGACCGCCCGAATCGCCACCACGTAGTCGTAGGTGCGCTCATCGCCCATCACGCCCACGCTCCGCACCGGCAACAACACGGTGAAGGCCTGCCAGATGGAACGATAGAGCCCCGCGCGTTTGATCTCCTCGATCGCGATCAGGTCGGCCTCGCGTAGGATCGCGAGCCGGTCCGGGGTGATCACGCCCAGAATCCGAACCGCCAAACCCGGACCCGGGAACGGATGGCGCTGCAGGATATTGTCCGGCACGCCCAATTCCGCGCCCAAGAGACGAACCTCGTCCTTGAACAATTCGCGCAGCGGCTCGATCAACCGGAACTTCATCCGGGTCGGCAACCCGCCCACGTTGTGGTGCGTCTTGATCGTGGCGGACGGACCGCGCACCGACACGCTTTCGATCACGTCCGGGTACAGCGTGCCCTGGACCAGCCAGTTCGCGCCCCGGATCTTCGTCGCCTCGGCTTCGAACACCCGGATGAATTCGCGCCCGATGATTTTTCGCTTTTGTTCCGGATCCGACACGCCCTTGAGTTTGCCGAGAAAGCGCGCCGAGGCATCCACCCGCCGTACCTTCAAATGCATGCCGTCGCGAAACGTCGCGAGCACCTCGTCGGCTTCGCCCTTGCGCAGCAATCCATTATCCACGAACACGCAGGTCAAGCGATCCCCGATCGCCTCGTGCACCAGGCTCGCGGCCACCGCGGAATCCACGCCCCCGCTCAACGCGCAGATCGCGCGTTGTCCCGCGAGCGCACGCGCCAGCGACGCCACCGCTTCCTTGCGGAAGGACCCCATGGTCCACCCGGAGCCGCATCCGCACACCTCGTGCACGAACTGGCCGAGGATGGCCCGCCCCTGCGGGGTGTGCTCCACCTCGGGGTGAAACTGGATCGCCCACATGCGGCGCTGTGGATCAGCCATGGCCGCGATCGGCGAGTTCGCGCTGTGCGCGACGGGACGAAACCCCCTGGGCAGGGATTCGATCCGGTCGCCATGGCTCATCCAGACCCGAAACGCCGGACGTCCGTCAAGCGTGCGTTCCGCTTGCACGCGATCCAGCAACCGCGCGGGCTCGTCGATCATCACGTCGGCGTGGCCATACTCCCGCCGCGTCGCGCGCGCCACCACGCCGCCCAGCAGTTTGGTCAGCAGTTGCATCCCGTAGCAGATCCCCAGGATGGGCACGCCCATGTCCAGCACGTTGGGGTCGATGGAGGGCGCGTTGCGGGCATAGACGCTCGCGGGCCCGCCCGACAGGATGAGGCCCTTGGGACGGAACGCCGCGATGCGCTCGAACGAGGCGTGGTGCGGCATGATCTCGCAGTACACGCGACCCTCGCGGACGCGGCGCGCGATCAACTGCGTATACTGGGAACCGAAATCGAGGATCAGGATGCGATCGGTGGGAGCGGACGGACCGGCCACGACCGGTTCAGCGACGCGAGGACGAGCCGAACGCGCGGCCGTCTTGGCGCCGCGCCGAGTCGCCCCGCGCCGGGCTACATCTCCCATTCGCGTCGGTAGTTGGGAGCCTCTTGCGTGACGATGACGTCGTGGACGTGGCTCTCGCGCAGCCCGGCCGCGGTGACTCGCACGAAGCGGCCGTTGCGGCGTAGGTCGTCGATGGTGCGGCAGCCGCAATATCCCATGCCCGATCGGAGCCCCCCGACCAGTTGATACACGATGTCCGTGAGGCGGCCTTTGTACGGCACGCGGCCCTCAATACCCTCCGGCACCAACTTGGCGTCGGGTCGGCCTTCCTGAAAGTACCGGTCTTTCCCGCCCTTGACCATGGCGCCGAGCGACCCCATGCCCCGGTAGAGTTTGTAGGTGCGGCCTTGATACAGGATGGTCTCGCCCGGGCTTTCCGCGGTGCCGGCCAACAGGCTGCCGATCATCACGGTGCTGGCGCCCGCCGCGATCGCCTTGGTGATGTCCCCGGAGTATTTGATCCCGCCGTCGCCGATCACCGGCACCCCGAGTCGATCCGCCACCTTCGAGCAGTTCGCGATCGCGGTCAATTGCGGCACGCCGGCGCCCGCCACCACGCGCGTGGTGCAAATAGAGCCTGGGCCGATGCCCACCTTCACCGCGTCCGCGCCGGCTTTGATCAAATCCTCCGCGGCCTGCGCGGTGGCAATGTTGCCCGCGATCACGTCCACGGTCGGATGTTTCGACTTGACGGCCTGCACCATCTCCAGCACGTCCTGCGAGTGGCCGTGCGCGGTGTCCACCACCACCACGTCCACGCCGGCCGCCACCAGGGCGTCCACGCGCTGATGCGCCTCGCGGCCCACGCCCACCGCCGCGCCCACGCGCAGTCGTCCACGCTCGTCCTTGGCCGCGTTGGGGTATTCGATCGCCATCTTGAGGTCTTTGACCGTGATGAGGCCCTGTAATTCGAACCGGTCGTTGACGATGGGAAGTTTCTCGATCCGGTGGCGCTGCATGATCGCGCTCGCGCCTTCGAGCGTGGTGCCTTCGGGCGTGGTGATCAAACGGTCGCCCGTGGTCATGACGTCGGCGACCCTAAGGTCCATCCGTTTCTCAAACTGCAGGTCGCGCCGCGTGACAATGCCCACCAGCTTGCGTTGCTCCGTCACCGGGATCCCGGAAATTTCATGACGGTCCATGATGAGCAGCGTCTCGTTGATCGTCGCGTCCGGAGAAATCGTGATGGGGGCGGTGATGATCCCGCTTTCGGATTTCTTGACCTTGGCGACCTCGGCGGCCTGCTTCTCCGGACTTAACACCCGGTGCATGATGCCGATGCCTCCGATGCGGGCCAGGGCGATCGCGAGCGGAGCTTCGGTCACGGTGTCCATCGCCGCGCTGACGATGGGAATATGGAGTCGAATGCGTTTGGTGAGACGCGTTCCGGTGTCGGCGTCCTTGGGCAGGACGGTCGAATGCGCAGGGATCAGGGCCACGTCATCGAATGTCAGGCCTTCTTCAAGATCCCCGCTCAGCATGGTCGCGTCGCCGGTTCGTCAGGCAAGTATCGGTCTGTGTAGCACACTCGGCGCAACGTGGTCAAGCCGAGGCCGCGTTACGGCGGCGCTTGCGTTCGTCGCCGCTCAGGTACCGCTTTCTGAGTCGAATCGACTGCGGCGTGACCTCCACCAGTTCATCGTCCTCGATGAACTCGATCGCCTGTTCGAGCGAGAGCCGGCGCGGCGGCGTGAGCACGAGCGCGTCTTCCGAACCGGACGAGCGGATGTTGGTCAGGTGCTTCTTCTTGCACGGGTTCACGATCAGATCCCCGGGCCGCGAGTGCTCCCCGATGATCATACCTTCGTAAATCGGCTCGCCCGCTCCGAGAAAAAGCGCGCCCCGTTCCTGGATATTGTGCAGCGCGTACGTGACCGACTCTCCCGGCTCCAACGCCACCAACACCCCGCGATTGCGCGTGGGCACGTCGCCCTTGGACGGTCGATAGCCCGCGAACGCGTGATTGATGAGGCCCTCGCCCTTGGTCGCGGTCAAATACTCGCTGCGGTACCCGAACAGACCGCGCGCCGGAATCGTAAAGGCCAAGTGCACCCAGCCGTCGCCCCCGTTCACCATGTTCTCCAGTTCGGCGCGACGAGGCCCCAACGCCTCCATCACCACGCCGACCGCGGCTTCCGGCACGTCGAGGAGCAGGTTCTCCATAGGTTCGCAGGTCTCGCCGTCGATGGTCTTGAAGATCACCTGCGGCCGCGACACCGCGAACTCGTACCCTTCGCGGCGCATGGTTTCGATCAGGATCGCGAGGTGCAACTCCCCGCGGCCCGACACCAGAAACTCGTCGGTGGTGCCGGTCTCCTCCACCCGCAGCGCCACGTTGGTCCGCAACTCGCGCAGCAACCGGTCCCGCAAATGGCGCGAGGTCACGAACTTGCCCTCGCGGCCCGCCAGGGGCGAATTGTTCACCATGAACGCCATGGAGATCGTGGGCTCGCCGATGGACAGCGGCGGCAACGCGTCCGGGCGATCCGGCGGGGTCAACGTGTCCCCGATGGTCAATGATTCGAGTCCGGCCACGGCCACGATGTCGCCGGCCCGCGCCTCCTGCGCCTCGGACCGGCGCAGCCCATGAAACAAAAACAGCTTGGTGATCTTGCCGGGTTCGACGCGGCCGTCACCGCTGACCCGCGCGACCGCGCCATTGACTCGGATCGTTCCGCGCGCAATGCGTCCGAGCCCGATCCGGCCCACGTAAGGGTCGTAGTCCAGGTTGGTGATCTGCAATTGCAGCGGCGCCGCGTCGTCGCCGGGCGGGGGCGGAATGCGTTCCATGATCGTCTCGAACAACGGCATCAGGTCCCGGCCCGGCTCGGTGGCGCTGCGCGACGCGATCCCGGTCTTGGCCGACGCGAACACCACCGGAAATTCCAGTTGATCGTCGCTGGCGTTGAGTTCGACGAACAGATCGAACACCTCGTTGACCACGTCGACCGGCCGCGCGTCCGCGCGATCGATTTTGTTGATGACCACCACCGGCTGCAGGCGCAGTTCCAGCGCCTTCTTCAACACGAACCGCGTTTGGGGCATGGGCCCGTCCACGGCATCCACCACCAACAACACGCCGTCCACCATGGTCAGCACCCGTTCGACTTCTCCGGAAAAGTCCGCGTGTCCCGGCGTGTCTACGATATTGATCAGGATCGGCGGCCCGCCAGCCGGGGGTTGGTACCGCACCGCGGTGTTCTTCGCCAAAATGGTAATGCCGCGTTCGCGTTCCAACGCGTTGGAATCCATGACGCGCTCGCCCACGGTCTCGTGGGCCGCGAACGCGCCGCCCTGCTGCAGCATGCGATCGACCAGGGTCGTTTTCCCGTGATCAACGTGCGCGATGATGGCGATGTTTCTGACGTCTTCCCGAACACCCGTAACCTGACTATTCACCCCGTGCCCCCCTGCCCCTTGCAGTAGATACGAAAAAGCCCCAAGACGCAGTCCCGGGGCTCAACACGAAAACCACCCGAACAAACTGATAGCTACGGTATCACACCGTCGGGAACGTGGTCAAGGCAATCGCCTCCATGTGAAAGCGAAAATCGGACAGCTTCGCCGCAGACACCGATTCCCCGTCTTGGCTATGCCGCAGACGAGTTGCGAGGCGCAGGCGATCGATCCAGCTCCTGGGGTTGGCCCCACAGATAGCCCTGAAAGAGATACAGACCCATGCCCTTCATCACGTGCAGTTCCTTCTGCGTCTCAATTCCCTCGGCGATGATGCCATCGGATGAGCAGCTGTGGAGGGCGTGTAACATACGGTCGAGCACCCGTCTGAAATGCTCCGAGGCCACGGCATGGAGCACCGTTGAGCGGTCGAGCTTGATATAGTCCGGTATCAGGCGGGCGATGAACGGCAGCGAGATGAAGCCGGCTCCAAAATCATCCACGGCGAATTTGTAGCCTTCGGTCCGCCACTTCTTGGCCACCGTGAGATACCCGTCCACATCGTTCAGGGCCTCCCCTTCGGATATTTCAAGAATGACTTCTCGACCCTGCGGGAGAGGGGGCGGAGCCTCATGGCTCAACAGGTAAAAATCGACGTTGAGAAACACCCGATGCAGCTTTAAGCGAGCGGCGTGTTTGAGTTGCAGATGAAAACACAGACTCTTGAGTTGACGCAGCTGGCCGATCGCCTGGAATTTTTTGAACAGCCCCAGAATGCTGCGCTGGCCCTGAGGGTCGCGGCTCAACGCCTCGTAGCCCACGATCTGGTTCAGGCGGACGTCCATGACCGGCTGGAACACGACGTTCACCGTCTGATCGTCGAGCCGGTATTCGTCCTCTCCGACGTGGACCTTGTCTCCCCCTTTTTTCGCGATGTACAGGGCACGGTCCGCCAGCCGGACCAAGCTATTGGTCTCCGACGCGTGTTCCGGATACAACGCCACGCCGACGCTCACATCCAGCCTGACCGACCGGCGGCTTGCGACCTCGGCCACGCCGGTTCGGATGCGTTCGGTGGCCTCAAGAATACCGTTCCGCTTGGTATTGGAAAGCACCACGACGAATTCGTCTCCTCCCCATCGAAAGATGAGATCAGAGGCGCGAACCGATCGTCCGAGACAGGAGGCGACTTCCTTCAGGACTTCGTCTCCGAATTGATGTCCCCGGGTATCGTTGATGGCCTTAAAACCATCCAGATCGCACATCAGCAGGGCCAGTGGCTGCCCGCTGCGGTGTGCGCGGGCCAGCTCCTCCCGAATCCGCAGGTCGAAATACCGCCGATTGTAAAGCCCGGTCAGGGAGTCGCGGATCGCCTGTTCCGCCAAGGCCGCCTCCGCCCGTTTGGGTTCGGTCATGTCCAAGACAAAGCAGACTCCTTGATCCGTCACACCGTCT
>JBMOMD010000046.1:0-221698 GCA_049325295.1 Nitrospirota bacterium
GTTGGGGCGACACCAGAGCCGGGTTGTCGGGAATCTCCTGTTGGTCGGCGGGAACCTCGCTCATGCTCTGTGCGGCCTTTTTCGCGTTTAAGGCGTCCACCTTAGCGGCAACACTCTCCGGGGACTCCCCGGGCTCCGGAAAGTACGACTCCACCATCACGCCACCGGCGATTCGAAGTGGCGGTGATGTCTCCGTGACGAGGGCCTGTGACGGTGGCGCGCCCAGCGGCGTCGGGGTTGGTCGCTGCGAAAACGCGTGCCCCGCTGCAGGCGTCGTACTCAAAACCGTCCCCAGTACAACGGCGAATCCGAGGCATTGCTTGATAGTGGTCGTCGACATGAAGGCGCCCCTTTCGTTGGCTCGACTTCGTTGCTGGAAAACTCTCGTGGTGGATCTGCCGGAAGTTCCGTTGGCAAGACCGATCCGCAACTGATGTAAGGCGGCGGTGATGGGCTCAGGATCCGATCGGAGGAGAGGAGAGGAGAGGAGAGGAGAGGAGAGGAGAGCGATTCAGATGGGACGCGTACCGCATGGAATTGCTCCAACGGGTGGAGATGCGTGCGTCTTGCGAACAAACGGCGCGGATTGTCGCACGGACTGGGGAATTTACGCAACAAAAATCTGAAGACGGACTCAGCCGACTTCCAGGGTCGGCGCGTGGACCTTTTGACAGACCTCCGGGTTGCGCCTATCCTACATCTCGTGCCAATTTCGTAATGGTTGTCCTGCATGCCGGTTGACGCACCAACGTATCGCGACCTTATCGCCGCGCTCGTCGAGCTCCATCAGACGGGACGCAAGCTCCTCCTCTATCCTCCGACGCATGCGCTGATCCCCAAAGCGATCGACAACGTCCTCAGGCGATTTAACGGTTTGTGGACGGAGCGCCCCGAGGTGACGATCACGGTCGGGGCCAAACATTTGTCGATCGGCGGCGAGCCCTTGGACCCGCAGAATCCCATGCTCGTCGAGTTGACGCGCGCGTTGTCGACCGCGCACGTGGCCCGGCTGACGATTCGACAAGGACTGGACGGCGACGGGCTCACGCGCTTCTTCACGTGGTTCCACGACAAAAGCGCGGACGCCGTCACGCGACAGGCGAACCTCATGGCGTTTCATCAAGCCGTCCCCGCGATCACGATCGCGCTGGTCAGTTTTCGCGGGGCGGTGACGGAAACCGCGGACAGCGCTCGAAGCGGCACCTGGGACCAACTCTTGGACGCCCTGCTCGAAGCGGGAGTCGGAGAACAGAGTCAAGCCGAAGGGCTCGCCGCGTCCGAACGCGAACGGCCCGAACGCGTCGCGGAGTTGGTCAACCGCGCGGCCGCGAGCGGCGACTCCGCGCGGTACGAACGGCTCGTGCTGGAGCACCTGCAACGACTCGCGGCGCCGCTTCGCGACCCCGTGACGGGAGAAAACCGCGCGGCCGCGTTGCCCGAAGCCGAACGGCGACGGCTCGTGACATTGATCGAACGGCTCGACCCGCCGGTGCGGGAGCGGCTGTTCCGCCTCGCGTTCAACCCCGAGAGCCAAGGCCCCGGCGCTCTCGTCGCGGTACTCGATCAGTTGTCCGAGCCCGTGTTGCTCGAAGTGCTCTGTCAAATCCAGGCGCATCAAGGCGCGATCTCGATCCCCACCCTGGAACTGCTCCGCAAGTTCGTGGGCGTCAGCCGCGAGCGGCCCGAGTTGGCGCCGTCGGTCATGGAACATCTGGACGGTCTCGATCTGGCCGACCGCCACGCCCTCTACGCGGAACTGTTCCATAAAAAAAGCGAAAAAAACTTCTATCCCGAGAACTACGCGAATACGATCAAAGGCCTGTCGGGAACCGCGCCGTCAGGCGCGCCGGTCTCCCACGAACCGGTCCAAGACCTGGTCGACCCCGTGGGTGACGCCGAAATCCATCGCCATCTCGTCACGATCATGACGGAACTGGTCCAGCACCCCTCCGCCGCGGCGAATCAATCCGAGCTCGTCGACCAACTGGCCCGCGCGTTCGAGGACCCGCTGATGGATGGCCACGCCGACGTGGCGCTCCACATTTTCGACACGCTCAAACGACTCAACCCGGACGACACCGCGGCCCGCGGGGCGCTCCAAGCCAGCATGGCGCGGGTGATCGCCCCCGTGGTCCGCGCGTTGCCCAAGATGGACAAGGCCCGCGGAGCCGCCGTGGCCGACCAGTTGGTCGCGACCGGCGAACCCGTGGTGCGGACATTGCTCGACGTGCTCAACAACGCCCCCGACATGGTGCTGCGCAAGCGGTTGCTCGACATTCTCGCGCGCATCGGCCGACCCATTGCGCCAGCGGTCATGGAGGCGCTCGGCGACGAGCGGTGGTTCGTGGTCCGCAATATGATTCTGCTGTTGGGAGAGACCAAAATCGTCGAGGCGGCGCCTAAGATCATCACGTTTGCCGGCCATACCAGCGAACAGGTGCGCATCGAAACGCTGCGAGCGCTCGGGCAAATCACCCCGCTGGAGCAAACGCTCGATCTATTCTCGGCGGCGACCCTCGACAGCGACGAACGGGTCGCGTCGTGCGCCATCGGCATTCTGTGTCAGCGCCCCACCCCGAAAGTCGTGGACCGATTGCAGGACCTGTTTGAATCCGACGACAAGCGGCTCCCTGATCCGCGAAAGCTCAAGATCATCGACGCGCTGGCCCGCGGGAAAGACCCCTCGTGCGTGGCCCTGCTGAGCCGATTGGCCAAACGCCGTCGTTTTATCTTCTTCGATTTATCTCACCAACGGGCGATCCGCAGGGCCGCCCGCGAGGCGCTGCGCCGACATCGACTCATGGTATCGGTCACGGAGGACTATGGGCGCGCTGCCTGAGTGGTCGCTCTCTCCGATCGCCGCGGACCCGCGGTACCGCCTGCTCAAACAATTGAGCCGGGTGTTGCGCGGACGGTCGTTGTATCCGCCGTCCCACCCGCAGCTTCGCGAGGCGTCGAAGGAGTTGGTCGACAGCCTGGAGAGCGTGTTCGAGGGACGCGATGAAGTGCGGATCGTCTCGCTCGACGACCGCCTGTTCGTGGACGACGTGCGGAGTCTGGAAGTGGAAATGGTCGCGCACGATCTTCGCGCCAAACTCAAGACCCAACAGATCGAACTGCTCGTGCTGAACAAGGGCCTCGAAGCCCACGAGTTGCTCGCGTTGGTCGAGGGCCTGGCCATCGGCAACATTCCGGCCCTTCCCCACGTCCAGACCGGGAAAATCGGCGGCGGCCGCGCCGCGACCCAAGACGAACAGGCCGCGCCCTCACCGGTCGACCTCAAGCCGCAGGTTCAAGCCCTCAAGGATATTTTCGAAGGCTGGGACGAGATCCAGGGCCTGGTGATGGATCACGTCGAACACATCATGCGGGTGCTGGAGGAACAACTGTTCGCCAACCAATCGTCGTTGATCTCGTTGGCCAGCCTGAAGAGCTACGACGAATACACCTACACCCACGCCATCAATATCGCGATTCTGACCATGGCCCAAGCCGAGTCGCTCGGCGTGCCCAAGCGCCTGATCCACGATTTCGGCGTGGCCGCGATGCTGCACGACATCGGAAAAACCCTGGTGCCGGCGCACATCCTGAAGAAAGCCGGGAAACTGGAGCCGCACGAGTTCGACGAGATGAAAAAACACCCGATCTCGGGATCGATTCTGCTCTTGCGCAACCCCAACATCCCGAAGCTGGCCTCGATCGTCGCGTACGAGCACCACATGTTGTACAACGTCTCGGGCTACCCGGCGCCGCCGCAGCCACGCATCCAACACTTATGCAGCATGTTGACCTCGCTGTCCGATTTTTACGACGCGCTCCGGACGAACCGTCCGTACCAAGACTCACGCCCATCCGAAGAGATCATCACGATGATGGAAGCCCGGATCGGCACCAGCTTCGAAGAACGCCTCGCCCGGCACTTCATCGCGTTGATCCGGGCGCGGACCGCCGCATAACCGGAATCAAGACTCGCTTCTGACTCGACCCCTGTGCCGGATGTCCGGCATAGAGGTGCCTCCGTTGCCATGTTTTCGGCACCCTGACCGCCGTCAAAGCCTTCGCCACGCCTCTCCACCGTGGCACACGCATTGTAATAGCTAGGTTCAAGGACAGGCTGCACGCCCAACACAGTGCTGGCGGCCACCCAACACAGGAGGCATTCCCATGAACCACCCTGCGTCTCCGATCGCCATGAACCCCACGATGATCCAGGCTGCGCCACCCGTCGCAGTCCAACCCCTATCGTCCTGCTGCCAACACGCCGTGGTCGAAGCGTTGGAATCCGCAGGGTCCATGGGGTTTCTCACGTCCATGACGGTTCTGATAATGGGATTCGCCGTGGGCCTCACCACGGCGTGGATGCTGTTCGGCTGACCGCGCCTGCGGCGACGATCTTCAGGCGCGCCCGTGGCGCGCTGCTCCGCCACCCGTATCAAAACCTGCGGCAACAATTGTCAGATGCGCCCTTGGCGCATTGCGTGTTTGACTTTCCCCTAAAAGCTTCACTACGATGCCCCCCATGCCGGGGGCTTTCGTAGGCAACACCCGCCTGACCAACTTGATCGTGGCCGCGCTGAGCCTCCAGCTCAGCCTGTTCGCCTGCTCCAACCGGCCCTGGAACACGCCGTACCCCGCGTCCGACGAAGGCCAAAACATTCTTTACTCGTCATTCGACGAGCGCCCCAAACACTTGGACCCCGCGCGCTCGTACAGCTCGAACGAGGCCGCGTTCACGGCGCAGATTTACGAGCCGCCGCTGCAGTACCACTTTCTCAAGCGCCCCTACGAACTCGTGGCGCTAACCGCGACCGAGGTTCCGAAACCCGCGTATTTCGACGCGCAGCACCAACGGTTGCCCGACACCGCGCCGATCGAACGGATCGCGTACAGCGCGTACGACATCCGCATCCAACCGGGGATCAGGTATCAACCCCATCCCGCGTTTGCCGTGGACGCCGCGGGACATTTCGTGTACCACAACCTCACCCCGCGCGATCTTGAGCGCGTGGACACGCTCGCGGATTTTCCGCGGACCGGCACGCGCGAGCTCACGGCCGACGACTACGTGTACCAGATCAAACGGTTGGCCCACCCCAAGCTCCATTCCCCGATCTTCGGCCTGATGAGCGAATACATCATGGGCCTGGGCGAGTACGGGGCCGTGTTGGAGAACGCGCTGACCGAGCGACCGGCCGCGTTCCTCGATCTGACCCAGTATCCGCTCGAAGGCGCCGAAGTTGTGGATCGCTACACCTATCGGCTCATGGTCAAGGGCAAGTATCCGCAGATGGTCTACTGGCTGGCCATGCCGTTTTTCGCGCCGGTCCCGGTGGAAGTGGATCGGTTTTACTCCCAGCCGGGCATGGCCGAGAAAAACCTCACCTTGGATTGGTATCCGGTCGGCACCGGCCCGTTCATGCTCACCGTCAACAACCCCAACCGACAAATGGTCATGGAGCGCAACCCGAACTTCCACGGCGAGCGCTATCCCTCGGAAGGAGAAGCGACCGACCAGGCCGCGGGGTTCCTCGCGGACGCGGGCAAACCCCTGCCGTTCATCGACAAGGCCGTGTACAGCCTGGAGAAGGAGAGTATCCCGTACTGGAACAAGTTCCTCCAAGGGTACTACGACGTGAGCGGGATCAGCTCCGAGACATTCGATCAAGCGGTGCAGATGAGCGGGCACGGCGAAGTGGGGCTCACCGACGCGATGCGGGCCAAAGGCATCCGCCTGGTCACGTCGGTGGAAACGTCGATTTTTTATCTGGGCTTCAACATGCTCGACCCGGTGCTGGGAGGCTACTCCGATCGGGCCCGCAAACTCCGGCAGGCGATTTCGATCGCGTACGACGACGACGAGTTCATCTCGATCTTTCGTAATGGACGGGGGAGCGCGGCGCAGGGCCCCATCCCGCCCGGCATCTTCGGGTATATGGACGGCGCACGCGGGATCAACCCCTACGTCTTCGACTGGGTGGACGGCCAGCCGCGACGCAAATCCATCGCGTTCGCCAAACAATTGCTGGCGGAAGCCGGGTACCCCAACGGCCGCGACGGCCGGACCGGCAAGCCGTTGGTGTTGCACTTTGACGTGACGGCGGGCGGACCCGACGACAAGGCGCGGCTGGATTGGGTGCGCAAGCAATTCGCCAAGATCGACATCGAATTGGAAATCCGGGATACGGACTACAACCGGTTCCAGGACAAGATGCTCCGCGGCGACGCGCAGATCTTCCAATGGGGCTGGAACGCGGACTATCCGGACCCGGAAAACTTCCTGTTCTTGTTGTACGGTCCCAACGCCAAGGTCGGCAAAAACGGGGAAAACGCGGCCAATTACGAGAGTTCCGAGTTCGACCGGCTGTTCGAGCGCATGAAGAACATGGACAACGGTCCGGAACGCCAGGCCCTTATCGATCAGATGACGGAGATCGTCCGGCGCGACGCGCCATGGGCGTTCGGCTTTCACCCCAAGCAGTTCACCTTGCACCACGCGTGGTACGGCAACGCCAAGCCGAATTTGATGGCGAACAACACGCTCAAGTACAAACGCGTCGAACCCGACCTGCGATCGCAGCGTCGCGCCGAGTGGAACCGGCCCAAGCTGGCGCCGGTGGCCGTGGCCCTGCTGTTGCCGGTCGCCGTGGTGTTGCCCGCGGTGATCGGGTACATCCGCCGGAATCGGTCGGCCGCGTGATCCGCTACTTGATCCGCCGCACGCTGTACGCGATCCCGATCCTGATCGGCGTCAATTTGATCACGTTCGTGTTGTTCTTCGTGGTCAATCCACCCGACAACATGGCGCGCATCCACCTAGGCATCAAACGCGTCACACCCGACGCCATCGCCAAATGGAAACACGAGCACGGGTACGACAAACCCGTGCTTTGGAACGCCGCGGCCCCCGGCGCCGGGAAAATGACCGACACGATCTTCTTCGACAAATCTCTCGCACTGTTTGCGTTCGACTTCGGCCGCGCGGACGACGGTCGCGACATCGGCGCGGACATCGGGCAGCGGATGTGGCCCAGTCTCGCCATCGCGTTGCCTCTGTTCGCGGTCGGGATTCTGATCAACATTACGTTCGCCATGGTCCTCGCGTTCTTTCGCGGAAGCTACCTCGACCTGTGGGGAGTGGTGACCTGCATCATCCTGTTGTCCATCTCCACGTTGTTCTACGTGATCGGCGGACAGTATCTGATCGGTAAACTTCTGAACCTGACCCCGATCTCGGGGTACGATACCGGGTTGGCCGCCGCGAAGTTCTTGGTCCTGCCCGTGATCGTCGGCATCGTCAGCAGCGTGGGCGCGAGCACGCGACTCTACCGCACCATCTTCATCGAAGAGATCAACAAGGACTACATTCGGACCGCGCGGGCCAAGGGGCTGTCCGAAGTCCGCGTCTTGTTCAAACACGGGCTGAAAAACGCCTTGATCCCGATTCTGACCGGCGTGGTGGTGATCATCCCGTCGCTGTTCCTCGGGAGTTTGATCCTCGAATCGTTCTTCGGCGTGCCGGGCCTGGGCAGCTACACCATCGACGGGATTCGGTCGCAGGATTTCGGCATCGTGCGCGCCATGGTGTTTCTCGGCTCGTTTCTCTACATCGTGGGATTGATCTTGACCGACGTGTCATACACGCTCGTGGACCCGCGGGTGCGCCTGGAATGATCGGGGTCAAACCCGTCGTGTTGTGGACGGACCTGCTCTTGTTCGTCCTGGTGGGCGTGGCCGCGGCGGCGGCATGGTACGCGAGCACGCGCGAACATTTGCGGGCGCCGTGGCGTTACGTGCGGCGGCAACGCCTGGGCATGGCCGCGTTGGTCATCCTGTGCGCGTACGCGGCCATCGGCTTGCTGGATTCGATCCACTTTCGCCTGCCGCTTCCCCCGTCGGACACTCCGGGCCCCGTTGATCGCGTGGATTACTCCACCGAAGTGGTGAGCCTGCTCGACGCATTGGTCTTGCCGCTCAAGGAGCGCGGGGAGAAAACCTACTCCGCCCCGTTCGCCGTGCACCTGTATGCCAAAGAAACCATCGAGCGCCCGGACGGGACGCAAACGCGGGATTTCCCCCGCCTGCGCTACGGCGGCGCGCACCTCGCGGATCCCGCCGACCGCGGGCGAGACATCGCGGCCACCGCGCTCGCGGGCCTGGCGCAAGGGCTGCTCGTCTGGCTGCTGATCGTGGGAGTCGTCGTGACGTGGCAGGCCCGTCGCGAGCGGGTGGGATGGACCGTCATGTTGGCCCGCGTCACGCAAGGCCGCACGGACACCCCGTGGCGCGCGATCCTCGCCACCCTCGGCGCGTTGATCATGCTCGGATTCGTGGTGGGCCACTGGGCCGTGAAGTACCACGTGCTCGGGACCGACAAGGTCGGCACCGACGTGTTGTACCTGTCGCTCAAGAGCATCCGCACCGGGATCGTGATCGGCACGCTCACCACCCTCATCATGCTCCCCTTTGCGGTCATGCTGGGCATCATGGCGGGATATCTGAAAGGCTGGGCGGACGACGTGATTCAATACGTGTACACGACGTTGAGCTCGATTCCCGGCGTGCTGCTCATCGCCGCGGCCATTCTGACGCTCCAAGCCTATATGGCGCTCCACCCCGACATCTTCGACACCGCGGCGGTCCGCGCGGACGCGCGCCTATTGTTCCTCTGCGCCATCCTCGGAGTGACGAGCTGGACCGGGCTGTGCCGCCTGCTGCGCGGCGAAACGCTCAAGTTGCGGGAGGCCGAATACATTCACGCGGCGCGTGCCTACGGCTCCGGGTCACTCGCCATTATGCTGCGGCACATCCTGCCCAACGTGATGCACATCGTGCTCATCACCGTGGTGTTGGACTTCAGCGGGCTGGTGTTAGCCGAAGCCGTGTTATCGTACGTGGGCGTGGGCGTGGACCCCACGACCATCAGTTGGGGCACCATGATCAACGGCGCCCGCTTGGAAATGGCGCGCGAACCCATGGTATGGTGGTCGCTCGCGGCCGCGTTTACGTTCATGTTCGCGTTGGTCCTGTCCGCGAATCTGTTCGCCGACGTGGTGCGCGACGCCATGGACCCGCGCGCCGCACGCGGCCGCGCCGCGGCTTGATTCGGCGCGGCCGGCGTTTCTATAATTTACGCACCGACGATTCAACATTGCAGACATCAGCTTCGATCAACAGGAGACCGATATGAAGATTCGACCGTTGCACGATTGGGCCGTGGTCAAACAATCCTCCGGCGACGAACGGACCGCGGGCGGGTTGTACATCCCGGACTCCGCCAAGGAGAAACCGCAACAAGGCGAGGTGATCGCGATCGGCGAGGGCCGCTGGAAATCCAAGGACGATGACGTCCGTTCCACCAAGAAGAAGGGCGCCGAAGAAAAGACGTTCGTCAAAACCACGCTCAAACCCGGAGACAAGGTTCTCTACGAGCGCTACGCGGGCTCGAAGGTCACGATCAACAACGAAGAGTTCGTGATGGTGCGGGAAGAAAACGTGTTAGGGATACTTGCCTAAAGACCGTTCAAGCGTTCAAAGGGTTCAAGGGGTTCAACGTTGAACCATTGAACCGTTGAACGTTTTGAACCGCCTTTATTTCGTGACCTGTGCCTTGATCAACTGATACGCGGCCACCAACTTGCGTAGACGCGGCTCGTGGCTGCGGTCCCCGCCGTTGGCGTCCGGGTGCCATTCTTTCACCAATTTGCGGAACGCGGCCGTGATCAGGGCCGGCCGCGTGTCCGGCTCCACGCCGAGGATTTCGTAGGCTTCGGTCAGCGACGTGACCTCGGGCTGCGAGGCCTCCGCCTTCCCATTCCCGCCTTGCGACTGGCGGAAAAAATCCGAAAAATTGATGCGCTGGCGGCGCCGCATCGGGCGCTGGCGCAGCGCGGCGTCGATCTCCTCGCACCGATCCTCCAAAATGACGAACCGGGCCTCGAATCGCTTGAGCGCGTCAAAGCTGTCCAGTGACTCGAAATCCGCGGTCACGCGGTTGTAGAGCGACTCCAACTCCTCGAACGCTTCTTCGTGCCGGAAGTAGTGATCGATCTGGTGTTCGAAGAGATGATCGAGGGCGAACTCCATCCCCGCGTTGATCTTCGCCTGCAGCGCGTCAATCCGCCCCCGCAACGCGTCCTGGAACACAAAAAACCGGCCGGAACCGTCTTTCATTGCCAATAGGGCGTCGATCGACCAGTCCAAGATTTGAGGCCGCTCAGGAACGAGCCAGATGCAAGGCGCCGCGAGCACCGGAAAGCGCACTGCGCCGCATCTCGGCGCTGCCAATGGGCCCTTCCTCTCGCTTGGCGAAGCAGTGGAGCGTACGAGGTCGGCACGTGAGCACCGGATGCGCAGTGGCAACGCCGCAGATGGCCGTTCATCAGCGGCCTCGGCTATCCGGTCTCTGGACCGTAGCTCCCCCCATTACAATCCAAACACACGTAGTCCCCGTCCACGGGCGTCATGCGTTCCGCGCAAAACGGACACTCCGGCGCGTCGCGTTTGGGGATGACTAACGGCGGGAGTTCAATATCGTCGAATTCCTCGGGTGCCACGACGAGTCTCCAATGAGTTTCGATTCTAACAGAATCAAGGACCGGTCCGAAACCGTGGTTGACCGGCACAATACACGCGATTAACCGCATTCCCGCGCAGGCGGGAATCCCGTGCACCGCTGTTGATCGCGGTTCTGAATTGACACTGCCGGGGTCGCCGGATGTATAATCCCGGCCACGCGCGGGGCATTTTGCCTCATCCCCTCGGGTTCCGCGCGCTGTACGTCTGGGCCGAAGTGGTGGAACTGGCAGACACGCACGTTTGAGGGGCGTGTGGGGCAACCCGTGGGGGTTCAAATCCCCCCTTCGGCACCATGTATCGCCGCTCATCACAAGGAGGGCTGCCATGGCCGTGTCGCTCCCTTCGTTGAGTATCGGACGACCTGTTCGTCGTCCCACCAAGTCTCGCCCCAGCAGTGCCTCAAGCGCAATCGGTGACGCGCTCGCCACGGCGAGTTACGTGAAGTTGCCGTGGGGGCCGGTGCGAGTGATCACTGGACCGGGCGGAGTGATTGCGCTCGACCTGCATCCCCCGTTCGACGGCGACTACGTCGCGGCGGCGCCATCCGATCCCCTGCATCGCGAGGTGCACGCGCAGTTGAACGCCTACGTGCGCGGACAACTCACCACGTTCTCGCTGCCCGTTGACCCGCAAGGCACGCCGTTTCAGCGCGTGGTCTGGGCGGCATTGCTCAACATCCCCTACGGCCAGACGCGGACCTACGGCCAGATCGCAACTGCCATTGGCCGCCCCGAGGCCGCGCGCGCGGTGGGTATGGCGTGCGGGAGCAACCCGATCGGCATCGTGATTCCGTGCCACCGGGTCGTGGGCGCGGACGGCTCGCTCACCGGGTACGCGGGCGGGCTCGACCTGAAAGCACAACTGCTCCAACACGAAGGCGTGCAGTAGTTCCAACGTATCGTTATTCGCGATTCGTTGTTCGTTGGCCGTTACGAACAACCAACCACTAACCACGAACAACGACCATCAGTTGTCTTCCCTGTCCCCCGTAGTGTAGTGTTCCGCACGCCCCATGCCCAAACGTCTCGTCCTCATCGACGGTCACGGCTACATCTATCGCGCGTTTTTCGCGCTGCCGCCGCTGTCTACATCGAAGGGCCTGCAGACCAACGCGGTCTACGGCTTCACCAACATGCTGCTCAAGATCGCGCGCGAGCAGCGGCCTGATTATTTGGCGGTGGCGTTCGATTCCAAAGGCCCCACCAAGCGCCACGAGGAGTTCGAGGCGTACAAGGCGCACCGGCCGCCCATGCCAGATCCCATGGCGCAGCAGCTCCCGTACATCGAGCGCATGGTGGAAGCGTTTAACATCCCGAAGCTCATGATGGATGGGTACGAAGCGGACGATTTGATCGGCACGATCGCGCGACAGGCTGAAACGCAGGGACTCGACGTCACGATCGTGACCGCGGACAAGGACATGCTGCAGCTCGTGTCACCGCGCGTGACCGTATTCGACACGCTGAAGAACAAAGCGTTCGGCGAGGCGCAAGTCATCGAGCGCTTCGGCGTGGCCCCACCCTTGGTGCCCGACGTGCTTGGACTGATGGGTGATTCGACCGACAACATCCCTGGCGTGAAAGGCATCGGGGAAAAAACCGCCAAGAAATTGGTGAGCGAGTACGGCTCAGTGGAGGACATTCTCACCCGCCTGTCCGAGATTCCCCAGGCCAAGCTCCGGGCTTCGCTCGAAGAACACCAGGATGAGGCGCGGCGCTCGCGCCGCCTCGCCACCATCGAGGTGAATTGTCCGGTCACGCTGGAGCTGTCGCGATTCGCGCGACAGGAGCCGGACACCGACCGGTTGGTGGCGTTGTGCCGGGAGTTGGAGTTCACCGCCCTGCTCAAGAACTTGGCCCCGCCGCAGTCCACGCCATCGGTCACCGTCACCACCGTGGACGGCGCGGCGTTCGAACGCGCCATGGGCCGCGCGGGCGCGGATGAAACCGTGACGCTGGGCATCGTGTGGTCCGCTGGACCGGCCGTGGACGCGGAGCCCGCGGCCGTGGCGTACGCGATGCCGAGCGGCGAACGCGGGGTGCTCGACGCCTCGTCTCAGATCGAGCCGACGATACACGGGTTGACCGCGCTGCTGGGCCACGACCGCGTCACGGTGAAGGCACACGACGTCAAACCTCTACTGTTGTGGGCGATCCGCCGGGGGATTGCCGTGCGGTGCGCGATCTGGGATTCCATGCTCGCCGCGTACCTGTTGAACCCCAACCGCTCGGATCAGAGCCTGGCGCCCGTGGCGTTGGAGTACCTCTCGCGAACCGTGCCGGCCGCGGATGGTCCGCAGGCGGCCGCGGACTGGTGCGCGGCCGCCGAAGCCTTGGGCGATGACCTGACCAGCCGCCTGGCCGCGGACGGTCAGACCGCCGTGCTCGAGCGGATCGAATTGCCGTTGGTGCCGGTGTTGGCGCGCATGGAAGCCCGCGGTATCCGCGTGGACGGGGACTTGCTGGCCGGCTTGAGCAAGGAACTCGACGGCCAGATGGCGGGCATGATGCAGCGGCTGTATACGCTGGCGGGCGGCGAATTCAACGTGAACTCGCCCAAACAACTCGCGGAGATCCTGTTCACCCGCCTGGGCCTGCCGCCGCTCAAAAAAACCAAGACCGGCTACTCCACGGACGAAAGCGTGTTGACGCACCTGGCCGCGCAGCACGAGTTGCCCGCGGAAATCCTGGCCTACCGGCAGATCGCCAAGATCAAATCGACGTACGTGGACGCGTTGCCCGCCTTGATCAACCCGCGCACCGGCCGCATCCACACTACGTTCCACCAGGCCGTGGCCGCCACCGGCCGGCTCTCCAGCAGCGATCCGAATTTGCAGAACATCCCGATCAAAGGCCCGATGGGACCGCGTATCCGCGCCGCGTTCGTGCCCGAGCCCGGCTACGTCCTGGTTTCGGCCGACTACAGCCAGATCGAGTTGCGCATCCTGGCCCATCTCTCGGGCGACGAAGGATTGCTCGAAGCGTTCCGCACCGACGGCGACGTGCACACCGACACCGCGCGCACCCTGTTCAACCTGCCCGCGGACGCGATCACCCCGGCCATGCGGCGCGCGGCCAAAACCGTGAACTTCGGGATCATCTACGGCATCTCGCCGTTCGGGCTCTCCGAACAGCTCGGCGTGTCGCAGGGCGAGGCCAAGCGCTACATCGACGAGTACTTCGCGCACTTCGCGGGCGTGCGGCGCTTTGTGGACGCGACGATCGAGAAGGCGCGTTCGGACGGGTTCGTGACCACGATGCTGGGACGCAAACGCCCGATCCCGGAATTGGCCAGCAGCATCCCGGCCCAGCGCAGCTTCGGCGAACGCAGCGCCGTGAACAGCCCGATCCAGGGCAGCGCCGCGGATATCATCAAACTCGCCATGATCAACATCGACCGGCGGCTTGAACGCGAACGGCTCGACGCGCGCATGGTGCTCCAGGTGCACGACGAATTGGTCTTTGAAGTCGCGCGCCAGGACCTCGACGCGCTGAAAGCCCTCGTCAAATTCGAAATGGAAGGCGCGTATCCGTTGGCGGTGCCCGTGCGGGTCGAGATCGGGTCCGGCGCCAATTGGGCCGACGCGCATTGAGGTGAATACCGAGCCGGATCAGACCCGAATCGGCGAATCGGAGAACCGGTGATGGAAAGGAGAGAACACGGTCACAAGGTTCCTTCCCCGATTCCCCCCTTCTCCGATTCCCCCCCTCGTCCCTCTTCACCCTCTCCCCCCCTCGCCCCCTCCCCCCCTCTCCCCACCGCTTCTTCCTCCCCCTCCCGCCTGAATGAATGGTTCGTCCCCCGCCGGGGACCGCTGTGGTTTCGCACCGCGATCGGCCTATTGTTCTTGCCGTATACCGGCATGGTGCTCTCGTACACCGTGATCGGCGGGATGTTGGCGCCGTCGGTGGCGTGGGATCGCGTGGCCGCGCTGCTGGTGATCTATCTTCTGGGTCTGGGCGTTGCCGCGCACGCGCTGGATGCGTTGGGGAGTCGCGAGATCAAGCCGTGGGGCACGGTGTTCTCGCGTCGGCAACTGTGGATCGCCGCAATCGGTTCACTCCTGCCGGCCTACGCGATCGCCGGACATTACAGCTATTGGTACGTGCCGTGGCTCGCCGCGCTCGCCGTGGTCGAAGGCTTCTTCGTGTTTGCCTACAATCTCGAATGGTGGAACGGCCGATTCCACACCGATGGCTGGTTCGCGCTCTCCTGGGGCGCCATCCCGGTGCTGGCGGGTTACGTGATGCAGACGAACGCGCTCTCGCTTTCCGCGTTGATCGTGGCGGCCGCGATGGCGGCGCTGAGCGTGGTGGAAATCACGGCGTCGCGCGCGTATAAGCCCCTGAAACGTAGGGGCACGATATGTCGTGCCCCTACCGACGAGACCGATACCGACGCGTTGGCCGCTCGCTACGAGCGGATCTTGAAGTCCGTCAGTCTCGGCGTCATTGCGTTGGGCGTCGGTCTCGGCGTGTTGCGCCTCACGAACGGGTAGCAGGGGCACGGCATGCCGTGCCCCTGCCTTGGGAACGGCCGTTCGCCCCTACACGGACGGCCGGCGTGCCGTGACAATCGCCGCCCCCCACAACGTCTGCCACTCAAACGTGACGTCTTGAAAACCCCGGTCCCGAAGCAACGTCGGTAACTCGCTCGTCCACTGCGTCGCTTCGATCAACTTGGGCAACCCGTCGTAGATTTCTTTCCACGACGGGAAAATCTTCGCGCCGACCCTTTGCAGGAACCAGAAGTACGCGCGCCAGACCGCGAGCGCAATCCGATTCGGCGGCAAGGTGAAATCGTGCATGATCAACAATCCGTCGGGGGCCAGTAGGGGCACGGCCTGCCGTGCCCCTGCCAGTTGATCGACCAACACCGGCAGGTCCGCGTATTTCGCCAGATACGACGCGGAGACGACATCGAACGGCTCATCGGTCCGGTACGCTTCGGCCCGGCTCAACACGAATTTGACGTTGGGATATCGAATTGCCGTAGGGGCGTTCGGCCGAACGCCCACGCATTTCGCGCGGGCTCGCTGAAGATATTCGTCGCGCAGTTCCACGCCCACGATGCGCGCGCGCGGAAACGCGCGCGCGAACGCGAACGTGGAAAGTCCCGTCCCGCACGCAAGATCCAGGATCGCCCGCGGCTCGTCCATGTGCGCGCGGACGATCCGCACCATCCGCCGCTTCCACAACCGGTCGACCCCCAGCGTGGCCGCGTGGACCATGAAATCGTACGTAGCCCCGGTGCCGCGGAAGAACCGTTCGACCAGATCAAGTCGGGGGTCGGCCGACATCACGCAACTCGGGCGCAAACCGCGTTAGAAGGACACGGCGGCCTTCAGGCCGATGATGTCCTGGTCGGATGGCGGCTGGAAAAATCCTTGGTCAACCGTGCTCTCACCCAAGCGCACGGCTTGCCAAAAAACGCCAAGATCCACCTGTCGCGCGCGGAGACCGGTTTCGATGGTCCACCCAAGCCGTTTCCCGTTCTCCACGCGGATCACTTCACCGGCCAGCACGCCGTCGATACTCTCCTTCGCCCACAGCGTGGGGTCTCCGGAAAACTCCCCGTACAGGGCCGCGCGATCGCTGATCGCGAGTTCGCTCCGCATGCCAAGTCGGAGCACGACCATTTGGTACCACTCGTCGTATCCCATCGCGCTGCTGTTGGACTCGATGCTCCGAAGCCACCACCGGTAGGCCACGGCGCCGAACGGTTCGAGAGACCATCGGGTCCGTTTGATTCGCCACCCGACGCTGGCTTCTTGGATCGAGCCGAAATACGACGTGTTGGTGTTTATGGGCACGGTCGGCGCGGCGATTAAAGCGGTTTCATAGTTCACATACCCGACCAGGAGGCGCAAATCTGCGCGAAGCCGCAAGGCCGGATGGGTCTTCATGGGGGCTCCGTCAAGCCAACCGCCCACGAACGCCATGGGTCCCGTCTCAAGAGGATCGATGAAACCGACTGGTTGCAGTTCTTCTTCCCAGCGGTAGAACGCCACTCGCAAGTCCACGCCGGACTCGACGGCCCAGGCGGAACCGGTCATCGCGAACCACAGGGCCGCAACCAACAACAATCGCTCTCGCCTCATGAAGTCTCCTTCCGGGGTTTCGTCACGCGCGCCACTATAAACCATCACCCACCCAAGTCAAGACTCGCGTGCGTCCGGCGCAGTTCCATCTGGACCCGGACGGCCTTTTGTTTTAAGGTAGTGCGATCTCGATCGGGTATTCTGAAGCAGAGGGCCCTATGCGCCAATTCACTCCGTATCTGCTGGTCGGTATCGGCGGCTTTCTCGGCGCCAACGCGCGCTTCATCGTGGGCTCGTGGGTCACATCAACCTTCGGTACGCGTTTTCCGCTCGGCACGTTTGTGGTCAACATCTCGGGCTGCTTCCTCATCGGCATCATCGGGACCGTGATCGTCGACCGCCTGGTCGCGAGACCAGATCACGTGCAGTTCCTCCTGGCGATCGGATTTCTCGGCGCCTACACCACCTTTTCCGCGTTCGCGTTCGAAAATCATTCGTTGATGCTCCATGGCGAATGGTTGATGACCGCGCTGTATATCGGGTTGAGCGTTTTCACGGGACTCGTGGCGGTTCAGCTCGGCGTGCTGCTCGCCAAGGCGTGGTTCTAGACCATGCACGAGGCCGAGCGCGCCGGCGCCCAAACTTTCTTCCTCGCGCACATCTTTTTCCTGGTCGTGTTCATGGCGCTCGTGGCCGCCGTGGTAGTCGTCCTCATCGCGCGCCGCAAGCCCTTGCCGCTGCTGCTCGTCATCCTCCCGCTGGGACTGATCTTCGCCACCGCGTTCCTCGCGCGCCCGTTTCCGCTCGTGCACCAAATCGTGAACATCGGGTACGACGCGTTGTTGATCTTCAACACCGTCTACTTCTGGCGCACCGGCCCGCGGTTCGTCGGGCCCTTGTTCTTGGTGTGCGTACTGGGCACCGCGCTGGACTTCGCGATGCACTTCGTGATTAAGATTGCATAATCGTTGCAGTGAGTCACTGTCGTTCAGTATGACGAGTCGTCAGAAACCCAAACAGAAAGCAGCGCGACATGAGGCCAAAAGCCAGCCGAAGAAACGAGCTCGCCGATCTGACCGCCAAGATCCGGACGTGGCAGCGGCAACACAATACGCCGGAGAAGGTGTCGGCATCCCATCGCAAGGTCCTGCTTCAGCGAGTGGTGGAGTCTATGGCGTTCGAGAACCAGCCGGTGAGTATGGAGCGTCTGACGGCCCGCCTGGAGGCTCGGAAGAAGAAAAGCGCGTAGATTCGACGCGGCTGTTCGAGACGGCCGAGGGCCGTCTCTCGTATGCTGAAGTTTCCGAACGTCTGGCCGCGTCGCTCGCCGAGTTGTTGGACACGATCACCCGCGTTCCGCCGGACCACATCTTCATCACCCCGGAGTGGCTGTGCCTTCGTCACCGCGATCTCGCGGGTGGGCTGTTCCCGGATTGGGCCGGGCGGTACCGGGACGTAAACGTTCAGGTCGGTTCGCACATCCCGCCGCCGTTCTTTGAAGTCCCCGGCGCAATGCGGTTGTTCTGCGACGACCTCACCGAACGGTTGCGCCATCTCGCACCCCTTGAAAGCAAAGCGGGATCGCTCGCCGAGTTGCTGGCCTGGGTGGACTGGCGGTTTCAGTGGATTCATCCGTTCCGCGACTTCAACGGGCGGATCGGGCGCGCGCTGCTCGCGGCCTTGCTGTACAAGCTCTCGCTGCCGCACGTGGTCACCGCTCCGCCCGCTGATGACGCGCGGCGCGCGTATCTCTGGACGCGCTTCGTGCCGCGGATGCCGGAGATCTTCAGCCCCTGACGCAGGTCTGGATCAACCGCTTGTCGGACGCGGTCTAGTCGCACTCGCGGCCACCGACAGTCGCTCTCCCCAGCCTCCCTTTACGAAGCCTATCCACCCATCGTACAGTCCAATCAAGATCCATTGATCGGGAGGCACCCATGCCCGCTACGTTGACGCAGATTCAGCGCAGCGCCGATCGGTTCGTCACCTCGATCGACTGGCTGCACGGCAAACACAGTTTCAGCTTCGGGCCGCACTACGACCCCAAGAACACCCACCACGGCCTACTGCTCGTGAACAACGAAGACGTGGTCAGACCGGGCACCGGGTTTCGCACCCACCCGCACCAGGACATGGAAATCGTCACGTGGGTGCTGGACGGCGAATTGGAGCACAAGGATACGCTGGGCAACAAGGGCGTCATTTATCCCGGGCTCGCGCAGCGCATGAGCGCGGGTACGGGCATTTGGCATTCGGAGATGAATCCCAGCGGCGATGCGCCCGTACACTTCGTGCAGATGTGGGTCGTACCGGACACGGAGCGGATCAATCCCGCATACGAACAGTTGGACATCAATCCGCAGATCGCCAAAGGCGGCCTCGTGCCGCTCGCATCCGGCCGAGGACATCACTCGGCCATCTCGATCCGGCAAAAAGACGCGGTGTTGTGGGTGGGGCGACTCAAGCCAGGTGAAGCCGTGACCGTACCCGACGCGCGCTTCGTGCATGTGTTCGTGCCCAAGGGCGCGGCGGATTTGGAGGGCGTGGGACGACTCGACGCGGGCGATTCGGTTCGCCTGGTCGCGGCTGGAGCGAGACGACTTATCGCGGACGCGACCGCCGGCGCGGAGGTGCTGGTGTGGGAGATGAGTTCCCACCTGCGAGGATGGTGACCGATGAGATTCGACACTGAATTCAAACACGCGATCGAGCTGATCGCGCACGACGGTCTTGGTGTGACCGAACCCAGGGCCGAGCAACCGGCCGGCGACGAGGCCTTACTGGACGCCTACTCTCGCGCGGTCACGGGGGCGGCGGATCGCGTGAGCCCCTCGGTCGTGAATATCGACGTCCATCGCCTTGGCAACGGTTCTTCCCGGCGGTCGGGCGACGCCCAGGGCAGCGGTTCCGGGTTTCTGTTCACCCCCGACGGATTTATTGTGACCAACAGCCACGTGGTGCGCGGCGCCGACCGACTGACCGTCACGTTGGTCGACGGCCGGCGCGCGCAGGCGGATCTGGTGGGAGACGACCCGGACACGGACCTGGCGGTGATCCGCGTCGACGCGCCGGGCCTTCCGGCCGTGACGTTCGGCGACTCGCACGCGGTGCGGGTGGGGCAGGTGGCGATCGCGATCGGCAACCCGTACGGCTTTCAGTGCACGGTGACGGCGGGCGTGGTCAGCGCGCTCGGCCGCTCGCTCCGCTCGACTTCCGGTCGGCTGATCGACAACGTGCTCCAGACCGACGCGGCGCTCAACCCCGGCAACTCCGGAGGTCCGCTCGTGGACAGCCGCGGGCGGGTGATCGGGGTGAACACCGCCGTGATCCGCGCGGCGCAGGGCCTGTGTTTCGCGATCGGGATCAACACCGCGGCGTTCGTGGCGGGACGACTGATCAAGGACGGCCGCATCACGCGGGGGTACCTCGGACTCGCGGGGCAAGACACGCCCCTGCATCGTCGATTGGTTCGGTTCCACGGCCTGACGGTCGAGCGCGGCATCTTGGTGGTTTCCGTGGAACCAGGCAGCCCGGCCGAACGCGCGGGCATCGTGCCGGGCGACGTGCTCATCGCCTTCGGCGACCAGGCGGTCGACGGGATCGACGCGCTCCATCGCCTGTTAGTGGACACCGCCGTCGGCGTGGCGTCGCTGTTGACCCTGATCCGCGGCGTCGAACGGCTTACGGTCACGATCGTGCCGGAAGCCGCCGGACCCCGTCGTCAAGAATGACCGAGCAGGAACCGGACCTCGACGAATTGCTCAACTGCACCCGCTGCGTGCGCTGCGGCCAGGTGCTCGACGGCGAGATCGAGTGCCCGTTTTGCTCGAACTTTCCCGACCCGACGCGCGCTCAACGCATGCCCAAGTGGGTGTTTCTCACCGCCTGCTTTCTCACCTCGCCGTTGAGCCTGCCCGTGATCATCACGACTCCGCGGCTGACCGGACCGGAAAGGCTCCTGGCCGCTTCCGGACTGCTCGGATGGCTGGGCGTGTGGTGGATTTAAGGTCGCGCGGCAGCGGCGACGCCCACGGTCAGGTTGGCTTGACAGGGTTTCCGCCGGGTCCGTAGAATCGCTTGATTCTGCACGGAATCACTCGACCATGACACAGGAAACTTCGGAACTCACCGTGCTCGGCGGCGGGTTGGCGGGCTGCGAAGCGGCGTGGCAGGCGGCCGAACGCGGCGTGAAGGTCGCGTTGTACGAGATGCGGCCCAACCGGCCCACCGCGGCGCATAAGACCGACCAACTCGCGGAGCTGGTGTGCTCCAACTCGCTGGGTTCTGCGGAGATCTCCAACGCCGCCGGGATCCTCAAGGAAGAAATGCGGCGGCTGGGCTCGTTGGTGGTGCGCGTGGCCGATACGTGCCGCGTGCCCGCGGGCTCCGCGCTGGCCGTGGACCGCGTGGAGTTCGCGGCGCGCATCACCAAGGAAATCACCTCGCACCCGAACATCGCGCTGATCCGCGAGGAACTGACGGCCGTCCCGGAACACGGTCCGGTGATCGTGGCCACCGGACCGTTGACGTCCGACGCACTGGCCGAATCGCTGAAGAAATTGACCAAGGCCGAGCGTCTGTACTTTTTCGACGCGATCTCCCCGATCGTGGACGGTGAGACCATCGACCGCTCGATCGCGTTCGCCGCGTCCCGCTACAACAAGGGCGGCGACGATTACCTGAATTGCCCGATGACCGAGGCCGAATACAACGACTTCTACGCCGCGTTGCTCGCCGCGGAAAAGGTGCCCACCCGCGAGTTCGAAAAAACGCCGTATTTCGAAGGGTGCATGCCCATCGAAGTCCAGGCCGAACGCGGGCGACAGACCTTGTTGTTCGGTCCGATGAAGCCGGTGGGATTGGTGGACCCGCGCTCGGGCCAACGGCCGTTCGCGGTGGTGCAATTGCGGCCCGAGGACGTGCACGGCCAGGGGTTCAACATCGTGGGCTTTCAGACCAAACTCAAGTGGCCGGAACAAAAGCGCGTGTTCCGCATGATCCCCGGGCTGGAGCAGGCCGAGTTCCTGCGATACGGCAGCCTGCACCGCAACACGTTCATCAACGCGCCGCTCTTGCTCCGAGAGACGTTGCAATTGCGTTACGATTCGCGGATTTTCTTCGCGGGCCAGATCGTGGGCGTGGAAGGGTACACCGAATCCGCGGGCATGGGGCTGCTCGCCGGGATCAACGCGGCGAACTTCATCCAACATAAGCCGCTGATTATCCCGCCGCCGACCACGACGTTGGGCACGTTGGTCACGTATTTGACCACGAGCGACCCGCGGCATTTCCAGCCCATGAACGTGAACCTCGGCCTGTTCCCGCCGCTGCCGACCCGCGTGGCGCAGCGGGACGTGCGGCGGCAAAAGATCGTGGACCGCGCGCTCAACGATCTGGACAAGTGGAAAACCCAATCACTCGCGTCTTGAACATCCTGGCCCTGGAACGCGGCGCCTCGGGGGAAACCCTGCGCGCGTACGGCTCGGACCTCCGGCAGTTCGCGGCGTACTTGCGCCACCCGGACCGCGCCACGGATGCCACCCAGCCATTGGGAACAGGGCCCATCGCGGACGTGAGCCGCATTCTCAAGGCGGATCGCCTGGACATCCGCGGGTATCTCGCGTGCCTGAAGCAACGGGGCGTGAAGAAGTCGTCCATGATGCGAAAGCTGGCCGCGGTGCGAACCATGTACCGATATCTCTGGCGCGACGGGGCCATCGCGTCGAACCCGGCCTCCGGCGTGGCCACGCCCAAACAGGACAAGCCTTTACCGAAGGCGCTTTCAGTGGACGCGGCGCAGGCCGTGGTGGAAGCGCCCCGCGGCGGAGACGACGTGGCGTTGCGCGATCGCGCCGTGCTTGAAACCTTCTATTCCACCGGCGCGCGCCTGTCCGAGTTGACCGCGCTCAACGTCGGCGACGTGGAGTGGGACGCGGGACTGGTTCGCCTGTTCGGCAAAGGGCGCAAAGAGCGGGTGGTTCCGATCGGGTCCAAGGCGTTGGCCGCGATCAGCACCTATCGCGACGCAGTCGGCGGCGGCCATTCCGGCGCGCTGTTTGTCGGCAAGACCGGACAACGATTGTCGAGCCGGACCATCGCGCGGATCGTGAAAACCGCGGCCCGCGCCGCCGGCGCGCCCGAGGCCAGCCCGCACACATTGCGCCACAGTTTCGCCACGCACCTTCTGGAAGGCGGCGCCGACCTGCGCGCGATCCAGGACATGTTGGGCCACGCGTCCTTGGCCACCACGCAGCGGTACACGCGCGTGACCGTGGATCATCTGATGTCGGTCTACGACGCGGCGCATCCTCGCGCGCGGCGAAAAGCCTCATGACCCCGCGTATCCGATCCACCACCGTGTTGTGCGTGCGCCTGGAGCGCGACGTGGCCATGGCCTGCGACGGCCAAGTCACCATGGGCACCACCGTGATGAAGTCCAACGCGCGCAAGATCCGGCGCATGTCCAACGACCGCGTGTTGGCGGGGTTTGCCGGGTCCACCGCGGACGCGTTGGCCCTGTTCGACAAGTTCGAAGCGAAATTGTCCGAACACCGCGGCAATTTGAGCCGCGCGGCCGTGGAGCTGGCCAAGGATTGGCGCACGGACCGCGTCCTGCGACGGCTCGAAGCCTTGCTCGCGGTCGCGGATCTGACCGGATCATTGCTCATCTCGGGAACCGGCGACGTGATCGAACCCGAAGACGGGATTCTGGCCATCGGCTCCGGCGGCCCCTACGCGCTTGCGGCGGCGCGCGCATTGGTGAGTCAGCCGGACATGAGCGCGGAGACGATTGCGACCCGTGCGCTGAAGATCGCGGCCGGCATCGATATCTATACCAACGATTCCATCGTCGTAGAAACACTGCGGGGCTAACCGTGGATTCCTCAGCACCCAAACAAGTCGATTCTTTGCCCGCCCTCGACGACATGACGCCCCGTCAGATCGTCGAGGCGTTGGACCGGTACGTGGTGGGTCAACACGCGGCTAAACGCATGGTGGCGCTGGCCTTGCGCAATCGGTGGCGACGACGACGCCTGGCGCTGGATCTGCGCGACGAGGTGTTGCCCAAGAACATCATTATGATGGGCCCCACCGGGGTGGGAAAAACCGAAATCTCACGTCGGCTCGCCAAACTCGCGCACGCGCCGTTTCTCAAGGTCGAGGCTTCGAAGTTCACCGAAGTGGGCTACGTGGGCCGCGACGTGGAGTCCATGGTGCGCGATTTGGTGGAACTGGCCGTCACCATGGTCAAGACCGAGTCGACCGAACGGGTCAAGGACAAGGCTGCGGCGCAGGCCGAAGAGCGCGTGCTCGACTTGTTGCTGCCCCCGCCCGCGCTTCGACAACCGACCGGCGTGTTCGACGCATCGCGCGAAACCGCGGCTCCGCCCGGCTACTCGGACACCTATGATCAGACCAGGCAAAAGCTGCGCCAGCAATTGCGCGACGGGAAGCTTGAAGAGCGCACCGTAGAGGTGGAGGTCAAGGAAAAAACCGGAGCCCTGCCCGTGGGTATTATTTCCAACGCGGGCATGGAAGAGATCGAGGGCAACCTGCGCGACATGCTGGGCAACCTGTTCCCCGGGAAAAAGAAACCGCGCAAAATGACCGTGGCCGAGGCGCGGCAGGTGCTGGTACAGGAAGAGGCCGCCAAGCTCATTGACATGGACGAGGTGGTGCGCGAGGCGATCCGGCGCGCGGAGCAGGACGGCATCATCTTTCTCGACGAGATCGATAAGATCGCGGGCCGCGAGCGCAGCCACGGCCCCGACATTTCCCGCGAAGGCGTGCAGCGCGATCTCCTGCCGATCGTCGAGGGCTCCACCGTCAACACCAAACACGGACCGGTCAAGACCGACCACGTCCTGTTCATCGCGGCCGGGGCGTTCCACATCAGCAAACCGTCGGACTTGATTCCCGAATTGCAAGGACGGTTCCCGCTGCGCGTGGAGCTCGACCCATTGACCAAGGCGGACTTTGTCCGTATTCTGACCGAACCGCGCAACGCGTTGATCCGCCAATACATGGCGCTACTCGCGACCGAAGGCGTGGACCTGACGTTCACGCCTGACGCAATCGAGGAGATCGCGGCGATCGCGGTGCTGGCCAACGAGCGCATGGAAAACATCGGCGCGCGGCGATTGTTTACGGTCATGGAGCGATTGCTCGACCGCGTGTCCTTCGACGCGCCGGAACTGACGGACAAGAAATTGGCGATCGACGCCGCGTACGTCAAAGATGCTCTGGCCGACGTGGTCAAGGACCAGGATCTCAGTCGGTACATTTTGTAAAACAAATGGCTGAAAGAGGTTGTTCGTTGTTAGTTGTCGGACACGAACAACCCATAACGAACAACGCACAACGGCCCCTGGCAACATGAAACGGTTGATCGAAAAAGCCAACACCCTCGTCGAAGCGCTGCCGTATTTGCGCGCGTTCGCCGGGAAAACCATCGTTATTAAATACGGCGGCCACGCGCAGGTGGACGAAGCGCTCAAAGCCGGGTTCGCGGAAGACGTGGTACTGATGAAATACATCGGGGTGAACCCGGTGGTCGTACATGGCGGCGGGCCGCAGATCACGGACATGATGGCGCGGCTGGGCAAGAGCCCCACGTTCGTGGACGGCGTGCGCGTCACCGACCGCGAGACCATGGAAATCGTGGAAATGGTCCTGGGCGGCGTCATCAACAAGGAAATCGTGGAATTGATCTCCCGTCACGGCGGCCGCGCCGTGGGCCTGAGCGGCAAGGACGGCCGGTTGATCACGGCCAAACCGCTCAAATCATCAGGCCCCAAACGGGTGGATCTGGGCCAGGTCGGCGAGGTCGAATCGGTCGATCCCCAACTCTTGATCGATCTGACGTCCAACCGATATATCCCGGTGATCGCGCCCGTGGGCGTGGACCGCGACGGCCGCACCTACAACATCAACGCGGATCTGGTCGCCGGCGCGGTGGCGCGCGCGCTCAAGGCGGAAAAGTTGCTGGTGCTGACCGACGTGGCCGGGATCCTGGACGCCAAACGCGCCCTCATCCCCACGTTGTCGCGCAAGGAAATCCAACGCCTGATCAAGTCCGGCACCATCACCTCCGGCATGTTGCCCAAGGTCCAAGCCTGCCTCACCGCGGTGGAAGGCGGCGTGGCCAAGGCCCACATCATTGACGGACGCGTGCCACATGCCTTATTGTTGGAAATCTTCACCAAGGAGGGCATCGGCACCGAAATTATTGCCTAACCGTCTGTGGTTGTTGATTTGCTCTGCCGCGTGTTTTGGCCGACAAGCTGGGGCCAGATGCAAGGCGGAGCGAGTCTTTGCGCCCGGAGCGTACTGAGTCGTACGTGAGGACGCAAAGACTCGCGACAACGCCGCAGATGACCCCAGATCGTCGGACCAAAAGCCGAAGTGGTGGAATGGCAGACACGGCGGACTCAAAATCCGCTGCGGGCAACCGCGTGGGGGTTCAACTCCCCCCTTCGGCACCAACTCTTCTCATCTCACTCCGACTCCTAACACGTAATCCGTAGCCCCGCCGGTGACTCCCCGATCGGCCGAGTCACTGGCGGTATTTCTTCCGAGTGTTATGATTTCGCGTGGAGTCGAGAGACGCATGAACCTCTTACAGAATTGTCGAGGATCCAGGCTCCCGGCCTTGGGTCTGTTGATCGTCGCGGGGACCCTGATGACGGGTTGCGCGGCGATGACCCAGCGGCAGGCCGAGCAGGAACGCGCCGGTCAGCAGCTCCAGGCTGCGCTGACCAAACAAACCGCCGAGAATCAAGAGCTGGAGGGCAAACTCGCCGGATTGCAGTTGCTGTTGCTCGAAAAAGACGCCAAAAATAAAGACCTCGACCGAAGGCTCACGGAAGCGATTCTTGAGGTAGTGCGGACCAAGGCCAAGCTGCGGAGCGTGGAGAGCAAGGCGGAGGCCGTATCGACCCTCGCGGAAGGCGAGATCGCGCTAAAAACCCTCAAGGCCAATCTCCCCGGCGTCGAGAAAGACGCGGATTTCAGCCACGCCGAAGACCTGCTCAAGGCCAGTGGACTGGAGCTCAAGAAAGAGAATTACGGCGGAGCGCTCTACCTCGCCATCCAGGCAAAGAGCCTGATCAACGAGGGCCAGGAACAATCCACCGGTCGGAAGAAAACGTCGATGCTGCGGGGTGAGGTCTTGTTCGCCACGCCGGTCCCGCTTCGACTGGTCAGTCAGAGCAAAATCAGGGAAGGTCCCGGGCTGGACTCGAAGGTCCTCTTTACACTGCAGCAAGGGGCCGAGCTGGTCGGGCACTCGTACAAAGGCCTCTGGGTACGCGTCAGCAGCGAGGACAGTCGCGGCGGCTGGGTCTATTACAGTCTGATCGCGGGGCGCTAAGGGTTCGCGCCCCCCCCGACCGAATTCGGTCGGATCAACTCGCGGCCTTGAGACCTTGTCCTTGGTCGGAGCCGGCCACCATCACCCGGTTGCGTCCGTTTCGTTTCGCGTGGTACAGCGCGCCGTCGGCGCTGGCAATGATCGCTTCCGGAGTTTCGCCGTGCGCGGGAAAACTCGCGACGCCGATGCTGACCGTGACCGCCGCCACGCTCGTCTCGCCGCCGAACCTCGCCGCGATGACCCGCTCTCGGATCCGTTCCAGGGCCTCGACCGCGCCCTCCATCGTCACCTCGGGCAGCAGCACGATGAACTCGTCGCCGCCGTAACGCGACGCGCAGTCCATACTCCGCAACGATTCCCGCAAGATCGCCCCAATGGTTTTTAACAGCTCGTCTCCGGCCTGGTGCCCCAACGTGTCGTTGTATTCTTTAAAGTGATCGGCGTCGATCATCGCCACGGAGAACGGCCGACGGCCCCGCGCGGCCCGGCCCGCTTCGCCGGCGAGCGCCTCCATAAAATGTTTGCGGTTGTACAGTCCGGTCAAGCCGTCGGTAATGGAGAGCGTCATCAACTCCTCCTGATCCTGACGTAAGCGCTCCACCATCTCATTAAACGCTTCGGTCAAGTACCCGACTTCCCCGCGACCGATCACCGGAAGTTTCACTTCCAGGTCCCCTCCCGCGACCTTGGCCGCTCCGTCCGTCAGCCGGCTGAGGGGGCGAACGATCGTAAGTCCCAGGAGATAGGCGGCCAGGCCGATGGCCAGCAGCAGCGCGGAGCCGATCGCCGCGGTCAGACCCCGGATCCGAGCGGTCTGGGCATACACCTCTTCTTTCCCGATCTGGGCCACCAGACTCCAGTCCGACTGGGACAATCGTCGCGACACCCCGATCGCGTTCGTCCCGTCTGAATCGACGAATTCCAGCAACGCCGCGTCCGTATCGGGCGGGTCCTCGGCATTGAAGAATTGTTCGGCATCGATCACTTCCACCGCGGTCCGACGCGACCCCGCGATCACGGTCCCATCCTCCGCGACCAGAAAGACCTTGCCCGTCGCGGCAAGCGTGGACCGATCAAGCATTTCCGTGACCGTGTGAAAGTTCAGTTTCACGGCCAGGAGCCCCAAGAACCGACCGTCCTGAGCCTTGATCGGCACGGCGAGCAACATCACCATTCGGCCGAGGTTCGGATCTCGATACGCCTGTCCCATGATCGGCGTGTCGGCCTTGGCGCGCGTCTGCCAGTCGGTCGGAAAGCTCAGGGGGCTGGGCTGTTTGGCGCTGGTGGCGATGGTCTGGGTCTTGGCGTTGACGACCACCAACTCCTCATAGTCGCCGAATTTTCCGCGCACGGACTCGAGATAATCGCTCAGACGGCGGAGCGCGGGCGCTTTGACGCCCGGCGAGATCCCGCCCCGGGTGATCGTATCGAGATTCTCCGAGACCTCATACGAGCTGGAAAAAACCCGCACTTCGTACAACCGCTCCTTCAGCCACAAATCAAATTCCCGAGCGTTCTGGCTGGTGATATCCCTCAGTTGATCGGCGACCTTGTCCGTAAGAAACCGATTGGCATACACGTAAAAAATCCACCCGATGGTCACCGACGGGATCAGGGTCGCCAAGAGCGAGAACACCAGGATCTTGCGCTTGACGCTATCCAGGTGAACGCGGTGAAGCGCCTTGGCGATAATCTGTTCCCAGGAGAACACGAGTCCCTCGTGGTTGTCGGACGGCCAGGAATCGGAACGATCAGGCCAAGTGTAGTGTGCGCCAAGGTGATGTCAAACCTCCGCGCGTGCGTCTCGACGCCGAGCCCCGCGATCCCCGAATCCGTCGCGCCGACAATACATGGCCGAATTCCCCGCGGATGTTATGCTTGCGCGTAGGAGCGGCCGGACGTGGGCGACAACGCACATTACGCGCGAGACACCCGGTGGGGCGAGCGGCTCACCCTGCGGCAACCGGTGAACATTGAATGGGACCGGCACAACCGGGAGGGCACGCTCCATCACCTCAGCGTCTCGGGCTGTTTTGTCCAAGTGGCGTTCCCCTACCCGGTCGGCTCCACGTTGCACCTGGAGTTCCCGCTCGATCCCGAGCACGCCCCGTTCGTCACGGACGGGAAAGTGGTGATGCGCAACCTGGGCGGCATCGGGATTCGTTTCGCCTATCGCACGGACGCGGATTCCAAGCGGCTCAGGGCGTGGATCGACGGCCACCTGCACGCGCCGCCCTCCGAGGTTCCCGACGCGGCTTGACTCCGGGCCGTCCGCCCTCGTATCGTCGTTGACGCACGCCCACCGGGCGTACGACCTCCGTCGACTGGGAGCCCTCCGTCATGTTGACCGCATCCACCATGTTGCCGATCGGAACGTCTGCGCCCGACTTCCGGCTGCCGGACACCGCAGGCCGGGTCACGGTCCGCGACGACTTCAACTCGTCTCCGGCGTTGCTCGTCGCGTTCATTTGCAATCACTGTCCGTATGTCAAACACATTCGCGCCGGATTGGCCGAGTTCGCGCGGCAGTATCAGGCCAAGGGGCTCGCGATCGTGGGGATCACCAGCAACGACGTGGACGAATACCCGGAGGATGGGCCGGAACAGATGACCAAGGAGGCCGCGGCCGCGGGGTATACGTTCCCGTACCTCTACGACGCGACCCAGGCCGTCGCCAAGGCGTATCGCGCCGCGTGTACGCCGGACTTTTTCCTGTTCGACGCGAACCGGCGATTGGTCTACCGGGGGCAGTTCGACGACAGTCGGCCCGGCAACACCGCGCCCGTGACCGGGAAGGATTTGCGCGCCGCGTGCGACGCCGCGCTGGCCGGGAAGCCCGTTCCCTCGACGCAGAAACCCAGCGCGGGGTGCAACATCAAGTGGAAACCGGGCAACGAACCCGAGTATTTCCGTTGACCGGTTCTCAGGTGGGGCAGATGATCTTGCCCTGCTCCGGGTTGACGATCCCGTCCCGGTAATCAACCGGCACGTCGATCACCGCGGGCACGCGTTGCGCCAGGGCGTCTTTGAGCAGTGGGCCGAAATCGTCTGCCCGCTCGACGCGATATCCCCTCGCGCCGAACGACTCGGCGAGCCGGACGATGTCGGGGTTCCCGAACGCGATGCCGAACGGCGCGCCGAACTGGCGTTGCTGTTTCCAACGGATCAACCCGTACCCCTCGTCCCGGAACACCACCACCACGAACGCCACCCCGAGCCGCACCGCGGTTTCAAGTTCCTGCACGTTCATCAGGAATCCGCCGTCCCCGCACACCGCGACCACGCGTCGCTCGGGACGGATCATCGACGCGGCGATCGCGCCGGGCAGCGCGATGCCCATGGACGCGAACCCGTTGGAAATGAGCACGGTGTTGGGCTCGTAGGCGGGGAACAGACGCGCCACCAGGAGTTTGTGCGCGCCCACGTCGCTGATCACGACGTCGCTCCGCCCCAGCGCGCCGCGAAGATCGCGTAGGACTCGCGCGGGCTTCAGGGGTACGGCGTCCGCCGCCGCGTCGCGTTCCAGATCCCGGAGGATCGCCTCCCGCAATCGCCGTGGATATCCGCGATCGTGCGCCTGCGTCACCTCCCCGCGCAACAGCTCCAGCGCCTCGCGCACGTCGCTGACCACCTCCACCTCGGGCTGGTACATCGCGTCGGTTTCCGCGGGGGTGAAGTCGACGTGAACGATCGGTTTGTCGCCGCCGGAGTTCCAATGGTACGGCGCGTACTCGACCTGGTCGTATCCCACGGTGACGATCAAGTCGGCCGCGGCGAACCCGCAGGAAACGAAGTCCTTGGCTTGCAGACCGATCGAGAGCAGGGACAGGGGATGGTCCGCGGGCAACGCGCCTTTGGCCATGAAGGTGTTGGCCACCGGGATCGCGGTTTTCTCCGCGAACGCCGCCAACTCGGCCGCGGCGCGGCCGCGGATCACGCCGTTGCCGGCCAAAATGATCGGATGCCGCGCCGCGTCGATGCGCTCCGCCGCGGCCCGCAGCGACGGCCGATCCGGAGACGGCCGTCGCGTGCGGCGGCTGGTGAGCGGAGACCCTTGAACGGTTTCGCCCGCCACGTCTTCCGGCAACTCGACGTGACACGCGCCGGGTTTTTCCGCTTGCGCGGTCTTAAACGCGTGGCGCACGACCTCGGGAATCACCGACGCCCGTTCCACCCGGGTATTCCACTTGGTCAGCGGCGCGAAGGCCTCCACGATGTTCACGTACTGGTGCGATTCTTTGTGTACGCGCTCCAAGCCGGCCTGTCCGGTGATCGCCACGAGCGGCGCGTGGTCGAGGTTCGCGTCGCCGATCCCGGTCGCCAAGTTCGTCGCGCCGGGACCCAGCGTGGCCAGACACACCCCGGCGCGACCGGTCAGCCGGCCGTACACGTCGGCCATGAACGCCGCGCCTTGTTCGTGCCGGGTCGGAATAAACCGAATCGGAGACCGGGACAACGCGTCCAACAGGTCCAGGTTCTCCTCGCCGGGAAGCCCGAAGATGTATTCCACGCCCTCGGCTTCCAGACACCTGACGAAGAGCTCGGCCGCGGTCACGGCGTCACGCCTCGTCCCCGCCGGCCGCGCGAAACACCGGAGATGAATGGTGATGCACCATCAGCCACAGTCCATCCCGCCGTTCGAACAGGTTCGTGGCCAGCACCTGACTCGCGTGTTCTTCATCCCCGTGGCGGCTGGTGATCTCCTCGATGCACACTACCCACGCGGACTCCCCTTGGACCGCCACGTGGAGGATGTGGGGCGTAAACGACATGGCCGACGTGTTGTTGAAGATGCGCACCCAACTGTCCCGCACGTCCGCCCACCCGGACAACGGTCCCCACCCGGGATGGATGCACTGCACGGACGCGGTGGTGAGCCAGACCGACTCCATCTCCTTGATGTCCAGGCTCTCGAACGCGCGGTAGAACCGCTCGTTCGCGGCCAGCACCGCTTCTTCCGCCGCCATGAGATCGGTCATGTTCGCCTCTTCGGCTTCGTCAACCGCGGTTTCGCGATCACCGTGAGCGCGCCCTGCGTCAGGGTCGCATACGGCGTGCCCTGTTCGGCCAAGGCCTTGCGCGTTTCCTCGTAATCGCGCTCGTTACCATACCCGAGCAACAACGCCCCGCACGTGTCGCAGGTGGCCACGTCGCGATGTTTCTTGATATAGCGCTTGGCCGAGGTCTGACAGCAGGGGGAAATGACCGAACCGGGGGTGGGGGGAGTCGGAGAACCGGCGACAGAGCTTAGACACGATTCTTTATCCCCATCGCCCTTTCCCCGATTCCCCGATTCCCCCCTTCTCCGGTTCATGGCCTTCTCACTCCCCGATGATCTTGACCAGCACGCGTTTCTTGCGCTTGCCGTCGAATTCAGCGTAAAAAATCTGCTCCCACGTCCCGAAGTCCAGTTCGCCGTTGGTGATGGCGACGACAACTTCGCGGCCCATGAGCTGTCGTTTGATGTGGGCGTCCGCATTGTCTTCGCCGGTCAGGTTGTGGCGGTAGTCGCCCTGTTGCGGCACCAGCGACTCCAAGAAGGCTTCGTAGTCCGCGAGCAAACCCGACTCGTCGTCGTTGATGTACACGCTGGCGGTGATGTGCATCGGATTGACGAGGCAGAGGCCCTCTTTGATCCCGCTCTTCTTGATCGCCGCCTCGACCTGCGGAGTAATGTTGATGAACTGCCGCCGCGTCGGCGTCTGGAACCACAGCTCTTCACGGTAACTTTTCATGGGAACAACCCGGGTTGGTCTTACCACACGCTGGGCGTGTATAATGCCACCGACCCAAGGGGAACGCAATGGCGGGCAATACCTTCGGACACACGTTCCGTATCAGCACGTTCGGCGAAAGCCACGGCCCGGCCTTGGGCGTGATCGTGGACGGTTGCCCCGCCGGGTTGCCGCTCACGGTCGACGACGTTCAGCGCGACCTGGACCGCCGCAAGCCCGGCCAAAACCTCCTGACCACGCAGCGGCAAGAGAGCGACCGCGCCGAGATCCTCAGCGGCGTGTTCGAGGGCCTGACCACGGGCACCCCGATCGCCATGCTCGTGCGCAACGAGGACGCGCGCTCGCAGGACTACAGCCGCATCAAGGACCTGTTCCGGCCGGGTCACGCGGACTTTACCTATTGGAAAAAGTACGGACGGCGCGACTATCGCGGCGGCGGCCGATCCTCCGCGCGCGAGACCATCGGCCGCGTGGCCGCGGGCGCGATCGCGCGGAAGGTGCTCGCGGGGCACGGCGTGACCATCCTCGGCTACGTCACGCAGATCGGGCCGGTCAAGATCGTGAACAAGGACTTCTCCGCCATCAACCGCAACGCGTTGTTCTGTCCCGACCCCGACGTGGTCGAGGCCATGACCGCGGTGATCAAGGACGCGCAAGCCAAGAAGGATTCGGTCGGCGCATTGGTCGAAGTGGTGGCGCGCGGCGTGCCCGCGGGGCTGGGCGAACCCGTGTTCGACAAGCTGGACGCGGACCTCGCCAAAGCCATGATGTCGATCAACGCGGTCAAGGGCGTGGAGATCGGGGACGGCTTCGGGGTGGTGGAACTACGCGGCAGCGAGAACTGCGACCCCATCACGCCCACCGGCTTCGCGAGCAACCACGCGGGCGGCATTCTCGGCGGCATCTCCAACGGCGACGAGATCGTGATCCGCATGGCGCTCAAACCCACGTCATCGATCGCGATCGAGCAGGACACCATCGACGTTCACGGCAACCCGGCCAAAATCGCCACCAAGGGCCGCCACGACCCCTGCGTGGGCATCCGCGCCGTGCCGATCGCCGAAGCCATGATGGCCCTGGTGCTGGCGGATCACTTCCTGCGGGACCGCACGAGCCGGGTGGATCGACTCACGTCATGACCGGCGCCCGCTGAACACGAGCGCCGCGCAAACAGCGCCAGGAGGAACCCCTTGGAGAAAAATGTCGGCGGTTTGGATCGCTTCTACCGATTCGGCATCGGCTTTCTCTCATTGGCGCTGGTGTTTGTCTCGGAATCGATCGCGCTGAAAGCGCTGTTTGCGGTCGCGGCCGTCCTGGGAATCGGCACCGCGCTGATGGGTTACTGTCCGATCAACGCGAAGTTCGGAGTCAACACGATCAGGAAGAAAAAAGAGTAAGTCGGGCCGGAGTCTTCCACCCAAGGAACGCCGTGTACGGCTTCCCGAAGTTTAGAACGGCAACTTCAGCCCCTTGACCTTGGGCGAGACCTTCTCGGTCAGCAACGCGTTGAGCGCGTCGCTGCGCGAGGCCAGGGCTTGGCCCAATTCGCCGTACCCGGCGAGTTGTTTTTTCAGATCCTCCATCGGACCGTTCACTTTCGCGGCGATCGCGGATTTCAGGTCGGCTTCGAGTCTGGCGGTCTGTTCGCTGACCATTTTTCCCACGGCGTTCTTGAGCACCGAGTCCAAATCGGACGTCACCTTCACCTCGGGCTTCTGGACCGTGCCCGTGACCGTGGCACCGAGGTGGAACGCGTGCACGTCGGCCAGGGCCGATGCAATGGCCTCGGCCATGCGACCTTCGGGTTTGTATTCACCGGTAGAGAAACGCACGCCGGAAAGGCTGGAGTCGATCGTGGCGTCCAACGCGCCGCTCGCGATCACGGCTTTCAGATCCATGTCGGCGGTCGCGCCGTCGAGCACCACCGGCCGCTTGGGGTTGTCGGAGAGCACCGCGCGCTGGATAGCGTAACCGGCGGCATTGAGCGTCATTGTGTCGCGTGGATGGTCGGGTTGGATGCGGTTGATTTCGCCGCGTAACGCCACGGACCGGAGTTGTTGGAGCTTGTCGCCCGAGAATTCGAAGGTCGTGGGCGCGCCCAGCACGTCCTGGTCGGTCGTGATCCGGAGGACCTCGCCCTTGAGCGTGCCCGCGGGGATCTCCGCGGTGATGCGCGCGGTGCGGATCAAGAAATCCGGCAGCGGCCGGCGCTCCTGGAATTTCACGTCGATTCCCTTGCCGCGCAACGGCTTGACTTGCTCGGGACCGCTGCTTTTTCCGACGCTGGCCAGCATGGGTTGCAGCCGCTCGTACCACGCCGCGCTGGTTTTGGCCCAGTATCCGATGTTCCCCCCGAACAACGCGTTGGCCACGTTCGCCATGCCCCCGGCCGTCAGCGCATATTTGTCTTTGATCCGCTTAAGGTCCGCTTGCGGCGCAGCCGCGACCTCGTTGATACGGCCCTTGAGCGTCTCGATGTCTTTAGTCAACTCCTGGCGCGCGCCTTTGACCTGATCCAGGTCCGTCATCACGTCCTTGCGCAACTGCGCCGCCGCCCCCACGCTCCCCAACAGCGCCTCGGCCCCGCCTTTGGCGGATTTCCTGATCTCATCGGCCCGTCGCCGGTACTCGTCCAGCTTGGCTTTGTCCGAGACGTGTTCGACGCGCTGTTTCCAACGTTCGCGCCCTGCGTCGATCTCGGCTCGTACGCTCTCCACGAGTTTCACCGATTCCAGGTCTTCCTGGGCCACAATGTCCTTGGCGCTGGGCAAGTCGAGCTCGGGTATGGCAAACAGCGAATCGTCGGTCTGCGCGGGTTCTTCTTTTTTTTCGGTTCGAACGATCGCGCCCGATGTCTGGCGCGGGGTGTTGAATTGCATGCCGTCGATCGCCATCTCGTCGATGATCACTTTGCGACGCAACAGTTGGAGCGCTTCCATGCCGAAGGCCATGCGGGTGATTTCCACCGCGTTACGCATGGGCTCGTCCGGGTTGGTCACCTGCAGGCGCTGCAGCTCGATCCCCAAAGGGATAAACGAGACATCGACCTTGGCCAGTTCCACCTTCGCCCCGACGATCGTGGTCCCGGCCGCTTCAATGCCGCGCTTGACCAGCGAATCGACGACCAGGTACCAGATCGCCAACCCCATCGCGGCCACCACGACGAACACGATCAGGCCCGGCCAGCGCACCCATTTCACGCGCCGGTCCCCCAATTCGAATAGGACCGATACATCTGGAAGAACCGCGTGGCGGTCAACGCCTGCACCACCCGCCACTGTTTGATCTTCGCCAGCACGCGCTCCCGGTACTTCCCGATCGCCCAGTTGCACGCCAGAACCGTCGGCACGAACAGGACGAGCGACGCCAGCAGGCTGCCCATCACGATGGAGTTATTGAACCGCTCGATTCGCCAGAGCGTGGAGTTATAGAGCGCGGTCCACAATCCTTCCAGGGACGGCGCGGTCAACACGGCGAGGCCCAGGCGGTGGAACATGGGATCAAGTACATACGCGACGCCGGAGAACACGACGATGCCCAGCAAAAAGGCGGACAGGTTCACGCGCAGGAGCAATACGATCAACAGCACCAGCAGGTTGTGCAGGCTCCATAACGGCGTGAGTCCGACGATCAGCGAAAATGCCAGGGCCAAGCTGATCTGGCCGGGCTCGGCCTCGGAGTTCAGGACCGTGAGGAGTTTAATGATCGCGCGCAGCATGCCGGATCGTTATGTCCAGGTCTTGCACACGTGCTGGGGTGGTGCCGGCGCCCGGGGTCGAACCGGGACGGGAGTTGCCCCCCGAGGGATTTTAAGTCCCTTGCGTCTGCCGATTCCGCCACGCCGGCGTACACGCGCAGCGCGCCACGGGCGCGCCTGCTCATTGAAGCCACCGGCCTCGTTACGCGTGGCGCAGCAAAACGGACCGTGCCGAGGTACGACGACGGCTCAGCCGCCTGACGGCGACGCGGCGGCCGTGGGGTTCTTGAGCCCCTCGACGACTTGGCGAAGCTGGGGCACCCTGGGGTCGTCGGGGTGCGCCTTCATCAGCGCTTCCCACTTGGCGATGGCGGCCGTTTGATCGCGTTTGTCTTCCAGTAGAATGACCCCGTAGTTATACAACGCCGTGGCGTTCTTGGGCTCCTTCGCCAACACGAGTTTGAGCTGCTCGATCGCCTCATCCGGCTGTTGCAGATACTGCAAGGCAATGGCCAAATCAATCCGCGTCTCCAAGCGGGTCGGATCCACGTTCAGCGCCTCTTCGTACCAACCTTTCGCGTCGGTGTACCGACGCATCATCAGATTGGCGTTGCCCAACGCGGCCAACGCTTCGACATCCTTGGGGTTCTGCTCGACGCGTTTCCGATACGCGATGACCTCCTCCGTCAACTTGACGAGTTGCGGATCCGGCGGCACGGACGCGACCGGAGGCGGTGGGGCATCGGACGGCGGGGCAGGCTCCTTCTTGTCGCACGCCGTCGGGCCCACCAGCACGGAGAACGCCAACGCCATCGCCCATGCCGTCGAACCAAGGGGCTTCCAAGAGGCCATCGACATGCGGCGGATTGTAGCGGAGGCGGCGGAAGGCTGTCAAACGCGCGGGACGCAACGGAGGTGGCGCGCCGCCACGGTTCGCGAGCGGGATTACGCCGCTTGCGATTCGTCGGGAGTACGGGGCCCGGACGGGTTGACGGCGTGTACGCGTCCCCGCCCCGCGGCTTTCGCCTGATAGAGCGCAAAGTCGGCCGCCCGCAACAACGCCTCCTTATCACGGGCATGATCGGGATAGATCGCGATGCCGATGCTGGCCGAGAGCGCGACCTGCTCGCGCTCCACGGTGAGCGGAGAGCCGACCACCCGGGACAAAATGCGATTGCCGGCCAGCAAGGCCTCCGGCAGATTGGTCTCCGGCATGAGCACCAGGATCTCGTCGCCTCCGTACCGCCCGACCACATCGGTCGCGCGAATGACGTCGCGGATCGCGTCGCAGAAGCGACGGATCGCGGCGTCGCCGACCGCGTGGCCGAAGCGGTCATTGATCGCCTTGAGGTGATCCAAGTCGATGAACACCAACGCGAACGCGCGGCCGTGGCGCGCCGCGCGCGAAAATTCCTGACGGAGCCGATCGTCAAACGCGGTTCGATTGATAAACCCCGTCAACCCGTCGATCGACGCCAGCCGTTCGGCCTCCTCGTGCAGCGCGATGACCTTGAGCGACTGGCCGGCGTCCGCCGCGATCGTGAGCGCAAGGCCTTCGTCTTCGTCGGAGAACGCGTCCTGTTGCGTGTGGAACACATACAACCACGCGCGCCGCCGGGATTCGGCGAACACCGGAATGACCATCAACGACGCCACCGGAGGACCGGGAACGCGCGGCAGCCACGACTCGGAGTCGCGGTTGGCGAACCGCAACGGCCGTTCTTCGCGCGGCAGCGTGGCGATCATCGCCCGCCGATCCGGTTCGCTCCACCGCATGACGGGCGGCACCCCGGATTCGACCACCTGGTCGAGACACCGGTGCTCGTCGCACACCGCCAGGGCCGCGTAGGGCACATCCAGCTCGGATCGCACCAACGCCGCGAGGGCTTGGAACAAGCCCTCGCGCGAACTTTGCTTGCTCAGCGCCTGATTGGCCCGGTAGACCGCCTCCAACTGACGCGTCCGTCGCTGCACCTGCTCGCGCGAGACGGCCAGGTGATCGGCCAACTCGTTGATCGCGCCGGCCACCTCGCCCACTTCATCGCGCGAATGCACGGGCAGCCGCTCGGCGCGGCCGGATCGAAGCGCCCGCACGCAGTGCGACAGCGCGCTCAAGCGCACCGTCACCCACCGGGTCAACGCCATGTAAAACGCCAGAAGCACCAACGGCGTCATGATCACCACCGTGGTCAACAAACGGTTCACGCGCGCCGACTGGCGCGACGCGTGCTCGCGTCGCGCCGCGACCTCGTGATCGGCCAACTCGTGAAAGCGCGCGGCCTGCGCGATGGTCTCATCCGACAATTGGTTGACGCGGTCCATCAATCGGACCACTTGCGGATTGCCCACCGGATGATCGACGAACAGCACCTCCACGGCCAGCAGGCTGAGTTGGGTCACGCGGCCCTGAACCTCCTGGGCAATCGCGCGCCATTCCCCGTCGGTCTGATTACGCGGCAACTCGTTCAAGAGGCGGGAAATCTCCGTGATCGACTGATCAAACGCGTCGCGACGGGACAAATCTTCCGTGAGCAAATACGCGTTGAGAGGCACCAACAGTCGGCTGAGTTCCAATTGGAGGCGATCCGTGAGTTCGATACGGGCGGTCAGTCGATCCAAATCCCGAACGGTACGGGACAAATCGCCGATCACGTACAGCAGCACCGCGACCACGCCCACGGCCAGACACGTCGCCGCCACGACGATCGCGGTCAGGCTCCCCCGAATCGACGACATCACGGTCATGGTCCCGGCACCCGGAACAACGTCACGACCCCCTGCGCGCCCTCGACCGCGCGCTCCGGAACGTACCCGATCCCGACGGGATGCGTCCGCACGTCGGCCACCACCGCGGAAGGCCCGCCGAGCACTCGGGGCAGGCTCAGCCCTTCCTGGAACACTTTGCGGACCCAGTGAAGGCGGTACTCCTTCAGACCTTTGCCGGTCACCTCGCGCAGCAGCGCGTCTTTGATCGGTCCTTCCGGAAGGTGGAACACCGCCACCCGTTCGGCGGCGACGAATTGCCGATCGCCCAAATACAGCGCACGGACATCCTCGCGCGTCAGCCCGACCAGCGGGCCGTCGGCGTTGACGATCACGGCGATGGATTCCGCCCGCGCCGCAGCCGACGAGCCGCACAGGAGAACCGCCGTAAGGAATCCCACCGCCGCACGGACGCCGCGCGATCCGAATAAACCGAGCTGTTTCATCGGTTGGGAAGCATAACAAACTTTGCCCCACGCGCTAGGCTGAACGAATTGTCGCCGCCCGGGATGAGTCCGGGGAAACGATCGGACTCGGAACATGTCGACCATATCCGAGAAGCCGGTCCATTGAGACATCGCGAACGGGGGTGGATGCCCCCAGCGGACCGCTCCTCGCGCGAGGGAACTCTGTTGAATTCGGACGAATGCTCCGCCCGAATTCAGGGCGCTGATCGCCGAATCGTCCTCGCGTTACTCGCCCTTGCCCGCGAATCCCCGCTCGGTCATTTGCGCGGGATCCAGCAACACGTTCAGCCGTTCCGGGGACAGGACCTTTTGTTCCAACGCGACCTCGCGCACGGTTTTGCCGGTGCGATACGATTCTTTGGCGATCTTCGCGGCGTTGTCGTAGCCGATTTCCGGGGCCAGGGACGTGCACATGGCCAGACTCTGCTCGATCATCGCCGCGCAGCGCGCTTCGTTGGCGGTCAAGCCGACCACGCATTTGGTGGTGAAGTTCTGGGCGGCGGATGACAGCAGTTGGATCGACTGCAGGAGGTTGTACGCCATCACCGGCAACATCACGTTCAGCTCGAAATTCCCGGAATGCCCCCCCAACGTGATCGCGGCGTCGTTGCCGATCACCTGCACGCACACCTGCAGCAGGGATTCCACGATCACGGGATTGACCTTCCCGGGCATGATCGAGGAGCCGGGTTGGGTCTCCGGTAGGTTGATCTCGCCGATGCCGCAGCGCGGCCCCGAGCCGAGCCAGCGGATGTCGTTGCCGATCTTGATGAGGCTGACCGCCAGGGTCTTGAGCGCCCCGCTCGCCTCGACCAACGAATCTTGCGCGCCTTGGGCTTCGAAGTGATCGGACGCTTCCACGAAAAATTGGCAATCGGTCTCGCGCGCCAGCAGCGCGATCACGTTGGCCGCGAACTCCGGATGCGTGTTGATCCCGGTGCCGACCGCGGTGCCTCCCAACGCCAACTCGCCGAGCGACGCCCGCATGTTCTCCACGCGCCGAATGCCCAACTCGATCTGCCGGGCGTACCCGCCGAACTCCTGGCCGAGCCGCACCGGCGTGGCGTCCTGCAAATGGGTTCGGCCGATCTTGACCACGCGCGCGAACTCGAGCGATTTGTGAACCAACGCGACGTGGAGCGCGCGCAGCGCCGGGAGCAGGTCGCGATCGATCCTCTCCAGCGCGGCGATGTGGATGGCCGTGGGAATCGCGTCGTTGCTCGACTGGCCGAGGTTGACGTGGTCGTTGGGGTGGATCAATTTCGAGCCCATCGCCCCGCCCGCCAATTGGGTCGCGCGGTTGGCGATCACCTCGTTGGCGTTCATATTGGTGGAGGTGCCGGACCCGGTCTGGAACAGGTCCACCACGAACTGCGCGTCCCACTTCCCATCCACGACCTCGCGGGCGGCCCGGACCACGACGTCGGCTTTATCCGCGGGCAACAAGCCCAGATCTCGGTTGACCTGCGCCGCGGCCCACTTGATCAGGCCCAACGCGCGGATGAAGCTGCGCGGCCAGCGCAGGTCGCTGATGGGAAAATTCTCGACCGCGCGCTGGGTCTGGGCGCCGTACAGCGCCGCGGCCGGCACGCGCATCTCGCCCATGGAATCCCGTTCGATCCGAGTGGCGCCTTCCGTGGTCTTGACGTCGGTCATGTCGTGTCTCCGGTGTTCGGCAGGCGCGGATTGTACCATAAGCGCCGCCGCCGGGACTCCCCCCGGCGCCGCTCGCAAGCCTCGGCCATATTCGGTATAATTCGCCTGGATCTAGGGCCTTCCAACGGCCGCCCGGAGCGGTCCCGCGATGTCCCGGAGAACGACACCCTGACGCACGCCGCCGCTCGTTGATGACCGACCCCGCAGACTACGTGTACGTCACCACCGCCGACGCTTTGGTCGAAGCCGCGTCCATCTTGCGTCGCGCCCCCGTGGTGGGGGTGGATACCGAGTCCGACTCGCTGCACGCGTATCAGGAACGCGTGTCGCTCATTCAGATGAGCGACGGTCGGTTCACCGCGGTGATCGATCCCTTGTTGCTCGCGGACGTCGAACCGCTCGCCCCCCTCTTCGCCGACCCGGCGATTCTGAAGGTCTTCCACGGGTCGGATTACGACGTGGTGGGGCTCAAACGCGATTTCGGGTTCACCATCACCACGATTTTCGACACGTGCCTGGCCGCGCAAGCCGCGGGAGAGCCCAAATACTCGTTGGGCGATTTGCTCCAACGGTATTTCGGCGTGACCCTGGAGAAAAAATACCAGAAAGCCCATTGGTCCAAGCGGCCGCTGGCGCCCGACCTGCTCGACTACGCGGCCAAAGACACTCAGTATCTGCCGCCGCTGCACGACATCATGCGCAAGGAGGTTGAAGCCAAAGGGCGACTGGCCCAGATCGAGGAGGAGGGGGAGTGGATGAGTCGGCGCGAGTGGACCGGCCGCGCGTTCCATCCCGACGACTTCCTGCGGATCAAAGGCGCGCCCCTGCTGCCTCCGCCCGCGCAACGCGCGCTTCGCGCGTTGGCCGTGGTGCGCGACCACCTGGCCAAACGGTTGAACCGACCGCCGTTTAAAGTCATCTCCGGCGAGGACTTGTTGACGTTGGCCCTGAAGCGACCCCAAACGCCCGCGGAGTTGGACGCGCTCTTTCCCTCCCCCTCCGCGCCCGCGCGCCGAGAACCGGCGCGATGGATCGAGGCGATCCGCGAGGGCTTGGCCGACACCGCGCCGCTGCCCCAACGCACGGGGGTTCGCCAAGAGCCGTTCAGCGCGGCGCAGGAGCGCGCCTTCGCGCGCCTGCGCGTCTGGCGCGGCAATCAAGCCAAGGAAGAAGGCGTGGAGCCCGCCATGGTCGTTTCCACGGACCAGATCAAGTCGATCGTCCGCGCGTGGCCCAAGTCCCTCGGGGCCCTCTCGGACATCCCCGGCGTCCGCCGCTGGCAGGTTGCGCGCTACGGCGAAACCGTGCTGGCGCTGTTGTCCTAAGATTCCGGCCGCTCGCAGCGCGCGGCCGCGAGCACGGCAGCGGCGGCCAAGGCTTCAGCGCCTCGGCCGCCTCCCGCCCCCCCTGCGTGTCGGAGGAACGATTTTCAACCGTGCCGAGCGTTACGGCAACGTGACCGTAAACGCGTTGGCCAAGCTTGCGCTGAGGCCGCCTCCCGCGGCCGGACTGGTTACCTGCACGCTGTACGTTCCCGCCGGCAGGGAGGTGCTCGACCAATAGAATTGCACTTCTTTCGTGCTGACCCGCACGAACGGCTGAACCGTCGACGCCACGCCGCCCGCCACGGTCGTCCCGGTGATTCCGCCCACCGTGATGCGCGCGCCCACCACGAAGTTCGCCCCCGTGATTTTGATCGGGTATCCCGACGGGCGCGTCAGACCAAACCGCCCTCCTCCCGGAGTCACGCTCGTGATGACCGGTTGCGGGGCGCCCACCGTGAATCCATTGGCCAGGATACCGCTCAGACCGCCGCCGCGGGCCGGGCTGGTCACCTGCACCGCGTACGAGCCCGCCGGCAATGACGTGTTCGTCCAGTAAAACTGCAGGCGCGTGCTGCTGATTCGCACAAAGGGCTGAAGCACCGACGCCACGCCGCCCGCCACGGTCGTCCCGGTGATTCCGCCCACCGTGATGCGCGCGCCCACCGCGAAGTTCGAGCCCGTGATCGTCACGGCCCCGTTCGGGCTCACGCCGTACACGGCTCCGGTGGGCACGCTCGTGACCACCGGCCGCGGCGCCGCCACGGGAAAGGCGTTGGGCCGGGTCGCGCTCAAACCGCCGCCGGCCGCCGGACTCGTCACTTGCACGGCGTACGTCCCCGCCGCAAGCGACGTATTTCTCCAGTAAAACTGCAGACGCGTGCTGCTGACCCGCACGAACGGCGTGGCCGGCTGCGCAAGGCTCCCGGCCACGGTCGTCCCCGTGATCCCGCCCACCGTGATCCGCGCGCCCACCACGAAGTTCGCCCCCGTGATGGTGATCGCCTGATCCGCGCTCACCCCGTACACCGGCGCGCCGATGACGCCCGTTACCACGGGTTGCGGCCCCGCCACGGTAAAGGCGTTGGCCAAGCTCCCGCTCAGGCCGCCGGCCGCTGCGGGATTGGTCACGGTCACGGACACCGGCCCCGCGGCAAGGCCCGTGTTCGGCCAATAGAAATTGATTTGCCCGCTGTTGATGTACACGAACGGCATCGCCGCGGTCGCCAGACTGCCGCTGCGAACCGCGGTTCCCGTCAGGCCTCCGATCGTCACACGGGCGCCTTCCACAAAATTCGCACCGTAGAGGATCATGGATCCGCTGGGGCTCAACCCGTAGACCACGGAACTGGGATAGCCCTTGAAGATGACCGGCGCCGGAGTCGCGAAGGTCGCGACCACGGATTTCGCGCCGTCCATGGCGATGTCACAGGACCCCGTTCCCGTGCAGTCTCCGCTCCATCCGGTAAAGACCGCCGGAGCAGTCGGAATGGCCGTGAGGCTGACCGGCGCCCCCGGTGCCATCAAAGCGGAACAGGCGGCGCCGCAACTGATTCCGGCCGGGTACGAGGTCACGGTTCCGGCCCCGGTTCCGGTCTTAGCCACGAGCAATCGATTCATCGGGCTGATCGTCGTGACGAACGCGTCGTGCAGGCCGCCGCGCGTCCCTTGGATCGGTGACGCGGCCGGGAAATTCGTTGAATCCGTCGAACCCGATACGACCACGTTCCCAGATCGGTCCACCGCAATGGCATGCGCCGTCTCACCGAGGGCACCGCCCAGATACGTCGAATACCCCACGGCTCCCACGGCGTCGAACATGGTCACGAAGCCGTCCGACGCGCCTTGGAGTGCGCCCTGTACGGCGTTTGAGGTCGGAAAATCCGAGGACGAGGTTTGTCCCCCCACATAGACGTTGCCCACGGCATCCGTCGCGATACCGGTCCCCTGATCCGCGGAGCCGCCGCCCCAATACGTCGACGAAATCAACACCGACCCGGAGGAATCCAGGCTGCTGACGAACGCGTCGGACGATCCCGCCAACGCGGTCTGGATGGGGTTCATGGTGGGAAAGTCGGACGACCCGGTGCTTCCGATCGCGTAAGCGGTCCCATACGCGTCAACCGCGATGGCGGCCCCGGAATCAGCACCCGCACCGCCGAGGTATGTGGCGTACGTCACCGCGGCGCCCAGCGGATCGAGTTGTGCTACGAACGCGTCGGAGGACCCGCCCCCGAACGCGGGTTGAAGCGAAGTGGCCGTGGTCGGGAAGTTCGCCGACGCGGTTTGCCCCGTGATGGAGGCATTGCCCGCGGAATCCACCGCGATGCCGTTCCCAGAATCAGCCCCCGAGCCGCCCACGTATGTGGAATAGACCCATGCCGAGCCGGTTGCGTTGAGTTTAGAGACAAATGCGTCCCCGGCTCCACCCGACGCGGTCTGCGCCGCATTGGCCGTCGGGAAGTTCGTCGAAGCGGTTTGTCCCACCACCGACGCGACGCCGGCCGCGTCAACCGCCACCCCATTGGCGCGGTCCGCGCCGCTCCCGCCCAGGTACGTCCCGTAGGCGAGCGCGTTGCCCGCGGCATTCAGCTTGACCACGAACGCGTCGGTGCCGCCCCCACCGTGCGTCGCTTGAATCGCTCCGATGACGGGGAAGTTCGTGGACTGGGTTTCGCCGGCCACGTACGCGTTGCCGGCGCCGTCCACCGCAATGGACGTGCCCGTGTCGGTCCCACTGCCGCCGAGGTAGGTCGAGTAGACCACGGACGATCCCGCGGCATTCAGCTTCGTGACGAACGCGTCAGCGCCCCCGGCGATCGCGCCTTGCACGCCCCCCACGGTCGGAAACGACGCGGACGCCGTGCTTCCGGTCAGATAAACGTTCCCCGTGGCGTCCACGGCAACGCCGAGCGAGGCGTCTTCATCCGCGCCTCCAAGATACGTGGAGTACACCAACGTCGGATCGATCACCAGCGGCCGTTCCCGATCGTACGACGCGACCTGGAACCCGTAGCTGAACACAGGGGATGCCTTGTCCGTGATCGGATCGACCACGAACCGTCCCGGCACACTGACGCGTTTCCCCTCGACGTATTGAAAGATCACGGGTTTTTTCTGCAGCAACGTCCCGCCGCGGACCGCGATCTCCAAATCGCCGGCATCCGTGACCCGCAACCCGCTGATCCCGAAGTAGGCCATGCGCACCCGCGAGGGGTCCGCGCCCGGATGCACGACCACGTCGTACTCCAACTGTCGTTGGTTGCCATAAAATTTCAGATCGATCCCGGGGTAGACGTCGCGATACACCACGGCCGCGTAGCTCGGCACGTTACGGGTCCACGCGGCGTGGTCCTTGCCCACCAAATAATGGGTTCTGCCCGGTTGCAGACCCTCGCCGACGATCGTGGGGTGCCCGTTGGCGCCCACCGGCGCCAACGTGACCACCGTGCGTTCAGCCGATCGCGCGGACGACCATGAAGACTTGCTCAAAGAGAGATGCACGCCGTGATTCGTAAAAAACGTCGCGTGGCCGCGGCCTCGCTCAAAAAAGGCGACGGTCGGGTCCGTCTGTCCGTCGTTCCGAATAAAGGACAACGGGAGGTTCCGATAGGCCTCGACGATCCGGGCCCGGTCAGCGTCCGTTGACGCGAGACTCCGCGCCGCGGTCGAGGCCGCGACGGCGGGAGTCACCGTCAGCCAGCCCGTCAGCGCGAGCGACGTCAGCGCGACACTCCTGACAAAACGTCGATGTGTCTTCATCAGCGTATCCTTTGCTGTGGCCGTTTCTTGCACCGGCATGGTTATTTCGGTCGACCGCATCGGTCGACCCTCCGCGGTCAATTCCGATGGACAAGCCGTTGTCCAATCTTGGACGGCGCGGAATCTAACACGCGCATCATTAAGGAACCGTTAAGGCCGTCGGCGAAACGGGCCCGACCGATACTCCTCACCGGGCGCCCCCTTTCACCTGTTCGCCGACGGAGAGGGCGGGACGCCTTGACTTCGCGGCGTGCGATGCGCTAGACAGCGCAAGAATCCTCATCGTCATTCGGAGACCTCGCATGGATCCCACCACGCTTCGCCAGATCGCGACCTCGGTCGCCATCTTTATCGCGGTGGCAACCGTCGCCCTGTTCGCGCGGCGCATCGTCTTCTCGCTCTTGAAGCGGTGGGCGGCCAAAACCGAGACCGTGCTCGACGACGTCTTGCTCAGCGTGATCCGCGGACCGTCGATTTCCTGGGCGATCGCGCTGGGCCTGTACGTGGGAATCGGGACGTCCGTGCTGCCGCCGCGCATGATCCACGTGTCGTTTTCGATCCTGCACGCGCTGGTGATTCTCTCGTTCACGTTCGTCGCGGCCAACATCGCGTCCCACGCGTTGCGGTACGCGGCCCAACGCGCGGAGTTTCCGCTCACCGGACTGACGCAGGTCGTGGTCAAAGGGGTCGTGATCTCGCTGGGCATCCTCATCCTCCTCGGCACGCTCGGCGTGTCGATTGCGCCGATCTTGACCGCGTTGGGCGTGGGCGGTTTGGCCGTGGCTCTCGCGTTGCAGGACACATTGTCCAACCTGTTCGCGGGCATCCATATCCTCATGGAAAAGTCGATCCGCGTGGGAGACTTCATCCGTTTGGAGAGCGGGGAGGAGGGCTACGTGACCGATATCGGCTGGCGGACAACGCGGATTCGCCTGTTACCCAACAATTTAGTGATCATCCCCAACAACAAGCTCGCCCAGGCGCGCATCGTCAACTACCACTTGCCGGAAAAGAAGTTGGCGCTCCTCATCCCGATCAGCGTGTCGTACGACTCGGACTTAGATCTCATTCAACGACTGCTCGTTGAGGAAACGACGGGCGGCATCGGCTCGATTCCCGGTCTTCTCGGCGAACCGGCGCCGTTCGTGCGTTTTATCCCTGGCTTCGGCCAGTCCTCGTTGGACCTCACGTTGATTTGCCACGTGAATGAGTTTGTGGACCAATTTCTGGTTCAACACGAGTTGCGGCTTCGAATCCTTACGCGATTTCGGAACGAAGGGGTGCAGATCCCCTACCCGTCGCGCACCGTGTACGTACACGGCGAAGGGCCGGGGCCCGTCACGGCATCCGCGGGAAGGGAGGGGGGATGAAGGTTTCGCTCCGGCTGATCGTTTCGCTGGTCGTGGTCCTGACCACCGCGATCGCCTTATTCACGCTGAATCAGACCAACCTGGAGCGCCAGCGTCAGGTGCACGACTTGGCGCGACGGGCCCAGATCCTGGCGGAAAGCCTGCAAGAGACGGTCGTCCCGGCCCTGGCCGCGCAGAACGTGCGCGCGCTCACGCGCATCGTCGACAAGTTCGGCAACCGCGAACGGTTGGCCGGTATCGCGGTGTTCGATCCCGAAGGCGTGCCGCTCGCCGCGACCGCCAACCTGCGCGATCCCGGCTCGCTGTTCGACGTCCGTTCGGTCATCGCGTCGGGCCGCGATCACACGGCGCTGACCCAACGCGAGGGACGCGCGTTACACGTGTACGGCCTCCCCTTGCTGCAGGACGACCAGGTGCTGGGCGCGATGGCCGTGGTGCACGACGCGCAATTCATCCAAACCCGCGTCGAGCAAATCTGGACCGACAATTTCGTCCGGTTGTTGATTTACGCGTTTGCGATCGCGGTGACCACGCTGCTCGTGGTCCGGTGGAGTATCCACGGTCCGATCGCGCGGATGGCGGAGTGGATGAAACAACTCCGCTTGGGCCAGGTGCCGGAGGGCAAACCCCCGATTCCAGAGGCCGTCTTTAAACCGTTGGCGTCCGAGGCCGCTCGGATGGTCACCAGCCTCGCTCAAGCCCGCGCATCGGCCGAACAGGAAGCGCGGCTTCGCCTGACGTCCGAATCCCTGTGGACCGCGGAGCGGCTCAAGGAATTCGTGCGCACCAAACTCGACGGACGGGCCTTTGTGCTCGTATCCAACCGCGAGCCGTATATCCACACGCGCCGGGGCAAGGCCATCGAGTGGGTGGTGCCGGCCAGCGGCTTGGTCACGGCGTTGGAACCCGTCATGCGAGCGTCCGAAGGATTGTGGGTCGCCCACGGCAGCGGAGACGCGGACGCGCTCACGGTGGACGCGCACGACCGCGTGCGCGTCCCGCCCGACGAGCCCACGTACACGCTCAAGCGCGTGTGGCTCAGCAAGGAAGAGGAGCAAGGTTACTATTACGGGTTCTCCAACGAAGGCCTCTGGCCGTTGTGCCACATCGCGCACACGCGGCCGATCTTTCGGAGCGACGATTGGGCCGCGTACCAAATGGTCAACGCCAAGTTCGCGGACGCGGTGTTGCGCGAGATCGAGGAGAGCCCGGAGCCCGTGGTGCTCATCCAGGACTACCACTTCGCGCTCCTGCCGCGCCTGATCAAGACCGCGCGGCCCGACGCGCGGGTCGGATTGTTCTGGCACATCCCGTGGCCGAATCCCGAGGCCATGGCGATCTGTCCCTGGCAACGCGACATCCTGCACGGCATGTTGGGGGCGGATCTGATCGGGTTTCATATCCAATTCCATTGCAACAACTTCCTCGAAACGGTCGACCGCGCCTTGGAATGCCGCATCGACCGCGAACGCTTCGCCGTCACCCGCGAGCAACAGACCACGCTGGTCCGCCCGTACCCGATCAGCGTGGCCCCGTGGCCGGAGTCGGCTCCCGGCTCGGACGCCCGCGAGGCCTTGCTCAAGGAATACGGATTGCCGCCTGCCGTGCGGGTAGGCGTGGGGGTGGACCGACTGGATTACACCAAGGGCCTCTTGGAACGGTTCCACGGCATCGAGCGATTCTTCGAGAAGTATCCCGAGTTCCGCGAGCGCTTTACGTTCGTGGAACTGGGCGCCCCGAGCCGCACGCACATTCCACGGTATCACGACCTGGTGAGCGAACTGGACGCGGAGGCGGACCGGATCGCGTGGCGTTTTCGCACCAAGACCTGGACCCCCTTGCTCTTCCTCAAGGGACACCACACCCACCACGAGATCCTTCGCTGGTACCGCATCGCGGACGTCTGCATGGTGACGTCGCTGCACGACGGCATGAACCTCGTGGCCAAGGAGTACGTCAGCGCTCGGGACGATGACTCGGGCGCCTTGATTCTGAGTCCGTTTACCGGCGCCGCGCGGGAACTCGCCACCGCGCTGATCGTGAACCCCTACGACACCGAGCAACTCGCCGACGCGATCGCGTACGCGCTGGGCATGCCCGCGGACGAGCAGCACCGGCGGATGTCCGCGATGCGCGAGCAGATCCGCTCATCCAACATTTATCGGTGGGCGGCCGACCTGGTGTCGGACGTGGCCGGCGTGCGCGTGGCGTCACCCGATCCCTTCGGCGGGGCATAATGGCGGGGGGGCCCGCGCCCGACGGTCCCGACGGGCGCGTCGCGGCTTGTCCCATCCGGATTAGCCCCGCGGTCCTCGCGAAGCGGCTGGCCGGGCGCTCCGTCTTCCTCTGCCTGGATTACGACGGCACGCTGGTACCGATCGCCGACCGCCCGGAGCAGGCCACGTTCGACGATTCCGGCCGTCGTCTGTTGCGTAACCTCGCACGGCGGGTTCCGATCGCGATCGTGAGCGGACGAGCCCGGGCCGCCTTGCGCAGTCTCATCGGGGTGCCCTCGCTCTACTATGTGGGTAACCATGGGCTTGAGATCTCGGGACCCCGCGTCCGGCTCCGCGCCCCGCTTCCACCTGATTGGCCGCGCAAGTTGGAGCGCCTGCTGACCACGATCGAGTCCGACGCGCCGATTGGCGTCCTGATCGAGCGAAAAGGACCGACCGCCAGCGTCCACTATCGACTCGTGGCCCCGGCGGATCGCCGCCGCTGGTTGTCCGCACTTCGGGCGCAACTCGCCAAATCGACGGCCGCCGGCCGGCTGCGCGTGGTGCGCGGCAAGGCCGTTCTTGAATTGCGCCCGCCCGGACATTGGCACAAGGGTGCCGCCGTGCGGTGGCTGACCGAGCGCCCCGCATTCGCCGGCCGTACGCCGGTCTACGTGGGAGACGACGCCACCGACGAAGACGCCTTTCGCGCCATCCGTCGCGATGGGATCGGCGTGCTGGTCGGCCCGCCGCGACGGAGTGCCGCCCGGTATTGTTTGCCCGACCCCGACCACGTTCGAGGCCTGATCGAGCACTGGCTCCGCCGGGCCGGCGCGCAAGCGCGACAACGATGATCCCGTCCGCGACGGCCATATCCATCGCCAGATTAACGGTCGCGAGCATCCGAACGCATGATGACCATTAGCCTGTGTTCCGCCGGCGAGCGGGGAATCGGAGTTGACAGCCCTCGGCTTCCCTCCCTACACTAGCCCGCCGTGGGACCTCCATCGCGACCGTTGGACCAAATATCCGCGGGAGGAATTGTCTTTCGCCGGGACGGAGCGCGCGTGGACGTGGCGCTCATTGCGCGAAGCAGCTCCTCCAATCGCCGCATTTGGGCGCTGCCCAAGGGGTGGGTCGAGCCCGGTGAAACCATCGAAGACGCGGCGCTGCGCGAGATCCGGGAAGAGACCGGCCTCACCGGTCGGTTGCTCGAGCCGTTGGGACAGATCGCCTACTCGTTCTATTCGCCCCGCGATCACGCCAAGATCCAGAAGACCGTGCACTTTTACCTGGTGGAATACCTCGGCGGAGACACCGCGGATCACGACCACGAGGTGGAGGAAGCGCGGTGGTGGTCGTTGGACGAAGCCCTTGCACGACTGACCTACCCGAGCGAGCGCAGAATCATGGAAAAGGCCAAGGACCGGCTGTCGGTGCCGCCCGCGTGACCGCCTCGCCCGCCCCCGAGCTGCCGCTCACGTTCACCACCGTGCTCCGGGGCCGACCCATTACCTACCGGCTCGTGGCCAGCCGCCGCGCGCGCGCGTGGCGCGTGTCGATTGACCCGCGCACCGGGCTATCCGTGATCGTGCCTGCCGGCGCGCGGCTGGACGTGGCGGCGCTGCTGGACACGCACGCCGGGTGGATTCACCGACACCTGGACCGCCTCGCCCGCGACCCGCTGCCCGCCCGCTCGCCGCTGGCGCACGGCAGCCTGCTGCCCTATCGGGGAACGGTCCTGCGATTGGAGGTTGCCGATGAGGGCCACGCGTCGTTGCGATGCGACCTGAACGCCGGGACGCTTCGAGCGCGGGGCGCAAGCGCCGGACGGCTGCTGGCCGAGGTGGAAGCGTGGTACCGGCGCCAAGCCGATGGGGTATTTCGCGAACGGCTTGAGGCGGTGAACGCCGTCGCAGGATATCGATTCGCGCGGGTCTCGATCAGAGACCAACGGACCCGGTGGGGCAGTTGTTCCGCGACCGGCAATTTATCGTTCAATTGGCGGTTGCTGATGGCCCCGCCCGCCGTGTTGGACTCCGTGGTCGCTCACGAACTCACCCATGTGGTGGACCGCACCCACGCGGCGAGCTTCTGGCGCCGGCTGGCGTTCATGGATCCCGCGTACGAGGCGCACCGGCGCTGGCTCCGTCGATACGGGGCATGGTTGACGCTCGGATGTGAACCGCCGCCCCCGGTCGGATCCTGACCGATCAGACCATCACGGCGGGCCGCTGACTGGACCGTCTTTCCGGCCAAGGCGGGAATCCGCACATCCGGCGCCTCGCGGGATGCGCTTGTAACAAACCGGGGCGCCTCCCCGTCAGGAGACGCCCCGATGGTCGTCCGCGTCGAAGGCCGGCGCCGGCGACGCACATCGCCCTTAGTACAATGGATTGACGTCCGCGGCCTTCAGCGACGGATCACCGAGCACCGGCGCGGCGCCGCCGGCATGGACCGCGGACTCCAGCCGACCGACCCCGACGTACAGCGGATTCGTATCCGACGCGTTCAGCGCATGATCGCCTTCCGCCGGCGCAACTCCGCCGACCAACGCGGCCTCGCCCGAAACGGCCGGATACAACGGATTGACGCCGGCCGCCGTGAGCGCGTAGCCGTCCTGCGCGTGCGCGCTCACGGCCACCGCCACGAGCAACCCCGCCAAGGACACCGTGTGGAACCAACGAATCTTCATGACCTGCTCCTTTCTCAGTCGTCAATCTCCGGCGCGACCAGACGGCGGCGGGAGGCTGACGCTCGGGTTACTTAAACACTGGCTTCGGTGTGGCCAGCGTCGACGAGGGCAGCACCGGTAATCGCATCGCCTCGTCCGGGATTCGGCCTTCCAGCGCATGCAGGAACGCCGCAATTTGATCCACTTCATCATCGGTCAGATTCGCGCCGAGCTGGAGACGCCCCATGATCCGGATCGCTTCTTTGAGATCCCAGATCGATCCATCGTGAAAATAGGGCGCGGTCCGGGTGACGTTCCGCCACATCGGGACCTTGAAGAAGTACTTGTCCTGGTCGTTCTTGGTGACGTTGTACCGGCCGTGATCGTCGCTGTATTCGTAACGATCACGAATCCCGAATTTCTGGTACATCGCGCCGCCGGCGCCCACGCCGTTGTGACACGCGATACACCCCTTCTGGATCGCCACCGACAACCCCTGCTTTTCAACCGCGGTCAACGCGTCGGTTTTGCCCTTGAGAAAGTCGTCGAACCGCGAGGGCGTCAGCAGCGTGCGCTCGAACGCGGCGATGGCTTTGGCGATGTTGTCGTAGGTGATGGGATCCTTTTCACCGGGAAACGCTTGCTTGAAGAGGTCGACGTATTCCGGAATCGTTCGAATCCGTGAGAGCACCATCTCCACGTCAGGCATCGCCATCTCAAGCGGATTGAGAATCGGTCCTTTGGCTTGATCCTCGAGCGACGCCGCGCGACCATCCCAGAACTGGGCCAGTTGAAGCCCGGCGTTCAAAACCGTGGGCGAATTGCGCGGACCGAACTGGGCTAGATGCCCCATCGACGTCGGTAAATTGTCGACGCCGCCGGTGGCCAGGTTGTGGCAGCTGTTACAGCTGATGGTGTTGGTCTTTGAGAGCCGCGGCTCGAAGTACAGCATCTTCCCCAACGAGGCCCGGACCGCCGTGGTCGGATTGTCCTTCGGCGCGGGCATGGCGTCGGGCAGCGGCTTGAAGTACTTGTTGGCTTCCTTGGCCAGATCCACCGCTTCGGCGACCGCAATTCCGGGAACCGCCGCCAACGCGACCAATGCCGCGCACGCCAAACCGATCGCTCCGCCCGCGAACAATTGCCCCCTGCTCCTGATCTGCGTCCTACGCTCCATTCGATCCTCTCCTCGCGTCCGTGTTGTGATTCGACTGGGACGGCCGTCCGGCCCGTCCCTTCCCCCATTCCGACCTGAGCCCGAAGCTCGTTCCGCGCGCGTATTGTCTCCGCCGCGCCGCGTCCGGGCCACTCCGCGATTGGAACAATTCCGCGGAACAAACGACGAAGTTACGTCACTCCATCGGGGGATGCCGAACACCACCGTGTGGTCGCGCTGTCTACAACAACCGTCGAACGCTTGGCGATTCGCCGGATGAGCGAAGAAATCGCTCATCTCAGATTGGTTGACGGTAAGACAACGCGATCCTAGATAATATTCAGTCTAAATACCCCGCAAAAAAAATTTCTTCATCGACAGCTTTCGCACACTCCCTCCATCACCACCTTCACACCGGTGACCAAGTGCCCCACGACCTGTTTTCCAACTTGCTCGGCGGTTACGGCATCATAATGAACATCTTTGACCATCCCGCATTTCAGACATTGAAAATGGTGGTGCCGGTCCACGTTCCAATCCACGTGGGTCTTTTCCTGCTGAATCAGAATCTCCTGCAGGAGACCGGCCTCCACCAGCGTCGTGACCGTGTTATAGATGGTGGCGCGGGAAATCGATGGAAACCGTTTCCGAACCTGTTGATAAACATCGTCAACCGACGGATGGGAGGTGTTGCCGCGAAGAAACTCCATGACCGCCACGCGCTGGGGCGTGACCTTCAGCGCCTTTTCATTCAGGAGTGCCGTGACATCGTGCGATTGCATGGACGAATAATAAGTCTAATATAGGACTTTGTCAAGACCAGGACTAGTTATTTTTTGAGAACGAGATTGCGGCTTGCTGAGGAGTTCCGGACCTTGTTATGCTCCGCAGGTCACGATGATCCCCTTCAATTCACGCCGGGACGAGCTCGAACGCCGGACCGAAACGCTTCTGGATTGGCCCATCCTCTTGGCCCGGCTCGCGGAACACGCCGTCTCCCTGATCGCCAAGGAACGATGCGTGGCGTTGGAGGGGACCGCCGACCCGGAGGCGGTCGAGGACCGATACCAGGAACTCCGGGAATGGATGACCCTCCGGGATCGCGCCGGCGACCTCGCGTTCGCGGGAGGGGCTGACCCGCGCCCCGCGCTGCGCGCGGCCGTGCCCGGCGGGTTGCTCGACGCCGAGCAGTGCCGCGAGGTCGCGGTGGTGCTGGACCAAGTCCGCGACGTGCAACGCGCGCTGGGACCGAACGCCGACCTGGCCCGTTTGGCCGCCCGCGCCCAGGCGCTGGACGAATTGTCCGAGGTTCGTCGCGAGTTGAGCGAGGCCATTGACGCGCAAGGCCGCTTGCGCGAATCCGCCACGCCCGAATTGCGCAGGCTGCGCCGCGAGGTGGATCGCCTCCGCCAGACGATCATCGATCGCGTCGACGAGCTCCTGCGTTCGCCGCGTTATGAGCCCTGGCTTCAGGACACGTTCGTCACGCAACGCCAGGACCGGTACGTGCTTCCGATCAAGATCGAGCACCGCGCCAAAGTCCCGGGCATCATTCACGAACTGTCGGCGAGCGGCGCGACCGTGTTCATCGAACCGGAAGAACTCGTCGAAGCCAACAACGACCTCAAATGGGCCGAGATGGCGGTGGCCCAGGAAATCGAGCGTATCTTCCGCCGTCTCACCGATCTGATCGCCGCGCACCGCCACGCCCTCGAAATCAACGTCGACATTCTCACCGCGTTGGACGTGATCCAGGCCAAAGGCCGACTGGGCCAGGCCTATCACGGCACGATCCCCTCGATCGCGAGGAATCGGGAGATCACCTGGCGCGGGCTGCGCCACCCATTACTGGCGCTGCGCGGGATCACGGTCGTGCCCAATGACGTGACGCTGGAGCCCGAAGCCCGCGCCCTCGTCATCTCCGGGCCCAACACCGGCGGGAAAACCGTGTTGCTCAAGGCCATGGGGCTGGCCGCGCTCATGACCCGCGCCGGCATTCCGTTGCCGTGTGATTCCGATTCGGTTTCTCCGGTGTTCCCCGCCGTACTGATGGACGCGGGCGACGATCAGGATCTCGCGCGCGACTTGTCCACGTTCGCGGCGCACGTGCGTGTGGTGTGCGTGTTGATCGACACCGCGCCCGCGGGTTCGCTGATCCTGCTCGACGAACTGGCCACCGCCACGGACCCCGAAGAGGGCGCGGCCCTGGCGCAAGCCCTGGTCGAAGCGTTTATGACCAAAAACGTGTTGACCGTGGTGACCACGCACTACACCGCGCTCAAGGCATGGGCCGCCCAGGAGGCCGGCGCGCGCGGCCGCGTCAGCGCGGGCATGGGGTACGACGTGGAGACCATGACGCCCAGCTACCGACTCGCGCTCGGACGTCCCGGCGCGAGCCTGGGCATCGAGGTCGCGGCGCGCCTGGGGCTGCCGAGGTCGATCTTGGAACGGGCGCGTGGATTGGTGTCCCCGCAAGCCGCGGCGTTGGGGGAAGCGATCGCGGCGTTGGAGCGGGAGCGTCGCGTGGCGGCCGACCTCCGCGAGCGCCTGACCGCGTTGGAGGCCGCGGCGCGGGACGCCGCGTTGCGTCAGGACGCGGCCGCGGCGCAATTGGAGCGGGAGCGTGACGCCTTTGCGAGCACGAAACGCGAACGGTTGACCGCCGAGGTCCGCCGCGCCAAAACGGAACTGGACGCGATCCTGGCGCAGGCGCGCCGCGAACCCGACGCCCGCAGGATCCGCGTGCTGATCCCGAAGCTTTCGGCCGTGGCCGCGCCCCGCGAGGAAGCGCCCTCTGAACCGGAACCCGGCGAGCGCAGCGACTATCCGGCCGGCGCGCGCGTGCGGGTGGCCTCGCTGCGCGCGGATGGCGTGCTGGTGGACGCCACGTTCGGACGCAAACGCGTGCGCGTGCGCGTGGGCGACCGTGAAGTCTCGGTCCCCGCCGGCGACCTTCGGCCCCCGAAGACTTCGGCCGCGGCGAGTACGACTCCCTCATCGAGCGGACGGCCCGTCGCCCCGGAGCCGGGCCCCGACACGATCAACGTGATCGGCCAACGCGTCGACGCCGCGTTGGAGCGAATTGATCGCGCGCTCGACCAGGCGGCCGCGTCCGGCGCGACGCGTCTGCGCGTGTTGCACGGGCACGGCACCGGTCGGCTGAAAGCCGCGATTCGCGCCCATCTGGCCGATTCGCGGTACGTGTCCTCGCACCGACCCGGGGACGACACCGAGGGCGGCGACGCCGCCACGATCATCACCTTGGCCGCCGACTCGTAACCCCGTGGCTACGTCGATCGTCGTCAAAGGCGCGCGGGCGCACAATCTCAAAAATCTCGACGTCACGATCCCGCGCGACAAACTGGTGGTGATCACCGGGCTGTCCGGGTCCGGCAAATCGTCGCTCGCGTTCGACACGATTTTCGCCGAGGGACAACGCCGGTATGTGGAGTCCCTCTCCGCCTATGCGCGCCAGTTCCTCCAGCAGATGGACAAGCCGGACGTGGATTCGATCGACGGGCTCTCCCCCGCGATCGCGATCGAGCAGAAAACCACGAGCCACAATCCGCGCTCCACGGTCGGGACCGTCACCGAACTCTACGATTACCTCCGCCTCCTGTTCGCGCGGGTGGGGGCGGTGGCGTGCCACCGGTGCGGACGCCCGATCGCGGCGCAAACCGTCTCGCAGATGGTGGACGCGGTCATGGCCTTGCGCGAAGGCGCCAAGATCCAGGTGCTGGCGCCGATCGTGCGCGGGCGCAAGGGAGAATACAAAAAAGAGCTCGCGCAAATGGTTCGCAAGGGGTTCGTGCGCGCGCGCGTGGACGGCGTCTGGGTGCAGATCGAAGACGTGGTCGAGTTGGACAAGAAAAAGGCCCACACCGTCGAAATCGTGGTGGACCGACTGGCGGTCAAACCCGGGATCGAGCGCCGGTTGGCCGACTCGCTGGAAGCCGCGTTGCCGCTGGGCGACGGCGCCGCCATCGTCAACGTGGACGGCGCGACCGATCATCTGTTCAGCGAACGCCTCGCCTGCGGGCATTGCAACGCGAGCCTGCCCGAGATCGAGCCGCGTCTGTTCTCGTTCAACAGCCCGCACGGCGCGTGCCCGTCCTGCGACGGGTTGGGCGTGATGCGGGTCTTTGACCCGGCGCGGGTGACGCCGCACCCCGCGCTCTCGTTGCGCGAGGGCGTGATCCGGCCGTGGCAGAAACGGACCTCGGCGTATTACGACGACCTTTTGGAGGCCGTGGCCCGGCATTACGGGTTCTCGGTGCGCGCGCCGTTCGAGCAGCTCGAGCCGGCGCACCGCCGCGCGATTTTGTACGGGTCCGGGCCGGAGCTGATCGAACACTGGATCGACAAGGGCGGGCGGCGCCACGCGGTGCGCCGCCCCTTCGAAGGCGTGATTCCCAATTTGGAGCGCCGGTACCGCGAGACCACGTCCCCGGTGTTGCACGCGGAATTCGAGCAGTACATGACCGAGCAACCGTGCTCCGCCTGCGGCGGCGCGCGGCTCAGACCGGAAAGCCTCGCGGTCACGGTCGGCGGGTTATCCATCGCGGGCCTCACCCGGCTGTCCATCCGCGGCGCGGACCGCGTCATGCGGGACCTGCGGTTGAGCGACAAAGACGCGCGGATCGCGGACCGGCTCCTCAAGGAAATCCGCGAACGCCTCGGATTTCTGGTCAACGTGGGCGTGGACTATTTGACCCTCGACCGCCCGGCCGCCACGCTCTCGGGCGGCGAAGGACAACGCATCCGGCTCGCCACCCAGATCGGGGCGTCGTTGGTGGGCGTGCTCTACATCCTCGACGAACCCTCGATCGGGCTCCACCAGCGGGACAACCAGCGTTTGCTCACCGCGCTCACCCGTCTGCGCGACATCGGCAACTCGGTGCTGGTGGTGGAACACGACGAGGAGACGATCCTGGCCGCGGACCACGTGATCGACATGGGACCCGGCGCGGGCCTGCACGGCGGGGCGGTAGTGGCCGAGGGAACGCCCGCCGCGATCATGGCGCACCCAACGTCGTTGACCGGACGGTATTTGACCAAACAGCTTCGGGTCGAACTCCCGCCGCGGCTGCGTCCGGCCACCAAACACCTCACGATCATGGGCGCCACCGAACACAACCTCAAAAACCTGACCGTGACCATTCCGCTCGGCCTGCTCACGTGCGTGACCGGCGTATCGGGATCAGGCAAAAGTACGCTCGTGATCGACATTCTCTACAAGACGCTCGCGCAGCGGCTCTATCGCGCGTCGGATCGCCCGGGCGCGTGCCGGGGCATCACCGGGGCCGAGACGTTGGACAAGGTCGTCAACGTGGACCAATCCCCGATCGGCCGCACCCCGCGCTCCAACCCCGCCACCTACACCGGGGTGTTCGCGTTCATCCGCGACCTCTTCGCGCAGCTCCCGGAGTCCAAGGCGCGCGGGTACAAGGCGGGACGGTATTCGTTCAACGTCAAAGGCGGGCGCTGCGAAGCGTGCCAGGGCGACGGCGTGATCAAAATCGAGATGCACTTTCTCCCGGACGTGTACGTGACCTGCGAGGCCTGCCACGGCCGCCGGTACAACCGCGAGACCCTCGACGTGCGGTACAAGGATCGCGCGATCGCAGACGTGCTGGACATGACCGCGGAACAAGCCCTGGAGTTCTTCGCCGCGATCCCCGCGATCAAACAAAAGGTCGAAACATTGCGCGACGTGGGTCTGGACTACGTGCGGCTGGGCCAGTCCGCCACGACCCTGTCCGGCGGCGAAGCGCAGCGCGTGAAACTCGCCAAGGAACTCTCGCGCCGCGCCACCGGGAACACGTTGTACATCCTCGACGAGCCCACCACCGGCCTGCACTTCGCCGACATCCAGCGGTTGCTGGACGTGTTGAACCGGCTGGTAGAGTCCGGCAACACCGTGGTCGTGATCGAGCACAACCTGGACGTGATTCGCAACGCCGACTACGTGATCGACTTGGGTCCGGAAGGGGGCGACGGAGGCGGAGAAGTCGTGGCCGCGGGCACGCCGACGGAAGTCGCGCGGGTTGAGCGATCACTCACCGGCCGGTTTCTGCGGGGCAGGGAGTAAAACAGTATCACCCCCCCTCGGCATTGCGAACGCTTATCGGTAGGGGCACGGCATGCCGTGCCCCTACTTCGATGACACGGCGCCCTTCCCCATCTCCGCTTCGATCTGCGCGACCTGCTTACTGAGGTCCGCGGCCGCCGGGGAGTCGGGGTAGAGCGCCAACCATTTCTTCCAGGTGGCCACCGCGTGCTTGGGGTCCTGTTTGTCGTGCAGGTATAAGAAGCCGAGATTGTAGAGCGTTGAATCGCTGTTGGGGTCCATCGCCAAGTTTTTTTGCAGCTCCGCGAACGCCTGGTCCGGTTTGCCGCCGTATTTATAGGCGATCGCCAGGTTGGTCCGCACGTTGAGATCCCCGGGATTGATGGCCAGCGCGCGTACGTACAACTCCTGCGCCTGGTCGAACCGTGAGATCATCATGTTGGCGTTGGCCAGCGACACCAAGGCTTCGAGGTCTTGGGGATTCTTGCCCAGCCGCGCCTTGAACGCCATGATGTCTTCCATGGGGTTGCGCGTGCCGGCCGGTAACGGCCGGTCGACCGCCGGTCCGGACGGCTCGGGTTGGCCCGTTGACGGCGCCACTGGCGGATGGTTGGGTGGAAGCGCGGCGGACGGCTGACCGCTCCGCTCACCGACCGGCTCGGGGAGACCGGAGCCCGGCTGCGATTTGCAGCCTTGCGCCGCCATCACCAGCAGCGTCAACGCGACTGCCGCGCACCGCGTGGTTCCCGGCACGAGGACCATGTTGGCGATTCCACTCGTCACAGTGTCTCCTTTCCAGTCCTGTTCGACGGACACCGGATCCCAGCATGTGGCACAACGGCGTCCCGTCCGCGTGATTCTATGGGACACCACGGCCTGAATCAATGGACGCGGCCCGCCCCCCGACTCATCATTTCAGGGTACTCCCAACGGCTGGCTTGCCTCAGGCGCTCCGGTCACCCTATAATGCGGCACATTTGCGGGATCGGCTTGCCATGGACATGCGAAAAGACATGGAACGGTACACCCAGGACCTGCGCGACCGGATTTGCAGCGCGTTCGCGGCCTTGGACACCGTCAAGTTCGAACAACGGGCGTGGCAACGCGAGGGCGGCGGAGGCGGCGGGGTCATGTCCGTCATGCGCGGCACGGTGTTCGAAAAGGTCGGGGTGAACTGCTCTACGGTCTGGGGCGAGATGGACCCCGAAATGGCGGCCAAGCTCCAGAGCAAAACCACGGAGTTCTTCGCCACCGGGATCTCACTGGTGGCGCACATGGCCAATCCCTTGGTGCCGGCGGTTCACATGAACGTGCGGTACCTGGAGATGGATCGTTGGTGGTTCGGCGGCGGGACCGACCTGACGCCCTATTTCCCGGTCGAGCAAGACACCCGCGACTTTCACGCGGCGCTGCAACGCGCGTGCGACCGCCACGACCCGAACTACTACCCGCGGTTCAAGAAATGGTGCGACGAGTACTTCTTCCTGCCCCATCGCAACGAACCGCGCGGCGTGGGCGGAATCTTCTTCGACTATCTCAATGACCGGCCGGTTGAGACGCTTTTTGCCTTTGTGCGGGAGGTGGGCGACACCTTCGCCACCATCTATCCCGAGATCGTCCGCCGCCGTAAGGACCTTTCGTTCACACCCGAGCAGCGCCAACACCAGCTCCAACGCCGTGGGCGGTACGTGGAATTCAATTTGATCTATGACCGGGGGACGTTGTTCGGCTTGAAGACCAAGGGGGATGTGGAGGCGATCTTGATGTCGCTACCTCCGGTCGTCACCTGGCCTTAACAGGCTGCTGAAAAAGCCCATCTGCTGCGTTGCCGCTGCGCTTCCGGTGCTCACGTACGACCCAGTACGCTCCGCTCCGGTTCTCGCGGCGCCTTGCATCTGGGACGTTTTGAGCAGCCTGCGGCGTTGCCGAAAGAGTATGGGCGTATTGCAATACGCCCTACCGGTCGCGACCCCGTAACGCGGCCACTTCCTTCAGAGTCAACGGCCGGACTTCGCCGGGTTTGAGGTCGCCCAGCGCGAGGGGGCCGATGCGGATGCGCACCAGCGCATCCACGCGATAGCCCAAGCGCGCGCACATGCGGCGGATTTCGCGGTTCTTGCCCTCGACCAGGGTGATCTCCAGCCACGTGCCGCGAGGAGATTCACGCACCACCGACACCGCAACCGGGGGACCGAAGTCCTTGGACATGGGCGCGGAGAGGCGCGTGAGGTGTTCGGGAGTGATGCGGGGCGACACGCGCACGTGATACGTCTTGCTGACGGCTGATTCCGGGGCACTGATTCCCGCGCTCCATTGCGTGTCGTTGGTCAGCAGCAACAACCCTGAACTCTCCCGATCCAATCGCCCCACCGGCGCCACCCAGCGCGCATCAGCGATGTCGGTTCTGACGATGACATCGTAAACGGTTTCACGTCCATGTTCATCGGATCGGGTGGTAACAACGCCTTTGGGTTTATGGAGCGCCAGATACACCCGAGCGCTCGCCACAACCGGAACTCCATCCACCGCCAGCCGGACACGATCGAGATCGATCCGCCGCTCCGGATCCCGCACCACCCGCCCATCGACCGACACCCGCCCGCCCTCGATCCATTCACGCGCCTGACTGCGCGAAGTCACCCCCAACTTGGACAATGCCCGCGCCAGACTCACGGTCTTGGACTCAGTCTTCATTTTCTAGAAGCAACTAAGAAGTTGCGTCGCTATGCGACGCAATCGTTGGCAGTGTCCCGATTGCGAAGCAATCGGAGCCTGGCCAGGAGCGGTCAGATGCAAGGCGGCGCGAGACCCGGAGCGGAGCGTACTAAATACGTACGCGAGCACCGGAAGCGCAGCGCCAACGCCGCAGATGGCCGCTCATCGCCAGGCTCAGACGTTGGTTTTGATGTGGGCGCCCTCTTGGCCCAGGACCTTCTCCGCGATCGCCGTCAGCTCCAGATCGTGGGCGTGATCCTTCGCGAAGATCCGGCACTGCACCAGTTGGGCGGGGATGAAATCCAGGAATTCCTGGAGCGGTTCCTTGGACACCGTGCGCGAGGACGGGTTGTACACGTAGATCTGCTTGCCGCCCATGCGCAGCGGGTTGACGGGACGAGGGTCCTGATACGCCAGGTCCACGCGAAAGTCCAAGGATTTGAGTTTGGTCGGCAACGCGGCGCGAATGCCGTCTTCCAGCGCCTCCTGGGTGATGAAGGTTTGACCGGGCCCGGGCGCGCGCAAGGACAATGTCGCGTCGTACGCCATCTTCCACATCACCTCGCGTTGCAGGATCTTGCGCCAGCCTTCGCCCAACCAGCGCTTGACCTTGCCCGCGGCGCGCGACCACGAGCGGACCTCCTCCAGCAGCGACCAGTCGGTCAAGCCGAGATACGCGTCCATCCGGTCCAGCGGGTTGTGCGGGAAGATCAGTTCCATGGTCTCGGTGAACAGATCGCGCAGATGCAAATCGATCGCGCGCGTGGTGCGGTGATAATACACGTTGGTGTACAGGTACAGCCGCGCGTTGAGGAACATGGTGAGCGCGGAGCAGCCCGCGCGGTGCAACGTCCACCCCTGATCCGTGAAAAACGTGTAGTGGATCAACCGATCCAAGTCCACCGGCCCGATCGCGACCCCGCACATGTAGGCGTCGCGCAACACGTAGTCGAGGTTGTCCGCGGTGTAGATCCCCGCGATCATGGGCTGGAGGAACTGGAGCCACTTCGGGTACTTGGCCCGATCGTGGTTGCTGTGTTTGCAAATGAGAAACCCGATGTGCTCGGGGTCCAACACCTCGCGTGGCGCGAACGATCCGTGCGGACTGCGCCGGATGCGGCGGATCACGGCGCCCAACTCGTCCACCACGATCTGCCGGCCGATCATCTCGTGCGTGACCTTGAAACGATCCAGGAAGTTGTCGTCGAAAAAGTGACAGAACGGGCCGTGCCCCACGTCGTGCAGCAACGCGGTCACGCGCATCAGTTCTTCGATGTAGGCCGCGGACGGGCAATCCGGCACCGCAGCCTTGAGTGACGGGTACAGGTGGGTGGCGAACCGCCCCGCCACGTGCATGGCGCCGATCGAGTGCACGAAGCGCGTGTGCTCGGCCGACGGGAACACCCATCGCGCGCTCTGAAGCTGGTACACGTACCGCAGCCGCTGCACCCACGGCGTGTCGATCAGATCCTTCTCGGTCGCCTCGCGCGTATCATCCCCGTCCTTGGGCACCGTAAACGTGATGTACCCGTGGATCGGATCCGCCAACAGCGCCGCCCCCTGATACTGCGGCGGCCGGCGGGAACTTGAAGCTGATGATTGGCCTCTCATCCTCTGTGTGTCGTCGCCGGCCGTCGGCTTACGCCGCGGCATGAACATCCCCCCCACCCTCCCCTCCCCCGCAAGGGGGGAGGGATATGGAAGCGCGGCCACCGAGAACATATTCTTGAGGATTGGCTCCGCATTGCCTTGGTTGTCGCCCCTCCGGCGCTCAGTCGCGCCGGAAGGCCGTCAAGACGGCGGCGAATGCAAGGCGGAGCAGCCGCCTCGCCCCGGAGCGTACTGTATCGTACGTGAGGAGGCGAGGCGGCTGCGACAACGCCGCAGTCGCCCCGTATCGACGGCCTTGGTGGCACGCCAGAGTGCGCCCTAAGCCGAATTCTGTGCCAGCCTCGCGGCCGGCTGATGATCATTTCTCTGGGGCCGCGGTTGCCCACGGCCTCAATGCGACCTGACCCGAGGACTCGGGCGGGCCACCCTTTGCTCCCCGAAGGGAGCGCGTCCTCCTATTTGGTCTTGCTCCGGGCGGGGTTTACCGTGCCCCCTTGGTCACCCTCGGGGCGGTGGGCTCTTACCCCACCGTTTCACCCTTACCGGGTCGGTCGCCCGACCAGGCGGTTTGTTTTCTGTGGCACTTTCCGTCCCCTCACGGGGCCTCCGCGTTACGGAGCGCCCTGCCCTTCGGAGTTCGGACTTTCCTCTCCGGTTTTACCGGAGCGATCATCCGGCCCGCTCTGGCGTGCGCACGGATTATACGCAGCCGCGTCGGGCAATGTAAACGGACCGCGGTTCCGCGCTTGACAGGACTCGCGCGACCTTGCTATTCTGCCGCAACTTTCGGTATGCGGGTCCGCGCGTCGCGTTGGGACGCGCCGCGGAGCCACGAGGGACGTGGGATCGGGCAACGGGAACGCTCACCATCACACTCGGACCAGGAGGGACGCATGACCAAAGCAGAACTGATCGATCGGATGGCTGACACAGCGGGCATCTCCAAAACTTCGGCCACGAAGGCGCTCAGCGCCATGGTGGCGGGCATCACGGGCGCGCTCAAGAAGGGCCAGCGCGTGTCGTTGGTGGGATTCGGCACCTTCGCGGTGTCCAAACGCAAGGCGCGCATCGGCCGTAACCCGCGCACCGGCGAGGCCATCAAGATCGCGGCCACCAAGGTGCCGCGTTTCTCCGCCGGGAAGACGTTTAAATCCGCCATTCGTTGACGAGTCGCCCCGCGCGTCAGACCGCGGGCTTGATGGGTTTTGAGCGGCCGCGGCGGACCTCCGCCGCGGCCGCTTCCGCGTCATGCCGACCGCTTGACAACGTCGAAAGCCATTGCGTAGGATCTTCACTTTCGCGGCAGGATAGGCACGTAGCTCAGGGGGAGAGCGCTACCTTGACACGGTAGAGGTCGGCGGTTCAAGACCGCCCGTGCCTACCATTGCGAGCGCACATTCCTGATCACGATGTTGATTTAGATGATGACGGTTGCAAGCGTATCGGAACGCGCATGTCGGCTGAAATAGTCCTCACCTTTCCGGATCAGACCAGTCGATCGTTCCCGGCCGGGGTCACCCCGCAGGCCGTGATCGACGGGTTGGATGCCGCGCATCGGCGTCGGACCATCGCCCTCAAGGTGGATGGCCGCGTCGCGGACCTGCACGCCCCGCTGCGGCACGATGCGCGGGTGGAGCCGCTCTCGTTCGACAGCGCCGAAGGCCGCGAGGTGTTTCGTCACAGCTCCGCGCACTTGATGGCGCAGGCGGTCAAACGCCTCTTTCCCGGCATCAAGCTCGCGATCGGCCCCGCTATCGAGGACGGATTCTATTACGACTTCGACTACGACCGGCCGCTCACGCCGGAAGACTTGGAAAAGATCGAAGCGTTGATGCAGGAGTTGGCCCGCACCGCGTTCACGATCGAACGCCAGGAACTGTCCAAGGCCGACGCCATCCGATTTTTCCGCGATCGCGGCGAGCCCTACAAGGTCGAAATCATCGAGGGCATCCCCGATCCCACGGTCAGCTTGTATAAGCAGGGCGAGTTCATCGACCTGTGCGAAGGCCCGCACCTCTCCACCACCGCGGGCGTGGCGCACTTCAAGCTCACCACGCTGGCCGGCGCGTATTGGCGGGGCGATGAGAAAAACCGGATGCTGCAACGCATTTACGGCACCTCGTTCCCCACCCGCGAGGAGTTGGACGCGCACCTGGCCCGCCTGGAGGAGGCCAAGCGCCGCGACCACCGCAAGCTGGGACGCGATCTGGATCTCTTCTCCCTGACCGACGAAGTCGGCTCGGGCCTGGTTCTCTGGCACCCCAAGGGGGCGCGCATCCGCCGGACCATCGAAGATTTCTGGCGCAACGAACACGACCGCGCCGGGTACGACATGGTGTACAGTCCGCACGTGGCCAAGCTGGATCTATGGCGGCGCAGCGGGCACGTGGATTTTTACCGCGACAACATGTTCACCCCCATGGACGTGGAGGGCGTGGAGTACGAACTCAAGCCCATGAACTGCCCGTTCCACATCATGGTCTACAAGTCGCGGCCGCGCAGCTATCGCGATCTGCCGGTGCGCTTCGCCGAGCTGGGCACGGTGTATCGCTTCGAGCGTTCCGGCGTGCTGCACGGCCTGATGCGGGTGCGCGGGTTCACGCAGGACGACGCCCACCTGTTCTGCCGGCCCGACCAGTTGCAGCACGAGATTACCAACGTGCTCGACTTCGTGACCACCATCCTCACGACGTTCGGATTTCCGGAGTACGACATCTACCTCTCGACGCGCCCCGAAAAATACGTGGGCGCCTTGGAGCGATGGGATCTGGCCACGTCGGCGCTGGAAGGCGCGTTGCAGGCCAAGGGTTTGCCCTACCAGATCGATCCGGGCGAGGGCGTGTTCTACGGGCCCAAGATCGACATCAAGATCAAGGATATGCTGCGTCGCTCGTGGCAATGCGCCACGATCCAGGTGGATTTCAACTTCCCGGATCGGTTCGGCCTGCACTACAAGGGCGAAGACGACAAGGACCACCAGCCCATCATGATCCACCGCGCATTGTTAGGCTCGCTGGAACGATTCCTGGGCGTGTTGATCGAACATTACGGCGGCGCGTTCCCCACGTGGCTCGCGCCCACCCAGGCGATCGTGCTGCCGATCGCGGACCGCGTGCACCCCTATGCGCGCGAAGTCCTCGCCGCGCTCGCCGGCCGAGGAATCCGGGCGGAGATCGACGCGCGCAACGAGAAGATCGGGCTCAAGATCCGCGAAGCCCAGTTGGCCAAGATCCCCTACATGCTGGTGATCGGCGATCGCGAAGCCGCGGCCGGCACCGTGTCGGTGCGACGGCGCGACGGGCAGGAATTGCCCGCGCAGGCGGTCGCGGCCGTGGCGGAACACATCGAGACCGAAATTCGCGCGCGGGTCGCGGGTCCATCCACCGCGCAACCGTCCAAGGGTCGGGCGTAACCGCGCCCGCGTCTATCAAAGGAGGCCGTCTATCGCAGTAAAACACCGGGTCAATCAGGAAATCAGAATCCGCGAGGTGCGGGTGATCGGTCCCAACTCCGAGCAGATCGGGGTGCTGCCGATCGGCGAAGCGCTCAAGCGCGCCGAGGAAGCGGGGTTGGACCTTGTGGAAGTGTCGCCCACGGCGGTTCCGCCCGTGTGTCGCATCATCGACTACGGGAAGTACCGTTATGAGCAGTCGAAGAAGCAACAAGGGGCCAAGCAAAAGTCGGCGCAACTCAAAGAGGTGAAGCTTCGCCCCTTCACTGATACGCACGACGTGGAGTTCAAGACCCGCCACGTGAAGGATTTTTTGGCCGAAGGGCACAAGGTGAAGATCACCGTGATGTTCCGCGGCCGCGAAATGGCCCATCAGGACGCGGGGCGCGTGGTGCTGGGCAAGATGATCGAGGCATTGGGCCCCGTGGCGCAGGTCGAGCAGCAACCGCGGATGGAAGGGCGGAATATGAGCATTCTCCTCTCGCCCAAACATAGCGGCGGATAAGGGGGCGCTCTCAACCGAACAAGATCGGCCGGAGCGCAAGCCGGCCGCAGCAGAAAGGACGTGTGATGCCGAGAACAGGAACCAAAATGAAAACGCACCGGGGCGCGTTCAAGCGCTTTCGGACCACGGGGAGCGGCAAGGTCGTGCGCAAGAAGTCTGGCAACCGCCACCTCCTGACGCACAAGAGCGCGCAGCGTAAACGCGGCTATGCGCCGACCGTCGCGGTGTCCCCAGAGGAACAGGCTGCGATCAAACGATTACTCCCGTACGGCGGAAAATAATCTGCCGAGGGGATTGACTACTTAAGAGAAGGAGTACGTTATGCCTCGTGTCAAAGGTGGACCAAAAACCAAGGATCGGCGCCGCAAGCGGCTCAAGCTGGCCAAGGGCGCGTACGGCGGAAAGAGCCGGCTCTTTCGCACCGCAACCGAGCTGGTCGACAAAGGCCGGCAATACGCGTTCCGCGATCGCCGCGCCCGCAAGCGAAACTTTCGCCGACTCTGGATCGCCCGCATTTCCGCGGCCGTCCGCGCGGAAGGCCTGTCCTACAGCCAGTTCATGGCCGCGCTGAAGAACCTGGGCATCATGCTCAACCGCAAAGTCCTGTCCGACTTGGCGATCGCGGACCCGACCGGGTTCTCAAAAGTCGTGAGCCAAGCCAAGACCAAAACCGCGGCCGCGGCGTAAGCAGCGACTGCCGGAAGTGGGTTGACGAGAAAGGGCGCGCAAGCGCCCTTTCTGTTTTTTTTATGAGCGCGCTAACCGCGGAAATCTTTAAATCTTAAAATAACGTCCCTCAAGAAGCCGGCGGTTGAGTGCATCGTGCGTGTACGTGGCATTCCCGACCGAAGAGACGCGCGTCAGTATATTGCCGTTGTGAGGCAGATCAGGGTCATGTGAGGCAGATCAGGCATGCGTATTGACTATTGAACCGCAGTCGACAGTTGATGGACGGACCAGGCAATAAGTCAATACGCAGCCTGTCCCCAACTGTGCCAACTGTGTTTCCAACTGTGCCGCTGCCCCAAACTTACCCTCCTAAATACCGAGCAACTTTCTTGCCTGTGGAGAATCGAGAATGATGTTCTCTCCCAATATTCGACAGAATTCTCTAAACTCGACAGGATTCTGTGTCAAGGTTTTCTCCGGCAGTTTAACGGACGTATAAAACTGACGGTCTGTCCCGTTGATGCGATAGATACTAAGAAGTCTTTCCTCTTCATTGATTTCAATCAAATGGTTATAAGTTTCGAATACCACGTTAGTTATTCCATGTGTCCAATGGTGGTAAAGGCCGTCCACGGAGACATGAACACATTTGGAACACATTTGGGGTCAGGGAACACATTTGGGGTCAGGCATGAGTATTGACTTATACTCCTCGTCCGAGACCCCGGAAAGGGATCTCAGGACGAAACGTACCAGGTCATTTTGGTGAGTCAACGAAGGCCGCGCGCAGTGGATCTTCGGCGGCATTCAGACTGCGAAAGCGAGTAACTGAGAGAGTGACAGATCGAACACGGCACACGGCATGCCGATGCCCCAGGCCTCCAGCACGGGAGGCGCAATTTCGCCGATAACGCCGACGGGGCGGTTGCCCAGCAGAATGGTCCCGGCGCGGCCGTCGATGAAGCTGGGGTGTGGAGTGGGTTCCAGGCGGTACGAGACACCCAGCGCGTAGGCCAGACTTTCCAGCGAGGCGTGGGCTTCGGAGAACGCGGCTTCGGCGTGCGCGATCAGGACCGCGGCGCGCACCTCGGTGCGGCAGCCCACGTCGGACGCGGGGTCGATGCTCGCGGCTTCCCCGACCTCGAACACGCGGTGCGGATACACGGCTTTGGAACTGGCGGCCTCGACCCGCAACAACGACGCGAGCAGGTTCGGTCGCAGCACCGCAAACGTTTCGACCATGGGGTTGTCGACTTCGACGAGCCCCTCCCCAGTCCGACCGCCACCCATGCGATCCACAATATCCTGCCGCGAGGTGAGAATGTTGGCCATGGTCTCTTTAAAGCCCTGGCCCACCAACAACTCGCGCACGCGATCCGCGTACCGTTCGATCGGTGAGAGCGCGCCGACCGTAAACTGGCTCGGCATTTCGGGCGCGAACGAGTTGTAGCCGCGCGCGATCGCCACGTCTTCCACCACGTCCACCGGGTGCAAAATATCGTCGCGGTGCGCGGGCGGCGTAACTTTGAGCGTCGCGGCCGACCCTGCGACGCGATGACCGTAACCCGTGAGCAGCTTCTTGGCTTCGAGCGGCTTGATCGTCTCACCCAGGACCTTCGCGATCAATTGCACCGGCACCGACACGGGCTTGGCGATCTCCTTGGGCGTGACCACCTTGCGCCCCATAGGCGTGGCCCAGGCGTACTCGATGGTCACCGGCTCCACGCGCGCGCCGCGGTCGCGCAGGTTCTGCGCCCAGATGTTGACCGCCAGTACCACCATGCGCTGGTCTGTGCCCGTGACCTCGACCAGCAGATCGTCGTCACCCACCGCCACCGCGCCCAAGGCTTGGCTGTTGATGATGGGCGGAAACGAAAGAATTTCCCCGCGCGAATCCACCAGCAAGGGATAGCGCGAGTGGGCCGCGAGGATGTGTCCGTATGCCACGCCCTTGGGGTGCTTCGCCAGGATCTCACGCAAACTCATGGCTCGGTCAGCCCCGAGCGCCACAAAGCTCGCCTCATCCGGCGCGGACGTGGTATACGAGACCGGGAACTCGATCTTCTGCAATGGATAGAGGCCGATGGACACGGTCTGGCGCTTGCGTCCGTACAACTCGGCGAGTTTTTCCTGCGTCTGGATGAACTGCGTCAGCAATGTGTCGGTGACGCCAACACCCCGCGCCACGCACGCGCCGATAAACGGTCGCACCGCGCGCACGTCCTTTGTTACCTGAATCCGGTAGGAACTCTTGGCCGACGACGCCTTGGTGCGGGCCGCCTTGCCCGCCTTGGGCTTGCCCAAGTGCCTCGCAATCCCCTCCACGCACCACAGATCGGGCCGGTTGGTGTCGTTTAACTCGATACGCACCTCATTGGTCGCGGCCACGTGCTCTTTCAACTCGCCCTTGACCAATGCCAGCGCGTCGGACAACTGATCGAGCGTGTACTTACGCCCGGAGAGTGATTCCAGATCCGATTTGAGAACGGTAATGGTAGGCATGCGTAACTACAGAGTGACGGGTGCGCGTTGCGCCCGCAGTGTCTCAAGGTCGGGAGTAAACAGGTCTCTGATGTCAGATAGCCCCAGCGCGGTCATGGCCATCCGATCCAGCCCCAACCCCCAGGCAATGACCGGAACCTTCACCCCTAAGGGCAACGTTACCTCCGGTCGAAACAGACCCGCGCCGCCCAACTCCATCCACCCGAGCGTCGGATGCTTGGCATGCATCTCGACCGACGGTTCTGTATAGGGAAAGTATGCGGGCAGGAATTTCACTTCGGGCGCGCGTGCCACCTCCACCGCGAACAATCGCAAGAGGCCCAGCAATGTGCGAAACGTGATGTCCTCGCCCAACACGATGCCCTCGACCTGGAAAAAGTCTGGCGCGTGCGTGGCGTCGACGTGATCGTAGCGAAAACAGCGCGCGATCGAGAAGTACTTGCCGGGAATCTTGGGTTTGGCCGCCATGGTCCGTGCCGACACTGCCGTGCCCTGGCTGCGAAGGACCAAGCGCCGCGCGCGGCCGGGGTCGAACGGATACCGCCAGCCGGTCGAGCCCGTGCCTTTGCCGTTCTCGTGCGCCCGCGCCACGTTGCCGGCGAACGGTTGCGGGATGGGCGTGGACTCGCGCGGCTCGCGCACAAAGTACACGTCGTGGATTTCGCGCGCGGGATGAAACTGGGGCATAAACAACGCGTCCATGTCCCAGAACTCATTTTCGACCAGCGGTCCGCGCATCTCCTCGAACCCCATGGACACGAGTCGCGTCTTCACTTCGTCGAGGAACGCGCGATACGGGTGTTTGCGTCCGGCGAACACGCGCGCAGGCCGCAATCCGATGTTGTATTTGCGAAACGTCTTGCCCCGCCACGCCCCGTCCTTCAACAAGTCCGGCGTGAGCTGGGAGATTTCTTCGGCAAGTCCCAGACCCCGATCGCGCACGGCCTTGGCCAGTGCGGAGCCGATCTCGGTGAGACCGAACGTTCGTTCCGTCTCTTCGTCGATGCGGAAGATCCCCTTGGCCTTGCCGCGCTTGGTGAAATGCTGCTCAACAAGTTGATCGGACGCACTCGGCGGGTCAATCATCACCCGCGAGCCCGCGTGTTCGAGCCCCTCGATTTCGCGCTGGAGCGTCAGCAAATGGCTCACGTCCACGTCGGCCACCGCTTCCAGCACCCCACCTTCCACGATGCGAATCGCGCCCATGCCCTTGAGCGCCCCCACCGCGCCGCTGACCTCGTCGGGCTCAAGGCCGCGATTCGCGCGCAGATCCCCCACGGTGAGGCGCTGACCTTCGCCGAGCCAATTCAGAATGCGAATTTCAGGAATCAAATTGGTCGCGTACCGTTTCCCCGCCTCGGCCAATGCCGCGCGCCGCGTGACGCGCTCGCGCTCCACCCGCACCGCACCCTTGGTGAGCAGCCAGCCCAACGCCATGGACAACTGCGACGCCGCCATCCCGCTCCCGTCACGCAACGCGACCTCCGACGCGGACGATTGCTCGCCGAACGCGCGAAACACGCGCGCTTCAAGCGGGTGCAACCCGTCCAGAAGCGCCTGAATTTCCGGGGAAAGCATAGGGCGCGATGCTAGCAAAGGGTCTGGGGGAAGTCAACGAAACCGGATTGAATGCCGGACAGACATGCTATAGAATTCCGCTATGTCCAACGACATCCCCAGATCCCCCCTGACCGGCCGTCGCGCCAGCAAGTTGGGCGACGAGATGGCACTTGCCAAGATCGAACGCGCCCGAAGGATGACTCCGGAGGAGCGCCTGCTCCGGGCTATTGAACTCTCCAATGCGTGCCTACGGATAAAAATCGAGTGTTCGACGACGCACTAAAGGAGATTTCGGCCCGTCTCGAACAAATGAGACAAAACGGCTTGCTTCGCGCCTATGGTCTTATCGGTGGATTCGCGTGTGCCGTACACGGGGTGCCGCGCTCAACCGAAGATATCGACTTTGTCCTCATCCCTACAACCCAAGACTTCAAGCAAATTGCTGGTGCATTGGGAGCTGACTTTCAGCCCGGTGGGATTGACGATCCACTCCTCGGGGTCTTCCATGTCTCGGTTCCCGGACGAGGCGCTCCCGTACCTATTCAACTGATTGTCCTCCCGGCACGGTGGAACGAAATGATCACAAAAGGTCTCCGCGCCTTCCCGGTGCTGGGCTCACATGTTCCAGTTGTCTCGTGGGAGACCCTGGTCTTACTGAAACTCTACGGAGGCGCGCCTCAAGACCTTGTCGACGTCGACGCGATTATCCAGGTTCAACGCCCTTCATCAGACGCCTGGACAGCGCTTGCGTCATCCGCCAATTCAGTCGGAGTATCCGCCTCCCTTAACAAGGTCCGGCAGAAATGGCACCAATAGGTCAGTCATCTTTTCTCAAAACTGCCTCTGAGGAACTTTTCGAGACTTATCTTAAGAATCACGGCTGTAATAACTTTGAGTATGAACCGGAGATCGTTGGTACTGCGAAACGCCCAGACTATCGAATCCAGTTCGCGGCTACAAATGCCTTCTTTGAGATCAAGGAGTTTGAGCCTGGCGAGTTACCGATGGGCGCCGGAAGTTTCGATCCATATCCCACCATCCGCGAGAAAATAAACGCCGCGCATAAACAACTTCGTGCCGTTAAGAAAAAGCCGTGTGCCCTTGTCCTTTCAAATCCACACAATGCGTTTGTCCATCTTGATCGGATGATCATTCTTGGTGCAATGCTCGGAAGGGTTGGTATCTCCATACCATACAACCCCGCTATTCGCTGTTTGGATGCGACGCAGACGTCACAGACGTTCCTCGATGGCGGCAAAATGGTCCGATACAGGAATAGCAAGCCATTCGCGCCGCAGAACACGACTATCAGTGCGATCTGTGTCTTAGGATTTTTTAATCCAGCTTCACGTCAACTCGGCATTCAAATCAAGCGGTGGGAACAGCAGTCAGGGAAAAAACGCACCCTCGAAAAAGTGTGGGAAATGGCTATCGAGGCTGAAAACTCAGCCACTCCCAAGCTGGTGCCCCATCTGCGCCTCGTAGTGTATGAAAATCCCTATGCCGCCACCCCTTTATGCGAAGCGTTCGGAACAGGACCCTATGATGAACGGTTTGGATTCCGTGATGGCCAGCTCACTCGCATTTTCGTTGGTCCGGAACTTGTTGCGATTGAAAAAGAGGAGGAAGCTGTGGGAATCCGACAATCGACCTACTGAATTAAGAACTCCTTCCTCTTACCGCCATTCGTTCACAGGCGAAGAAATGATGTTCCCATAGATCTGTGCCGATCTCCCATGCGCAGTTCCCTCCGTCTCCCCTAATCGTCGCCTGCGGGCTGTTCATCGAGAACATGGACACAGCGGTTCATGGGTCGGGCTTGTGATTTATGATTTGCAAAACGACAAACCCAATTTTGCTGTGTGCTCAGTTGTCGCATTTCCGAGGGACTGCTCAGCCCTTTCCGGGCAGTACGTGCCCGGCTCGCCCACGTCCCGCAAATCGCGCCTGGCCCTCGGCCTCGAGGGCTTTGACGATTCGGTAGACTTGAGCCCGGCTGAAGCCCGAGAACCTCCGGATTTCCGCGTTCGTCAATCGGCCGTGCTCCCGCAGCAACGCAAGAATACGTAGCCGAACCGCTTCCTCATCCAACGGTAATTCGGCGTCAACAGCGGCACGGCCTCGGAATCGTGATGCGAGATCGCGCCGGAGATCGTAGCTGGCGCCTCGTCCACGACCACGGACCACGAGATAGCCGCGCTCGCGGAGACTGATCAATCTGCCTGCGGCTTCGTCTTCCGACAACTGAAGAATGCGGGCCGCCGACCACCTATCAACGATCGAGCGAGCGACGAGCGCACGCAGGATCAAGAGGTCATCCAGTTCCAATGGTCGGCCCTGGCGTTCCTCGCGAGCGACGAAGAGGGCAAATCCCTCGTGCGTTTCAAGCGGAATCAGCAGATCGACATGGCTTTCATCCGCGTCATAGCGGGGTGCGTTTTTACCGAGCCGGAGAAGTTCGAAGTAGATCCGATCCACCCCAAGCCCCACACGGTTCACCAGCCCCGCAGTCTGACATGCACGAGCAAGGAGTTCGTTGCGATGAACAGGAGCGTGCCGCAGGACATTCTCGGCGGTCACGCCCCCCACAAACCCACCTGGGCTCGTCACCTTCAATCTGTCCCGATAGAGCGCAACTTGCGTACTTTGACGCAAAAAATAGTCCCGATGAGTTACGGCGTTGAGGACCGCCTCGCGCGCGACCTCCCAGGACAAATCCGGGAACTCTAATTGACCGAATCCTTCTTCTTGAATCGTCCGCACCCGATTATTCACCGACACCAATCGCTCAAGTTCTTCCAAAATGGACAGCAGTGGCCCCCGTAAGTCTTTACGTTGATCATAACGGGTGCTGGTTCGGTATCGGAGGAAGGTCACTTCATTCTGGGGAACGTGCCTGGCGATCGTTCCTGCCCGACCCACGAGGAGGACCGCGGCAAGCGTCACTCCGGCATCTGAGACCAGCCCCAGCGCCGCGAGCAACTGTTGGGGCTCGAGGCGCGCGAGGTCGGCGTTCTGGGCCTCGCGCTGGATGACCTTCCGGAGTCGCACGACTTCCGCGGGATCAAGATCAGCTTCACCAACCGATGGCACGACCTCTGCTGTCGGGTCGCGCTGCCCACCACTGGCCAATAGTTGGGCAAACGTCCGTCCGGTCAACGGTTTGCATTCCTTCCCAATTCGGATTCGGGCGACACCATCACTCGTGGTGTGCGGCGGCATTCCCTTGGGAACGCCAACGAGGAGGAGTGTCCCTTCAGGCTCGACGAGTTCCTCGATCTCAACCAATATGTGCGGGTCGGTGCCGTCATAGATTGACCGACGAAGAGCCTGGAGGTCGTATCGGCCTACTCCCTGAATCGCCTCTCTTCGCGTACGGACACGATCCCGCACTCCCAAGACGATCGTTCCGCCACGGGCGTTCGCCAGACACACCACGGTTTCCCGAAGCATCCGGTGTAGCGTCTTCGTGTCCTCGTCCCACGGCTTGCACTCGAGTTCGTGATCCTCGATCGCATCGGCCGTTTCGCCGTCGAGGCGCGTGAGAAGCTCTCGGATCGCGTCCCTTGTCCACATGGAAGCTATTCTAATAATGAGGACACTTCGCTGTCAATAATAGAACATTACTATAAATGATTATTAGTTATTTAATCATTCCCGGAAAAGCATTGGGATCAGAATGCCTTTTCTGGTTAAGATACCCATCGGGCTCCTGTTCTTGGCCTTCCAACTCGACAATCTCTATTACAAGGAATCTGGCTATTGACCATGGAGTGCCGGTTCTGCTGCGAATGCGCAATCAAAAAGACTCCTGACCTTCCCAATATTTTTAACGCGCGCACCGGCTTCCAACGTTTCGCAGTCTCGTTCTGAGTCTCTCCCATGCGTAGCTCCCTCCGTCTCCCGCTGATCGTCGCCTGCGGGTTGTTCATCGAGAACATGGACAGCACGGTGATCGCGACCGCGTTGCCCGCGATCGCGGGGGATCTGCGCGTTGATCCGATCGCGCTCAAACTCGCGCTCACGTCGTATCTGCTCGGGCTGGCGGTGTTCATCCCGATCAGCGGGTGGGTGGCGGATCGCGTGGGCGCGCAGACCACGTTCGCGTCCGCGGTGGGCGTGTTCATGCTCGGGTCGATCGCGTGCGCGGCCAGCAGTTCGCTGGAGGCGTTCGTGGCGTCGCGATTCGTGCAGGGCATCGGCGGGGCCATGATGGTGCCGGTGGGACGGTTGGTGCTGATGCGGTCGATCCCCAAGAGCGAACTCATTCCCGCATTGAACTATCTGGCCATGCCCGCCTTGATCGGGCCGGTGATCGGACCGCCCATCGGCGGATTCATCACCACGTATTTTCATTGGCGCTGGATCTTTTTGATCAACATTCCGATCTGCGTGCTGGGGATCTGGATGGCATTGCGGTTCATTCCGAATTTTCGCGAGCCCGATCACTCCCCGTTCGACCTCGTGGGATTCGTGCTGTCGGGCATCGGACTCTCCGCCGCCATGCTGGGGCTCGCCACGCTCTGGGAGCACATGCTCTCGCCCAGCGCGTCGGCCGTCTGCGTCGCGATCGGTGCCGTTGCCCTCACCGCGTATGCCTGGCACGCCCGTCGGACCGAACATCCGTTGCTCGATCTTCGCCTGTTTCGGCTCGCGACGTTTCGCGCCGGTGTAATCGGCGGGGCGGTATTTCGGGCGGGACAGGGCGCGGTGCCGTTCCTGCTGCCCATGATGTTGCAAATTGCGTTCGGGTTGACGCCCCTGCAGTCCGGGTTGTTGACGTTCGCGGCCGCGGTGGGCGCGTTGTTCATGAAGACCCTGACCACGGCAATCTTGGGCCGCTGGGGTTTTCGCACCGTGCTGAGCGTGAACGCGGTCGCGGCGTCCATCGTCCTGTCCATCTGCGGGTTGTTCACGGTCGACACCCCGCACACGGTGATTCTGGCCGTGTTGTTGATCGGCGGTTGCCTGCGCTCGTTGCAGTTCACCAGCTTGAACGCGATCTGCTTTGCGGAGGTGTCCCAGCGCGAGATGAGTCAGGCCACGAGCCTGATGAGCGTGGGGCAGCAATTGTCGATGAGTCTGGGCGTCATGGTCGGCGCCTACGCGCTGCAGGGCGCCCACGCGATCCGCGGCGGACCGGATTTGCTCGTCCAGGACTTTCGGACCGCGTTCTTCGTGGTCAGCGTGGTCTCGGTGCTGTCGGTCATCTCGTTCGCAAAGTTGCCGCCGACCGCCGGCGCCGAACTCGCCGGTCCACGCGTGTTGACCGAGACCGAACAGCGGGTCGGCCACTAGCGTGAATCGGCTGTCGCCCCACCGACGTGTATTGCGCCGTCTCCCGATGACCTGGTAGCATCCGCTGCACCCCCGGAGCACTCCATGTTGACGTTCTATGGTTATGCCAAGTGCAGCACGTGCGTGAACGCCAAGAAATTTCTCGCCAACGCGGGACGACAGTTTCGCGACATCGACGTCACCACCGCGCCGCCGTCGGCCAATGAGTTGCAGAAGATGATCGCGACGAGCGGCCGCCCCTACACCGATTTCTTGAATCGCAGCGGGCTGCAGTACCGCGCGCTCAACATGAAGGAGAAGGTCAAAACGCTGCCGGAAGACGCCGTGATCAAGCTGCTCGCCTCCGAGGGCCGGCTGATCAAGCGCCCGATCGTGACGGACGGCACGCGCGTGACCGTGGGGTTCTCGCCCGAGGAGTTTCAGAAAACCTGGGGACGATAACGTGGACTCGCAACACCCCGCTCCACGCGGTCTCCACGGCCGCGGCGCGGCGGAGAATCCCAAGAACCGGTTCGAGCGCGTGGAGCGTGTGCCGGAGCCGATCGACGCGCACGACGCCGAGCACCCGCTGCCCGTCACCCAGTTCCTGCCCGACGCGTCAAAAACGATCATCGCCCGGAACACCAGCCCGGACGTGGGGTTCGACGCCGGCGTGAACCCTTATCGCGGCTGCGAACACGGCTGTGCGTACTGCTACGCGAGGCCGACGCACGAATATTTGGGGTTCTCCGCGGGATTGGATTTCGAGACCAAGATCATGGTCAAACACGACGCACCGGAGTTGCTGCGGCGTGAATTGTCCAAGCGGAGCTGGACCCCGCGACTCATCGCCATGAGCGGGGTGACTGACTGCTACCAACCCATCGAGCGCAAACTGCGGCTGACTCGGCAATGCCTGGAAGTGCTCGCGGACTTTCGCAACCCGGTGGTGATCATCACCAAAAACGCGCTGGTGACGCGCGACGTGGACGTGTTGTCGCGATTGGCTGAACACCACGCGGTCGCCGTGGTCGTGTCGATCACCACGCTGGACACGGACCTGTGCGGCGCATTGGAGCCCCGCACCTCGCGCCCGGCAAACCGCCTGGCCGCGATCGCGGCGTTGGCACAAGCCGGCGTTCCGGCGGGCGTGAACGTCGCCCCCGTGATTCCGGGACTCAACGACGCGGAGATCCCGAAGATCATCAAGGCCGCGGCCGACGCGGGCGCGACTTTCGCCGGCCTGGTGCCCTTGCGCCTTCCCTACGGCGTGGCGCCGCTCTTCGAAGCGTGGCTGGAGCAACACCGCCCCGGCTTGAAGGACAAGGTGCTCCACCGCATCCGCGATGTACGCGGCGGATCGCTCAACGATCCGAACTTCGGCTCGCGCATGTCCGGCCAAGGCCCGTTCGCGGACCAGATCCACGCGCTGTTCACGATGGCGTGCAAACGCGCCGGCCTCACCGACTGGCCCGACCTCTCCACCGCCGCGTTCCGCCGCCCGACCGCCCAAGCGTCATTGTTCGACGCCTGACGATTTCGATGGCGCGTGGGGGCCGCGCAGATGCACCGGCTCAACTTTCTTTCTGACCCGGATATTCAACAATTCCACGAACACTGAGAACGCCATCGCGAAGTAGATGTAACCCTTCGGGATGTGCATGTCCAGCCCATCCCCGATCAACGCCAGCCCGATCATGAGCAGAAAACTCAACGCCAGCATCTTGATCGTGGGATGCCGGTCGATGAACGCGCTGACCGCACCCGCGAATATCATCATGAAGATCACGGCGATGACCACCGCGACGACCATGACCGCCAACTGATTGGCCATGCCGATCGCGGTGATGATCGAATCCAGGGAAAACACGATGTCCAGCAGAGCGATCTGCGTGATCACGCTGCCGAACGTCACGGCCGCGCGGCTGCCGGAGAGTTCTTCTTCCCCTTCCAGTTTCTCGTGAATTTCCATCGTGCTCTTCGCGATCAGGAACAATCCGCCGAGGATCAAAATCAGGTCGCGTCCGGAAATGGCCTGGTTGAAGAAGGAGACCAACGGCTCGGTCAGGCGCATCATCCACACCAGCGAGGCCAGGAGCGCGAGGCGGGTGCCCATCGCCAACCCAAGGCCGATGGTCCGCGCTTTCGCGCGTTGGGCTTCCGGCAATTTCCCCGCCAAAATCGAGATGAAGATGATGTTGTCGATACCGAGGACGATCTCGAGCGCGGTCAACGTGATCAACGCCAACCAGGCGTTGGGATCGGTGATCAATTCCATAAGATTACACTCGCAGGAATGGGTCGAACGCAAACGTCGTCAGAGGCAAGGCAAATCCCCCCCTTCCCCCCTTTTTCAAAGGGGGGATAAAACGGTGTTGGATACGAAAGATCACCAATCTCAAGAGCCACGAAGGCGCTAAGTTCCCGCCTAGGCGGGAATGACCGCAATTCCGGCGTGGAGCGCTCCCACGCCGTCAGCCTGCGCAGCAGCGGGCCAGATGCCCCCTTCGGGGGACTTCCGGCATTTCATTTCTGGACGGTGGGTCGCAAGGCGGAGCGAGCACCCGCAGCGCAGCGTACTGGGTCGTACGTGAGCAGCGGATGCGCAGCGGCAACGCCGCAGACGGCCCCTGATGAGCAGGCTCAGCGAAGGCCCAGCACATCCTGCATGTCGTAGAGCCCGTTCGGCTTTCCGGCGAGCCATTGCGCCGCGCGCAGGGCGCCGCGCGCGAACGTGTCGCGGCTGGAGGCGCGGTGGGTCACTTCCAAGCGCTCGCCCAATCCGCCGAACAACACGGTGTGATCGCCCACGATGTCGCCGGCGCGGATGGTTTGGATGCCGATCTCGTCGGGCGTGCGTGCCCCGATCTGGCCGTGGCGCGCGTACACGCCGACCTCGTCGAGGCGGCGCCGGGTCGCTTCGGCCAACACCTCGGCCAATCGCAACGCAGTGCCGCTGGGCGCGTCTTTCTTGAGGCGATGGTGGGCTTCGACGATCTCCATGTCGTAGCCGGGGCCGAGCGCGCGCGCCACGTCGGCCACGATCTTGAACATGACGTTCATGCCGAGGCTCATGTTGGGCGCGAACACTATCGGCAATTTGGCCGCGGCGTCTCGAATCGCGCGCAAGCCGTCGGCGGACATCCCGGTGGTTCCGATCACCAGCGGCCGCTTCTGTTTGACCGCCAAAGGCACCAACGCGTCGGTCGCGGCCGGCGCGGTAAAGTCGATCGCCACCTCGCCGTCCGAGAGGGCACGCGTCACGTCGTCGCTGATCGCCACGCCCAGACGCCCCACGCCAGCGAGCTCGCCCGCGTCGCGTCCAAGGGATGGATGGCCCGCTCGCTCGACGGCCGCGCCGAGCGTCAGACCGGGCGTCTCCGTGGCCAGCGCGACCAGGCGCTGTCCCATCTTGCCCCCGGCCCCCATAATGATGAGGCGGGTCGGTTTGCCGACTGACGTGGACACGAGGGTGTTAGATCAGACCGAACTGGACAAGCGCGTTGCGAAGTTGGGATTTCGGGGCATCCGACATCGTGGTCAGCGGCAGCCGGAGTTCATCGGTGCATCGGCCCATCATGGCGAGCGCGGCCTTCACCGGAATCGGATTGGTCTCGAGGAACATGGAGTTGGACAAAGGCAGCAATCGATAGTGGATCCGCTTGGCGCGGTCCCAGTCGCCCTTGAGCGCGGCGCTGACCATGTCCGCGGTCTCGGCCGGCGCCACGTTGGCGGTCACCGAGATCACGCCCTTCCCCCCCACCGCCATCAGCGGCAGGGTCAACGCGTCGTCTCCGGAAAGCACCACGAACCGTTCCCCGCACGCGGCGATGACGTCGCTCATCTGCGACAGGTTCCCGGAGGCCTCTTTGATGCCGACGATATTGGTGATCGCGCTCAGCCGCGCCACGGTCTGCGGCGTCATGTTGACCACCGACCGGCCCGGAATGTTGTACAACACCAAGGGCAGATCCACCGCGCGCGCGATGGCTTCGAAATGCCGGAACAAACCTTCCTGCGTGGGCTTGTTGTAGTACGGAGTGACGAGCAACGCGGCGTCCACACCCACGGATTTGGCGTGTTTGGTGAGGCGGATCGCTTCGTGGGTCGCATTCGACCCGGTGCCCGCGATCACGGGCACGCGCCGGCGCGCGACTTCGACCGTGAGCTCGATCACGCGGTCGTGCTCTTCGTGCGTGAGCGTGGCGGACTCGCCCGTACTGCCGCACGGCACGAGGCCGTTGGTGCCCCGCTCGATCTGCCATTCAATCAGATCGCCGAGCGCCTTTTCGTCGACTTTTCCGTTCTTGAACGGCGTGACCAGCGCAACGTATGAGCCAGTAAACATATGCGGTTATCCAGTTAGCCAGTTGGCCGGTTAGCCGGTTCTCTCACCGGCGCACCGGTTAACCGGCGTACCGGCGAACGCCTCTTCACTGGAACGCCTCCGAAGTGAGATGTCCTTCGTACACCAACCGCGCCTCGCCCGTCAACTCCACGTTCCGAATCGCGTGCCCCTCCAACTCGAACCCGACAATCAACGGCGGCCCGCCGCGCGTGGTCAGGGTCACGGGCGAGCTGACCTTGCCGAGCAGACCGGCCAGCACGGCCGCGGCGACCGAGCCGGTGCCGCACGCCAAGGTTTCCGCCTCCACGCCGCGCTCATACGTTCGAATGGTCAACTGGTGCGGGCCGTCGATCCGCACGAAGTTGGCGTTCGTGCCTTTGGGCGCGAACATGGGATGAAAGCGAATCGCGCGGCCCAACGACTGCACGTCTACCGCTTCCACGTCGTCGAGAAACAGCACGGTGTGCGGCACGCCGGTATTGAGAAAGTGCGCGTCGTACGATTTACCGCTGACCTCGACCGTCACGTTCAATCGCAGATCGTGCGGCAACGGCAGCGTCACGGTCACGCCTTTGGCGCCGACTTCGGCCTGAATGATGCCGGCCAATGTCTCGAACGTCATGCGCTTGGGCGCGATTTTCTTGAGCGTGGCGAACCGCGCGGCGCAGCGGCTGCCGTTTCCGCACATCTCGGCCTCGCCGCCGTCGGAGTTGAAATAGTGCCAGCGAAAATCCGCCCGCCGCGACGGCTGGATGAAAATCACCCCGTCCGCGCCCACCGACAACCCCCGTCGGCACACCGCTTGGACGAACGCCCGCATCCGGCGGCGCGGGACAAGCTCCTTGCGATTGTCGATCAGCACGAAGTCGTTGCCACTGCCCGACATCTTGGCGAACGGTATCTTGGTCGTCCGGGCCATAAGATTATGGCGCCTCGACGCCCTTTACTTTGGGCCCGTGTTCTTTCATGAATGCCATCAGCGCTTCAGCTTCTTGTTTCGTCACGACTTGATCCGCCAGGATCGTTTTGATCCCTTGGCTCATCCCATAGAGCGCTTCATCCGGAATCTCATGGCGGCCGCCCGCGGCATAAAACTCGACGAGCGCGCGACGGATGCCTTCGACTTCCTCCACCGTGTACTCGGGCGGCAGCGCGCGCACCAGCGCTTTCTCGATCACGAATTTCTGCCAGGTGAAGATAAAGAAGTCCTTTCCTTTGAAGAACAAGATCGCGAGGCCCAAGATCACGATGCCCGACACGATGATCAGGGTCAGGAAGAACCCGCGTCCCTTGCGTTCGCCCGGCTTGGCCGGCGCCGTGGTCTCGGCTGCCGTGGCCATCAGCGCCCGCCTTTCAAAAACGCGGGAATCGTTTCGCCGCGTACCAGGTCGCGATAGGCCTCGCGTTCGCGGATCACCACGAAGCGGTTGCCTTTCACCATGACTTCGGGAATCAACGGCCGGGAATTGTAGCGCGACGCCATGGAGAATCCGTACGCGCCCGCGCTCATCACGGCCAACAATTCGCCCGGCTCGACCGACGGCAGTTCGCGGTCCTGCGCGAGAAAATCTCCGGACTCGCAGATCGGGCCGACCACGTCCACCACGCGCGGCGAGCGCGCGACGCGGCGCACCGGCCGGATCTCGTGGTACGCCTCGTACAAGCTGGGCCGCAACAGATCGTTCATGCCCGCGTCCACCACCACGAAGTTCTTTTCCGCGCCTTCCTTGGTGTACAGCACCTTGGTCACCAGGATGCCGGCGTTGCCCACCAACACGCGCCCCGGCTCCAGGATCAACGTCAGGTCGCGCCCGCGAAGGAGCGGCAGCACCGCGTTCGCCAAATCCTGGGGCGACGGCGGCGTTTCGTCCTTGTACGGGATGCCCAAGCCGCCGCCCATGTCCAAGCTGCGGATGACCACGCCCCGCGCCTTGAGCGCGTCGACCAGTTCCAGCACGCGCGCCAAGGCTTCCACGAACGGCTGGACCTGCGTGAGCTGGGAGCCGATGTGATGGTGCACGCCCACGATCTCGATGCCCTTGCGCCCGCTCGCGTCCTTGTAGTGATCGAGCGCCTGGTCGATGCTGATCCCGAACTTGGACTTCTTGAGTCCGGTGGAAATGTACGGGTGGGTTTTGGGGTCGATATGCGGATTGACGCGCAGCGAGATCCGCGCGCGCGTCTTGAGCTTGCGCGCCACCTCGTCGATCGCGGCCAGTTCTTGGGCTGACTCCACGTTGAACAGCAGGATCTTGGCTTTGAGCGCCTCCGCGATCTCTTCGCGGGTCTTGCCCACGCCCGCGAACACAATTTTGTCGCGCGGCACGCCCGCCTTGAGCGCGCGATACAGCTCCCCGCCCGAGACGATATCGGCCCCGCCGCCCAACGACGCGAACAGCCGCAGGATCGCCAGGTTGGAGTTGGCCTTCATCGCGAACGCGGTCACGTGCGGAATCGACGCGAACGCGCCGTCCACGGCCTGAAAGTGCCTGGTCAACGTCCGGTGACTGTAGATGTAACACGGCGTCCCGACCGCCTTCGCGATCTTGGCCACCGGAACCTGCTCGCAATACAACTGCCCGTCAATATCGCGGAAATCATGCATACGAAATTCCCCGTTGCGTCATAACACACCGAAGCCCGTTCAGGAGCGCGCCAAATGCAAGGCGGAGCGAGAAATCCCCCCGGAGCGTACTGGGTCGTACGTGAGGAGGGATTTCGACGCGACAACGCAGCAGATGGCCGCTCATGGACGGGCGTCTATCCGATCAGTTCATCGCCCCACGCTCCGGCCCGCGGCGGAGATATCCGGTCCATCGCGGCCTGAAACGCGGTCTTGAGGTTGATAAATTTCACCGAGGCGTGCGCCTTCAGGGCCTTGAGATACTCGCCGTCGATGAGCGCCTGCACCGCCTGGGGCGTGGCGTGCCGCACGTGCTCGAAGTTCACCACGATTTCCAGTTTGGCCTCGCGCACCGCGTCGAGGAGGCGTTTACGCAGTTCCTTGGCTCCCAATTCGTCCAACGTGCCCACCAGATCGAGGTGCAGCGCGGGACGCGACGGGGCCGCCTCGTCGGCCGAGCGTGCCACGTCGCTGCGTTTGACCTGCACCTGCAGGAACCGGTCGATCTGTTGCGCCGCGCCCGTCGCTTTCTCTTTGAGCGCGTGCAGCGCGTTGGGAATCAAATTGTCCGTGGCCAGAGACGGCAGTTTCACCCGCAGACTCTGGATCACCTCGGACAACGGCGAGAGACTCCCCTTGGGCGCGGTGCGGCGCACCAGGTGCCGGAACGCCACGTTCATGGCGCCGCGGGCCACCAGGCGTTGGCCCGTGGGCAAAATACGCCGCGCGATGGACGGCCACGAGAAAAATTCGTGGTTGGCCCAGAAAAAGCCGTCCTGCAGGGTCTTCGGGCTCATGCGTTTGGGCCAGAACACCACGTGTTTGCCGTCGTAGTGCGACCAGTCGAAGTCGAAGATCCGCCCCTCGCCCCTCATGCGTTCGAACAACGCCGTGCCCGGCAACGGCGTGAGGATGTTGAAGTAGGCCAGCTCCATGCGGTTGCGGTTCAGGAATTCCACGGTCCGCGGGAACACCGATTCGTCGTCGTTGTCGAACCCGAAAATGATGCCCGGGTTGAGCATGATCCCGTGGTCGTGAAAACACTTGATCTCGCGCTCGTATTGCGCGACCCGGTTGAACGGCTTGTTGGTTTCGTCGATGCTCTCTTCAATGATCGACTCCAGCCCCACGAACATGGACACGCACCCGCTCTGGGCCGCGAGCTTGACCATCTCGGGCTCGTCGCCCAAAAACAACGTGCACTGCGCGCCCCACTTGATGTTGAGCGGGATCAACGCGGTCCACAATTCCTTGCAGTACGCGCGGCTGGAGTTGTGCAGATCGTCCACGAACGCGAAGATGGTGCCGTCTTCGATTCCGGACAGCAGCTTGACCGACGCCATAAACCGTTGGCCGTACGGCCCCGACGTCATCTTGTCCACGATCAAACTGCGGCGTCGGTCCTTGATCCGTTGGATTTCGGCCACCACGTGCGACACCGGCCGCCGCCGCGAGGTCTTGCCGTTGTACGGCGACACGCTGCAGAATTCACAATCGAAGTGGCATCCCCGCGTGGTCTGGATGCACGAGGTCGTCATGTACTCCTCGTGTTTCAACAGGTCCACGCGCGGCAGGCGGTACTCGTCCATGCTGGGGAACTCGGCCATGCGATAGGTGCGTTGCATGAGTCCGGATTCAAAGTCCTTGATGACCTGCGGCCAGATCGCCTCGGATTCCCCGATCAAAATCGTATCGGCATGCTGGAGCGCCTCGTCCGGACAGTAACTCACGTGCGTGCCGCCGATCACGGTTTTGATGCCGCGGCTGCGAAACCGCTCGGCGAGCTGATACGACCGGGGCGCGTAACAGGTCATCTGCGCCGAAATGCCGACCAGATCCACGTCGAGCGAAAAATCCACCCGATCCACGGCCTCGTCGACGAACGTGACGTCCCAGTGCTCGGGGGTGTAAGCCGCGATCACGGGCAACGAGAGTTTGGGGAACCACAGGGCCCGACGCTCGCCCTGGGTGAAGCGATAGGGGCTGTCTTCGGGATAGGGCTCGATGAGGAGCAGCCGCCGTCTGCGTGACTGGACACTGACCGACGAGCGTCTTTCAGCTGTTTCAACGAGCGTCGATGACGCCATACCCCCTCCTTCGTCCATCTCTGGACGCCTGAGCCACGCGGCCCGCTCCGGAGCGCTCAACAATAGAACCGCCGCCCTCTACGGATGTTCGCGATTCGATGAATCCGGCGTTTGAGTGTGACTAGACTGCGAGGATTGCTTCGCCGGCTTCGGCACGTCTTCCGGCGCGATCGGCGCGCCTTTGCGGCCGCAACTCAGCGTGGATGCTAGCAAAATCCCAAACAACAATGCAAGCAGGACCAGCCGCCGATAGGGGGCGCCTGCGGCGCTGTCGCTTCGGCGTTGCATCCTCACGTACGACCCAGTACGCTGCGGTGCAGCACCTCGCTCCGCCTTGCGACCATCCCTCGTCTCCTGGAATGGCGGAAGTCCCCGAAGGGGGCATGCGCCGCCCTCTTGGCGGCTGGCCGGCCGATCCGGCCGGAAGAATATCTTAGGGTCGGGTTGATCACGTATGCGGATTTTCCGGTTACCCGCGCCTTCCGCCCTTTTCCAGTTCCTTCAACCGCTGTTGCACCGCTTCGCGCGCGGTCCCGCCGATCTGCGACTTGCGCGCGATCGCGGCTTGGGGCGTCAGGCCGGCGACCATGGCCGCGTCGATCAGCGGTGAGAACCGCCGGAACTCGTCGAGCGACACCTTGGTCAGCGGCTGCTTGGTCTCGACGCAATGCCGCACCAGCTTGCCGACGACCTCATGCGCCTCGCGAAACGGCAATCCCTTGAGCGCCAAGGCGTCGGCCAGTTCGGTGGCGAGCAGAAAACTGTCGGACGCTGCCGCGGCCATGGCGTCGGTCTTGAATCGGATACCCGGGATCATCTCCGCCGTGATGGCCAAACAGGCTTTGACCGTGTCCACCGCGTCGAACAACGGCTCCTTGTCTTCCTGCATGTCCTTGTTGTAGGCGAGCGGCAGGGCCTTGACCGTGGTCAACAACGCCATCAGCGACCCATACACGCGTCCGGTCTTGCCCCGGATCAACTCGGGCACGTCCGGATTTTTCTTTTGCGGCATCATGCTGCTGCCCGTGCAAAACCCGTCCGGCAGCTCGATGAAGCCGAATTCGCTGGTGGACCAGATCACGAGTTCCTCGGCAAATCGCGACAGGTGCGCCATGATCAGCGCAAACGCGGCGAGTGATTCGATCACGAAGTCCCGGTCGCTCACCGAGTCCAGGCTGTTCCTGGTGGCGATCGGAAAATCCAGATACTCCGCCACCAACTCGCGATTAATCGGGTAATTGGTCCCGGCCAGTGCCCCGGAACCCAACGGCATCCGGTTCACGCGGTTGCGCGCGTCGCGCAGCCGCTCCGCGTCGCGCAGCAGCATTTCGTAATACGCGAGCAAATGGTGCGCCAGCAACACGGGCTGCGCGCGCTGCAGATGCGTGTAGCCGGGCAGCATGACGTCGAGATGCCGCGACGCCGCGTCGGCCAAGGCCTTCTGCACGCCGCGCACCAGATCGATGATGGCGTCGATCTCGTCGCGCACATACAGCCGCATGTCGAGCGCGACCTGGTCGTTGCGCGACCGCCCGGTGTGCAGCTTGCCCGCCACCGGCCCGATGCGCTCGGTCAGCGCCCGCTCCACGTTCATGTGAATGTCTTCGTGCGCGATGGAGAACGCAAACTTGCCCGCCGCAATGTCCGCTTCGATCGCCTTGAGCCCGGCAACGATCTGATCCCGCTCCGCTGCCGTGATCAACTTGGCCTCGGCGAGCGCCTTGCAGTGCGCGATGCTGCCCGCGATGTCGTGCCGATACAACCGCCAATCGAACGGAATCGACGCGGTAAAGGTTTCGACTGTAGCTTTGGTGGGCTCGCTAAAGCGGCCACCCCATGATTTTTCAATCATCCGTTCAGCCCTGTAGCACCTAGCGCGTGAACGCCCTCGCTAATTAGTCATATATAGCGTGACCCTACGGGAAACAGGTTCCCCAAATACCATCGACTTCCCATCTGAGAACGATGCCTTGGGGTCAACAGAGGTCGTCCAAAATAAGAGCCCGATCTCGTCATCCGCGCAACCATCAAAGATAACCCGCGTACCGAATGGTTCGCGCACTAACGCCACGACTCCTAACGTGGCCATTCTCTGACGCAGAGCAGTCGAATGGTCTACACGCTCCTTAAGTTCGACCGGGAGCGAGAATCCTGAGGAATGCTGAATGACTTCACGACGTAAAGAATAACGCCCCTCGACACGAATAAGATCATCTAGTCGGAACTCTCCATCTGACCACACAGCTACGACAGTAAGATCTCGCATCATGTCGAACTCCCGGAGGAGACTTACGACATCCGTGGCCTTGTTCTTCACAGAGACGAGGGCTCCCGGAACCCGATATCGCTTAAAAAACTCATTTGGAATTTCTTTTATGGTCGGCTCATCCAAGCCAGCGGCTGTACCCATGACACCAAAAAAGAAATTCTTATCATCCGAGGCTTGCGTCGCGCTAACTGAACGGAATGTCGAGAGGTCAAGAGGCGCCATAGGCTTCACAAGCTCTAAAAACCGTGCCTTGTCACCCGCGACAGCCTTCGCCAAGGGAAGCACCGCACGAAACTCAGTGTCCAGGTCGGGAGCGAACTCTTCAGGTTGTGCGCCAACAGATCCAGAGAACAGCAAAGTGATCACGGCCATGAACACGACCGAGGACGCCCAAGGGGTCAGCCGTTGACTTGTCACAGGGAGCGTGTGCTCCACACGTCTTTCAGGTGTATCTCGAGTAGGCATGTGATAGCTGGTGGTGTCACAAGTCAAGGGCTGCCCCCTTTTGTGTGCGCACACCCCTGAAAACCAAGACGCGTCGCGTTAATCAGCGTAGATAAGGCGTCACCGTGAAAATAGTTAAAAACAATACGTTCGGAAACCGGGAGAGATTTCCACGCTCGCTCTGGAATCGCCGGCCTTCCAACGAGATCGATACACGACGAGATGAAGTCGTGCCTATCTTTAAACTGTTCGATGTTTCTTTTGATGACTTCTTCTTGCAATTGCAGAACACGTTCGAGAATCAAAGCGAAGCCCACCAAAATGTCACCGAGCGCCAGATGTCCTCTCCACTAACACAAATCGTGTGTACATCTTCAGGCAACCGCCTCGCCATTGCGAGTCTCCGGATACGCATATAAAGTCTCCGGCGCAATATCCGCCCCATTAGGCCAAGCAATCGTCCAGCCGTCGAGGAAGAATCGCTGGAAGTACTTCACGTCTTTCAACGGTTCAAAGATCGGTCCTTTGAGCCATCGACGAAAATCAATGGTCTTCTCCGAACCGTCGTCGAACGTCACGTGAATCCGATAGTCTCCCTTGTACTGGGCTTTGATCACGCATGGGATCGTCTTCATCCGTGCTCCTCAACGCAATGGCTCGATCGTTTCGAGTGGTTTGCCGGCTTTGACCCGCAGCCAGTTTGCTCGGATCTCGGGGCCGTGCTGCTTCGCCCACTGTTTGATAAGACGCAACGCCGTCTTTGACTGAATATTCCCAACCAACATCCGACCGGCTAGATCGAACTTCCCTCGCTGTCCCTGATACTCCGCGTGAAAATGTAACGGCTCATGGTCCCTATAAAACATGCGAATCACTATTCCGAAGAAGATCGAGATTGCCGGCATACCGTCATTCCACCCCAGACGCTCCCTCGACGATCCCAATCAAAACATCAACCTACCGGCCACTCGTTACTACCTCCCGATTCGCCGCACCCGGCTCCCGACCTTCAAGCGCAACGCGTTGAGTCGGATGAATCCCGCCGCGTCTTTCTGGTCGTAGACGGTTTCTTCCTCGAACGTGGCCAGGTCGTTGCGGTACAAGGACACCGGGGATTTGCGGCCCGCGAGCGTGATCGAGCCTTTATAGAGTTTGAGACGCGCGGTGCCGGTGACGTTCTGCTGCGCCTCGTCGATCGCGGCTTGCAGCATCCGGCGTTCGGGCGCGAACCAGTAACCGTAGTACACCAGTTCCGCGTAACGCGGAATCAACGCGTCGCGCTGGTGCAGGACTTCGCGGTCCAGCGTGAGGGATTCGACCGCGCGGTGCGCGACGTGCAGGACGGTGCCGCCGGGGGTTTCGTACACACCGCGGGACTTCATGCCCACGTAACGATTCTCCACCAGATCCACGCGCCCGATGCCGTGGCGGCCCGCGATCTGATTGAGCGCGGCCAGCAGCTTGGCGGGCGAAAGTTTTTTCCCGTTGACCGCCACCGGATCACCGGAGCGATACTCGATCTCCACGTATTCGGGCCGGTCCGGCGCCTGTCGAGGATCCACCGACATGGTGAACATGTCCGCGGGCGGCTCGGACCACGGGTCTTCCAGAATGCCGCCCTCGTAGCTGGTGTGGAACAGGTTCTTGTCCACGCTGTAGGGCTTGGCCTTGGTGGCCGTGACCGGGATCTCGTGTTTCTCCGCGTAGTCGATCAAATCCTGGCGCGACTTGAACGGCCACTCGCGCCACGGCGCGACGATGCGCACCGACGGATCGATGGTCTGGTACGTCAGCTCGAAGCGCACCTGGTCGTTACCCTTGCCCGTGGCGCCGTGGCCCACCGCGTCGGCCTTCTCCTTGGCGGCCACGGCCATCTGCGCCTGTGCGATCAACGGGCGCGCGATCGAGGTGCCCAGCAAATACGAGCCTTCGTACATCGCGTTGGCCCGCAACATGGGCCACACGAAGTCCTTGACGAACGTCTCGCGCAGATCCTGCACCACCGCCTTCTTCGCGCCGGTGGCCAAAGCTTTAGCTTTAACCGCCTTGAGGTCTTCGCCTTGCCCCAGGTCCGCGCAGAACGCGATCACCTCGCAGCCGTAGCGCTCCTTGATCCATTCAATCGCCACCGAGGTATCGAGCCCGCCGGAGTAGGCCAGGACTAACTGCCGAATGGGCGAGCGGGTGAGCGGGCGAGCGGGTGAAGAAACCACAGGTCTAGATCCTCTCATCGTATGTTTTTCCTTATCACCCATTCGCCCCCTCACCCCACCGCCCCCTCGTTTTTCTCTCATCCCACCAGCATCTCCAAGACCGCCTTCTGAATGTGCAGCCGGTTCTCCGCTTGGTCGAAGACGACCGATTGCCGGCCTTCCATCACCTCGTCCGTGATCTCCTCGCCGCGGTGCGCGGGGAGGCAGTGCATGACGATCGCGTCGGGCTTTGCGAGCCGCAACAAGTCGGCGTTGATCTGGTACGGCCGGAACACTTTGCCGCGCGCGGCGGTCTCCGCCTCTTGCCCCATGCTGGTCCACACGTCGGTGTAGAGTACGTCCGCGCCCCGCGCCGCCTCGCGCGGATCTTCGCCGATCCACACCGCGCCGCCGGACTTGCGCGCCTCCAACTCGGCCCATTTCACGATCTCGGCGTCGGGGTGATAGCCCGAAGGCGACGCGACCCGGCAGGTCATGCCCGTCATGGCGCAGCCCTCGAGCAACGAGTGCGCGATGTTATTTCCATCCCCCACGTACGCCGCCACGATCCCGTTCAAACGCCCCTTGTGCTCGTCGATGGTCAACAAGTCCGCGAGGATCTGGCACGGGTGGTGCGCGTCGGTCAGCCCGTTGATCACCGGGATCGTGGCGTGACGCGCCCACTCTTCCACCCGGTCTTGGCCGAAGGTGCGGATCACCAAGGCGTCCAGATACCGCGAAAGCACGCGCGCCGTGTCGGCCACGGTCTCCCCGCGGCCGAGCTGAATGTCCTGCGCGGGAAGAAACAACGGGTGACCGCCGAGTTGCGCGATCGCGACCTCGAACGAGACGCGCGTGCGCGTGGAGGCCTTTTCGAAAAACAGCCCCACGCTCTTGCCCGCCAACACCCGGGACGGGGTTCGCGCCTTGGCGCGGTCGATCAAACGCCGGATCTCCTGTGCCGAGAGGTTCCGGAGCGCCAGTAAATCGCGTTCAGCCATGCGGCGTGGTCGCTCCCAACGCGGCATCAATGGTGCCCACGGCTTCGTCTATCTCTTCTTGCGTGACGATCAACGGCGGCACCAGACGCAGTACGGTCTCCGCGGTGGGGATCACGAGCAGGCCGCGTTCGAAGCAGGCCATGGCCACGGGACGCGCCGGAACCGACAGCGCCAGGCCCGCCAACAGGCCGACGCCCCGGGCTTCGACGATCGCGGCATGATGCGGTGCAAGGCTCTTCAAGCCGTTGACCAGCCGCTCGCCCATCCGCCGACAATTTTCCAAGAGGTAGCCGTCGTCGAGCACGGTCTCCAGCACGGCCAACGCCGCGGCGCAGGCCAACGGGTTGCCGCCCTGGGTGGACCCGTGCGCCCCGGGAGTGAACGCCGCGGCCACCCGGTCGGTGGCCAACGTCGCGCCGATGGGCACGCCGTTGGCCAAACCCTTGGCCAACGTGATGATGTCGGGCGTGATTCCTGCGTGTTCATAGGCAAACAGTTTGCCGGTCCGCCCAACGCCGGTTTGCACTTCATCCAAGATCAACAAAACGCCGCGGTCGTCGCACAACTTGCGCAGACCGGACAGATATTCGGGATGCGGCACGCGCACGCCGCCCTCCCCCTGCACCGGCTCGACCAACACGGCCGCGGTCTTGTCGGTCATGGCTTTTTCCACCGCGCCGAGATCGTTGTAGGGAACCCACACGAACCCCGGGAGCAAGGGCTCGAACCCCGCGTGCAATTTGGGTTGGCCCGACGCGCTGATCGTCGCCATGGTGCGCCCATGGAACGACCCCAACGCGGTGATGATCTCGTAGCGGTCCGTCGGTCCGGACGTGCGCGCGAACTTGCGCGCGAGTTTGATCGCCGCCTCGTTGGCCTCCGCGCCGCTGTTGCAGAAAAACACCTTGTCCGCGAACGAGTGCGTGGCCAACGCCTTGGCCAGTCGGATTTGCGGCTCGTTGTAGTACAGATTGGAGGTGTGGACGAGGCGTTGCGCCTGTTTCTGCAGCGCCACGGTCACGTTGGGGTGACAATGGCCCAGGTTCGAGACCGCGACGCCCGCGGCAAAGTCCAGGTATTCGCGCCCGCTCCGATCGACCACGCGCGTGCCGCGCCCCTTGACCAAAACCACGGGAAAGCGCACGTGGGCGTACGTCGCCATCAAATAGCGCTGCGCCTCGTCGATCCACTCGTCCGTCGCCATGTCCCGCGTCACGTGGTTTGGAGAATACGAACTTGCCGTTCGTGCGGTCGTTGTACCACACCCGCTTTGTCGCGCGCAACCGGCCGGGCGACGCGCCGGCGGTGGCGTAACACCTGAAATTTCTTGACTTCTCTCCGGGGCCACAGTACAGTGACCCCGCCCGCCGGAGGGTACCCGAGTGGCCGCGAAAATCCTTTTACTGGATAACAACCTTCGCCTGTTGGCCGCGATGTCCGAGCGGCTGACGTTCCTCGGCTACGAGGTGAACACGGCCTCCCGCGTGCACGACGCGGTGCTCAAAGCCATCGTGGTCCCTCCCGATCTCCTGGTATGCGACGTCATGATGCCCGAGCTGAACGGGTGGGAAATCAAGCGGTTGGCGGGGCAAATCCCCTCGCTCGCTTCGACCCCCGTGCTTTTTTTGGGTTCGCAGGACGTGGTGCCCTCGGAGTTCTACGCGCCGGACGCCGGCCTGGTTGACGCCGCCCGCAAACCGCTGGCGCCCGACGCGCTGGCGGCGGTGGTCGCCGCGATGCTGGCCCGCGCCGAGGCGCGCGCGCGCCTGATGAGCGCCCCGTTGTCCGGCGTGCTGCACACGACCGACGCTTCGCTGGTCGATCTCTGTCACACGCTGGCGCGGCGCTCGGCCAGCGGCGTGTTGCGCCTGACCGCCACCGCGTGGGTCGCGGAGTTGACCTGGACCCACGGCGCGTTGGTGGACGCCGCCGCGGACGGAACGCGCGGCCACGACGCGGTGTACGCCGCGTTCACCAAACCCTCGGCGGAGCTCGCGGCCGCCATGGAACCCGCTCCCCCGGTGCCCCCGCGGCCCACCGTCACCAAACCGCTGCCCGACCTGCTCGCCGAGGGCGTCCGGCGGTCGCGCGCCGCGGCGGACGCCGAGCGGTCCCAACCCGGCCCGCTGCCGTCCGAAGAGTCGGACGAGGACTTTCTTGCCCGCTTGGCGGGCACCGGCTTGATCCGTCGAACCGCAGACGCGGCCCGGTGAGGCGGATCGCCATCATCGGCGGCGGTCCCCAGGGCCTCGAAACCCTGGCCCACGCGGTTCGCCAGAATCGAACCCAGGTCGCGTTGGTCTTTGACCCGGATCCGACCGCGCTCATCTTTCGCCTGGCCGACTTCGGTTATGAATTTTCGGACGGACGGCGCGTGCCCGTGGCCCACGCCGTCGAGGAACTCCGCGAGGCCCTGCCCCTGGACGTGGCCGTCGACGCCGCCTCGACGCGGTCGATTCGGTGGGCGGTCGGCCGGGTGGCCCCGGAACTGGACGTCATCGGCGCGAACGCGGCCCGGTACCTCTGGTCGCTCGCCGAACTGGCCCCCGCCGAGCGGGCGCCGTACAGCCTCAAGCGTTTTAAGGCCGTCGCGGACGAGATCGACCTTTCGACCCCCGGGGAACTCGCGTACGTGGTCGCGGAGACCGCGCGCCTGGTGACCGGAGCGGACACCGCCCGCGTCCACTGTTGGGACGACGCTACGCAGCGTCTGGCGCCCATGAGCCCTCGGAGCGGCGCGCCCACGGCATCGCCGCTGGCCGCGCGCGCGGCGCGCGAACGGCGCGTGGTGCACGCGGACTCGGGCGACGCCGCCTCCCTCTGGTTGCTGGAAGACGCGGGCGCCGAGGCGGCCCTCGCCGCGCCGATCGCGGGCGACGACGACATCTTGGGCGCGATGGAACTGTGGCGGGGGCACGGCCGCGGCGCCTTCAGTCCGGAGGCGACCGCCTGGCTCGGGGAATTCGCGCTCCACGCGGTCCGCGCGATGAAGAAACTCCGCACCCTGCGCGAGGTGCGCCAACTGGCCCATGCCGAGGCCACGCGGCGCGATCTCAAGGCGTTGCTCGCCGCCGACGCGCCCATGCACGAGCGGCTCCAACGCGCCGTCCAGACCCTGGGCGCGATCCTCCAGACGTCCGCCGCCCACCTGTACGTCCGCGCGCCGCAAACCGGCGACATCCTGCTGCAAGCCTCCACCACGATGCGAACCGACCAGGGCGGCGCGGTTCGCATCCCATGGGGCGCGGGGCTGGTCGGCGAGGTGGCTCGTTTTAATCGACCGGCGGTGTTGCGGGAAGAACTCGCCGGCGAACCGTCGGGAGTCGGTGCGCGGACGATGGTGGCGGTGCCGCTCGCCGCCGGCAAAAACGCCGTGGGCGTCTTGGTGGTGGAAACGCCCTCCACGATCGAGGTCACGCACCGATTCGTGAACTTGTTGGCCGAAGCGGGCGAAATTTTCGGCTCGTCGATCGCGAGCGACGCCGAACGGCACAAGATGTCGCAGAAGGTCATCAAACTCTCCGCGGTCAACGAGGAAGGCCTGCAAATTCTCGCCCTCACGGACCGCGACAAATTGCTGATCACCGGCGCGGCGTCCACCGCCATGATTCTGGACGCCGAGGCCGTGGTCGTGCGCGTCCGTCAGCGACGGGGGGACCGACTCCTGGTCGGCGGCACCTACGGTCTCCATCGCGACGAAATCGACGCGGCGTTGATCAGGGTGGATCAAGCCGTCGCGGCGCAGGCGGCGCAGACCAAGTCGTTTCTGCGCAGCGACCGGCTCGATACGTTCGGGGTGCAGCTTCCCGCGGCGTTTCCGTACCGTTCGGTGTTGGCCGGACCGCTATTCTCCGGCGATGAACTCGTCGGGACGGTGTCGGCGTACAATAAAGTGTTGTACCAGTCCTTCGCCTGCGGCGCGTTCGACCGCGACGACCAGGAAATCCTGGAGAAGTTTTCGTTCTATCTGGCGCGGGCATTGGTCCAAATCCATGAGTTTCGCGAACGTCAGGCGCTCATTACCATCGACCAAGTCACCGGGCTGCGGAACCAGCGCTACCTGGACATGCGCCTGCCCGAAGAGATCCGTCGCGCCGAACGGTACCAACGCAAAGTGTCGTTGTTGATCATGGAAGTGACGGATTTTCAGGCCCTGAGCCGCCCGTTTACGCCACAAGGCCGCGACGAACTCCTGCGCGCGCTGGCGGGCATCGTGCGCGAAACGTTCCGCAACGTGGACATCTTGGCCCGCTTGGACGACGCGCGGTTCGCGGTCGTCATGCCCGATACCGGCGACACCATGAAGGATGTGTTGGACCGCCTCCAGCAGGCGCTGGCCGCGTTTCGCCTGCGCAACGCGGACGGCGAGCCGATTGAGGTGCGGCTGGCCGTGGGAACGTGTACGTACCCCGGGGAAGCCGCGAGCGTGCAGGAACTGATGGACCGCGCCAACCAACTCCACGCGCTGGACTGACCCATGACGCCCCCGACCGCGGCCGCGCCGCTTGACGACCTCCTGACCGCCTTGGAAGCGCGCGTGCGCCGCGCGACGGAGGTGATCGAGCGGCTGCGGCGTGACAACGAACGCCTGAGCCGCGAGCTCGAATCGGCCGCCGCGCGACTCGCCGACTGGAAACAACGCGGCGCGGGCTGGGAACGGGAACGCGACGCGCTCGGCGCGCGGTTGGAACGCCTGCTGTGCGACATCGACGCCCTGGCGCAGGCGCAAGATGGACACCACGAAGCCGCCCCATCCGGAGCCATGCCATGACCCCACGGACCGTGACGGTGGAAATTTTCGGCGATCGCTACGTGCTCAAGGGAGACGGCGATCCCGAGTACGTACGGAAGTTGGCCGCGATCGTGGATCGCAAGATCCGAGAAGCGTCCGGTCAACTTCCCGGCACCCCCCTCGCCAAGCTGGCGATTCTGGCGGCCATCAATCTGGCGCACGACTACTCGAAACTCGCGGAAGACGCGTCGAAAAAAGACCACGCGATCGCGCACGCGTCCAAGCGCACGAAGGACCTCATCGACAGCATCGAGGAGCAGTTCGACGATCTCGACCTCCAGTTGTAGCCCGGATTATTATGGTCCGGGCGCGTCAGTCACATTATCTTGAATTCCCCCGGACCTTTTGCTAAGCTCGCTTGCGTGTGCCCCTGCTGTGTGCGCGAGCCGGCGGGATGTTTGAACCAACAGTTTCGAACCGGGAGCCTTCCCGGCAGAGATGGTGTGCATGCCCCGCGGAGCGGGGAAGCCTAAAGTCTCTCCGAAGGCGCCCACGGAAGCCCTTGGGGCTTCAAACAATTCCACCGCCACGGCACGGTGGGGGCCACCACGTAACGATTCATCAAGAGGGGTCGTCTCACGGCGGCGCCCAGCGGAATGTCGAGAGTGCGATGAACGGCCTGTTTGTTGTCGGATCAGTGAGTGGAAAATCAGCCGAAGCTTCACCGGTTTCGGCTATTGCGATAGAGTGTGTGAGGTCTGAGGACGCAACCCACGTTTGCGTGGACTGTAGCCCGTCGCCTCCCACCACCTAACCGCGCCTCCACGCCGACCCGCTCAGCTCCTCTCCCCGTTCCACGCGTCGCCGACGACCTCCGGCAGGGCCGCACAACGACTACTGCCGACTGAGGGAGGTCAACGTCAACTGCGTCTTGCAGCCTCGGCGCGGGACAGCGCGCCTGCGTTGCACTACGCTAGCGAGGTAGGGAGGACTCACTATTACTACGACACTCGGAATGTTGCTGATCGGGATCGTCGCGGTGGCCGGCGGACTGGGGCTCGGGTTCGTCATCTCGCGTCTGGTCACCCAACAGGGGATCGCCAAGGCCAAGCAGGAAGCCGGAAAACTCATCGCGGACGCGCGCAAGGACATCGAACGGCTGCAAAAAGAAGCGGAACTCGAGGCCAAAGACAAGTTGTATCAGGCGCGACAGGCGTTTGAGCAAGAGAATCGCGACCGACGCAACGAACTGGTCGAGCAGGAACGCCGTCTGAATCAGCGCGAGCAGTCGCTCGACAAGAAAGTGAGCGCGGCGGATCGGAAGGAATCCGACCTCGCTCGAAAAGATCGCGAACTCGCCACCCGCGAGCGCACGGTCACGGAAAAGGAAACCCAGGTCGAGCAGGCGCTCCTCCAGCAACGGGCACAACTGGAAGCGCTCAGCGGCATGACCGCCGAGGAAGCCAAGAAAAGTCTGATCGCCGCCATGGAACAGGACGCGCGGTTCGAGGCGGTCAAGCTCACCAAACGCATCGAAGACGAGGCCAAAGAGTCGGCCGAACGCACGGCCCGCGAAATCATCGTCTCGTCGCTGCAACGCTACGCGCACGACTACGTCCAGGAGGCGACGGTGTCGGTCGTCCAATTGCCCAATGAAGAAATGAAGGGCCGGATCATCGGCCGCGAAGGCCGCAACATCCGGGCACTGGAAGCCGCCACCGGCATCGACCTGGTGATCGACGACACGCCGGAGGCGATCCTGATCTCGGGGTTCGATCCGTTCCGTCGCGAAGTGGCCAAGGTGGCGCTCGAACGCCTGATGCACGACGGCCGCATTCACCCCGCGCGCATCGAGGAAGTGGTGGAGAAGGTCCGCAAGGACACCGAAAAACTCATGATCGAAGAGGCCGAAAAGGTCTTGTTCGACCTGGGCATCCAGAACATGCACCCGGAGATGGTCAAGCTGCTGGGCAAACTCAAGTACCGTACCAGCTACGGGCAGAACAACCTGGTACACGCGCGGGAAGCCGCGATCATCTGCGGCATCATGGCGACCGAACTCGGATTGGACGTCAAACTCGCCAAACGCGCGGCGATCCTGCACGACGTGGGCAAAGCGATCAGTCACGAAGAAGAGGGCACGCACCCCAACCTGGGCGGCGAATACGCGCGCAAGTGCGGCGAACACCCCCACGTCATCAACGCGATCATGGCGCACCACGGCGACATCGAGTGGACCTCGCCCGAAGGCGTGTTGGTGGCGGTGGCGGAAGGCCTCTCCGCGGCGCGGCCCGGAGCGCGCCGCGAGGCGTATGAGTCGTACATCAAACGCCTGGAAAACCTGGAGCAGATCGCGACCTCGTTCAAGGGCGTGGACAAGGCGTACGCGATTCGCGCGGGCCGAGAAATTCGCGTCATCGTCAACCAGGACGGCGTGTCCGAGGCCGAGTCCGCGCAGATCTCGCGCGAAATGGCCAAGCGCGTGGAAAACGAACTCACGTACCCGGGGCAGATCAAAATCACCGTGATCCGAGAAAGCCGGTACGTGGAGTATGCGAAGTAAGGCGCGTGCGCCGGTTGACCGGTGTGCCGGTTGGCCGGTTCACCCCATTGGCCTTCGATCCAAACCGGCGCACCGACGCACCGGCGAACCGGCACACCGAACTTCATGAACCTCCTTCTCATCGGCGACATCATCGGCGAACCCGGCCGGCGGATTCTGAGCCAGCACCTGCACGTGCTGAAGCACGAACACCGCATCGACCTGGCCGTGGGGAACGCGGAAAACGCGGCCGGCGGGTTCGGCGTCACCCCGAAAATCGCGGAGGAGTTGTTCGCGATGGGGTTTGACGTGTTGACCACCGGCAACCACGTCTGGGACAAGAAGGAGATTCTCGGCTACCTCCGAGACCATCCTCGATTACTGCGGCCCGCCAATTACCCGGACGGCGTGCCCGGCGTGGGGCGCGCGGTGGTGACCACGACGTCCGGAGAGAAGGTCGGCGTGCTGCACCTGATGGGGCGCGTGTACATGCCGGGCTCGCTCGACTGTCCGTTTCGCGTGGGCGAACGGGAGTTGGAGAAGTTACGCTCAGAAACTCATGTGATCTTGGTGGACATGCACGGTGAAGCGACGTCCGAAAAGTCCGCCATCGGCTGGCACTTCGACGGGAAAGTCAGCGCGGTGCTCGGCACGCACACGCACGTGCAGACCGCGGACGAACGCATCCTGCCGCGGGGCACCGCGTTTCTGACCGACGTGGGCATGACCGGCCCGATCAACTCGATCATCGGCGTGAAAAAAGACGAGGCCATCGCCAAGTTTCTGACCCAGATGCCGACGCGGTTCGAGACCGCGCCAGGCCCCTCGGTCCTGTCGGGTGCGGTCGTGGAGGTCGACGGCTCGACCGGACGCGCCACAAGCATCCGCCGCATTCGCATCACCGACCCGGTGTAGGGCACTGAAGAGGCGCTGACCGTGGTTCGACAGGCTCACCACGAACGGAGTATTCGTTGGGATCGCAGCCTTCAACTCCGTTCGTCCTGAGTCCATCGAAGGACGCTCCCGAAGGTTTCCGAACTCCCTGAATCGTGGCCTAACCGATGGATCTCTTCGAGTTCTCCGCCCAATCCGACGCGCCCACCCCCCCATCGCGACAGATTCTCACCGTCTCCGACTTGACCGGACTCGTACGCAGGCGCCTCGAAGGCGACTTCGGCGACGTGTGGGTCGAGGGAGAGATCTCCAACCTCCGTAATCCCGGCTCCGGCCACTATTATCTGACCCTTAAAGACGCGCAGAGCCAGCTCCGCGCGGTGGTGTTCCGTTCCGTGGCGCGCGTCGTGAAATTCGCCTTGAAGGATGGGCTCGCCGTGATTTGCCGCGGCCATGTCACGGTGTACGAACCGCGAGGCGAGTACCAGCTCGTGGTGGACTACGTGGAGCCCAAGGGCGCGGGCGCGCTGCAACTCGCGTTCGAACAACTCAAGGAGCGACTCGCGCGAGAAGGCCTGTTCGACGCGGAGCGCAAACGGGCCATCCCGTTTCTCCCGACCCGAATCGGCGTGATCACCTCCCCGACCGGCGCGGTGATTCGCGACATCCTGCACGTGCTCAAGCGGCGGTTCGCCGCGATCCCGGTGTTGCTGTTGCCCGTGCCCGTGCAGGGCCCGGGCGCGGCCGGGCGGATCGCGGACGCGATCGACGAGGCCAACGCGTTATCGGATCGGCTCCGCCCGGACGTGCTCATCGTGGCGCGCGGCGGGGGCTCGCTGGAGGATTTGTGGGCGTTCAACGAGGAGATCGTGGCGCGCGCGATCGTCGCCTCCGCGATTCCGGTGGTCTCGGCGGTGGGTCACGAGACCGACTATACGATCGCGGATTTCGTCGCGGACTTGCGGGCGCCCACGCCCTCCGCGGCGGCCGAATTGGTGGCCCCGCGACGGGATCACCTCGTGCTCGCGGCGGAGACCGCGAGCGACCGCCTCGCCGAAGCCGCGCGCGCCGCGTTGGCCGACCGGCGGGCGCGGGTCTCGGCGGAGCTTCGCGCCTTGCGAACCCCGGAACGGTTGATCGAGAGCGCCTCGCTGCGCGTCGACGATCTGTCCTCGCGCTTACGCGAATCCATGGCGCGGCTCCTCGCGGGACGCCGCGACCAACGGCGGTACCTGGCCCGCGCCGTGCTGGCCGCGCACCCGATTCGTCGGATTGAATCCGCGCGCCTCGCGCACCAACGCGCGTCCGAGCAACTGGCCGAACGCGTCCGCGCCATCGTGTCGGACGCGAGAGCTCGTGCATCAGGCCTCGCGGCCCGCGCGGACGCGTTGAGTCCGCTGGCCATTCTCGGACGCGGCTACAGCCTGACCAGACTCTTGCCGTCGCGGCGCATCGTTCGAACCGCCGCGGACGTGACGCCCGGCGATCGCCTCCTAATCACGCTCGGCCGCGGTGAAGTCACGGCCGAGGCCCGCGACATTCACGACACGGAGACGCCCGGACCGTGACCGCGCCGCTCGCGCTCACGGTCAAACCTACGGCGCTCGGCCGCCTGCAAGCCGGACACCCGTGGATTTACGCCAACGAACTCTCGCGCCCGCCTAAAACCGCGGTCCCGGGCTCCATCGTGGACATACGGACCGCGCAGGGAACATGGATCGGCCGCGGATACTACAACCCCAAATCCGTGATCGCGGTGCGGTTGCTGACGCACGACGACGTGGAGATCGACGCCGCGTTTATCTCGCGCGCGATCGGTCGCGCTCAAACACTTCGGGATGCCGTGGTGCCTGGCGAGGAGGCGTATCGCGCGGTGTTCGGGGAGGCCGACGGCCTGCCCGGGTTGATCGTGGATCGGTACGGGTCCGTCCTGATCGCGCAGATCCTCACCGCGGGCATGGCTCGGCTGACCGACGCCATCGTCACCGCATTGGTCGATCGTTTTCAGCCGACCGCGATCGTGGCCCGCAACGACGCGGGCTCGCGCAAACTCGAAGGGCTTCCCGTTGAGAAGCGCCTATTACACGGCGCCAAGCCGGATCGCGTGGTCGTGACCAAGAACGGTCTGTCGTTCGAGGTCGATGTGTGGGAGGGCCAGAAGACCGGGTTGTTCCTGGATCAATCCGCCAACTACCGCGCCATCGCCCCGTGGGCCAAGGGCGCGCGGGTACTCGACACGTTTTGTTACGCGGGCGCGTGGGGCCTGCACGCGTTGCACTACGGCGCCGCGAGCGTGTTGGGACTCGACGCTTCGGAAAAGGCCCTGGCCACCGCGCGTACCAACGCGTCCCTCAACGGACTGACCGCCCGCGTCGAATACCGGCAGGCCGACGTATTCGACGAACTCCGGACGCTTCTCGCCGCCGGCGAACGGTACGAGCTGGTCGTCCTCGACCCGCCCTCGTTCGCCAAAGCGCGCAAAGACAAAGCCGGCGCGTTGCGCGGCTACAAGGAAATCAATCGCCTCGGCATGTCGTTGCTCGCGCCCGGCGGCGTCCTCGTGACCTGCTCGTGCTCGCACCCGATCGACGCCGCGACGTTTCACGAGGTCCTGGTGGAAGCGGCCGGCGACGCCAAACGTGCGTTCAGACTGATCGAACGACGGACGCAGGGACCGGATCATCCGATCGTCCTCGGCATCCCGGAAACAGAATATCTCCAGTGCGTGATCCTGCAGCACAGGGCCGATCACTAAACACCGACAGGCTGGTCAGCGACCGCAGCACCGTGCTAAGATGCGCCGCCCATGAAAATCGTCGCCGACCTCCACATCCATTCGTATCTCTCGCGCGCGTGTAGTCCGCAACTTCGTCCCGCGCGCCTGTACGAGTGGTGTCAGCTCAAGGGCATCACCGCGCTCGCCACCGGGGACTTCACCCACCCCGCCTGGTTTGCCGAACTTCGCGACACCTTGGTCGAAACCGAGGCCGGCCTGTTCACGCTCAAACCGGAAATCGCCACGCCGGTCGATGACGCGCTGTTTCCCTCTTGTCGCGCCCCGGTGCGGTTTGTGCTCGGCGTGGAGATCAGTTGCATCTACAAAAAGGGGCCGCGCGTGCGCAAGGTCCACCACCTGGTTTTCATGCCGTCGTTCGAGGCGGCGGAGCGCTTCAACGCCAGCCTCGCGAAGATCGGCAACATTCGATCGGACGGACGGCCGATCCTAGGCCTGGATTCGCGCAACCTGCTCGAGTTGGTTCTGAAGGCCGATCCTCGAGGGGTGCTCATTCCGGCGCACGCGTGGACCCCGCACTTCGCGGTGTTCGGGTCGGAATCCGGGTTTGACTCGCTGGAAGAATGCTTCGATGATCTCACCCCGCATATCTTCGCGATCGAGACCGGTCTCTCATCCGACCCCGCGATGAATTGGCGCTTGTCCCAGTTGGACGGCATCACCTTGATTTCCAATTCCGACGCGCACTCGCCGGAAAAGCTGGCGCGTGAAGCCAATCTCTTCGATACCGACTTGTCGTACGCGGGCATCTTCGACGCCATCAAGTCACGCGACGGCCGCTTCCTCAAGACGCTGGAGTTCTTCCCCGAAGAGGGCAAGTACCACGTGGACGGGCACCGCAAGTGCCAGACACGGCTTGATCCCAAGGAAACGTTACAGCGCAACGGCCTGTGCCCGGTCTGCGAGAAACCGGTCACGGTCGGGGTGCTGCACCGCGTCGAACGTCTCGCGGATCGGCCGGAAGCCAATCAGCCGACCGGGGCCGCGGATTTCGAAAATCTGATCCCGCTCAAGGAAGTGCTGAGCGAGGTGCTCCGCGTGGGGCCCGCCAGCGTGAAAGTCGACGCGCTCTATCGCCGCCTGCTCGAATCATTCGGCAACGAATTGTTCATCTTGCGGGAACTCCCGCTTGCTCGGGTCGAACCCGAGCATCCGTTGGTCGCATTGGCGTTGGACCGCATGCGCCGCGGCAAGGTCCGGATCGACGCGGGCTACGACGGCGAATACGGCACCATCTCACTCCTGTCCGACGAGGATTTGACGTCCAAGCGCCAGATGGCGCTGTTCGATGCCTGACCGTCTCAACCCCGCGCAACAGGCCGCGGTCCACGCCGTGGACGGCCCGGTCATCATCGTGGCGGGGCCCGGGACGGGTAAGACCACCACCTTCGCGCACCGCATCGCGCACCTGATCCGAGCCCACCGCGTTCCGCCCGAGCGTATCCTGGCCGTCACGTTCACGCGCAGCGCAGCCGCGGAGATGAAAGACCGCCTCACGGGCCTGCTCGGAGCGCTGCCTGACGGTTTGTGGGTGGAGACGTACCACGCCGCTGCCTTGCGCATCCTGCGGGAACACACGTATCCCTTCGGTCCCGGCGTCGAATTTTCGCTCGTTGCCGACGAGGACACGCCCGCGCTGCTCGAAGGCCTCGTGTCTCGCAAAGATTCGTCGTCATTCCTCGACGCGGTTCGACAAACGAAGCAGCGACTCCAATGGCCCGAGGACGGCCCCGCGGCGGAATATCAGCGACGGCTCACGGCAAGGCGGCAACTCGACTTCGACGACCTGTTCCTCTACGCCATTCGCTTGTTTGAAGAGCGCTCAGAAGTTGCCGCGGCCTACCGCGAACGGTTCACCCATATCATCATCGACGAATTCCAGGACACGAGTTTCGCCCAATACCGGTTCGTCACCGCACTGGCGTCTGCTCAGACCATGCGAAAGCCACCCCCACCCTTCCCCTCCCCCCTTGCGGGGGAGGGGAGGGTGGGGGGTGCATTTTCAACGGAGGGCACTGAGAACCAGATCAACCTCTGCGTGATCGGCGATCCCGACCAGGCTATTTACGGTTTCGCCAGTAATTTCTCCCCATTCGAGGTCTTCAAAACGGACTTCCCCGACCATCGCGTCTGTCGCCTCTCGGAGAACTACCGGTCGCAAGGCGTGATCGTCGAAGCCGCGACGCAAGTCATCGCGAAGAGCCCGGCGCAACTTCCACGGCAACTGTCCGCCCGTCTCGCCGCCGGGCTGCCCATCGCGATCGCCCGGCACGCCACGGATCGCCAGGAAGCCGAGATGATCGTCCGCAAGATCGAGACGTTGCTGGGAGGATCCAGCCACTTTACGATCAACAGCGGATGGGTGCAGGCCGACGATGACTCGATCGCCTACGGCCTGGCTGACATCGCCATCCTGTACCGCGTCCATGCGCAGGCGCGGGTTATCGCCGACGCGCTCGAACGCAGCGGGCTGCCGTATCGGTGCTTCGGCAAATCAAGCGCAACCGAGGACCTGGAAGACTTCGTCACGGGCGAGCACGAACCGCGCGGCGACGCGATCAGCCTGATGACCCTGCACCGCGCCAAAGGCTTGGAATTCCCCGTGGTCTTTATCGCGGGATGCGAAGAAGGACTGCTACCCTACGAGCGATCCGAAAATCCTGACGAAGAACGCCGACTCTTCTTCGTGGGCATGACGCGCGCTAAACAGCGGCTGTTCCTCTCATCAGCCGCTAAACGCTTCCTGTACGGCGAAACGCGCCAAGCGGCGCCGTCCCCGTACCTGTCCGATATCGAGGACGAGCTACGGCGACTGGAAGAGTCCCAGGCCCCGCGGAAACCTCCGGAACGCGAGACGCAACAAAGTTTATTTTGACGGCAATCTCCACAGCGTAGCGAGGTAACCGCTGGCCGCTACTTCCCGACCAGCGCGAAGTACAGATCCGTGACGTTGGTTCTGGTGGGGCCGGTTTGGATGGTTTGGGCGAGGGTGTGGAAGAAGGTGTAGGAGTCGTTCTGGTCGAGGAAACGTTGCGGTTGCAGGCCGAGGTCGCGGGCTTTCTCGAGCGTGTTGCCGTCGGCCATGGCGCCGGCCACGTCGGTCGAGCCGTCGGTGCCGTCCGTGCCGAAGGCGAAGGCCGTGACTTTTTTCATGCCCGCGATTTCCAAGGCCATCGCCAGCGTAAACTCCTGGCAGCGGCCGCCCGTGCCTTGGCCGCGCACCGTGACCGTGGTTTCCCCGCCCGCGATGAGCGCGGCGGGGCGTTTGATCGGACGGTCTGATTCGGCCAGTTCGCGCACCATGGCGCCGAAGACCTTGGCCACTTCGCGCGTCTCGCCGACCAGCGACGAGGTCAGCACCAGCGGGTGGTAGCCGAGGCGTTTGACCTGGGCCGCGGCCGCGTTCAGCGCGACACGCACGTCGCCCACGATCACGTTGTTCACTTTGCCGAACGCGGGGTGGCTGGGTTTCGGCGTGTCGCCCGACCCGCTGCGACTGCCTTGCACCAGGTGGTCCTTCACCGCTTGCGGGATCTTATCCCACAGTTCGTAGTGATGGAGGATCGCGGAGGCGTCCTGGAACGTCGTGGGATCGGGCACCGTGGGGCCCGACGCAATGCTGGCCAGGTCGTTGCCCACCACGTCCGACAGCACGAGCGACAACATCGTGGCCGGCGCGGCCGCCGTGACCATGTTGCCGCCCTTGAGTTGCGAAAGGTGCTTGCGCACCGTGTTGATCTCTTGAATAGTGCCGCCCGCGCGCAGCAACAACGCGGTGACGACTTGTTTATCGGTCAGCGTCACGCCGTCCACCGGCACGGGGAGCAGGGCCGAACCGCCGCCGGAAATCAACGCAATGACCAGGTCGCGCTCGCCCGCTTTACGGAGCATATCCAACACGCGCTGGCCCGCGGCCAGCCCCGCGCGATCCGGAATGGGGTGGCCCGCCTCCACGACTTCGATCTTGTTGAGCGTGCCGCCGTGTCCGTAACGGGTCACGACCAGGCCCGCGTCGAGTCGGCTCTTGAGAAGTTGCTCGACCGCGGCGGCCATGGGTACCACCGCCTTGCCGCCGCCTACCACCAGCACGCGTTCGTACTTGTCGAGCGGGTATGACTGTTTGCCGACGATCAGTCGCCGGTTTTTGATCGACAGGGTCTTTTTGACGAGCGCGGTGGGATCGGCCGCACGAATTGCCGCGGCGAAGATCGAGGTGAGTGCTTGTCGGGCCTTTGTGTGCTCTGCTGCCAGGTGAATGCCTCGCTCGAGCGCCTCCGCGCGGGGTCCGTGCCCCGCCGCGGTCCCGGTTAGTGTGACTTCTGGAGCTTCTCCCAGTCCGCCAAGAACCGTTTCAACCCGATGTCGGTCAACGGGTGTTTCGACAACTGCATGATGACCGCGTAGGGCATGGTGGCCACGTCCGCGCCCGTCATGGCCGCGTCCACCACGTGCAGCGGATGCCGCACGCTCGCGACCAGCACCTGGGTCTTGAAATCATAGTTGCGATAGATCGTCACGATCTGGCGAATCAGCCCCATGCCCTCTTCGCTGACGTCGTCCAACCGGCCCACAAACGGGCTGACAAAATGCGCGCCCGCCTTGGCCGCCAGCAAGGCTTGCGTGGCGGAGAAACAGAGCGTCACGTTGGTCTTAATTCCTTCGTCGCTGAAGCGACGGACCGCTTTGAGGCCTTCCGGAATCAGCGGCACCTTCACGACCACGTTGGGATGGATCTTGGCCAATTCACGGCCCTCCTTCAACATCCCCTCGCACTCGACCGCGGTCACTTCGGCGCTGATCGGGCCGTCCACGATCTGACAAATGTCTTCGATGATCTGCCTGAAGGGTTTGCCCTCTTTGGCTACCAGCGTGGGGTTCGTGGTCACTCCGTCGACCAACCCCATGGCCGCGGCGTCGCGGATTTCGTTCAAGTTGGCGGTATCAATGAAGAGTTTCATCGCGTTTCCGATTCCCGTCGTTGCGCGTCGTACCGCTCCGCGCACGTTTCGCTGCAAAAATACACGGTGGCGTCGCCGACCCGCCGCGTCAGCGCCTTGGTTTTCGGCACGTACATGGAACAGACCGGATCGAGCACCATGACGTCATCCGGCTGATCCGACCCAGCCCGTCGCCGCGACCGACTGCCTCCCGCCAACGCGGAGAGCAAGAGAACGGCCATGACGACCAGTCCAGCATACAGCGCCAGACGCAGCATAACGTAATCCGCTTTCTTATACTCCCTTGCGGGAGAACGTGTCAAGCAAAGTATTCGAAAAAGGCATATTTTCCCGCCGAATCGTCCGCACGATCGATCACGCGATTAATTCACAACTATATGATTTTATATGATTTATCGCTCAGAGTCTCGTCGCTGACCGACGACGATCAGAATGACTCCGGTGACCACGCGCCCGAGGGTGCCCATGACCCGCGCGCTGACCTGCCATCCCACGACCAGAAACCGGGGGGAAAACTCCTCCGCGTCAAACGGCGCAACGTCACGCTTCTCGCGAATCATCGGCAAAAACTTCAAGGACACGGCAAGCCGCAGTATGGCGGAGAGCAGAAACAGCAGTTGCAAATTCGAAATCAGTTTGATGTGGAGGCTGCCGACCGAGATCGCGCTGGGCAACCACAACACCAAGATCCCGCCAAACGACGCCCCGAGGAAAATCCCGCCGGCGTTGGCCGCGCTATAGACCGCGACGCATTGCGGACGTTTGGCCGGCTTCACGTTGTCGAATATGAAGTTCCCCATCGCCAGGGCGAACCCGGCCCAACTCGCGCCCGCGAACATCTGCACCGCCATGATGCCGGGCACGCTGGCGGTGAACAACCAGAACACCGGAATCACCGGCAACAAGAGCCCCGTGAGGGTGAGCACTTGCCGGTTCCCGAACCGATCGCAACACCGCCCCCACCACGGGAGCGTGAGAAACTGGGCCAAGACCACGGCCGCGGTCGCCAGCATGAATTCAAAGTACGTGAACCGCAGGTCTCGAAGCAGATAGGGGGCGATCATCGGTCCGGAAACTTGGACCGCGAAGTGCATCGAGCCCACGTACCCGACGAATCGTCCGAAGTTGGTGCGGCGGCCGTCGCGCAGAAACTGCCACAGCGAAAAGCGGTCCTCGTCGGTCGCCGCGTACGGCGGCTCGAGCATCCGCGACAAAAAATACGTGGAGGCCAAGCGGGCCGCCAGCGCGATCGCGAACACCAGGACAAACCCCCACACCACCGAGCCCCCTCGTTCGGCTCGGTGCAGCAGCACGCCCCCCAGACACAAGGCCGCGAACGCGGCGACGCTCATGGCCCGATTGCGCCGGCCGAAGTATCGGCCGCGCTGATCGGGATGGACGAGGTCGCCCATCAGGCTGTTCCACGGCGGCAAGACGAAATTCCCGAGCAACTGGTAACACGTGGCGCCCAACAACAGCCACCAGACACCGCCTTGGTCGAACAGAAACGGCGTGGCGATGATCAGCAACCACGTCAACGCCTGCCCCAAAACGCCGGCGATGATCAACGGCTTGCGCCGTTGCCACTGATGCAACACGCGCACCGACACGAACTGAAACCACGCGCCCAGCAACTGCGGCACCGCGGTGAGAAACGCGACCTGTGAATTGGACGCGTGAAGAAAAATCGCGAACGCGCCGAGATAGGTATCGCCCACCCCGGACATGACCGACGCGCACACGCCGTCGCGGGTCGAATGCTTGAGGCTTTGACGGACCTCATCGTGTGATGACGGTACGCCGGCTGCTGGACTGGAAATGTGTTCCGACGACATGATTGTGTAACAGAGACCGAACCCGACGTGACCCCGCGCCGTACGTCAGTATAACAAACCGGAGGGATACGGCCGGCGCGATCAGCCGTGGGCGGAATGGCCGGCGCAGAAGAACAGGACTGGCGGGATGCTGAAAAAGTTTTGAGCGTAGTTCGACAAGCTCACCACGAACGGATATTTTCTTGCAGTATCAATTGTTCTTCCGTTCATCCTGAGCCCGTCGAAGGACCTCCACGGGGTTTTTCAGCAGCCTGCGAGGATCGACCGGTCGACCGCGGACCGGCTTACGCCAACAACAGGAGCAGCACCCCCACCACGATCCGGTAGTAGGCGAAGGGACGAAACGTGTGGCGCTGGATGAACCGCATGAACCCGGCGATGACCAGCAACGCGGTGACAAACGCCGACACGAACCCCAGCGTCAGCCAAACCACGTTTTCCTCGACCAGCAGGGCGCGATTCTTGTACCCGTCGTAGAACGTGGCCGCGAACATCGTGGGCAGCGCCAGAAAAAATGAGAATTCCGACGCGGTCTTGCGGTCCATCCCGACGAGCAGACCGCCCATGATCGTCGCCCCCGCGCGCGACACGCCGGGGATGAGCGAGACGCACTGCGCCACGCCGACCCACCATGCCGTCCGGATATCCACGCCTTCGAGCCGCGTCACGCGGCCTTCCTGCGTTCTCGCTTCGATGGCCAAAATCGCCGCGCCCCCCACGACCAGGGCTACGGCGACCGTGTGCGTGTTGAACAGGTACGTTTTAATGGCGCCGTGGCCGAAAAATCCCACGACCGCCGCGGGCAGAAACGCCGCGGCCACGGCGATCACGACCGCGCGCGCGCCGGGGTCCGCCGGCAGGTCGCTCACCAGCCCGACCAATCGTTGGCGAAAATAGGCGACCACGGCGAGGATGGCGCCGAGTTGAATCGCCACTTCGAACGTCTTGGCGAACTCGCCCGTGAACCCCAACAACGCGCCGGTGAGGATCAGGTGTCCGGTCGACGACACCGGCAAAAACTCCGTGAGTCCTTCGACCACGCCCAGAAGAACCGGTAACCACCATGAATCGTTCATGCCGTGTGATGCTCCCCATCGCGAGGCAGTGTCACGGTGAAGGTGGAGCCGTGCCCCAGTTGGCTGTCGACGCCCACGGTCCCGCCGTGCGCTTCCACCACGTGTTTGACGATCGAAAGACCCAACCCGGTCCCTCCGGACTCGCGCGAGCGCGCGCGGTCCACGCGATAGAATCGCTCAAAGACCCGGTCGCGATCCGCGTGAGCGATCCCGATACCCGTATCGCGCACGCGAATCACCACCCGCGCGTCCGACGCGCTCACCGTCGCGTCCACCGCGCCGCCGGGTTCGGTGTATTTGACCGCGTTGTCGAGCAGGTTCACCAACACCTGCGTGAGTTTTTCCTCGTCCGCCACCACCCACGCCGCGGGCGCGTCGCTCGCCCACTTGACCGCGATCCGCCGGCGCTGCGCCAACGGCTGAATCAACTCCGCCGACCGGCGCACCAGGGCCACCACGTCCACGGACTCGCGCCGCCACCGGTAGTCCCCGGACTCGATCTGCGAAAGTTGAAGCAGGTCGTGAACCAACGCGCCCAGCCGGTCCGCGTGGGTCTTGATGGTGCGCAGAAACTCCTCACGCTGACGCGCGTCGTCCTGCGCGCCGTCGAGCAACGCCTCCAGGTACCCGATGATCGCGGTCAACGGCGTCCGCAGCTCGTGCGAGACGTTCGCGATGAAATCCGCGCGCACGCGTTCGAGTTTCTTCAGCGCCGTGACGTCGTGGAACACGAACACCGCTCGCACGTCGTCCTCGCCGCCGTCGGGCCGACGCGCCACCGACCCCTGCACCGCGAACGTCCGGGGCCCGCCGGAATCGTCGAGCGTGATCGTGGCGGCCCTGGGTTCGGCGTGAAGAATCACGGCGCGGATGAGCTCATTGAGATCGTGTTGGCGCACCACCTCCAGCCAGTGCCGGCCCACGGCCCGGCGCGCCTGATCGCCCAGCGTGCGCTCCATGACGGGGTTGAGCAACAAGATGCGACCGGCGCGGTCCAAGACGAGTACGCCTTCGACCATCCCGGACAAAATCGCGCCGAACCGCGTCCGGTCTTCGGCGGTGGCGGCCACCCGGCGCTCCACTCCGTCCGCCGCGCTCCGCAACGCCGAGCCCAACCGTTCGATTTCATCCAGGACGGGCGCACCCTCCTCGCGTGGAACGCGCGGACGACGGCCTTCGGCCACGTCCGAGGCCGCGGCAATCAACGGCGTGAGCCGTCCAGCGATCCACCGACCCGCGAACCAGCCGCCCAGGGCGCCCACGCCCACGGCGATTCCGATCGACGGCAGCCACCAAATCCGGCCTCCGGGGGTCGTCGCGTAGCCGATCGTCACCGCCACCCCGGCAATGGCGGCCCCGGCCCCCGCGCCCACCACCGTGAGGCGCCAACCTCCGGTCATGCGTCCGCCCGATCCGACGGGTTCTCGGCCAATTTATACCCGTAGGGCTTGACCGTTTGGATCGCGGTGGCGAGCGCCGGGATTTTCTCGCGCAACCGGCGGATGTGCACGTCCACCGTACGGGTGGTCACGTCGGCGTCGTACCCCCAGACCGAGTTGAGCAGCGCCTCGCGCGTCGCCAGTTTTCCCCGTCGTCGCAGCAGGTACTCGAGTAAGGCGAACTCTTTCGCGGTCAGCAGCACCTCGCGCCCCTCGACCAGTACTTCGTGCCGTTCGGCATCCAAGCTCAACGCCCCGTAGTCCAATCTGACGCCCCCGGTTTCCCCCCCGGATCGGCGGAGCAGGGCTTTGACTCGGGCCACGACCTCTTTGGGGCTGAACGGTTTGGTCACGTAGTCGTCCGCGCCGATCTCCAGGCCGCGAACCTTGTCGGTCTCTTCGCCGCGGGCGGTCAGCATGAGAATCGGCACCGCCGCGGTGGCGGGGTCGCTCCGCAGACGCCGGCACACCTCGTGGCCGTCCAAACCCGGCAGCATCACATCGAGGATAATCACGTCCGGCGCGCGCTCGAGCGCCGCGCGGAGCCCAGCCGACCCGGTGGTTTCGGTCCGCACGCGGTAGCCGGATTGTTCGAGGTAATGCGTGAGCAGGCGGACGATATCGGGTTCGTCCTCGATGACGAGCGCGGTTTTCACGTCAGTGAGGCGTCGTCACGATATCCGTCACGTCGGTCAACAACAGGTAGGGCGCACCCCATTGATCGCGGTCTTCAAACCGCCACGGCGTTCCCGCATCAAGGGGACGCAACCGGATGCCCCAAAGGCCGCCATAGATTAAGTACGCGACGCCCACCCCGGAGTCTTCCACCTTGCAAACCCGAGCCGGCCCCCACGGCGCGTCGCCCTTGTTCACCCCGGTCACCAGACACCACTCGCCGTCGTCGCGGCGGTCAAACAACCTGACCCGCGTGACGATCATTGGAGATGCCAGTTCGCGAAATCGCATGGGGTCGCACCCCGGACCATTGGGGCCGTCTTCAACTTCAATGTACACGCACGGGATCATAGCAGTCCGCTGGGCGTCGATCAATCGGCGATTGCCTTCGCGCTGCAGCATCCCCTATACTGAACGTAAATTTGTCATACTTTTGCCGTCGAGGGCCGCGCCCTCCGGCTCACTCTGAGAGGTTGTGATGGAAAAATCGTTCGACGACGTGGTGGATTTTCACCGGCACCTGTGTTTGGACATCGCCATGGGCTATCGCGTGGGCAAAGCCTTGGTGCGGGAGATGGGCAAGGAACTGCGCAACATGAAAGACGTGTTCGCGATCGTGGAGAATGAAACGTGCGCGGTGGACGCGATCCAAGAATTCACCGGCTGCACGTTGGGCAAACGCAACTTGATTCTCGCGGGCACGGGCAAACCCGGGTACATCCTCCAAAACGCCAAATCCGGGGTGTCGGTACGCATCTACGCCAAATACTGGGAAACGTTCGACCCGGACGGGTCGTTCGGCAAACGCCGCAAACACGCAGGCTCGCCGGACGCCACGCTTGAAGAGAAACAACTGTTCGACCGGGAACTCAATTCCAAGATCAAAGAAATTCTGCGCGCGCCGGAAGACGTTCTCTTCACCATTCAACGCGTCACGCTCCCGGCCCCGCCCAAGGTCGGCAAGTACAAGGCCGAGCCCTGCGGCGGCTGCGGGGAGCACACCAACGTGGAGCGTCTCGTGGAAGTCGGCGGCAAAAAGCTCTGCGCGGCGTGCCGCACGGCAACAGTCGCGTCGCGTTGACCAGCCGTATCCCAAAAACCTAAGGGGGGGGCGACCATACGGCCGCCCCCCCTTTTTTACGTCGTGCCGGTCGTTACTCGACCAAGTTGCCTTCCGAGTATTTGACCGTGGTCACGTTCGGCGTCGCTCCCATCCCGTGCTCGACGAAGTTGGGCGCCAAGGCATCGAGGTTCACCGCGTTCGCCGTCGCCAAATCGAGGGTGCCTGGATCGGCCACCACCTCGAGAAACTCACTGACTTCGAGCGGCTTGACCAAATAATGCTTGGACGAATCAGCCGCGTCGTCCAGCTGAGTTCCGCCCGGAATGTTGATGATCTTGTCCGCGATCGTCTGCGTCACGACAAAGTCATTCTTGCGCAGCTCTTCGAACAGATCCGGCATCCCGTGCATCCAGCCGTCGTACCGCAGCGACAGCGTCTTCTGGACGCCTGCACCATTCGCGAGGGTAACCGGCGCCAGGGCGATGGGATCGTCCAGGAGCTTGTACGCGCTGTTGGAGTCAACTAGGTACGTCAGCGTACCCCAGTTCTCGCCTTCTCTCGGGTACTCCCAGTTGAACTGCACCGGGCGACTCTGGCCATCCACGATGTCGTCGCCATTGACATCCACTGCCACCAGACCCCACTGACCATCGGTGACCACGTCCCCGGCCGTCACCGCGTTGCCTTGGTTGTCTGTACCTGAAACGTAGAGCAACTTGAGGAAGTTTGCACTGTTCGTATCAACATCGAATTCATACAAGTTCTCGCCCCACTGGGCCCGGAAGTGGTCCACGCCGCTCAATACCGTAGCGTAGTTCACCGGGTTCGCCGCAGTCTGGAGTTCGATCATCACTTCGTGATCTGCGGCAGCCGTCCCGGACCCAACCCGTTTCACCACATAGTTGGCACCTTGGTTATTGATGTAGTACTCACGATTCTGTTCCAGTGTGTATGGACGATCGTTCGTCCCGAACTCCGGCGTCCACGTCCGGGTATCGAAGTTCACCAGTTCCTTCTCAACCCAGCCCGTCGTCGATCCTTTATATTCGATGTAAATCGACCCGCCGATATTGACCCAGACCCGGTCGTTGTCGACTGGGTTGTACTCGGTGCCGGTCAACGTCACATTCGGCGGAAAACCGGTGACCTCGTAAAAACCGGGTCCGGTGGTGTTCGGAGCCGTGGTGCTGTCTCCAACCGGTTCATACATGTATCGATACGATGTCTGCGTATTCGGATCAAATCGGTTGATGTCTACGAATTTTCTATTGTTATTCGAGTCGACAATCAGTTTGTTGAGATCGAATGCGGTCGTGCTCTGCGTGCACCCCCCGGGTGGCGGTTGGCACACATTCTCGTACCAACTGCCCCCGCTGTAGATCAGTTCGCCACCGCTGTTGATCCACGTCTCAAACGGCAGGTCCTGGATATCCGCGATATCCGCATCCACCATGGTTCGCTTGGTCAGCGTACCAACGAACGAAACCGTGGTGTACGTTTCAGCCGTCTGGTTCGCGCCGTGGTCTTCGCGGGTGACGGTCGTGTCGTCCGGCACCGTGCCGACGTCGGACCAGAGCTGATGGCGCCCTTGCCACGCGCCGTAATAGCCGTAGTGCGTCCCATTGGCATCGGTGAACCGTACCGGGAAGCCGAACGACTTGGTCTTGAGCACGTCCTCCCCGGTCACGCTGTCAAACAACCCGTACCGGTGCGCCATTTCGGTAATGGCGGTCCGGTCCTTGAACGTCGGAGCCGACTCGCCCTCTTTCTGCACCCCCAGGTGGGTGGTGTTGTACGCGTACGCGGCCGAGGTCATCCCCGGAACGCAGTTGGGATCCATGCAATTGCTCCAATCCGGGTAGTCCACCCGGCCGTACCCGGTCGTATCCGACTTGTTCAGGTACGCCTTGACCTGGTGCGTAAAAGGCCCCTCTTCCATTCTTTCGTGGAGGACGAGCACCGTCTCGCCGTTGGACCCACGCGAGGCCGATGCCGCGAAGAAGTTCGTCCCCGCATCGTCAAACTTGGCGTTGATGGTCCACACGCCGTAATCCGCGTACGAGCCATCCGCGTTCTTGGTCGCGGCTTCGTAGATTTTGACCTCGGCCTTGATGGTCCTGACCTGGCCCATATCGTTCTCCTCGATCCAGGCCCGGAGCCGGTTCACGGTTTGACCGCTTTCCGTGATGAGGTCCGATTGAACAATCCAGGGCTCAAGGCTCTTGGTCTCGATCCCGTTCTGTTCATCCTGGAACGCCACCATCACCTTGTAGGGCCCGGCGCCGACATTCTCGGCGTCGGCGTAATGCGTCTGCGCGATCGCAGCCAAGATCTCTTCGATAATTTCGAACTGTTCCAGCGTGGGCTCGTTGACGAACCGCACGGTTTGCGCGTTCGAGTAATCCGTTCCCGGGTCAGCCGCCGCGCCCAACATCATCATCGCCGCGACCAACTTTGAGGACCCGCTGCCGCTGGCCGGCACTGCCGAAACTTCCGTCGGCATTTCCAATCCCACGCCCGTTACCGTGCTGCTGCTCCCGCCGCCGCTGTTACACGCGACCAACGTCATTCCCAACAACCCCACAGCCGTCCAACCCGTTACGCGTCGCCTGTCCATCCTTTGCCCTCCTTCTCTGCCAATGAAAAAGCCCAGTTCCATCTAGAACTGGGCCGCGCGCGTCAAACACGCAGTGGACGGCGTGCTTTTCCCGGAGCGGCCCAACTAGCATGCCGTCGCAACCACCCCGACGGCGAAGCCTTGAAGCTTTGCGTCCCAGCCTTTCGACTGGTTTGCCTTTGTTCCGGGCTCCCTCCCGTGAACGACGTGGTTGACGATAGCAGAAGGGTCTGAATTGTCAAACCGAGATCCACGAGCGGCGAAGGCACTGGACAAAATACAACGGGGGGATGGTTGTGCACCATCCCCCCGTTGTGCGTACGACGAACCTAAAACGAGTAGCTGGCCTGCAACACGCCGACCATCATGCTGTCGGTCGGGGCGGTGGACACGCCCATCTTCCAATAATCACCAGGTAACAAATATCCCAAGCCGGCCAACACGTTGAGCCGCTTGGTCATGGCCATACTGATGGTGGCGTCCAGTTCGATCCCCAAGTCCGTGTCACCGCCGGCGACCGGCTCCTCGGTCGACATCGCGTAGATCGCCGCCAGATCGATCGTGTGTGGACCATGGACCATACCGGTCGAAATCTTGATCGCCGTGAGGCCTGAGCCGTCGATACACCCCGACGAACCTCCGAGGGCCCCGCCGTCCGGGCTCAAACAGGTGCCGTCTTTGGTGTCTCCCGACACGGCACCGACGTTGGTCAACAGGATCCCAACCGGATAATTACCGTTGAGTCCGTTCACGTTGCGTTCGCTGGTCGACGACGGGTCATCGCCGCTCGTGTAGATGAGATCCACCCCAACCGGCATGGCACCCGCGTTCAGCTTCGCGCCGAGCATGAGGTTGTAGCCGCCAAGGTCGGTTTTCGTTCCACCAATATTCTGTTCACCGGTCATGTAATCCAGTTCGCCCTTCAATTGGACGCCGCCGGCCGTCATGCCGCCGGTCAACCCGAGGAGCCAGAGCGTGGCGTCATCCTCGATCGCGGCCCCGCCTCCAAACAGATTGGCATCCCGATCGGTCAGATACGCCAGGAACACGCCACCAGTGTGACCATCACCCATCATCTTGCCGAGTCCGAGATCCACGACGTACAGGTCGGCGTCCCCCGCCGTACCGGGGCCACTATTCCCAATCCCGACGAATGAATCCGTCTGCTCGATCAGTTTGAGCGATCCAACCGTGAGGTCCATCCCCCCAACCGGGAAACTCGCCCACAGGCCGTCCACGGAGTCGTCAAGGATAATGCCATTGCCCAACTTATAGACCGACCGTCCGCCCTTGGCGCTCCACGTTTTGAAGTCGGCCGCCAAGTACGCTTCCAACAGTCCGACCGTACTGGATGCTTCCGGACCATAGACTCCCGAGGGGGGAGCCCCGGGGTCGCCGCCGAGCAGTCGGTTGCCGTTGCCGTTGGTCTGACCGGCGATGAACGTCACCACCCCGCTCACGCCGTCTTCAGTCACCGCGGACGTGAGCAAGAATCGCGAGTTCATGTAGGCAATGCTGTCCTGAGAGTCGTCGTCTTGATCCGTCAAGTTGTCCGCGTAAAACCCGCGCAAACGATAATCGCCGCCCCATTTGACATCCAGCGCCCATGATGGCGCCGCCGTGACGCCGATCAAGGCCGCAAGGACCGTACCGAACACTAGATGTCGTTTCATCCTGATTCCTCCTACCTGAAGAGGTGTGTGATGACCGAACCCGCATCACCCTGGGACCACTCGGCGGTCGAGTTCCCTACGCGCCAGCCATGGCGCGGTAGAAGGTAGCCGGGGATCAAAAATCTGTAAAGGAACGGACGGGGGAGAAACGGGGGGAGGAAACGAACTCGACCCGATTACGGGTCAGAGCAGTCGCGCATATACCCGCAGCGGCGACACACGAGCTTGCAATGAACGTCCAACATGGGGGTGCCGCACGGTTCGCAGTAAAAAATCCGCGGTCGCGCGCTCACCGCGTCGGCGGACGGAAGTGTCCGCGTCGGCGGCTCAGTGGATTTTATCGACGACGATGTCAACGCCGGTGGCCCCGACCATGATCGGATTGCCCTTGAACTCGCCTTCAAGGTCTCCCGGCTCCGGCGGGCCCGCGTTGCCGTCTTTATCCAGCTTCGCGTAGACGTTGACCTTTCCTTCGAGCGTGACCCCTTCGAAGAAGACGTCCTTCTGCGAAACCTCGTACTGGACGGGAAACGTCAGATTCGTCATTTTGTGCGCCGCGACCGGGGGGCCGAACGGCGGCGCGTCAGCCGGGCGGACGACGATGAACAGGATGTGCTCCGGGGTAATGTCTTTGGCCAGTTCGGGCGCGACGGTCACGCTTCCGGAAAGCGTCGCGGGTTTCGGCGGCTCGCTTTGCTTATAACACCCTGTCCCGGCGACCACCGTGGTCGCGGACAACACCAACGCAAGAACAAGACTCCGGACCGACATGGTATCCCCTCCGTGGCTACGAGGCCCGCATTATCCCGCAACATATTTGCGGTTGTCAACGCGGCGCCGTCCCGCGGCATACGCACGCCCGGTTGTTGGACGCAAAAAGCCTGTGGTAACATGCCTCGGACCGACGAGACCCTTGCCGTGCCGACCACAACCGATCTTGATCACGATTATCGCGTGTTGCGCTCCAGCGCCGGAGCCGTAGACCGCGCGAACCGCGCGCGGCTTCGCGTCACGGGCTCCACCCGCGGAAAATTTTTACAAGGTATTCTCACCAACGACGTCAACGCGTTGAGTCCGGGTCACGGATTGTACGCGGCCGTGCTCACCGGCAAAGGCAAGATGCAGACGGACCTGACGGTCTACGCCCTGTCGGATTGGTGGTGGGTGGACGCTGAACCCGAGATCGCGGACAAACTGCCGGCTCTGCTTGCCCGCTACACCATCGGAACCGACGCCGCGGTGTCGAATCTGGCCGCGACCCACTCGTTGTTCAGTCTCCACGGTCCGACCGCGCCCCGCGTGTTGGCGACTGCGTTCCCGGGACGTTCCCTTCCATCCGACCACCTGGCCGTGACCGAGTCGGAGTGGAACGGCAACCGACTGATCATCGCTGAAGCCGGGTATCCGGGAACGCCGGGGTTCAAAATCCTCGCGCAAACCGAGGCGATCGAGGCCGCGCGCGGCGCGGTGCTCGCGGCCGGCGCGACCCCCGTGGACCCGGCCGCCCTGGAAATCGTGCGCATCGAAAGCGGCGTCCCACGATTCGGCATCGACATGAGCGAGGAGAATTTCCCCCCCGAATCCCGGATCGAGGAGCGGGCAATCAGCTATACCAAGGGCTGTTATATGGGACAGGAGACGATCGCCCGCATCAAAACCTACGGACACGTCAATCGTCTCCTGGTGGGCCTTCACGCTGAATCGGATCAGCCCGTGCGAGCGGGAACGAGGATTATCGATGCCGGCGACGAGCACAAGGACGTTGGCTACGTCACCTCGTCGGTCCGCTCGCCCGCGCTCGGCCGCGTGATCGCGCTCGGCTACGTGCACCGGTCGCTGGAAGCGCCCGGGACCCGGGTCGCGCTCGGCGCGGAAAGCCGGATTCGCGCGACCGTCGTCCCGCTCCCGTTCGTCCCGACGACATAGCGCGACGCCGGCGTCGCGGTTACGACGCGCGAATGTTCACCGCCGTGAGCTTCCCGTCTTTCTCCTCGAAAAATCCGATCAGCACCTCGTCGCCCGGTTTGACCGCCTTGAGCTGCTCGGCCGTGGCGGAAAACGTCACCGGGTCGCCGGTCTCCGCGTCTTTGATCGTCACGGTCAGCGCGGCCGAATCCACCGCCGTCACCACGCCCACGTGTTTGAACGCGCCCGCGCCCTTGCACGCCGCGGCAACCGGCGGTTGAGCGAGCGTCAGCGCAAGCGCCGCGCCCGCAGCCAGTATCGTCAAGACCCTTCGCATCACGCACCTCCTGGTTGAGCCCGATCCCCGGCGATCCTATCGCCGCGTCGAATATCCTGTCAACGCGGACCGTCCACGGACGTGCGAGCCCAGCGCACCCCTATGGTATGATGCCGCATGCGTCGCACCGAAACGGAGTACGCGGCATGGCTCGACCTGGCGGTGGACGCCGCAAGGGCCGCCGGCGAGATTATCCGGACCGGAATGTCCGATGCGCTCGACATTCGGTACAAGGGCGCGATCAACCTGGTGACCCAGATCGACGTGGCGGCCGAACGCGCCGTGGTCGAACGGTTGCGGGCGCGGACGCCCGACCACGACATCCTGGCGGAAGAAGGATCCAACCGGACCGGCGGCTCACCGTATCGTTGGCTGATCGACCCGCTGGACGGCACCACGAATTACGCTCATCGGTTCCCGTTCTTTTGCGTCTCCATCGGCTTGCAGCAAGACGACCACGTGGTCCTCGGCGTGGTGCTCGATCCCGTGCGGGATGAGTTGTTCGCCGCGGTCCGCGGCGGCGGCGCCACGCTCAACGGGTCTCCCCTCTCGGTCTCGGCCACCGAGACGCTCGACAAGAGCTTGGTGGTCACCGGATTCGCGTACGACCCCCAATACGATACGAACGTGAACTTCCGACACTTCGAAGCCATGAGCCGCGTGGTGCGCGGCGTGCGACGCACGGGGTCGGCCGCGTTGGACCTGTGTTACGTGGCGGCCGGGCGATCCGACGGGTTCTGGGAACTGGCGCTTTCGCCGTGGGATACCGCGGCGGGACAGGTCATCGTGGAAGAGGCGGGCGGACGCGTCACCGACTTCTCCGGCCGCGCCTTCTCCCCGGACATTCCTGAAATACTCGCCACCAACGGCAAGATCCACGACGCCATGCTGGCCGTGCTCAACCAACGCCCTCTCTCGCCGCGTGACTGACGGATCGGCTCCGGTTCGAGAGAAGTGGGCGTGGGCCGGTTACGACTTTGCCAATTCGGCCTTCACCACCATTATCGTGACGGTCGCCTACAGCGTGTACTTCACGCGGGTTGTCGCGCCCGAAGACGGCGAGGCCTGGTGGGGACGCGGGTACGCCGCGTCCATGTTGCTTGCCGGTCTGTTATCGCCGATCCTCGGGGCGGTCGCGGACGCCACCGCCTCCAAACGTCGCTACCTCATCGCCATGACCGCGGTCTGCGTGGTCCCCACGGCCCTCCTGGGTTGGGTGGGACCGGGCGATCTGGCGTGGGGACTGGGGCTCTTCATCGTCGCCAACGTGGGGTACAACGCGGCGCTGCATCTTTATGACGCGTTTCTCAAGGAACTCACCCCTGCGGACGCGGTCGGCCGCCTGTCAGGCTGGGGATGGGGGCTCGGGTACATCGGGGGTCTCGCGTCGCTCGCCCTGGTGTACCCGTTCCTTGCGGGCGGAATGGAGGGCGAGGCGGCCGCGCGTTACCGGCTGGCGTTCCCGCTGACGGCCGCGTTCTTCGCCATCGCGGCCATCCCCACGTTCATCTGGCTCAAAGAACGCGCGGTGCCGGTTCCCCTCGACGGCTCGCGCTGGACCGCCGGGCTCCGACGCGTCGTCGCGACCCTGCGCGGTCTTCGCCGGTATCCGAATCTCGTTCGCTATTTCTTCGCGTATTTCGTGTTCAACGACGCGGTGAACACGGTCTTTGTCTTCGCCGCCATTTTCGCCACCCAAGTGCTCGGGTTCACCGCGCAGGACCTGGTGATCTTCTTCCTCATCATGCAACTGTCGTCGGCCGCCGGAGCCGGCGGCTTCGGCGGAGTGACGGACCGGCTGGGATCCGTGCGCGCCATTTCCATCACGCTCATCGCGTTGATCGGCGTGACCATCTGGGCCGCGCGCGTTCAAACCGTCTCCGAGTTCTACGCCATCGGCCTGTTCACCGGCGCGTTATTGGGCGCGAATCAGGCGGCCAGCCGCACCTTGCTCGCGCATTTTGCCCCGCCCGGACGCGGCGCGGAGTTCTTCGGGTTGTTTTCGTTGACGAGCAAGTTCGCGGCCACGATCGGTCCATTGCTCTACGGCGAGATCGCCCGCGCGACCGACAGCCACCGCGTCGCGGTGTTATCGATCGGTGCATTATTTTTGGTCGGACTATTGCTGTTACAGCGCGTGGATGAAGGAGCCGGCCGCCGCGAGGCCGTGACGGAATCCGCTAAACCGAATTAGGCGGAGAACGGAACCGGCGTGAACGTCAACGCAAAGATCACGACGCTGGTCCACGCAATCACGCGTTGACGGCGCGTCAGCGGCACGTCCTGGTCAATCACCGGCGGATGACGCAGTCCGATAATCGCTCCCAGGATGCCCCACACCAACCATCCGGGCCACGCCTCGACGCCGAAAATTCCGAGTGACCCGATCACCCCGAGCGACAACACGGTGACGATGGAAATCACTTTGTGTCGCCTTCCGAACAAGGCGTAGGTGATGTGCCCACCGTCGAGTTGGCCGATCGGGAGGAGGTTCAGCGCGGTAACGAAGAGGCCGATCCACCCCGCGAACGCCACCGGGTGAAGCAGGAGGTCATACCCTTCGCCCGGTGCGTCGATCAACAATGCGCCGAGAGCGTGCAGGAGCAACGGCGACCCCAGCTTCATGCCCTCCAGCGAGTTGGCGGGCTGGACCGATGATTGGAGTAACCCCGCCACCACCGCCACCACCGCCACCACGAACCCCGCGATCGGGCCCATGGCGCCGATTTCCAACAGCGGGCCTCGGCGCATGATCGGCGAGCGCATGTTGATGAACGCGCCGAACGTGCCGATCATGAAAAATATCGGCGGCGCGGGGATGAAATACGGCAGACTGGCGGTGACCCCGTAGTGGCGCGACGTGATGTAGTGGCCCATCTCGTGCGTGAGCAGGATCGCCATCAAGGTGAGCGAAAACGGGATGCCGCGCGCGAGTTCCGCGGGCCGGGCAAAGGGATCCGCTCCGTCCATGAGCGCGCCGGCCACCAACGTGGTGCCGAGCGTGGCCACAAACAGCGACAGCGCCAACCCGTACGCTGGACGCGGCGGCGGGTCCTCGACGAGGATCTCACGGCCCTCGATCTCAGCGGGAAGCGACGGGGCCCAGGATGTGGAATCCGATTGGTCGGTCATGGATCGGGATACGATGACGGACGCTACGCGGCCGGACGCACCGACGTAATGCTCGTCAAGGGAAAGGTGAACGACCCGGCGGGAGTCATTAAATACAGTTCCGACTCGTCGGCGCCCACGAGACGGCCCCGGTACAGGATGCCCTCGTAGGTGACTTCCACTTCGCGGCCCTGCAGTTGGGACAACTCGTCGGGAATCATCGCGTACTTCGGATTATAGCGACAAGCCGATGGCCGCGCAACGCGAGCGGATGTCTAGGTGCCGCGCCTTCGGGGCGCCTCGTTGCCTCGTGGGAAGAAGGTGTGGTAGGCTCGCGCCCGCGATTTTCACGATCACATCCAGGAGGAACCATGGCGCAATCAGACGATCTCACCAAAGCCATTGCTCAAGCGAAGAAAGACGTGACGGCGCGCCGTGCCGCGTCCGAGTCGGTGCGGCAGGATGCCTCGTTGCGAGGCCTTCGTAAAACGCTGAAGCGGCTTCAACGCCGTCGTCGCGCGGTGAGCGCCCAACACGCGCGCCTCAACGCGAAAACCGCCAAGGCGGCCGGCGGGGAGACCGCGAAAGCCGAGTAATCCGCCGATGGCGTTGCTTGGATTGGCACTGGGCGGTGGAGGGGTCCGCGGATTCGCGCACCTCGGGGTGCTGCGCGTCTTGGAGCGTGAAGGCCTCCCCCCGGGCGCGATCGCCGGCACCAGTATGGGGGCGATCATCGCTGCGCTGTACGCGCTGTCGCCGTCGCTGGCCGCGGTGGAACAACGCATGGCGGAATTTTTCACCCGCTTTGCCCCGGCGCTGAGCCGCCTCACCGCGCGGGTGGCGGCCAGCGGGGTCGGCATCGCGGTCGATGAGCCCTCGCTCATGGAATCCAGCGTGTTTCATCAGCACTTCGACAATCTGATCCCCGACGTCGGGTTCGAGACCGCCCGCGTGCCGTTGGCGGTGGTGGCGGTGGATCTGGTGTCCGGGGAAGAAGTCGTGTACACGTCCGGACCGGTTCGTCCCGCGGTGTTGGGCAGCGTGGCGCTGCCGGGCGTGTTTCCGCCGATCGCCCACGACGGACGGCTGCTCGTGGACGGCGGCTGGACCAGCCGCATCCCGGTCGACGCGGCGCGGCAGATCGGCGCCGATCGGGTGCTGGGCGTGGAGGTTTCGGACAACGCCGACAATCCCTTCCTGTCGAATCAACCCAAGACCGGTCTGCAAATCGCGCTCCGTGCCGCGGAAATTACGCGCAACCACCTGGCCCGACTGTCCGCGCGCCGGGCCGATGTGCTGCTCATCCCTCCCACCGGTCACATCGCGTTGCACGACGCCTCGCGCGCCATGGAGTGCGTCCAGATCGGCGCCGCGGAAATCCAAACGCGGATCGCGACGATCCGCCAACTGCTCTCGTAACCGGCTTACCACGTTACTCCCAGCTTCGCGCCACCTCATCCAGCCTCCGCGCGACCCGCCGGAGTTGATCCCGAACGCCTTGCTGCGACGCGTGCACCTTTTTCTTGATGTCCGTTAACGACTCGCCGACCGAGGTGAGCGCGGCTTTGGTGCCCGCGGCCGCGTCCCGGGCCAGCGATTCAACCCGTTCCGCCGCCACGGCGATTTCGTCTTCGGCGTCCCCGAAGTTCTTCTCCGCCAGCGCCTCCCGCGCGCGCGCCAGCGCCTCCCGCGCCTGCGCCAGCGTTTCCCGCCGCTTCAAGGCGAGCATCTCACGGTCGATCTTCGCGGTTTTCTCGCCCAGTTCCGCTTTGAGCGACGTGACGTGCGCGGTCACGTCGTCGAGTCGGTGATTCCCGAGCCAATACCCCGCCGCAAACGCCAAGGCCAAACACCCAACCAGTACGATCGTTCTGAACGCCCCGCCCATGATGCCTCCCGCCATGACCCCGTCGCGGACGCGATCCCGCGATCCCGCGCATGTTCACCCGCGGGCCGGGCGCGAGTCAAGCGGGAAGTGGCCGACGTGCGCCTTGACCCCGGACTCGCGCTGACACTATGCTGACTCCACACCGGAGGCCTACGTGACCGACCACCTCGACACACTGCTGATCCACGCGGGCGAACCGCGGCCGCGCATCCACGGCGCGGTGTCCTTGCCGATCTTCCAGTCGGCCAATTTCGAATACGGCGGGGAGACCACCTACAACGACCTCACGTACATTCGGCTCAGCAACACGCCCAATCACATCGCCTTGCACCGCAAGCTCGCGGCGTTGGAAGGCGGCGACGCCGCAGTGGTGACGGCGAGCGGCATGGCGGCGATCTCCACCGCGTTGTTGACCGCGCTCTCCTCCGGCGATCATCTGCTCGCGCAGGCGTGCCTGTACGGCGGCACGCATGATTTGATCACCAAGGACTTGCCCGCGTTCGGGATCTCGCACGACTTCATCGACGCGAATGACCCGGGCTCGTGGGCGCGACGGCTCAAGCCCGCCACCAAGGCGATCTACGTGGAGACCATGACCAACCCTCTCCTGGAGGTTGCGGATCTGTCGGCGGTCGCGGCGTTCGCCAAAGCACACGGTCTGGTCGCCATGATCGACAACACGCTCGCCAGCCCCGTGAATTTTCGACCGCTCGCCGCGGGGTTCGATTTGTCGATTCACAGCGCGACCAAATATCTCAACGGACACTCGGACATCGTCGCGGGCGCGGTGATCGGCTCGACGAATTGGATCACGCGCATCACGCACCGGCTCAACCACCTCGGCGGCGCGCTCGACCCGCACGCCGCGTTTCTCCTGCACCGGGGCATGAAGACGCTCGCGGTGCGCATGCGCCACCAGAACGCGAGCGCGCTGCGCATCGCGGAGTTCTTGACGCAGTACCCCGCGATCGCCACGGTCAACTATCCGGGATTAAAGAGCCATCCGAACCACGCGCGCGCGGCCGCGCAGTTCTCCGGCTTCGGCGGCGTATTGAGCGTGGAGCTGCGCGGCGGGGTCGATGCGGCCGACCGGTTCATCGCGCGCGTCACACTCCCCATCTCCGCCCCCAGCCTCGGCGGCGTGGAGTCGCTCATTACCCGGCCCGCCACCACCTCGCACGCGGGGATGTCCGCGGCGGACCGCCGTCGCCTCGGCATTTCCGACGGATTGATCCGGATCTCGGTGGGCATCGAGGCCACCGAGGATCTGATCGCGGACCTCGCGCAGGCACTCGAGGCGTGATCGGCACGGCGGCGTCTATTCACCTTGCAGGGGAAGCCGAGGAGCCCATGACCGCGGTCGCAGCGGTCGCGCCGCGACTGCGCGGCGCGGGGCTCCGTGAACCGTGTACCCCCTTATCATGCTGACGGCGACCGTTCGATCCGCCGCGCTCCTGCACCGCGGCGGATCGAACTGCGAGATACTGACCGACGGGATCACCCGCGTGGGAAACGCGATGTCGTCATGAGCGCGACCGCGCCGCCCATTCGCTCCCCGCGCGAGACGCTCGGAGGGTATGTGTTTCTGCCCCGGCTGATCGACAAGGTTCGATTGCAGGCCGAAGGACGGTTGCCGCCCGAGTACCACCCGCAACTGCTCGGCGACGAACTCACGCTGGATGGACGATTCCTCGCGTTTACGGGCCTGGACCGCGAAGCCCTTCGCGCCGCCATTCTCGCCGCGCCGGATGACCCCGCGGTCCTCACGTGGGTGGAGCGACACGCCGTCCCGCATTCCGCCGCGGAGAAGCGTGCGTGGATTGCGGCGATCGACGCGTATCGACCCGATCCCGAACGCGCGACGCGTCGCGCCCGGATGTATCCCGACGTGGCGGCGCGTTGCGACGTGGCCGCGCTGAGTCTGTTCGATCTGATCGACCTCGATGAAGGACGCATCGACCGACCCGCCCGCTGAGCGCCCGTCAACGGACTCGATCTGGGCCGCGTTTTCCGAACCGGTGCGGCGATTCATCCGCCGTCGCGTCGGCGACGACGCGGACGCCGACGACGTTCTGCAAATCGTCTTTGCCAAGATCCACGCGGGGCTGGGGCAACTCGCGGACACGGACCGGTTGCCGGCGTGGATTTTTCGGATCGCCCGCCACGCGGTGATCGACCATCTTCGAAGCCGCGCGTCGGGGCCCACGGCGGTGGAACTTCCCGACGACCTGGCCGCCGACGCGCAGGAACCCGCGTCCGCGGTCGAGGAGCTCGCCGGCTGCGTGCGGCCGCTCATCGACCGCCTGCCCGAACCGTATCGCCAGGCCCTGACCTTGACCGAGATCGAGGGCCGCACCCAGCGGGAATTGGCGGACGCGCTGGGGCTGTCGATCTCCGGAGCTAAATCGCGAGTGCAGCGCGGCCGGGAACAACTCAAGGCATCGCTCCTGGCCTGCTGCCACGTGGAGCGCGACCGACACGGACGCGTGGTCGACTACGAACCGCTGCCGGGCTGCTCCGGGTGTTCGTCAACCGGCTGCTCCTGACCGCGTTCCTCCGCGACCGTTTACCACACCAGTTGCCGGGACCGCACCACTCCACACCGCCGTATTGGCCGCGCGCCGGATGCCGAACCGACGACCAAGGGGGCTCCGTCCCGATGCCGGAAACCGAGCCCCTAGGACTTCTTCTAGCTATGATCGTCGGCCACCATCGCTCGCGCTTGTCGGTTCGATTCGTGACGATATACTGAACGACACTGGACAGGGAACGGTCCGATCGTAATGCACCACGTACCAACTTCTCTCCCGACACCTTGAGTCCGCAGACGCCGAAACCGATCGTGTTCACGAAGCCGCAACGGACCTTCATCGCCGCGGCGGGAGCTCTGTGTGTTGCGTTGGGGCTCGCGGTCATCATCGGATGGCACACCAGAATTTTCCCCCTCATCCAAGTCCGTGCGAATTTTCCCGCCATGCAGTACAACGCGGCGCTCAGCTTGTTGTTCCTCGGAATGGGACTATTCGCCGCGGCCCGCGGTCGACCGCGGTGGACTTTCGTCTGCGGCATCTGGCCGACGGTCGCGGGCGCGTTGACCATGGTCGAGTATCTGACCGGAACGAACCTCGGGATCGATCAATTCTTGTTCACCCACTACTTGACGGTGGGCGTGTCCCACGTGGGCCGGATGGGGCTGAACACCGCGGTGTGTTGTGCCCTGTCGGGGTCCGCGCTGCTGACGATGGGGCGGCCCGTCTCATTTCGACAACGTCCACTGTTCGTCGGAACGTGTGGGCTGGTGACCCTCGGCGTCGCGGCGTCGGTGTTTTTCTCGTATCTGACCAACATCGTGATGGGCTCTCGCTGGGGCATTTCGACCCCGATGGCCATCCACACCGCGCTGGGCATGAGCTTCGTGGGCGTCGGCCTGCTGGTAACCGCCTGGCGCGACCACGTCACTAACGCGCGGGACATCACCCGATTTCTCAGCGGACGGATCATCCCCTGGGCGATCCTCGCCGTGTCGCTCGCCGTCACCATGTGGGCGTGGTACCTCGCCGGTCATCACAGCGCCGAACGGGCCCGGACCCGATTTGATGAGGCGATCCAGCAAGCGCATTCGGCGATCATCGATCGAATGAAAGACTATGAGCAAGTTTTGATCGGCAGTCGCGCCTTATTCGCGGCGTCCCGTTCGGTTGAACGCGAGGAGTGGCACCACTACGTGTCGGGCCTCGATATCGATCAGCGTTATCCGGGCATTCAGGCGATGGGGTTCACGCGGATGGTTCGCCACAAAGAGAAACAAGCGTACTTGAACGACATCCGCCGTGAGAAATTGTCGGACGTTCACATCTTGCCCCCCGGCACGCGCGACGTCTACGGGGTGGTGACCTTCACCGAGACGTTCAGCGAGCCCCATCAACGCACCATCGGGGACGACATGTGGTCGGAACCGGTCCGACGCGCCGCGATGGAACAGGCGCGGGATACGGGGGAGCCCACGATATCGGGACGGATCAGGCCGCTCTTCGCGCCCGCGAATCCTGAGCAGACTGGATTTCTCCTCTACCTTCCGGTCTACGGCACGGGACACCCACACGCCACCGTCGCGGAACGACGAGTCGCGTTGATCGGATTCACCTACGGCGTGTTCCGGGTCGACGACCTGATGACCGGCGTATTGGGCCACAGCGCCCGCGACATTCGTTTTGAGATTTTCGACGGCACCACCGCCGATGACAGCACCCTCCTTTATGGAGACGGCTCCGACGGCGATCAGGCGTCCTACCGCCCCACCTTCGAACGCGTCATTACCTCGGAGTTGGGCGGTCGAACCTGGACGTTCAGGTTCAGCACCTGGCCCAGTTTCGACGCAGCCGTCTACGACTACGCGCCGGTGTTCGTGTTAATCGGCGGCCTGCTGGGAAGCCTGCTGCTCTTCAGCGTCACCTGGTCGTTGACCACCACCCGCGCGCGGGCGGAAGCGCTGGCCGAACGCATGACCGATGCGCTTCGCAAAAGCGAAGCGCAGTTTCGGGCCGTGGCCGACCACGCCAACGACGCCATCGTCTCGGCCGACGACCGTGGACGGATCGTCGCGTGGAACCGGTCGGCCGGAAACATCTTCGGGTACCGTGAAGACGAGAGCCTGGGCCAGCCGCTGTCCATCCTGGTCGCGGAACACGCGTGGCAGGCCCACGACGACGCCCTGACGCGGGTCGCCTCCGGCGAGGATCACGGCTCTTTCGGGGAAACCCTTGAACTGGTCGGGCGACGGAAAAGCGGCCGGGAGTTTCCCCTCGAGTTGTCGTTGTCCACGTGGACCGAGGGAGGACGACGCTTCTACACCGGAATCATGCGCGACATCACCGAACGCAAGCGCGCCCAGGAACGACTGGATTACATGGCGACGCACGACGCCTTGACCGGCCTCCCGAATCGGACGTTGTTCGCCGACCGTCTGGAGCAGGCGCTGGCGCGTTCGGCGTGGAACAAACGCCTGGTCGCGGTGATGTTCCTGGATTTGGACCGCTTCAAGGCCATCAACGACACGATGGGACACGACGCCGGAGATCTGCTGCTCAAGACCGCGGCAACCCGATTGAAAGCCGCGGTCCGTGACGGCGACACCGTCGCGCGTCAGGGCGGCGACGAGTTCACGATCATCCTCATCGATATGGCGCAGATCGAAGACGTCGCGCTGGTTGCGCAAAAAATCCTGACCGCCATGGAGGAGCCGTTTGATTTACACGGAGAGCAGGTCCCGGTCACGTTCAGCATCGGGATCGCCTGTTATCCGGTTGACGGAACGGACGCGCCCACCCTGCTCAAACACGCGGATACCGCGCTGTATCGGGCCAAAGCACGCGGACGCAACACCTACCAACTGTATTCAGCGGCCTGACGCCCTTCGCCGAGCCCCCCTCGAGAGCGGGCGCGTTCCTCCGAAGTCCCGGTGCATCCGGGCGCTCCCCTCGCTCCGTCAGTTTGGGGAGGAGCGCGTGGAATCGGCGTCTTTGACCCGGCGATACAGCGCGTACCCCGTGGCCGCGATGCCGGTCACGAGCAGCGCCACGCCGGCCCTGAGCCACACGCGATCCTGCGTGGTGAGCCCCATGACGGCGAACATGAACCCGGTGGCGAAGACGAGGCGGCCCATGAACCGCGCCGCGCGTTCGGCGCTCATCACGAGCCCGGCGCGCGATGTTCGCGCCGGTCCCGACGGGCGCCGACCAGCATTTCGATCGTGATCCCGATGAACCCGCCCACCGCGCTGCCGGTCCCGGCCATCAACGGGACCACCGCGGTTCCGCCCGCGCGCCATCCGACCCACGCGCCGAACAATGTGCCCGCGGCCACGCTGAGGAAAAAGCGGTGCGCGCCGAGTTTCCCGAGCCCCATACCGATCAACGCTCCGAAGATCGCGCCGCCGATCACGATGCCCCAATGATCCAGGTACAGACCGACCAACACGCCGGTGACCGCAAACATGAGGACCCCGACCGCAATTTGCCAGGCCGAGGGAGCACGGACGGCGTCAGGGCCGTTCATGGGAGACTCCCATCGAGTGGTGGCGTCAGTGTACCGGAAAACCCCGCCCCGCGACCATCATTTTTTCCCGACCCCCGAACCCGATCAGTCTTTACATTCCTATCAGGAGCCGTGTACCGTGGCGACATGCCCATGCTGGCCGTGACGCTACTCCGTCGTTGGGTGCCGCTGGCGACGATCGTCGCGCTCCTCGCGGGATGCCAGTTTCCCCGACAGTGGGCCGCCCCATCGCCGGATGCGCTGGCCGCGGCGCGAGCGTACTTGGCCGCGGACGACGCCGCGGCCGAACGCATGGTCCCAACGCTGGCGACCCGGCCGGTCGACGACCTCGAAAACGCGCTGCATCGGGCGATCATCGCGCCGGACCGGGCCGTCGGCCCGGTTGGCAAGCAACCCGGCCGACGGTTCCAGGTCGGCAACCGCACGTTCCACTACGCGCTCTACGTGCCCGAGTCCTATCGCGCCGAACACGCCTACCCCTTGGTCATCTGCCTGCATGGCGCCGGGTTCGGAGGGGAAACGTACTTGGATCGATGGCAACCGCGCCTCAAGGAAGGTTTTATTTTGGCCTGCCCCACGATCAAAGACGCCGCGTGGTGGACCAAACACGCGGAAGAACTCGTGATGGCGGTGCTGGCCGAAGTGTCCCGTCTGTATTGGATCGACCCCGATCGCGTGATGTTGACCGGCATGTCCAACGGCGGAACCGGCGTATTCGTGATCGGCCTGAACCACGCGGATCGCTTCGCCGCGCTGGTGCCGATGGCCTCGGCGCTGCCGCGCGGCCTCTATCCGCTGCTGGACAACGCCCGTCACACGCGTTTTTACGTCATCCACGGCGCGCGCGACGAGGTGATGCCGGTCAAGTACAGTCGGGACCTGGTCTCCTACCTTCAGAAGAACGGCTTTCAAGTCGTGTACCGCGAACACGAGAAAGAACACCCCATGGCCGGGGGCCACTTTTTCCCGCAGGAGGAACTGCCCGATTTGGTGGGGTGGCTCTCGGTCCGCTCTCGCCTGCCGGTGCCCGACAAGCTCACCGTGGTTCGAGATCGCGATCACGCCGGCCGACTCTATTGGTTGAGGATCGATGAAAGCCGCGGCGCGGCCTCGTTCTGGGCGTCCGAGTTCGACAAGGAGGAAAGTCGGCGATTACAGGAAGGCGCGTGGGCCCGCGTGGACGCGCAGATCAAGAAAAACACGATCGCGGTGCGCACCGAACGCGTCGCCCGCTACACGTTGTTGCTGGGCCGGGATCAGGTGGACTTCAGCCGCTCCGTCACCGTGTTGACCAATGGGACCGTGAGTTTTGAAGGCCGGATCACGCCGGATGCGTCTGTGTTGCTCCGGGAAGCGCGACGAACCCCGGACCCGGAACGGTTCGTGTTGGCGGAAGTCCCGATTGCCGTGCCGCCGTAACGGCGGACGGGATCGTCATTGCCCGCGCAGGCGGGCATCCCACGCCGCGGTGTAGTCTTTCCGACCCGGACCACCGACGCCGTCGGCCGGAAGTCCCTCCGCCCAGCAACGCCCCCAACACCCCTCGAATGAGTTCCCGGCCGACTTGACTGCCGATCACCCGCGCCGCGCTCAGGGCCGCGGCTTCCACCACGCCGGGCGCCCGCCGCGCGGACGACAGCGGCGTACTCCTCCGGAGGTTTTACGGTCCGCCCATCTTAGCAAAATCAGACCCTGCTGTGGCATACTGCGGCCTCACGAACCAGGAGGGAGCGATGAGTCGCCAGCTTATTTCCACCGGCAGCAAATGGGAACCCGTGATCGGCTACTCGCGCGCGGTCAAGGTCGGCGCGCGCGTCTTTGTTTCGGGCACCACGGCCACGGGCCCGGACGGCAAGATCGTGGGCCCGGGCGATGCCTACGCACAGACCAAACAGGCGCTCAAGAACATCCAAGCGGCATTGGAGCAGGCCGGCGCGCGGATCGACGACGTCGTGCGCACGCGGATCTTCGCGACCAACATCGCGGAATGGGAACAGATCGGCAAAGCCCACGGAGAAGTCTTCTCCGCGGTCAGGCCCGCCACGACCATGGTTGAAGTCAGCCGCTTGATCGCCCCCGACATGCTGGTGGAGATCGAGGCGGACGCGGTGATCGGGGGGTAACCCGCTGTGATCGACATGCCCGTCGCTCCGCTCATTGTTCACATCGGTTCCACCAACCCCGTGAAGATCGACGCCGTCCGCGAGGTGTTCTCCGCGTCCGGACGTTTCCCCGCGTTCAACGTGGTCCCGCGCGAGGTGGCCACGGGAGTGGCCGAACAGCCTACATCACTGGATGAGACGCTGCGCGGCGCCATCAACCGCGCGCGCAACGCCTTCGGGGGTTGCGATTTGAGCGTGGGCCTTGAAGACGGGCTCTTCGCGGTCCCGCACACCCAGAGCGGATATATGAACGTGTGCGCGTGCGCGATCTTTGACGGCCGCCGCGACCACCTCGGGCTGGCCTCGGCGTTCGAATACCCGCCGGAGGTGGTCCGACTCGTCATCAACGACGGTTTGGACGTGACCCAGGCGTTCGTGAAGGCGGGATTGAGCACGAACGCGAAACTGGGCGCGGCGGAAGGCGCGATCGGGGTGTTGACCGACGGCCGTCTCACGCGACGCGCGTACGCCGAACAAGCCGTGGGCATGGCGTTAATTCACCTGCCGCACCCCCGGTAGGGGCACGGCATGCCATGCCCCCGCCACACCGCGATCCGACACGCATGACGACCGCGCCACCGCCCCTGATCCCCCGCGCCGTGTTGTTCGGCAATCCGGTGCGCACGAGCCCGCAGATCTCGCCCGACGGCACCCGTCTCGCGTTTCTCGCGCCGGTCAATGACGTGCTCAATGTGTGGGTGGGTTCGAGCCATGGCACCGACGCCCGTCCGGTGACGGATGACCGCGACCGCGGTATCCGGTTCTATCTGTGGGCCGCGGACGGACGACACATCGTGTACCTGCAGGACATCGGCGGCGATGAGAACTGGCGCCTTTATGCGGTCCGCGTGGATACCAAGGCCGTCCGCGACCTCACGCCGTTCCCCGAGGTGCAGGTCCAAATCGTGGACCGCGACAAACACTTCCCGCACGAGTTGTTGATCGCCATGAACAAGGAGGACGCGCGGTATCACGACGTGTATCGCCTGGATTTGCGGACCGGCGAGATGCCGATGGTGGCGAAGAACCCCGGCGACGTGGCGTCGTGGGTCACGGACTCGCGGTTCGACGTACGCGGCGCGCTCAAGGCCACGCCGGACGGGGGCTTCGAACTGATGATTCGCGGCGCCCCGGACGCAGTCTGGCGAACGCTCCTGACCTGGAACGCGGATGACAGCCTCAACAGCCAGCCCGTGGGGTTTTCCAAAGACGGCACCGCGCTCTATCTGGAAGACGCCAGCGGGAGCGACACGAACCAATTGGTCGAGCTGCGGCTGGCCGACGGCCGCCGCCGAGTGCTGGCCCACGACGAGCAGTTCGACATCGGCGGGGTCATGATCCATCCGGATACGTATGAGATCCAGGCCGTGGCGTTTGATCGCGCACGGACCGAGTGGACCGTGCTGGATCCGTCGATTCGACACGATTTCGACGCGATCCGCGGCCTGCATCACGGCGATGCCTCCATCGTCAGCCGCGACGACGCGGATCGGACCTGGATCGTCGCCTTTACGTCGGACCGTGAGCCCACCGCGTTTTTCGCCTATGACCGCCGCACCACGCGCGGCCGCCTGCTGTTTCACAGCAAACCGGACCTGCTCAATTACACCTTGGCGCCGATGGAACCGATCGACCTGACGTCGCACGACGGGCTCACGTTGCGGGGCTACCTCACGTACCCGACCGGGCCGGAGCGTCGCGGCCTCCCCCTGGTCGTCAACGTCCACGGCGGCCCGCACGCGCGCGACACCTGGGGCTATGACCCCGAGGCCCAGTGGCTGGCCAACCGCGGTTACGCCTGTTTGCAGATCAATTTCCGGGGCTCGACCGGATTCGGCAAACGGTTTCTCAACGCCGGGGACAAAGAGTGGGGCGGCAAAATGCACGACGATCTGGTCGACGCCGTGCAATGGGCGGTCGAGAGCGGGATCGCCGACCCGACGCGCGTCGCGATTTACGGCGGGTCGTACGGCGGGTACGCCGCGCTGGTGGGGGCGACGTTCACGCCCGATCTGTTTTGCTGCGTGGTGGACATCGTGGGGCCCAGCAACCTCATCACCATGATCGAAACCATTCCGCCGTACTGGGAAACCTTCCGCGCGATCGAGCACCGCCGGGTGGGCAACCCCGCCACCGAAGCCGCGTTTCTCAAGAGTCGCTCGCCCTTGTTTTTCGTGGATCGCATCAAGGCCCCGATCCTGATCGCCCACGGCGCGAACGACCCGCGCGTGAAACAGGCCGAGTCCGAACAAATCGTGGACGCCATGAAGCGAAAGCGCATCCCGTACGAATACGTGTTGTTCCCGGACGAGGGCCACGGGTTCGCCAAGCCCGAAAATCGGCTGCGGTTTTACGCGGTCGCGGAACGATTTCTCGCCAAACATCTGGGCGGCCGCGTCGAGCCCGAGGCGCGAGCGTGAAGGCGCGGAGCCGCGCGCCGATCCTGATCGTACACGGCGGCTGCGGCGGCCGTCGTCCCACCGCGGGCGCGTTGGCCGCGATCGCGCACGCCTTGGACGCGGGATACGAGCTGCTCGAACGCGGCGGCACGTCGGTGGACGCCGTGGAAGCCGCGGTGACGGCGCTGGAATCCAGCGGGCGATTCAACGCGGGCGCGGGCGCGTACCGGCAACTGGACGGCGTGGCGCGACGCGACGCGTCGATCATGGACGGCCGCACCCTCGCGGCCGGGGCCGTGGCCTCGGTCACCGGCATCCGGAATCCGGTGCGCGCGGCCCGCCGCGTCATGACCGACTCGCCCCACGTGTTGTTGACGGGCCCGTGGGCCGAGCGCTTCGCGCGCCATCACAAGCTCCCCCGCTCGTCGGAGCCGCGGCCGTCGACCACCGCTTCGTGGCTCGCGCTGTATCGCCGGGCGATGACGTCCGCCGCACCCGCCGCGGGCACGGTCGGCGCGGTGGCGATCGATGCGCGAGGACACGTCGCGGCCGCGACGTCCACCGGCGGCGTCGCCCGCATGTTGCCGGGCCGCGTGGGGGACAGCCCGTTGATCGGCGCGGGCACCTACGCGGACGATCAGGCGGGCGCGGTGTCCATGACGGGCACGGGCGAAACCATCATCCGCGGCGGTCTTGCGCGAGTGATCGCGGCGGACATGGCGCGCGGCCTCACGCCGAGACTCGCCGGGCGCCGCGCGTTGGCCTGGATGCGCCGGCGCATCGGCGGCCACGCGGGCGCCATCATCCTCTCGCGTACCGGAGCGCACGCGCTCCTTCACGCCACGCCCTACATGGCCTGTGGGGTTCGCGACCGGGACGGCCGACGCGTCGCGGCGCACGGCGACAGACTGGAGGAACGGTAATGCACATTCGCGTCTACTACGAGGATACGGATTGCGGCGGCGTGGTGTACTACGCCAACTTCCTGCGCTATTTCGAGCGCGCGCGCACCGAGTATCTTCGGGAACGCGGCATCGAAGTCGCCGCCTACGCGGCCGCGGGCCTGCTCTTCGTGGTGGCGCACGCGGAAGTGTCGTACCGCTCCCCCGGCCGGTACAACGACCTGTTGGAAATCGACACCGACGTCGTGGATCTCACCCGCACCAGCCTGACCTTCGCCCACGAGATCCGCCGCGCGGGCGATGACCGGCTGATCGTGGAAGGCGCCGCCCGCCTGGTCTGCGTGGACGAACGCGGCAAACCCCGGCGCCTGCCCGAGGACTTTCTGGAACGACTGAACCGCGACATCGAATAGTCTGTTGCTGTCATGTCCTTCTCGTTGGCAACCCGAGCCTGTTCAGGAATGCGTCATATGCAAGGCGTCGCGAGCACCGGACTGGAGCGTACGGGGCCTGTACGTGAGGACCGGATGCGCAGCGACAACGCGGCAGATGACCATTCATGGACAGGCGATCAAAATTCGAACACCAGGCCCACGCTGACATACTGCTCGCGTTCACTGGCCAACACGCGCTGAAGTGATCGCCCGGCGTAGCCCGATACGGCGAGCCTGATACCGCGCGCCGCGTCCGGGCGCGACAACCGCAACCCGCCTTCGACGTTCGCGTTGACCGCCCAATCCGACTCCGCCCACGTTTGGAGGTCGACGCCCGCGAACCACTGCCGGGCGAGCATCCCCCACGGGCGCGGGCGCCCTGTCCACTCCGCGCCGGCCTGAAGGGCCGTCCGCCCGCCCTCCGGAGTCAGGTGCACCGCCACACTGCCACCGCCGTAGACCCGCGCCCGATCCGTCACGTCCCACGCCGTCACCACCCGCGCATAATCGCGTCGGTACAAAAAGCTGCGATCGTAAAACATCGCTTCGCCGTTGAGAATCCGGCGCTGGACTTCAATCTCGCCCAGGTGAGAACTGGTGTGTCCGAATCCGGTGCGAACCGCAACCCGCCCGAATTGGAAATCAACGGGGATAAAAATGGTGTAATCGGCGCTGTTGATGTCCAGAAATCCCGCGGAGTCTGTGTCGCGGTTAAACCGGGTGAACACCGATGCTTGGAGCCCAACCTGGATACCCCGATCATTGGAAACTCGCGCCAATCCGAACGTGTCGCCGAACGACGCCTCTCCACCCGCGCGCCCCGACCCGACCACGTACCGCAGGCTGTGGTAGGCTTCACGCGGGTCGGCCAACAACGGCCGAAACGGCGAGGGGCCGGGGAGGAGTTCGACGTCCATGGCCCGCGCACGGTCGATCCACGGACTTCCCACCAGCCACACGAAAACCGCCGTGGCGGCGGCGAGACAACGACCGAAGGTCATTCCGATGGGCATGACGCGGCGAGCAGGGGATCGTGTAGCACGCCGTGACAGCGGGTGTCAATCCGTGGCACGGTCGTCGACCGCGGTGTCGACGCTGTTCAAATCCGCGCTGATCATCGGTTAGAGGCGTTGACAGCCGGTCGGGCCCGCCTATACTTCTGGACGCGGTTTGGCCCTGACCCCGTTGAATCAACCCGTTGACAGCATAATCGTGAAATCAGTAGCATCGCCCGACGCATTAAGGAGCCCTATGACACGGATTGTTCCGCTGCTGGCAGTACTCATCGCCCTGACGGCGTGCGCCACGCCTCCGCCCCCGCGCTCGGCCGCGCAGGCGCGACCCGCGGCGTCCGACGTGACGCCACCGACTCCCGCGGCTTCGACCCACGCGAGCCCCGCGTCGGCCCACGACCAGGCGTCGATTCCATCCGTCGAGGACGGGATGGCGCCACACGCGGATCAGATCCCCTCCCAAGCGACACTCGCGCCGTCCGCCGTGCTCGTCGATCCCGCCGAGTCGACGCCGCACGTGGCGATCATCGACGAACCGGCTCCTGAAAGCGATGAGGACGAGCCCCCGACGTACGACGTCCCGATCATCCTGAACGCGAGCGTTGAGGCGCATATCGATTACTTCAACACTCGGATTCGCGATAAATTCGAGCTATGGTTGAGTCGATCCGGGCGGTATCTCCCGCTCATGCGGGAGATCTTTCGAGAGAACAACTTGCCCGAAGACTTGGTCTTCGTGTCCCTGATCGAGAGCGGGTTCAACCCGTACGCGTACTCGCGCGCGCGGGCCGTCGGCCCCTGGCAATTCATGAAGGGAACCGGGAAGAAATACGGGCTTCGCATCGACGAGTGGATCGACGAACGCCGCGATCCGGTCAAGTCGACTCACGCGGCGGCGGCGTATTTGAAGGATTTGTACGCCATGTTCAATTCCTGGCCGCTCGCGCTCGCGTCATACAACGCGGGGGAGGGACGCGTGGGCCGGGCGATGAAGCGTTCCAAGGCGGACGACTTCTGGGACCTTCGCACCACCCGATACCTACGGCCCGAAACCCGCAATTACGTCCCCAAGTTTATGGCCGCGACGATCATCGCGAAAAATCCCGAAAAATACGGATTCAACTTGAACTACCACGAACCGCTGCGGTTCGACGAGGTCGTCATCGATCGTCCGACCGACCTGAAATTGATCGCCAAAACGGCCGGGGTGCCTTATGAGGCGGTCAAAGAGCTCAATCCGGAACTCAAACAAAGCGTGACGCCGATCGACTACGAAAATTACCGCCTCAAGTTGCCGTTCGGGACCCAGGGGACGTTTGAGGAAGGTTTTGCCGCGATTCCGGAATGGGAAAAAACGGTGTGGGTTAAACACACGGTCAGACGCGGTGAAACCTTGGCCTCGATCGCGAAGAAGTTCGGGACCACCACGTCGACGCTGCGGGATATCAACCACTTGAAACGGCCCACCATCAAGACGGGCACGAAGATCCTCGTGCCCACCGGGAATCGCAGCGACCTCGAGACCGAGGAGGCTTCATCATCCGTGGCGAGCGCGGCGCTGATCCTCGAAGAGCCGTTGGTCGGGGCAAACAAGCCGTTGAGGTATCGCGTCAAACGGGGGGATACGCTCTGGGGCATTGCGCAACGATTCAACACCACCGTCGCCAAGATCCGCGAGTGGAACCACCTCGGCTCCGGGAGTGCCATCCGCGCCGGACAACGGCTGAATCTCTACGTCAACGCCGAGCAGTCCTAACGACGTTCATCCCGTCGACGGCCGTCACGAATCCGGCCGCATGGCTCCCGTCTTCGCGGGGATGTCGCCCCATGCCGTCCTCTCCGCGAAGACGGGAATCGACCATTCTTGACCGTTGGACCAAACCTTGGGGGAAATTACGGGGCGGGAGCCGGCGGTTCGCCGGATGCCGGCGGCACGGCTTGTCCCTCGGTCGGGGCCTGCGTTTCGACGGCGGCTTGCGGGACTTCGGCGCCTGGAGGTGTTCCGCCCAACGCGATGATGCGGGCGTTGCCCTCGCTGCTCCAGGGCGACGCGCCGAAATCTTTGGCCAGCGTGGCGTAGGCCTCGAGGGCTTTATCGTTTAGCCCAAGCGTTTCGAGCACGCGCCCTTTCTCAAAATACGCCACGTCGCGATTGGGCGCGTCCGGCATGTTTGCGACCGCCTCGAATTGCGTCAGCGCGCCCTGCGTATCTCCTTTGGCCCACAGGGCGTACGCCAACCGCTGGGTGACCAACGGCGCGAGATCCGTCCTTTTCTGGTACGTGGACAGCCAGGTTCGATAGGCCGAGACCGCCTCGTCGTATCGCTCGATTCCGGCCAGCGCGTTGGCCTGCTGAAAAAGCGCCAACGCTCCGTGCGCGGTTCGGGGATACTGGTCGAGCACGGCCTGGAACTCCTTGACGGCGCGTTCCAGGATTTCCTTGGTATCGGGCGCCAAGACGCGAAGTTGTCGTTCCGGCGTCAGGGCCTCCTGATACGAGGTAAACGCCACCACGTACAACGCCGCGGCGCGCTCTTCCGCTCGATGCTGAACAAACTGCAGGACGCCCCATGCCGATCCGGCAAGCGCCAGGATCCCGATCGCCGTCACGACGGCGCGAAGATTCGCCAGGAACCAGTCCTGAAGCCGCGCTGAACGGAGCAACTCGTCCGCGTCGAGCACGGACGGTCTGACGGTCGTTTTAATCGGTTGCGGCACGGAACGCGGCCCCTTTCTCGTTCAAGTCTATCCGCCGCGCGAACGTCGCGGGCGTAACCGTGAGATTATGCCACAGGCGTCGCCGCGACTCAAGCCTTGCGGAACGTCCCGGACGCCAGGTGGCGCTCCGCCCAATCAATCACCAGCCCCTCGCGCAACCCGTATTCGCTGACGCGAACCTCGTGGGCTTCGAACAAATCCAGCGCCTCCCCGAGAATGGCGAGCCCCGCGAGGATCACGTCTTCCCTCCCCCGATCCAACGACGGAAACTTGCGGCGCTCCGCGGCGGGCAACCCCGCCAGCCGCGCGGCGACCTCGCTCACCGCGGATCGGGGAATGAGACGATCATGCACCAAGGCGGGCTCGTACTGCGTTAATCCCAGGTGAAGCACCGCGGCGGCGGTGACGGTGCCGGCGGTGCCGACCACGGTCGGTCCGGGCCCCGAGGCGGCTCGGACCGGAATCGCCCCGCGCAACGCCTCACGCGCGACGGCCTCCAATCGGCGGAGTTCGTCCTCCCGCGGCGGATCGTGGCGTACACACCGCTCCGTCAGCTTCACGACGCCGAGGTCCAAACTGATCGCGTCGCGAAACTCGCCCCCGCGCACGCTGATGAGTTCGGTGCTGCCGCCGCCGATGTCCATCACCACGGCGTCCCCGATCGCCCGGCCGACCGCGGCAAAGCCCGCGCGAACCCCCAACCACGTCCGACGAGCTTCCTCGGTCCCGGAAATGACCTCCACGTCGAAGCCCGTCTCCGTTCTCGCGCGATCGAGAAACTCGGCCGCGTTGCCGGCTTCACGGACCGCGCTCGTGGCCACCGGCACCACGACGTCGATCGGGAAGCGATCAACCACCGCGCGGATTTCACCGAGCGCCGCGATCGATCGGTCAATGGCGCGTTCGGTCAGCCGTCCGGTTTGGCCGACGTCCTCACCCAGCCTCGGAAACACGCGATGCAAATGGCGCACGTTCAACTGGCCTCCGGCATCAACGTCGGCGACCAGGAGCCGGAACGCGTTCGTTCCCAAGTCGATGGCGGCGACCACGGCGGTGTCGGAATTCGGCGTCGGCATTTACGGTGCGCTCCCACCCGAGAGTTCGTCGCGCAATCGGCGTTCCATCGTCAGCAGTTCGTCGATCCGCCGGCACAACCCGCGCGCCTGCTCGTCCGCCGGGTCCACCGCGCCGCCCGCGGTGAGCACGGCATCCAGATATCTCCCCAGGTCCACGTAGGCCGCGTCGAGCTCCGCGCGCGTCTCCCGCAAACTCCACCGCAACCGCAGGGTCTGCGGCAGCGACCGGCCGCCGCGGATCGTCGCGCTCACGGCGCTCAGCAACGCCAACAGCCCGGTCGACCCGTCCTCCCGAATTTTCCGCCACGTATCCACTGTTACGCCATCCGACCCACCGTCACCCGATTGAGGCAAGGGCCAATCGTTTGCCCCATGTCCGTTTCAGCGCGGCCTTCAACGGCGCGTGTTCCGGGGCCGACAAGGTCGGGTCGCGTTCGACCACCCCGAACGCCTCGCGCCGCGCGAGTTCCACCAACCGCACGTCGCGGATCAGGTTCGCGACCTTGAGGTCGGGTAGCCCGGACTGGCGGGTGCCGAGAAACTCTCCCGGCCCGCGCGCGGCCAAGTCCCGCTCCGCGATCACAAACCCGTCGCGAACGTCGACCATTGTCTGCAACCGCTGCATGGACTCCTCCGCGACCCGGTTGGAAGAGAGCAAGAGACATACCGACACCTCGCGCCCGCGGCCCACCCGTCCCCGAAGCTGATGGAGCTGGGCCAACCCGTATCGATCGGCGTGTTCGATCACGATCACCGTGGCGTTCGGGACATCGATCCCGACCTCCACCACCGTGGTCGCGGCCAAGATGTCCAGCTCACGGACCACGAACGCGCGCATCACCTGGTCCTTCTCCGTTCGGCTCATTCGACCGTGGAGCACGCCGATGCGGGCCTCGGTATGGCGCGTCCGCAACCGATCGGCCACCACGCCGACCGATCGAAGCTCCCCATCGTCCGATTCGTCGATGCGCGGAGCCACCACGTAGACTTGCCGCCCCGCTTGGATCGCGCGTCGAATGACCTCGTCCGCCTCGGGGCGCCGCGCGTCGCGGTGCCAACGCGTTTCGATCGGCAGCCGACCCGCCGGCATCTCATCGATCACGGATACGTCCAAGTCTCCGTACACGGTCATCGCCAAGGTGCGGGGAATCGGCGTCGCGGTCATGATCAGCACGTCCGGATGGTACCCCTTGCGGACCAAGTGCGAGCGCTGCAGCACGCCGAACTTGTGTTGCTCGTCGATCACCGCGAACCCCAAGCGCGCGAACCGGACGTCGGGCTGGAGCAACGCGTGCGTGCCCACGACGCAGTCGATCGCGCCGGCGGCCACCCGACCGAGCACCTCCGCGCGATCCCGACGCCCCAACTCGCTCGTCAGCAACGCCACGCGCAGGCCCAGCCCGCCCAGCAACGCGGACAATTGGCGGCCGTGTTGCTCGGCCAGCAGTTCCGTGGGCGCCATGAACGCGGCCTGGTAGCCGTCGCCCACCGCCATCCAGATCGCCGCCGCCGCGACCACCGTCTTGCCGCACCCCACGTCGCCCTGGATCAACCGGTTCATCGGTCTGGACGACCCCATGTCGCGCAGCACCTCGTCCACCACGCGCCGCTGCGCGCCCGTCGGCGCGTACGGCAACGCGCGCCAGAGCGCGGCCAGGCGTTCCGGCGCGCAGCGAAACGCGATGCCCTCCGCGTCCGCCGTCGTTTCCCGTCGACGCACCGCCAAGCCCAATTCCAGGAGCAACAGCTCCTCGAACACCAGCCGTCGATGAGCGGGGCTGACCCCGGCGTTCCACTGGTCGAGATCCGCGTCGGGAGGCGGGAAATGCACGGCGCGCCACGCCGCGTGTTTCGGCATGAGCGTGTTCCGCTCGCGCATGGACGCGGGCAGCACATCGTGCTCCACGTCGCGCGCGCGATTCAAGACCTGATCCACCAGCACCCGTAACGCGCGGGAGTTGAGCCCCCGGGTCTCGTGATAAATCGGCACCACCCGCCCGGTGTGCAGCGAGGGATTCCCCTCCGACGCCAACACCTCGAACTGCGGGTTATCCATCTCGATGAGCGAGAGCGACCGGGAGGCCTTGATCCGCCCGCTGCACATGAGGAGTTGTCCGGGCGCCAGGCGCGTCCGCAAGTAGGGTTGGTTGAACCATTTGACGGTCAGAACGCCGGTCGAGTCGCCCACGAGCGCCTGGAGAATGCGCAGCCGCCGCCGCGAGGTGATCACTTCCTCGACCGAACGGACCTCCGCGAACACGGTGGCGTCTTGCCCGACCCGAAGTTCGCCCAACGGAGTCGCGGCCGATCGGTCCACGTACCGCCACGGCAGCCGCCACAACACGTCTTCCACCCGCTCGATCCCGAGTTTGCCCAACAGCGCGGCGCGGCGGACCCCGATTCCGGGCAGGGCCGCCACCGGTTCCGCGAGGTCCACGACCCGCGACGGCCCGCCGTCGGAGACTGTCGGCGCCGGCGCGGCGACGCGTTCTCGGTCTCGGGCCCCGTCCGGTCGACTCATGCGCGCCAGCAGGTCACGCACCGCCTCCAACCGCTCGCGCCGCGCGGACGTCGGCAGATCGTCGTACCCGGACGCCAGGTGCCGCAGTCGACGCAACTCAGGGTGGATCGCCCGAAACGCGGCCACGGCCAGCCCGTCCCCGGCGCAGCGCGCGAGAAACGCCCCGAGATTACGCACCAGCGCCAGGGTCTTGCGCTCGTCCCGAATCGCGAATTCCACGGGGCGTGTCATGCGCCGTACGTACTCGGTCACCGTCCGAGCAGCCTCCGGAGCGGCCTGACGGGGCGGAGACCGTCGACTGGCTTGCACTTTTGGATCGCCCATGTTAATGTGGACGGCTTTCTTTCACGTGAAGAGGAGAGGTTTCATGGCACGCGTGTGTGGAATTTGCGGGAAGGGGCGGCAGGTCGGGTTCAACGTCAGCCACGCCAACAACAAGACGAAAAAGGTCTGGCAGCCCAATCTTCACTCGGTTCATGCCATCGTCGCCGCTTCGTCAAAGCGGATCAAGGTGTGCACGGGTTGCCTGAAGTCCCAACGGGTTCAGAAAGCCGTCTGAGCCCGTTTCTTCCGAACGATTAGAACCGGTACGACACGCCGAGCGACGCCGTGTAGTCCGGACTCGACGACGTGAGTCCCACCGTCAGCGAGCTGTCCAGCGCCACCCGACGATTCAGTTGATAGGCCACCCCCAATAACAGCGCGAGCACATTCCCGTACGCCGCGGGTTCGCGGCTTGTCTCTCCCCACAACTCCGTGACCACCGTGGTCGACGGTAAGATCGTCACGTACTCGAACGCCAGCGAATAGGTCGTCACGTCATCCAGGTCTCGACCCGCGGGATTTCCCACCAACGTATACCCCAGGTTCAAATGTACGGTGATGGGCTGAAATTCCTTGGTCGCAATCGCCAGCACGCCGAGATCCGCCTCGCCGGTGCACGTCGGAAGGACCTTGGGATTCGACGCCACTACGGACTCGTTGCAGCTCGGAAACTTGACGACGAGTTCGGCCGCCAACGATAACGGGTTGGCTTCGCGACCTTTGAGAAGTTGGAGCTTCGGTCGGAGCACCACGTCTCCAACCTGCCCCTCGGTCCCGCCGCCCATCCCCGTCACGAACAGATAGGGCGCTTCGACCTTGAAGTTCAAATTGGTCAGAATGCCGGAGGTCAGCTCGGTTCTGACCGTGTATCGCGTGGTCTGCGAGGAAAAACGGGCCGCGTCCACGCCGAAGTCCAGACGCGCCTCTCCGTGCTCAAGGAGCGTTCCGCGCTCGGTCGCGAGGAACGGACGTTCGGCGCGCGCGGGGCTTGCCGTCGCGACGACGGCGGCCAACAAGACGATCCCCGTTTTCCACCCGTTCACCGGGGCGGATTGTACGGGTTTCGACATCAAGCGTCAAGGAATCGGCTCGACGTTCCCGCTGATTTTGCTATGCTTAGCGCTCGTCCCCACGAAGGGGCAATCACCCTTGACAGAGAAGGAGTCCTCATGGAACAGGCCGTTCGCGAAAACGTGAGCGTGTTGGTCGTCGACGACGAGGTCGGCCCGCGTGAATCGCTCAAGATGATCCTCAAACCCTTTTATCACGTGTACACCGCGGACAACGGGAACGACGCGCTGGCGCTGATGAAGGTCCACAAGATCGACTTGGTCACGTTGGACCTGAAAATGCCCGGCATGCACGGCACGGAGGTCCTGCAGGCCATTCGGCGCGAGCACAATGAAACCGACGTGGTGATCGTCACCGGATTCGGAGGGTTGAAAACCGCGGTGGACGGGATCCGATTCGGGGCGGCCGATTACCTGCTGAAACCGTTCAATATCACGGAAATGCTCACTACGATTCGGCGGGTGCTCGATCGGCGGCAGGCTCCCCCGTCGGCCCAGATCGCGAACGCGTAAATCAAGTCCGCGCGTCGAGACGCCTCGATGAGTCTCTTCGCCGAGCGGGCCCCCGCGGGTCCAGCGGCCCCTCCTGCGGGGCTGACACCAACCGGATCATTTCTTCCGCGTGACGCAACGCGGTCGCGGTGATCTCCTCGCCTGCCAACATGCGCGCCACTTCCCGAACGCGTTCGCGTTCGCTCAACCGCCGCGCCGTGGTGTTGGTCCGCCCGTGATCGCTGCTCTTCTCCACCAGGATGTGCATGTCCGCTCCGCTTGCCACTTGCGGCAGATGGGTCACGCACAGCACCTGTCGATGATCCGCGATCGCGCGTAAGCGGCGGCCCACCACCTCGGCCACCGCGCCCCCCACCCCGGCGTCCGCTTCATCAAAGATCAGGGTCGGCGCCGCGTCCACGCTCGCGAGCACCGACTTGAGCCCCAACATCACCCGAGACAGTTCCCCGCCCGAGGCGACTTTTCGCAACGACTTCGCGGGTTCACCGGGGTTGGTCTGGATGAGGAAATCCGCGCGATCCCGTCCGAGCGGGCCGATCGTGCCCGATTCATCCACGGGAGCAACCTCGACCTGTAATCGCGCGGTCATGCGGAGACGCGCCAGCTCCGCGTCGACCAGGGACGCAAGTTGCCCCGCCGTCTCGACCCGACGCTCGTGCAGTTGATCCGCGAGGGTTTCCAGACGGCTCCGCGCCTCATCGGCTCGCGACCCCAACGTGTGGCTCGACTCCACCTCGCGTTCGAGCGCGCGCAGTTGCTCGCGCTTGCGAACGGCCAAGCCCGCCAATTCGTCGGACTCCACCCCGTATTTTCGCCGCAGGCGCTGGAGTTCGGCCAAGCGAGACTCGATCACGTCCAACCGCCCCTCCTCGGGCTCGCCGCCGTCGCTGTATCGTCGCAGCGTCGACGCGAGTTCCTGGAGCTGCACCAGGGCCGAGGCCGCCAACTCCGAGGCTTCCGCCAGTTTCGGATCCAGCGCGGCCGCGGCCTTCACCTCCGAAACGATCGCGCCGGTCCCTTCCAGCACGCCGCCTTGCTCATCCAGCAGTTCCTGCGCGGCCCGCGCAGCGGCGAGCAAGCGCTCGGCGTGCCGCAACACGGCGCGCTCGCGTTCGAGCGACTCGGTCTCGCCGGGTTCTGGCTGCGCGCGCCCCAATTCCTCGATCTCGTGCGTCAGCAAGGCGATCTCACGCGCGCGGTCGGCCGCCCGCGCGGCTTGAGACGACAAGGCCTGATCCAGCTCGGTCCACGCGGTCCACGCCGCGCGACACTCCCGCCGCAGATCATCCGCCTTCGCGAACGCATCCAGGAGCGTCAAGGGGGTGTCCGCCCGCATCAACGACTGATAGTCGTGTTGACTGTGCAGATCGATCAGGTGCCCGGTCACCTGCGCCAACGCCGACACGGTCACCGGCCGGCCGTTGACGTAGACGCGGCCCTTCCCGTTTGCCGAGACCACGCGCTGGACCGCCAGGTCGTCCTCCTGCGGATACCCCATGTCGGCGAGCGCGGCGGCGGCGGGCGACTGCGGCGCCACGTCGAACGAGGCTTCGACCACTGCGTCCTCGCAACCGGAGCGGACCATGTCCGGCGAGGCGCGGCCGCCGAGGACGATCGTCACCGCATCAAGGAGGATGGATTTCCCGGCCCCGGTTTCGCCGGTTAAGACGTTGAGGCGGGGTCCGAACGCCAGTTGCAGATCATCGATGAGAGCGAAGCGTTGGACCCGCAGATCACGGAGCATGGCGCGCCCTCACCAGGGAAAGGTCGGATTAGGACGCGAGGAGCGTGTCGATTTTCTCTTTGAACTGCTGTTTGGACGCGGCGCCGACGATCTTCTCGATCGGTTTGCCGTCGCGGAAGAACATCAACGTAGGGATGCCCATAATCTGATACCGGCTGGCCAAATCCGGATTTTCATCCGTGTTGAGCTTGGCCACGGTCAACCGGCCGTCGTATTCCTTCGCCAATTCCTCGATAATCGGCGCGATCATCTGGCAGGGACGGCACCACACCGCCCAAAAATCCACCATCACCAGGCCCTGGGCCTTCAGGACCGTTGCGTCCCACGACGCGGTTTCGACCTTCACTGCCTGTCCCATGTACCCCTCCGAGCGTTTCGGCACATCGTAACGCAACGAATTCTTACCTGTCAACGCGGCAACCGATACGTGACGTTCTAAAAACGACGGCCCCTCATGATGAGGGGCCGTCGTGCGTACAGATGATTCCCAATCGGGATTAGTACATGTCCCCCATGCCGCCGCCATGGCCCGGCATTGCGGGGGCTTTGGGTTCTTTTTCCGGGATCTCGGCGACCATTACTTCGGTCGTCAGCATCAACCCCGCCACGCTCGCCGCGTTTTGCAGCGCGGTCCGGGTCACCTTGGTCGGGTCGATGATGCCGGCTTCGATCATGTCCACGTACGTCTCGCTGGACGCGTCGAATCCTTGGCTGGCCTTCGAACTGTTCCGGACCTTGTCCACGACCACCGAGCCCTCGAGCCCCGCGTTCGCCACGATCTGACGGATCGGCTCCTCCAGGGACCGCCGGATGATGGTCACGCCGATCTGCTGATCGTGTTCCAGCTTCAGCTTCTCCAACGACGGGATGCAGCGCAGCAACGCCACACCGCCGCCGGGCACGATGCCCTCTTCCACCGCCGCCTTGGTGGCGTGGAGCGCGTCTTCCACGCGCGCCTTCTTTTCCTTCATCTCGGTCTCGGTCGCGGCGCCCACGTTGATCACGGCCACCCCGCCGACCAACTTGGCCAGGCGCTCTTGCAGTTTCTCGCGATCGTAATCCGACGTGGTTTCTTCGATCTGGGCTTTGATTTGCTTGACGCGGCCCTGGATTTTGGACGAGTCGCCCGCGCCCTCCACGATCGTGGTGTTGTCTTTGTCGATCGTGACGCGTTTGGCACGGCCCAGGTCCGTGATCTTCACGTTCTCCAGCTTCAAGCCGAGATCCTCGGAGATCACTTGCCCGCCCGTGAGGATCGCGATGTCTTCCAGCATGGCCTTGCGACGGTCGCCGAAGCCGGGCGCCTTCACCGCCGCGACGTTCAGCGTGCCGCGGAGCTTGTTGACCACGAGCGTGGCCAAGGCCTCGCCTTCGACTTCTTCCGCGATGATCAACAACGGCTTGCCCATACGCGCCACCTGCTCGAGGATCGGCAGCAGGTCCTTCATGGTGCTGACTTTCTTCTCGTTGATCAGGAGCAACGCGTCCTCAAGAGAAGCCTCCATGCGCTCGGGATCCGTGACGAAGTAGGGCGAGAGGTACCCGCGGTCAAACTGCATCCCCTCCACCACGTCCAAAGACGTGCTCATGCTCTTGGCTTCCTCGACCGTGATAACGCCGTCCTTGCCGACCTTTTCCATGGCCTCGGCAATAAGGTCGCCGATCGCCTTGTCGTTGTTCGCGGAGATCGTGCCGATCTGCGCGATCTCTTTTTTGGTCTGGCAGGGTCGGCTGATCTTCTTCAGCTCGTCGAGCACCACTTCCACCGCCTTGTCGATGCCGCGCTTGATGTCCATCGAGTTCGCGCCGGCCGACACGCTCTTCACGCCTTCGCGGAAAATCGCCTGCGCCAATACGGTCGCGGTGGTGGTGCCGTCGCCCGCCACGTCGCTGGTCTTGCTGGCCACTTCCTTGACCAGTTGCGCGCCCATGTTTTCGTACGGGTCCTTCAACTCCACTTCCTTCGCCACGGTCACGCCGTCTTTGGTGATAGTCGGCGCGCCGAACTTCTTCTCGATCACCGCGTTGCGTCCCTTGGGACCCAACGTCGCCTTCACGGCGTTGCTGAGCTGATTCACGCCCTTGAGAATCGACGCCCGCGCGTCTTCGCTGAATACCATCTGCTTCGCCATCTTCTACCCCTCCCTTTGGATGTCTCGATCGATCGTCAGTCGTGGTGGTTACTTCTCGATGACCCCGAGGATTTCGTCTTCTTTCACGATCAAGTAGTCCGCGCCGTCAAACGAGATCTTGCTCCCCGAATACTTGTCGAACAGGATTTCGTCGCCGACCTTCACGGATTTGACCTCACCGCCCACCGCCTCCACCTTGCCGCGCTGCGGTTTCTCTTTGGCTGCGTCCGGGATGTAGAGGCCGCCGCTGGTCCGCTCCTGCTCTTCCGAGTAGCTGACAAACACCCGTTCCTTCAGGGGTTTGAAATTGACCTTTTTTCGAGTCGCTGTTTCCGTTCCCATACCCATCTCCTCCTTGTGTCTAATGTTATTACTAGCACTCACCAGCTTCGAGTGCTGACAATAATATTCATCGGCTCGTCAAAAATCAAGTCCCCGAGCTTTTTTATGGACGAAAGACTTAGGTGGAATTACCGCGAACCGTTTCAACGGGCGGCGGCTGGTCCAATAACCCCTTAAAAATCGCCCAACTTTTCAACAATTCAATGGCTTTTTGGAGTTGGATATCCTCGCTGTCTCCCGAACCGCCCTGGGGCAAATCCGGAATCGGACTCAGCTCGACCGGCTCTTCCGACTCATTCGGCGCGGAAGGCGGCGTAGAGCCGGTCGGGTTCTCCAGGTGCCGCTCCAGATCACGCTCCCTCACCAGCGGACGCTTGCCGTCGCCCTTGACCGGCGCCCGGACCACGATGGTGGGCGTGATTCCGGTGTTCTGGATGGACCGCCCCTTGGGGGTGTAGTACTTGGCCGTGGTCAGGCGCAACGCGGATCCGTCGCTCAACGGGATCACGGTTTGCACCGATCCCTTGCCGAACGTGGTGGTCCCGACCACCACCCCCCGCCCCCAATCCTGCACCGCACCCGCCACGATTTCGGACGCGCTGGCGCTGCCTTCGTTGACCAACACGATCAGCGGCGCGTCTAGAATCGGCTGGTCGCCGTCGGCGGGATAATCCTCCGCGTTGCCTTGTCGCCCCTTGATCGAGACCACCGTCTTGCCCTTGGGGAGAAACTGCTCGGACACCTCGACCGCCGCGGTCAACAGACCGCCCGGATTGTTCCGCAAATCGAGGATGAAGGCTTGGGCCTTCTGCGCGCGCAGCGCATTGAGCGCCTTGGCCAGGTCCGGTCCGGACTGTTCCTGGAACTGGGTGAGCCGCACGTACCCGATACCGTCGTCCAACATTTTGTGCCGCGTGCTGTTGACCTTGATCGTCTCGCGCGTCAAGACGACATCGATCGGCTTGGCGGTCCCCTCGCGCTCGATGGTGAGCGTCACCTTGGTCCCCTTGGCCCCCCGCATCTTGTTGACGCCGTCCATGAGCGTCATGTCTTTCGTGGACGCGCCGTCGATCTTGACGATCTTGTCGCCGGCCAAAATGCCCGCGCGAAAGGCCGGGGTGTCCTCGATCGGCGCGATGACGGTCAGTCGATCGTCCTTGAGCCCGATTTGAATGCCGACGCCGCCGAATTCGCCTTTGGTGTCCACCTGCATTTCCTTGTACACGTCCGGCGGCATGAACGAGGAGTGCGGATCCAGCGTGTTGAGCAACCCGCGGATCGCGCCGTACACGACGTCTCGGGTCGTGGTTTCTTCCACGTAGTTGCGTTGAACTTGATTGAGCACTTCGGTAAACGGCCGGAGTTCTTCATACGTTTCGGCTTGCTGGGCGAGCCCTTTGCCCTCCAACAGCCGTCCGGACAACAACCCCGCGACGAAAATCAAGACAACGCCGAAGGGGATCCACCCAGCCCGTGGACGATGCGCAGTCATTTCGTTCCTCCTCGTGTCAGCAACCACCCGAGCGGATCGAGTGGGGTTTTCCCGTGCCGCAATTCGAAATACATTTGGCCGGTCTCGCGCCCGATCGAGGCTTCCCCGAGCGGCTCTCCGGCCCCGACGTCGTCGCCCACGCGGACGCGAACCGACCCCGCGTTGGCGTACAACGACAAGTATTGGTCGCCGTGGTCCACGATGACCACCTTCCCGTACCCGTTCAGCGTATCCGCGTACACCACGGTGCCGTCCGCGATCACGCGAATCGCGTCTTGCTTGGACACCTTGATGTCGATCCCTTTTCGGTCCACGTAGGTCCCGAATCGCGGATGTTTGTGACGGCCGAACAACCCCACCACGTCGCCCTGCACCGGCCAGATCAAACGCCCCTTGAGCTTCGCCAACCCGATCCCCTGGCGCGGCCCCCGAGACGCCCGGACCAAATCGCTGATCAACGACTCCAATCGCCGCGACGCATCCTCAAGGTCCCGAATCGACCGCGTGTACGCGACACGTTCGCTTCGGAGTTCCGCCAGCACCCGGCGTTTGGCCGCCCGTTCAGCCAGCACGTCGCGCAACGCGGCGCGCTCCTCCGAGCGAACCGCTTCCAGGTCGCGCTTCAAGCGCTCGAGTTCCGCGACCTGTTCAGACACCGCCAGGGCCGCCGACTGAGCGGCCATCAACGTGCGGCGATCTCGGTCGACCACCCGGCGCACGGCGTCGTATCGCATGGTCATCTCGGACGGCGCGGCCGCCAAAACGAAGGTCCCGTCATAGACGTCCTTCCACTTTGCCAGTTCGCGGACCCGGGCCCGGGCCAACTGCCGGGTCTCGTCCGCGTAGCGCCGCTTCGCGGCAAGCGTGTCCGTGGCTTCCGCGATCTCCCGATCCTTCCGATCCACGTTCAGCTCCGTCAACCGCAACGCCCGCCGCGTAATCGCCAGCGCGCGTTCCGATTCCGCCACACGTTCGGCCACGGTCCGCTCTTTCGAGCGGACCTGGTCTCGCTGGCGTTTGATGCGATCCAGTTCCTCCTTCAGCGCCGCCAGTTCGCGCCGTTCGTTGGCGATCCGATCCGACAGCGATTCTTTGGCCGCGGCCGCGCTCCCCGCCACCGCGCACACCGCCACCGCGGCCGCGAACAGGGCGATTGGCCCGACGGGCACTCCGCGGTTAGGCCACGGCGTCCGGAATGCGACGAACCGCCACAAGGCTTCCAATGCCTCCGACCACCACCGCCAGCACGATCAACCCCGGCGCCAACGCCAACGGGAAGTCCAACCGATCGATCCATCCGGCGAAGAGCCCCTCAAAGGCCATCCCCCATCGGTGTTGCACCGCCAGCCAACCTCCGGCCAACACCAGCGAGGCCATGACCCCGCCGACGAATCCGATCCCCATGCCCTCCAACAAAAAGGGCGTCACCACGACCCGCTCCGACGCGCCAAAAAGACGAAGCAGCGACACTTCCTCGGCGCGATAGCGAAACGAAATATGCACCATCACGCCGATCACCACGGCCACCCCGGCCAGCAACGCCAATCCGATTCCCCCGCCGAGGATCGAGACGATCCGCGCCGCCACGCTCAAATCGCGAATCAGGCTTTCTCCGTACCGGACGTCTTCCACGCCCGCGAACGCGGTCCATCGCGCGGCCAAACGCGCCATCATCTCCGGTCGCTGGCCTTCTTCCTTAAGCGACACTTCGATCGAGGCGGGAAACGCGTTTTCCCCAAGCCCCTCCAACACCGACCGATCCAGTTGCATAAACTGCAGGAACGCGGTTTCGGCCTCGGAGCGCGACACCGTCCGCGTCGACGCCACCGCGGGTTCATCGGTGATGGCGGTTCGCAGGTCGTCGATTTCCCGCTCAGACGCCGTGTCCGCGAGATAGACGACGACCTTGACGTCGGCGCGCCATCCCCGCGTCACGAGCCAGGCGTTCCACGCGACCAACCAACAGCCGCCGGCCAGGGTCAACACCACCGCCGACGTCAGCACCACCCACGTGGTGGGTCCCCGATGCCCGGTGCTCATCCCACGCCCCGTCGCGCCGCCGGCATTTCATCCAATCGTCCCTCGCGCAGTTGGACTCGCCGCGCGCCCAGACGCCCCGCCACATCGGGATCGTGCGACGTCACCAGGACCGTCGCCCCCCGGGCGTGCGCGGCGCGCAACACGGAGACCACCACCGCGGCGGTCCCTTGATCCATCAGCGCGGTCGGCTCATCCGCCAACACCACGGACGGACGGGCGGCCAATGCCCGCGCGAGAGCCACGCACTGGGCTTCGCCGGCCGACAGACGGTCGGGATAGTCGTTGCGGCGCCCTTCCAGATCGAATGCCTTGAGACTTTCATAGACCCGAACGCGGCGGTCGCGAAGCGGCGTTTGGGCCGCCCGCAACGCCAGCGCCACGTTCTCCGCCACGGTCAGTCGGGTCAGCAGCGGCATGCCCGACAAGAGCATCCCCATGGTACGGCGAACCTGCGCCACGAGGGACGCGCCCGCGCCGGTCAACTCGACGCCGCCGACCGCGATGCGTCCGGTCTCCGGTCGCTCGATGGCCGCGACCAAACGCAGCAGGGTGCTTTTACCCGATCCGGTCGGGCCCTCCACCACCACCAAGTCCCCCCGCTCCACGCGGAGCGACGCGCCTTGAAGGACCGGAAGACCAGGTTGAAATGATTTCCACACGTCGACGATCTGAACGCCCGGCGAGAAGGACGCCATCATCCGTTCGGCGGGCCCATCCGGTCTGATTCCGAATAACGCCCGCGGCGGCATCACGTCGAGCGGTCGCGACGACCCCGCAGATATTCGTCGACCACCTCATCCAGCGATCGACGCCCCCGCGGCAGCGACGGTTGGGACGCGACCGGCTCTTCGGCGCGTGGCGTCGCCGGTTGTTGGGAAGCGGCGGCCCCGGCGATCTGGTTCGACGTCAGATTTTTGACCATCGTTTGATGTTGTTGTTTCATCAGCTCCCGAATTGCTTCGGGATTGGGCCCCGCCTTGATGATGTCGGCGTACGACACCCGTTGCGACGAAAGAATGGCTCCGCCGGCAAACAGATGCGTCACGATCACCGGGTTCTGCGCCCCGCCGTCTTCCGTCTGCACGTGATAGGTTTTTCCGGCGTGTTCGATATCGGTATTAATTCCGCTGATCATCGTCTCCACTCACGGCATCCGGCGTCAAACGCGTTCATGATCACCTCGACCTGCGGCGCCTGAGCCCATCGTTCGTCGATGAGCACGACGTCGAATCGACACGGCGGATCGCCCAAACGGCGCCGGGCCAGATACCGTTCGGCCAATTGAACGAGTCGCGCCTGTTTGCGCCGATCCACGGCAAACGCCGGATCTCCGAACCGGGCCGCGCGGCGCGCCTTCACTTCGACGAACACCAGCGTGTCGCCGTCGTAGGCGATCACGTCGAGTTCTCCCCAGCGCGAGCGGCAATTGCGCTCGACGATCCGATACCCCCGGCGGACCAAGACGTCCGCCGCCACGGCTTCCCCGCGCAGACCGAGCGCTCCCGCCTCAGTCGCCATCGCGCGCGGTATCCGAGCACACGCCTCGGAACGTCCGGCGATGGATCGGACACGGCCCGAGGGCGGTCAAACGATCCAGGTGCGCGGGCGTCCCGTATCCCTTGTGCCGGGAAAACTCATAACCAGGATACCTGACTTCGTAATCGCCGAAAAAACGGTCCCGGGTGACCTTGGCGACGATCGACGCCGCGGCGATGAGGTAACTGGAGGCATCGCCGCGGATCAGAGCGCGCTGCGGCAACGGAACGTCGCGCAACGCGACCGCATCGATCAATAACGCGTCAGGTTGGATGCTCAGACAGCGAACGGCCTGTTCCATGGCCTTTACCGTAGCGCGGAAAATATTGATCCGCTCAATTTCCCCGACACTCACCACGCCGACCCCGACCGCAAGCGCCCGGCCGATGATCTCGTAGTGTAACCGCTCCCGTTCCCGCGGCGGAACCGTTTTGGAGTCCCGCACGCCGGCAATCGGACGGTTCAACGGAAGAATCACCGCCGCCGCCACCACCGGCCCCGCGAGCGGGCCGCGGCCCGCCTCGTCGATCCCGGCGAGGACCCCGTGCCCCGCGGCCACCAACTCCCGTTCGTGCGTGAGCACCCGCCAACGGACGCAGACGGACCGCGCTACGAAACGGGTTGCGACTCGGTCTCGACCGACTCGCCGACGGCCGCGGATTCCACGGTCTTCGCCGCTTTCGCTTCAACGCCGCGCTCGGCGATCCGCGCCGAACGCCCTTGTCGCGATCGCAGGTAATAGAGTTTGGCGCGGCGGACGCGGCCGGACCGGACAACCTCCACCTTTTCGACAAAGGGGGAATGGACCGGGAACACCCGCTCGACGCCGACGCCGTACGAGACCTTGCGCACCGTGAACGTCTCACGGTTGCTGGTGCCCTTCTTGGCGATCACGACGCCTTCGAACACCTGAATCCGTTCCTTTTCACCCTCGATGACCTTCACGTGAACACGGACCGTATCGCCCACGGCGCAGGCGGGAACGTCGCTCTTGAGCCACCGCTTTTCCAATCGCTGCATCTGATCCATCACATCCTCCTTCCACAAGACACGCGCACGTGTCGTCTCCCGAATACCGTTACGCGATCGTTAATGATCTCCGGTTTGACGCCCGCCCTCGGACGAGCCGATCTCCGCCCCCGTCATCGACCGCTCCGCTTCGCTCATGGCCGCCCGGGCGAAGAGGTCGGGGCGACGCGTCCGCGTCGCCTGAAGCGACTGCTCCCGCCGCCAACGGGCAATGGCCCGATGATGACCGGACAGCAGGACGTCTGGAACCCGCATACCGCGGAACTCCGCCGGCCGCGTGTACTGCGGGTACTCCAACAACGAATCCACGAACGACTCCTCCTGCGCGGATTGCGGATCACCCAACACACCCGGAACCAGCCGCGACGCGGCGTCGATGATCGCCGCCGCCGCCAGTTCCCCGCCGGTCAGGACATAATCCCCGATCGAGACTTCCTCCCAATCCGCGGTGCCGTGAATCCGCTCGTCCACCCCTTCGTAATGGCCGCAAAAAAACGTGAGGATGCGGTCCTCTCGGCTCAGCTCGGTCGCCAGGTCATGCGAAAACCGTCGTCCACGGGGGGAGGTCAGCATCCATCGACGCGGCGCGCCGTCGCCGCGCAACGCCTCCACCGCGGACGCCACGGGTTCCACCTTGAGCACCATGCCGGCGCCCCCGCCGTACGGCACGTCGTCCGCGGTGCGATGCCGGTCCACGGTGTAATCGCGCAAGTCGATAATCCGAACTTCCAACCGCCCGTTGTCGCACGCCCGGCGCAGCATACTGGCGCTCAGGACGGCGCGGATCAATTCGGGAAACAACGTGATGACTTCACACCGCAACATCGTCCATCCATCCGGCCGGCGGCCGCACGATCACGCGCCGTTGCGCCCGATCAACGCTGACCACGAACTCCCTGATCATCGGCAACAACCGCTCCCGGCCTCCTTCGTCGAGCGCCAAGAGATCATACGGTCCGTTGGACCACACCTCGCGAATCACCCCGGCCGGCGTGCCCGTCTCCGTGGCCACCGACATCCCCTTGAGTTCGTCGTGGTAAAACACGTCGTCCGGCAACCGCGCCCGCTCGGATTCGTCGATCGCCAGAAAACACCCGCGCCAGGAGCCGACCGCGTCGATCGACGCGTGTCCTCGAAACCGCAACGACAAGCGTCCGCCAGGAGCCGCCTGAGCGGCCTCCACCGTCACCCGTCGCGGCGGCGTGGTCAACACCCAGAACTCGGCCCCCTCGGCAAACCGACCCGGTGCGTCCGACAACGCCTCGGCCTTGACCGCGCCCTTGAGCCCAACGGGTTTGACCACCCTGGCCACCACGACCGGCTTGCTCGGTCCAACTCCGTCAGCCGCCCCCGGTCGCCCGGTCTTGAGCGTCGAACGCCTCACACCACTTTCTGAGACGCCGTGCCGACCCCGGAGCGCTTGAACAATTGGCGCACCGTGTCGGTCGCCTGGGCCCCGCGCGCCAGCCAGCCCTGAGCGCGGGCGGCGTCGACCTGAACCCCCGAGGACGCCAGCGGGTCGTAGGTCCCCAACACTTCGATAAACCGCCCGTCGCGGGGCGAGTGCGAGTCCGCCACCACGATCCGATAAAATGGTCGCTTGTGACGACCGTGTCGCGCCAACCGAATCTTTACCATGCCTTCCGTCCCTTTCTCATTGCGGTTACCCCTGTTTGATGATTATCGCGACCGGACCGCGGACTGCCTCGCGGCCTTGAGCAACTCGGTATAGCCGTCCGTCGCCACCGTCCCCACACCATACGTTATCGCCACCCCACGCGCCAAGGGCTGCCGGGCCAATCGATCTTGTATCCGCGCGATCAAACTCGCCGCCCCGTCGGCATCCGCGTCCAGGAGGACCACGGCGAAGGTGGCGTGGTCATACCGCCCCGCAATGTCCACCCGCCGAAGCGACGCGCGAATCGCGTCCGCGGCGCGGCGGATCGTCTGATCCGCGCCGTCGCCGTCCATCGCATCGCCGGAGAGCGACACGATCACCACGGCCAGCGCCCGCTGCTGCCGCTCGGCCAACCGGATCTCTCGCCGATACAGCTCGTCAAAATACGCGCGCGCGTACAGACCGGAGATCCGGTCGACGCGCTCGACCGCCAAAATATGCTCTTCGAGCGCCGCGCGATCCGACACGTCACGGATCAAGATCATGGCGAGCGGCGCGCCGTCGTCCGCCGTCATCGGCACACACGCCGCGGGCGCCACCTGTCCCCCGCGCCCCGGCAGATTAACGTCCAGCACGTCCTGCGTCACCCTGCGATCCAGGGCGGCGCGCCCCGGACACGCCGTTTCGCACAGTTCAAAGCCCTCGGCGTTCTGACAAATCGCCACTTCACGGCACACCTTCACCCCGACCGTCGCGTCCGCCGAACACGTCGTGAGCCGAGACGCCGCCGGGTTGATCGCCACCACGCGCAGCGCCTGATCCACCACCACCACCCCGTCCGAGGTGTGCTGGAACAGCTCGTTGAACCGTTCCCGTCCGACCTGAAACCCCACCCCCGCCTCCTGAATCACCACTGCGCCGGTTCGCACAAGCGGCGTTAGCCGCCGGAGAACATGCGGGCCATGGCGTCACGTCCACGCCCGCCCTTGAATGATTTCATCATCCGCTTCGCTTGCGCGAATTGTCGCAGCAACTGGTTGATGTCTTGCACGGTCGTCCCGCTCCCCCGAGCGATGCGTTTGCGACGACTCCCGTTGATCACCTCGGGATGACGACGCTCCTGCGGGGTCATCGAGTTCACCATCGCTTCGACGCGCGCCAGATCGCGCTCCGGCGCGCGATCCTCCAACCGGTCGGCCAGTTTGGCGCCACCGGGAATCATCGCGAGGAGATCCGTGAGCGATCCCAATTTCTTCACCTGCTGCAACTGCGTTTTGAAGTCTTCGAGCGTGAACGAGCCGGTTCCGACCGAGTCGGCCATCTTGCGGGCCTCGACTTCCGAAAACGCCTCGCGCGCGCGTTCAACCAACCCCGAGACGTCGCCCATGCCCAAGATCCGCGACGCCATCCGCTCCGGATGGAACACTTCCAACGCGGTGAGCGCCTCACCGGTGCCCACGTACTTGATGGGCTTTCCGGTCACCGCCAACATGGACAAGAGCGCGCCGGCCCGGGCGTCGCCCTCGGTCTTGGTCAGGATGATCCCCGAGACGCCGATTCGTCGATCGAACTGCTCGGCGATCGATACCGCGGTTTGCCCCGTCATCGCGTCGGCCACCAACAGCACTTCATGCGGCCGGACGGCATCGCGGATCGCGGCCAACTCCGACATCAACGCCTCATCGATTTGCAGGCGACCGGCGGTATCGAGCAGAACCAGATCCACGCCGGACACGTTCGCCTTGGCGACGGCCGCGCGACACACGGCTTCGGGGCTCGATTCCCCTTCGGGCACGACCACCGGCACCTGGATCTGCTCGCCGATCACCTGGAGCTGTTTGATCGCGGCGGGCCGTTTCAAATCCGCGGCCGCCAGCAAGACGCGGCGGCCGTTGGCCGTAAACGAGCGTGCAACCTTTCCGGCCGTGGTGGTTTTCCCCGCACCTTGCAGGCCAACCAGCATCACCACCGTGGGAGGATTGGGCGCAAGATGAACCGGACGATGGGACTGGCCCATCAGCGCGGTCAATTCTTCCCACACCACCGTCAGGACTTGTTGGCCGGGAGCGAGACTGTGCAGGACCTGCTGGTCGAGGGACCGGGTTCGGACTCGGTCAAGGAGGTCTTTGACGACCTTATAATGCACGTCGGCCTCGAGTAACGCAAGACGGACCTCGCGAAGCGCCTCATTGACCGATGCCTCATCCAACAGGCCGCGGCCTCGCAGGCGCTTGAAGATATGATCGAGTTTGGTTCGAACCGAGGCAAACATGACATCAACGCCCTACGCGTCGCCAACGTATCGACGCATGAACACCAACAACGATTTGGCCGCCACTCTCCACATCAAAACACCGCGCGCCCCCAGCACGAGAATCGTCGGAGACGACGTCCCCAGCGACAATGGGCGGATCACGCGTCAGAGAAACCGAACTAGTCTATTGAAGGAGCATGAGAAAGTCAAGCAATTCCCCTTGTGTTTTCAGGTGTTGCGGACCAAACGGCCCCCCACCCATTGCCCCGCCAGCGCGGCCGCCACAAGAAGCGGGATGAACCAGACGCTCAGGCCGGCCCACCAACGAACGGGGAAAATGGCGAGAACCGGCAAATGGATCCACAGGAGCCACCACACGGAAAATTTGACGGATCGCGCGCGAAACCTTCCCGCGCCGACGTTCACCACAAATGCCATGAGCAAGACAACCGACGGAACCAGCAGGTCCACGAAATCACTCCGAGTAATCACCCCTGTTTTTTTGTCCGGCACCACGTCATGATGCGCCAGTCGGCACCGAGTCCCGACCGGGGAGGAAGCGCCCATCACGACCAGCCAGCGATCCGCTCAACTCGTTGTTTCAGATTCCGTCAGCGGCAGCCGCAGTTGTACTTCGATTGCAGTTCGAGGAACGGATGTCGACGAAACGGGTGGTGTTCCGAGGTAGTTCGTCAGGAGCGTACGGAACTGACTCTCCGCGGCGTACCGGCCCCGGCACTCGGGGCACCGGACGAGATGGGCCTCGACCTGGTCCCGCTCGGCGGGATCAATTTCATGGTCGAGGTATGGATAGATGAGACGGATTACCGAGGGACAATCGGTCATGACGGCCGGCTCCATTTTTACATCACGGCGCCGCCGCTATTTCTCTTTCAGTAAATCGCCACTGCGTCCGGGGCGTCTCTTGTCCGTGGCGGACTACGCCACGGCATGTTGAGGCGTGGACGAAGCGGTCTCGGTTTGGCGTGTTCCCCAGTAATCCTTTAAGGCTTTTTTTAAGAAATTCCGCCCACGCGAGAGCCGGGACATCACCGTCCCCAAGGGACAACTCATGATCTCGGCAATCTCCTTGTAATCAAACCCCTCGATATCCTTCAGAAGCACCGCCAACCGAAGCTTTTCGGGAAGCGAATCCATGGCCCGCTGAAAATCCTGCCGGAACAACCCGCGCTGATGACGATCGGTCGCCGCGACCAAAATCTCTTTGGGAGACTCGTACGGGTCATCTTCCACGATCTCCAACTCCGTCAGCGACACCTCGCGCGCCCGCTGGTGATACCGGTTGATAAACAGGTTTTTGGTGATGGTGAACAACCAGGCTTTATAGTTCGCGATGTGTTCGTAGCGATGATAGAACCGGAAGGCTCGGAGATACGCATCTTGAACCAAATCATGCGCATCATCACTATTTCCAGTTAAGACCAAGGAAAAACCATACAGTGAATCGAGATACTTCAGGGTGAGTTCTTCAAATTCGGCTTTCTTTGCCGCATCCGGCCCTTCAAGCGTCACGACTTCGGTTTCCATCGTCTCCACTCCAGCCTCTCTAAATTCTCGAACGGTCCACATCCGCTGGGGAGGACACTTTGCAATCCTGACGCCAAACACATATGGGCTGAATTTATGATCTATTCGTCGATCATGGCCTCCATTTTCAGCAAAAAGTACCGAATTTTTTCCACACTACACCCCATATTCACCTAAATTTAGAAAGATTTGCTATGCCACCGAATCAAAATGAAATAAAAACGCCTGTAAGAATTCTTATATTTATTTCGCTGCAATAGGAAATCGGTTACACATCACGATCAAAACAATTGTATAGCGCTAGGCGAAACTCAGCTGCAACGAGAGTACCCGCAAATCCCACACTTCTCGCATCCCTCCTCAAACTTCAGCTCACAACCGCAGTCCGGACAAGGGAACGTCACTTTTCCCGTCCGCCCTTCGATCAGAACCGCGTCAGCGTGTGTGTCGGAATCAAGCGCCGGGGCTTTCGCCGACAAATAATCCGCAAGGCTCTTGGCAATGGCATCCGAACACGACAACACGCGATGCGGACCAAGTCCGGTGGGTTTATCGCAGCGAATCCCGACTAACTGCTTCACGATGGCCCGTGGATCAGCACCCGCGCGCAACGCCAGGGAAATCAACCGACCGATCGCTTCGTTAAACGAGGCTTCGCATCCGCCGGACTTCCCCATCATATTGAACACCTCGAACGCTCGTCCCGCCTCATCCTGATTCACGGTCACGTACAGATCGCCGCAGGACGTCGTGGTCCGGCTGGTACAACCGGTCGTGGTCCGGGGCCGCGGTTTCGGCATGATCAAATTCGCCCCGACCGAGGGACCAGCTACCGCCGGGACGACCCCGCCGGGGAGAGCCGCGCCCGCGGCGGCCGCAACCGGCCCGGCCGCGTCGTCAGCGGCCTTGCCCGATTTCCCGACGTTGAGCACCTGTTCCTCACGGCTACCATCCCGGTAGACCGTGATGCCCTTGCACCCCAACGTATACGCCAAGAGGTAGGCCTTCTTCACGTCCTCGACGGTCGCGTGTTCCGGCAAGTTGATGGTCTTGGACACCGCGCTGTCCGTCCCGGCCTGAAACGCGGCCTGCATGCGGACGTGCCATTCCGGGGCAATGTCATGCGAGGTGGCGAACACCCGTTGCCACTTCTCCGGGACCTCGGTCAGGCCTCGCGCGGAGCCGTGATTATTCAAAATGCGTTCGATCAGCCCTTCGTGCCAGAACCCTTCGCGTTTGGCCACGTCGATGAAATCTTCGAGCACATAGGGCAGGTGCTCGCCGTCCATCACGTTCTTGTACCAAATCAGAGAGAACTCGGGCTCGCAGCCGCCGGAGGTATCCGCGATCATCGAAATCGTACCGGTCGGCGCCACCGTCGTCACGTAGGAATTGCGCAATCGATTCCCTTGCTTTTGGTGAAGCGACCCCTCCCAGTATGCGTACGGGCCGCGTTCATCCGCCAGACGGCGCGACTCGTCATACCCGATGTCGCGGAAGAACTTCATGACCTGGCGCCCCATCTCAATGCCCTCATTCGAGTCATAGGGAATCCCGAGTTTAAACAACAGCCGGGCAAACCCCATGATTCCGAGACCGATCTTGCGATTGGCCTTGGTGATTTCCTCGATCTGAGGAATCGGATAATTATTCATGTCGATCACGTTGTCCAGAAACCGAACGCTGGTACGAATGGTCTGCTCCAACCGCGACCAATCCACCTCCGTCCGGCCATTTCGCTGGACCACGTGGCGTTCGACGTTGATGCTCCCCAGGTTGCACGATTCATACGGCAGCAGGGGCTGCTCCCCGCACGGGTTGGTCGCTTCCATCGCCGCGACGTGCGGAGTGGGATTGGCCCGATTGGTGACGTCGATAAAGAAGAGGCCGGGCTCACCATTGCGCCACGCCGCGGTGGCAATCCGGTCAAACACGTCCCGAGCGGACAATTGCCGGATCGGTTGGCCCGTTCGCGGACTCACGACATCATAGTCGGTCCCCCGCTCCACCGCCTCCATAAATCGGTCGGTGATGGCCACGCTGATGTTAAAGTTCGTGATCTCCTTGGTATCGGTTTTACACGTGATAAATTCCACGATATCGGGGTGATCCACGCGGAGGATCCCCATATTCGCGCCGCGGCGCGTGCCGCCCTGCTTGACGGCTTCGGTCGCGTGGTTGAACACCTTCATGAACGACACGGGCCCCGAGGCGACGCCGCCGGTGGTACGGACCACGTCGTCTTTGGGGCGCAACCGCGAAAAGGAGAATCCCGTGCCGCCGCCGGTCTTGTGAATGATCGCGGCTTGTTTGACCGTCTCAAAAATATCTTCCATGGAGTCGCCCACGGGCAACACGAAACAGGCGGAGAGCTGCTGGAGTTCGCGCCCGGCATTCATCAGCGTCGGGGAGTTCGGCAGAAAGTCCATCTCGGCCATGATCGAATAAAAGCGCTCAGACGCCCGTTCGACCGCGACATCGCCGCCGCCATACGCGCGCTCAGCCTGCGCGATGTTCCGAGCCACGCGCTCGAACAACTGCTGCGGAGTTTCCACCGTCACGCCAAGCTCGTCTTTGGCCAAATACCGCTTCTTGAGCACCTTGAGCGCGTTGGGAGAGATCTTGGGAACTGGGTGTTCCGCAGAAGCAGCCATCGACTCGCCGGTCATCTGGACGCTCTCGCTCATACCGAAACCCTCCTTGGTTGAATACGGGGCATATCCATATTGAAGAGAATCGCGAAGAGATACCAACGGAGCCCATCGCGCTCCGCCAAATGCGAGGGGCGATCCTACTCCGGTGTGGTCACCGTGTCAAGCGAAAAACACAATATCATGGGCCCTAGCGAATCCTCAACCCAAGATATTGTGGATACACCTGTTTCTTAGCTGATAATTTCTGTTGGGAAACTGTGGATATTTTTATTGCAGGTTGACGATTAGGTCGTAAGATCCAAGCTTTCCAGCGGCAGGATTTGCTCCGCTCGCCGTCACCACGGCAAAATATGTCCCGGGCTGCACCTCAACAGGGCCTACCTTTGAAGCAAGGCGCTCGCCGTTGTTGATACCTTCGTCAAAATAGAACCCTGGAATTTGGACGCGACGGTTCCCGCAGCTTGTTAATTCAAAAGGCCGTGGCGTCGCCTTGTTATCGTTGGAAAGCACCTCCGCGCCGGTTGCGTCAAGGAGTCGAAGCGTTGTGTCGGCGCCATTGGACAAATTAAAGGTCTCGACCGTGACGCGGCTCGGGGTTGAAACAAGAATCTTGACGTGATCGACATCCCCTTCCGGAAACACGGTGTGACACGTTGGCAGCCCGGGAATCGCTTCCGGAACACTCGCCCCGATCTCCCCGTCTCCGGATGCCTCAAACGCGTCAAGGGAATATTGGATCTGCCGAAGACTGGCCGTCTTCGCAAGATTCGGCATGCCGAATTGCCTCGCAAAGTAATCGGCAAATGTATCGAGCGAGACATTGGCGGGCGCCGCAACCAGTTGCCTGAACACCCCCCACACTCCTGAGGCCCCCAAAGAAAAACTGTCTCCGGACTCATTGGACGAATCATACAAATCCCACAACACGGCCGACACCGCCACCTCACTCGTGGTGTACACGCCGTGGGTTTCAAGTGGCGTGTTGATCGACGACAAGAGATCCGAGTGCGGCGTTTCAATCTCGAAGAAGTAACTAAACGGCTGTTCCGGGTGGCCGGGATCTCCCCCTCGAGTATTGACCATCGCATGACTGTCCGGGAAATCTTTGAGATCCCGCGCCACCGCGGAGAAAAACGTGGCCCAGCCCTCGGACCATGCGAGGCGAATATCCTGCGTGTTGTCGTTCAGGTAATGCGTGCCCCCCGCTTCAGCGGGTTTCGAAAAACTGTACGACATGAAGTGACCATACTCGTGCAGGATCACGTCGTCGTCGAACTCATCGTGGTCGCCCGAGTCGGGATCACCGCCGCCGTCTCCGCCCGAGAGTTCGATGCCCGCCAGTTGCTGGGTCGGGTCGGCGACTTGAGTCGGGTCATCCGCGACGAAATACGTCCCGACGGTGCCTGACCCAAATGGCGTGCCGGGAGTCCACCCGAGCAACAACTGCGCACTCGGCGCGCGCCCAGCAATGGCAATCGCGGTTTCGGCGCCGAGCGTGGCGACGTCTAAAATATTAAACGCCCCGGCCAAGGGAAAGGGCGCACCCGAGAGCTGCGCCCAGACGGGCACGGCCAAATCGCGGGTATAAATTCCGGGTATCGTGCCATTAAACGGCGCGCCTGTCAGGCTATACAGGCTCGCAAAGGACGGGGGGATCGTGATGTCGTTCACCACCGCGATCCTGAAACGGCTCGGATCAGTGCGAGACACCACCCGCGGGTACACGGCGGGAAACTCCTTAGGGACGCTTCTCACCGCCACGCAGTAATTGCCGTTCTCGTCGGTGTACGTCGACGCCACGATGCCGCCGTCGACTTCACGCACCATTTCCACCAAGGCGTAACGAACCGGTTTGACGACTCGTCGGCCGGTGAGTCCCTGTTTGTCGTACAAGCGTTTGACGAACGTGACGTGCCCGCCCACCACCACGCCGTCCCCACGGCAGACCAAATTGGTCGTGGGAGTGCCGCCGCCGACGCCTCCGCACCCGACCAGCAGCGCCATAAGCAGCGCGGCTCGCCGCGTCGGTCGGTCAGGGCGTATTGTGAAATTCGATAACGGGTTCACCAGTACCGGTTTTCTTCGGCGGCGCAATGCCGATGCCGAGGCTTTGTTTCGCGCGGTCGCCCAACTCCAGCGATAACGAGCGCGTCTCCCCAAGCGTCGTGCCATCCGGAAAATCCAAGCGCACTTGGCCCCGGATCACCGCGTCGGCCGCGCGCCGCGGACGGACCGTCACGATCAGCGCTCGGCTCTCGTGGGCGCGGACCTTTCCCGTCCACGCTGCGTCGCCCGCAACGAGGTCCACGCCTTCGGGCAATGTGATGGTCATCGATAGCTGCTCGGCATCGACCAAGGGTTGGGCCGTCAGCGTGACCGTGAGGTCGGCGTCAACCGCCGCGTCCCCGGTCGATTCCAACGTCACTGACATCGGGACCGAGGGCATGGTCGCGTGGCCGACGCCGGGAACTCCAGGGGACGCCAGGAGCGCCCCGACGAGCATGGCGACCCACTGCGCGCCAGGAAAGTTCACCGCGTACCTCCGGCTTCGGACGGCCGTGTTCACATCCATGTAGACCCCTCCTTTTCGCGGTTTATTCACCTCCCTAAGACGGCCGCCCCGACGCCCGCGGCGCTGGCTAAAGGGCGACCCATCGGGCCGCAGTATATCCCAGAGCCGGCGTTGACTTCACCGGAAGACTTTTCATAAGCTGATAGCTCTCATGGCCGTCCATCCTCCGCTCGGACGCCACCGTCTGGTCCGCCGGCTGGTCCTCCCGTACGCGCTGCTGATCATCGGCACCCTGGCGGTGAGCGGGTGGTTCTTCTACGGCGCGGCGCAGGACGCGCTCGACCAAGAACTGACCAAACGCCTTTTGACCGTGGCGCAGACCGTTCGGTCCACGATCAACCCCCGGTATCTCATGCAAATGCGTCCCGGCAGCGAGGGCACGACGCTCTATGCGCTCCTGTTGGCCGACCTCCAGCGCGTGCAGCAAGCCACCAACGCCAGTCACATCTACGTGTTGGACCACCAACACCGGATGCTCCTGGATGCCAATGAGCGCACGCCGATCGGACGTGAATACCTCTTGGTCAAACTGGACGCCCCGGAATTGGACGACGTGTGGCGAGGGCGGTCCGCCGCGTCACGCCTCTATCGCGGCCAGGACAGCCGATATTACAAGTCCGGCTACGCGCCGCTGCTCGACCAAACCGGCGCGGCCGTCGCGGTCGTCGGCGTGGAAGCTGGCGCGGACTTCTTTGACGCGCTCTCGGTCACCAAGCGACAAGTGGCGTGGACGGTGGCCGGCAGCCTGCTGATTCTTCTTTCCATCGGTTGGTGGCTGTCCCGCTCGATCCTTCGCCCATTGACGGTGCTCGTCTCCGCCATGGACCGAGTTGGTCAAGGGGCGTCGCCGGCTAAAATCGAACTCTTGCAGCAGGACGAAATCGGCTACCTGGGCCGCCGGTTCAACGAAATGGTCGACGCCCTGGCCGAGAAGGACCGCTTGCTCACCGAGCTGTACCAACAAGAACGACTGCGCGCCGACCGACACCGGGGGTACAGCGACTTCCTGCTTCGCAGCATGACGACCGGCGTGATCGGCGTGGATTTTGCGGGCCGTTTGTCCAGCGTCAATCCCGCGGCGCTGGATATCCTGGATCTCTCGATCGAAGACACCGGCACCGACTTCGACGCCGTGCTGGAGCCCGATCACCCCATCATGCAGATCTTGGAGGCCACGCTGGCCGGCCAGACCACGCAAGCCAGACAGGAGCTGCACATCCAAACTCGAACCGGGCGACCGAAATGGGTCGGGGTCCATACCGCGCCGCTGCACGATTTGGACGGCATGTTGATCGGCGCGTCCGCGTTGCTGACCGACCTGACCGCCGTCCGAAAACTCCAAGACGAGGTCAGGAGAAAAGACCGATTGGCCGCCATCGGACAGTTGAGCGCCGGCATTGCGCATGAAATCCGAAATCCCCTCGCCGCCATCGAAGGCTTTTCGGAACTCTTGGCGCGCCGAGTTCCCGATGAAGGGGCCCGCGTGCTGCTCGACGAAATCGTCCAGGAAGTCCGTCACCTCAACCGCATCGTGTCGGACTTCCTCACGTTCGCCCGCGAACCGCAATTGCACTGCGAACCGACGGAGGTGGGCGCGCTCGTGGACGGGACCTTGAGTTTACTGCTCTCGACGCACGCAAAGCCGATTACGCTGACCGGAAATCTTCCTCAGCATTTACCGCCGGTCGCGCTGGATCCCAACGAGTTCCGGCGCGCCCTCGTCAACATCCTCCGGAACGCGCTGGAGGCCATGCCCGACGGCGGCACGCTCCACGTCTCGGCCGATCTGTCGGACGACTGGTTGGTCGTCACGATCCGGGACAGCGGTCCGGGCATTCCCGAACACGTCAAAGAACACATCTTTACCCCGTTTTTCACGACAAAGGACGAGGGCACCGGGTTAGGACTGGCGATCGCCCACAAGATCATCGAAGGACACCACGGCGTGATCGACGTGGAGAGTACGCCCGGGTCAGGGTCGGCCTTCACCATCCGCATTCCCGCGGAAAGGATTCCACATGAAACGCATCCTCATCGTTGACGACAAAGCCTCCATGCGCCATATGCTTCAACAGGTCTTTCACGTCCCTGGTTTCGAGGTGGTCGAGGCCGGGGATGGCGATGAAGCCGTGGCCAAGCTTCGCGAAGGATCGATCGACCTCGTCATCACCGACGTGAAAATGCCCAAAGCCGACGGGCTCACGGTGCTCAAAGAATGTCGCGCGCTCCTTCCCAGAACCCCGGTGATCGTCATGACCGCGTACGGCACGATCGAGCAAGCGGTCGAAACGATTCGACAAGGCGCCTTCGATTACATCGTCAAGCCGTTCTCCATCAGCGAAATCGAACTCAAGGCGCAGCGCGCCTTCGACCAGGCCCGACTGCTGTCGGAAAACGAATACCTCAAGGAGACGATTTCGCGCCAGGTCGGCCGCATGATCGGTCGCAGCGAGAAAATGCAGCAGGTGTATCGGCTGATCCGAAAGGTCGCCGCCGGCTCGCCCTCGGTACTGATCCTCGGCGAAAGCGGGACCGGCAAAGAACTCGTGGCGAGGGAAATCCATCAGCAAAGTCCGCGAGCCCATCAGCCGTTCGTCGCGGTCAATTGCGCGGCGCTCTCCGAAGGCTTGCTCGAAAGCGAGCTGTTCGGTCATGAACGCGGAGCGTTTACCGGCGCGTTGTTCCAAAAAAAGGGCCGGTTCGAACTGGCTGACCGAGGCACGTTATTCCTCGATGAGATCGCGGAACTGTCTCCCGCGCTCCAAGTCAAACTCCTCCGCGTGCTGCAAGAGAAAACCTTTGAGCGGGTCGGCGGGACCAAAACGCTGACCGCCGACGTCCGAATCCTCGCCGCGACCAACCGCGAGATCCGCCGGGAAATCGCCGAACGCCGATTCCGCGAAGACCTCTTCTTTCGATTAAACGTCGTGACGATCGCCCTGCCGCCGCTTCGAGAACGGCTGGACGACATCCCGGAGCTCGTGGAGTATTTTCTCACCCGCTACGCCACCGCGTTGCATAAGCAGGTCACCCTCGCGCCGGAGGTTCTCACCGCGCTGATGTCCTACGCGTGGCCCGGCAACGTTCGTGAACTCGAAAATTTGATCGAACGACTCGTCGTGTTAGCCGAAGGCGACCGCATCGAATACGCGGATCTGCCGGCCGAGCTCTTCGGCGAAGTGCCTCAACCGACCTCGACCGACGGCCTCTCCGACCGCATCAGTCAACTCGAACGCGAGATGATTCGTCGTACGATCGAAGAGTGCGGACACAACCAAACGCGCGCCGCGAAACTCCTCGGCCTCAAGCGCAGCTCGCTCCAATACAAACTGAAGAAATACGGCCTTCATTCCCCCTCCTCGTAGCCCACGGGAAGACGGGACGCGTGAAGCCTCAACGCCTGACGGATCCCTTGACAGCCGACACCCATCGCGCGACAATGCCTCCCATGCCCCCCCCCAAACATCTCTGGTATATCGTCGCGATTGCTGGCGCAATCGGCATGCTGACGATGCGCCCCTGGTTCGCGACGGCGGCGGGCGACGCCCAACGCGGCAAAACGATCTACGAGAAGAACTGCCAAGGCTGTCACGGGAAGACCGGGCTGGGCGTCGGCGGAGCGACGCCCAGCCTCGCTGATCCCGACCGGATGTCGGCCCTGACCGACCAACAGCTCTACCAGACCGTGACCCAGGGCCGACCGGGGACCGGGATGCCTTCGTGGAGTTCCGTTCTCAGCGAGCAGGACCGCTGGCACGTTGTCGCCTACCTGCGAACCCTGTCCGCACGCTAGGATCAACCCGCTTCGCGTTTGACAAGCCCTACCGTGAATGCTAGCTTAACGTCCGTTCGGTTCTGATCCGGCATACAACGATGAGTGCATCCCGACTTCTCATTATCGACCACGATCCCGCGGTGCAACATGCCGTCGAAACGGCCCTCGGCCCCGAAGGTTTTGAGGTCACGGCGGTCGGCGACGGGCTGACCGCGTTGGACATGGCCCTCGCCAGCGCGCCGGACGTGATCCTCGCCGAGTATCGGATGGAAGGCATCAATGTCTTTCGCTTTATCGAGAAGCTCAAACATAAAAACGCGTTGAACGGCGTCGCCTTACTTTTACTGGTCAATCCCGGAGACACGTACGACGAGCTGACGTTGCGTTTGGTCGGCGTGACCGATTTTCTCCGGAAACCGATCAGCCCCAAAGAAATGCTGGAACGCGTCAAGCGATATCGCCCGGTTCCCATTTCGGTTCCGGCGGCGCCCGCGCATATCAAGACGGCGGAGCCAGAGCCGCAGAAGGTCGAAGATTTGCTCGGTTGGTCGCACGACGCCGAACCGTCGCCATTTTCCGAGCTCTCCCAAGACCGCTCGACCGGATTGGACTTTAGCCTCGCCGCACCGGACCAGATGGAATCCGCAGCGAGCGCCGCCGAGACCGCCGCGTTCCTCGACCGCAATGAGATCACGCCGAACGAACATCCCGTGGTGGCAAGCGACACCGAGCAAGCCTTCGCCTCCCTCGCGCAAGGCTCGTTGGCCGCTCCGGAGTCGGCCTCGACCGAGTTGTCCCAACCGCTGTTCACCCAACCCGAATTACCGCGCCAGACGACCGCCGCGGCTCACCCCATCGCGGAACGAACCGGGGACGGACGTGCGCCGATTCAACCCCAGACGGTGGAGCGACTCGCCCAAGACATCGCGCAGCAAGTCGTTGAAAAGGTTGCGTGGGACGTGGTCCCCGATCTCGCTCGGCAATCGCTGGAACGCATCGTCACCGACGTGGTAGAGCGCGTGGTCTGGGACATCGTGCCTACCATCGCCGAAGCCGCCATCAAGAAAGAACTTGAGCGACTGACCCGGGACAACGACTAGTTCGTCCTCGCCTCACGCCTCCTGATCGCGCATCCCTAACGGGAATTTCCCGCCCGTCGTTTTCTTTACAAGCTTTGCGGCACGATGGTATGATGGCCGCGATTTCACCCCCGCAGAGTCATGTCCGATCTCGACACGGTCTATCAACCGAAAGACGTCGAAGCGCGTTGGTCGCGCATTTGGCTTGAACGCGACGTGTTTCGGGCCGACCCGGCGTCACCCGGCGCGCCCTACTGCATCGTTATCCCGCCGCCCAACGTCACGGGTTCACTGCACGTCGGCCACGCGCTGAACAACACGCTGCAGGACATCCTCGTTCGCTGGCATCGGATGCGCGGCGACGCCACGTTGTGGCAACCGGGGACGGATCACGCCGGCATCGCGACCCAAAACGTGGTCGAGCGCCAACTCAAGGTCGAAGGTTTATCTCGGGACGACCTCGACCGGGACCAGTTTATCGAACGCGTGTGGGCGTGGCGCAAGGAATCCGGGGGCCGGATCGTCGAGCAACTCAAACGGCTCGGCGCGTCGTGCGACTGGAGCCGCGAGCGCTTCACCATGGACGAGGGACTCTCCGCCGCGGTCCGCGAAGTGTTCGTCCGCCTATACCACGAGGGGCTCATTTACCGGGCCGAGCGTCTGATCAACTGGTGTTGGCGCTGCGGAACCGCCTTGTCCGACATCGAGGTCGAACATGAGGACGTCGCGGGCAAGATGTATCACATCCGCTACCCCCTCGCCGATGATCCGTCACAGTTCCTCACCGTCGCGACGACCCGCCCCGAAACGATGTTGGGCGATACCGCCGTTGCCGTTCATCCGGAAGACCCTCGGTTCAACGGTTTGATTGGAAAGGACGTGGCGCTGCCGTTGACGACGCGGAGGATTCCCATTGTCGGCGACGCCATCCTGGTGGACCGCGAATTCGGAACCGGCGCGGTCAAGATCACGCCCGGACACGATTTCAACGACGAAAAAGCGGGACGACGGCACGGCCTGGACAGCATCTCACTCCTTAGTGCTCAAGGGCGGATTAATCCTTTCAGTTACATCGAGGCAAAGATCGCTTCGGATCTCGCGAAGGTATTAGCTGACAAACCGGTCAAGGATGCACGGGTCCTGGTGGTCGAACGACTGGAACGCGACGGCTATCTGCTGAAGGTAGAAGATCACCGCCATGCAATCGGTAAGTGCTACCGCTGCAAAACCATTGTCGAGCCCTCCGCCTCAGCACAATGGTTCGTTAACATCAATGACCCTGAGAAGTCGCTCGCCAAACCCGCAATCGACGCTGTGCGAAACGGCGAGATTCGCTTAATTCCTGAAGGCTGGGTCAACAATTACTTGGGCTGGATGAATAACATCCAGGATTGGTGTATCTCGCGACAAATCTGGTGGGGACACAGAATTCCGTCATGGTACTGTACAACGCTTGGCTGTGACGCCCAAGTCGTTCGGAATGTTCCGACTGGAGTCGGCGCAGTCGGCGAGGGGGCTGCGCTACCCGAACCAACTGAAGACGCGGATCCGCCGTACATCATTGGGATGGGCGCTGTACCAATTTTGCCGCCCGCTGATGCTCCGATGAACAATCCAGTCATTTGCCCGAAGTGCGGCGGCAAAAACTTGATTCAAGACCCCGACGTGCTCGATACCTGGTTTTCCTCGGCCCTGTGGCCCTTCTCCACCCTGGGCTGGCCGCAACGCACCCCTGAGCTGGCGCGGTTCTACCCGACCTCGACCCTGGTCACGAGCTTCGACATTCTGTTCTTCTGGGTCGCGCGGATGATCATGATGGGCCTGAAGTTCATGGGCGACGTGCCGTTTCGCGACGTGTACATCCACGCCCTGGTCCGCGACGCCGAGGGCCAGAAAATGAGCAAGTCCAAGGGCAACGTCATCGACCCGCTCGGCATCATGGACCAATACGGCACCGACGCCCTGCGCTTCACGCTCGCCGCGATGGCTTCGCCCGGACGCGACGTGAAACTCTCCGAGCAGCGTATCGAAGGCTACCGGAATTTCGCAAATAAGCTCTGGAACGCCTCGCGGTTCGTTTTGATGAACGTGGAGGGTCGATCAACGGACGCCGACCCCGCTCACCGATCGCTCGCCGACCGGTGGATTACGGCCCGGCTGAATCACACGATCGACACCGTCACCCGGAATCTCACGGACTACCGCTTCGACGAAGCCGCCAACCATCTCTACCGTTTTGTCTGGCATGAATTCTGCGATTGGTATATCGAACTCGCCAAACCACGATTGGGACCGGATGCCGCGGAGCACGAGGCCGCCGCAACGCGGGCGACCATGGTCTCCACCCTGGAAACCATTCTGCGGTTAATGCACCCGTTCATGCCGTTCATAACGGAAGAAATCTGGCAGAAGATACCCCACGAGGGCGCCACGATCGCCCTCGCTCCCTACCCGAAGCCAAATCCGATTTCGGCTGAAGACCTTAGTTTCGAAGGCATCATGGACGAAGTCATCTCCGTGATCTCCGCCATCCGGACCATGCGCAGCGAACTGAATATTCCTCCCGCGCAGAAGATCCGCGCCGGGCTCAAGACCGCGGCTCGCATGGCTGACCTGATTCGACGCCACGGCGAAGCCGACATCATGCGCCTCGCCCGGTTGTCGACCTTCCAGGCGGCCCCGGATCTGGAGAAACCGGGAGACGCCGTGGCCAGCGCGATACCAATTGGTGAGGTGCACATCGAGCTCGAGGGCATTGATCTGGAGAAGGAACGTTCCAGGCTTCGGAAGAACCTCCGCGACGTCCAGGTCGAACTCGGGCGCATCGACACCAAACTGAAAAATCCGCAGTTCACCGCAAAAGCCCCGGCTGAGGTCATTGCCGACCATGATCGCCGTCGCTCGGAGCTGGTCCAGCAGAATCGCCTGATCTCGGAGCAACTCGACAGACTCGGCGGAATCGACTCGGCATGATCGCGCCTCCGGCCGTGCTCCGCGAGTTCGTCGAACGAGCCTTGGCCGAAGACATCGGCCGCGGCGACGCCACCACGCAGGCGTTGTTCACCGGCCCCGTGCCCGCGATCGGCCGGATCAGCGCGAAGAACCCGACCGTGGCGGCGGGAGGGACGATCGCGGGGCTCGTATTTCAAACGCTCGACCCACGCGCCGCGATCGAACATCATATCGAGGACGGCCAGGTTGTCCTGGCGGGCGATCCGGTACTGACCGTGCGCGCGGATGGCCGCATGATCCTGACCGGCGAACGCGTAGCGCTCAATATTCTCCAGCGCCTCTGCGGAGTCGCGACGCTGACGCGGTCGTACGTCGATGCCGTGCGAGGGTATTCAACCAAAATCGCCGACACGAGGAAATGTCCGGCTGGATGGCGCGTCCTGGATAAATACGCGGTCCGGTGCGGGGGCGGAGTCAATCATCGATTCGGTCTCGACGACGGTATCCTGATCAAGGACACCCACCTGGCCCTTTCGGGCGGGATTGAAGCCGCGGTCCGCCGCGCGCGTGCCGAAGGTCGGCATGGATTGAAGGTCGAGGTCGAAGTACAAACCATCGACGAGGTCCGAGTGGCCTTGGACGCCGGAGCCGACATTTTACTGTTGGACAATATGGAGCCGGCCGCCATCCGTGCGGCATTGGGATTGATCAAAGGTCGCGCGCTAGTGGAAGTCTCCGGAGGCGTCACCCTGGCCGCTGTCCGCGACATCGCGGCGCTGGGCGTCGATCTCGTGTCGGTCGGCGCGCTCACCCACTCGGCGCCGGCCGCCGATCTGCACATGGACGTATGGCCGGCTTGAATCCGAAGGCCATCCAGCGCGGGTTGGCTGATCCAGGGGTCTGGGACATCCGGGTGTTCGACGAAGTGTCGTCCACGAACACGCTCGCGTTGGACCTCGCGGCCGCCGGTGCCGCTGAACGAACGGTCTTATTGGCTGATTCACAAACCGATGGGCGCGGACGGGCCGGGCGTGAATGGCGCACGCCGCACGGCACGGCGCTGGCAATGTCAATTATCTTCCGACCGCGTTTTGGGAGCGCGCTGTGGCCGTGGCTCGGTCTGGCCGCGGCATTGGCCGTGCGGGACGCGATCTCACGGGTACCCGGCATTTCCGGCGCGGTGAAGTGGCCCAACGACGTCGTGATCGCCGGACGCAAGGTCGCCGGCATTTTGTTGGAGACGCGCCACGCCGGCACACACGCGTCGGACGCGGCCGTGGTGATCGGCATCGGCATCAACGTCAACAACCGCGCGGCCGCGCTGCCCGACAGCTTCCGCGACTCCGCGATTTCCCTGCTGGACGCCTCGGGCGCCGTGATCGACCGAAACGCACTCGCCGCCGCGGTTCTCAGTGCCGCAAATGTGGAGATCGACGGGCTGCCGGGTTCGGTCGAAACCCTGCGTGACCGATGGCGCTCGGCCAGCGCCACGTTCGGAGCCATGGTGTCGGTATCAACTCCCGCCGGCCTCGTGGAAGGCCTCGACCACGGTCTCGATTCCCAGGGACGGCTGATCGTCCGAACGCGCGAGGGCGAGCGGCCCGTCCATACCGGAGAGGTGCTGCTGTGCCGAACCGCCGCGCCGCTGGTCGGCTAAGGCCCGTGGCGCGTCACGTTCGTCGCGACGGGCGATTGACGGGGGCCGACCCGGTGCTGCTCGCGATCGACATCGGGAACACCAACGTCGTGGTCGGCCTGTTTAAGGGCCCCACGCTCGTGAGCGACTGGCGTCTCGCCACTCACGGAGGCCGCACCGCCGACGAGTATGGGCTCACCGTTCGTGAGCTGGTCCGTGACGCGACCACCGTTCCTCCGTCGGAAGCCATCATCTCCAGCGTGGTGCCTAACCTGACCCCGGCGTTCGTGGCGTTACTCAGCCGCTACTTCGGATTACGACCGACCGTGGTGGACCATACCGCGCCGCTCGGCCTCTCCATCGGGTACGCCAACCCCGAAGAAATCGGCGCCGACCGTCTCGTAAACGCCGCCGCGGCGTTCGAGGCGTTCGGCGGCCCGCTGATTATCGTTGATTTCGGGACCGCCACGACGTTTTGCGTGGTGTCGGCCAACGGCACGTATCTCGGCGGGGTGATCGCGCCCGGCGCCGCGATCTCCGCCGAGGCCCTCACCTCGCGCGCCGCGAAACTCTCGAAGGTGGAGTGGGTCAGACCCCGCACGGTCATCGGCCGCGACACCACGAGCAGCATGCAGACCGGCATGATCGTGGGGCACGCCGCGATGGTTGACGGGATCATTCGACACATCCAACACGAGTTGGGAACACGGTGCCGGGTCGTCGCAACCGGCGGCCTCACCTCGTTGATCGCTCCGGCGTCGGAATGTATCGACACCGTCAGACCACATCTGACACTCGAAGGACTCGCATTGTTGGCCAAACGGCTACGAACCGCCGATCGCGCCAAGCCAGTACGCCGACGCTCTTCCACCTGACCCCGGCACACGACGTCTCCGATCCGATTGGTTCTGCTAGGAAACTTGACAATCACGGCCTCCCATTGCTACATTGCTTGTTAGCACTCTCATGGAGTGAGTGCTAAGACAGGCTTGGTGTGGTGGTGTCATCTCGGGGCGAACATATGGACCTCCCATCTCGGGACCAAGAAATCCTCCGCGCGACGATCTTGTGTTATATCAAGACCGCCACGCCGGTTGGGTCTCGCACCCTCACCAAAAATACGGAGCTGGGCTTGAGCCCCGCCACGATCCGCAATGTGATGGCGGATCTTGAAGAAATGGGGTATCTGGCCCAACCGCACACCTCGGCCGGACGCATCCCCACGGAAAAAGCCTATCGAGTCTACGTAAACGACATCCTGTCCGAGGCGCGCGCCGATTCCGCCGACTCCACGGCGGCCAACGTCCACCTCGCCCCGGCGGATGATTTAAAAGACACGCTGCAAGAGACGTCGAAACTGCTTTCCTTGTTGTCCCACTACACCGGGGTGGTGGCGCGACCCAAGTCCGTCACTCATCGCTTGAAACAAGTCGAGTTTTTCCGGCTGGGTGGTCCCCAGGTGTTGGCGGTTTTTCTCATGGGCGACGGATTCGTCCACCACAAACGAATCGACCTGGACGAGGACCCGGCGCCCGAGCAACTGCGCCGGATCGCGGATGAACTGAACACGCGCTTTTCCGGTCAAGACCTGTCCGTGATTCGGGGACAACTCTTGGAAGAGATGCGCGAGCACAAGCGCCATTACGACCGGCTCATGGAGCACGTGCTGGCCGCGGCCCAGGGAACCCTCGCGCAACAGGCGGGGGAAGTGTACGTGGAGGGCGCCGGAAACATTCTCGGCCTCCCCGAGTTCTCGGACGTAGACCGTATGAAGGCGCTCTTTAAGACGTTCGAAGAAAAATACATGATGAGCACGCTGATCGAAAAGAGCCTGGACGCCGACGGCGTGCGCGTCTATATCGGCTCCGATAACGCGGCCCTTGGCGCCAACGACCTGAGTCTCGTGGTCGCCAACTATCGGTGCGGCGACCACGCCTACGGCACACTGGGCGTGTTGGGCCCGATGCGGATGGAATACGACCGCGTCATCCCCTTGGTCAACCGCTTCGCGGCGTTATTGGGCGAGTGTTTGAAGGATCAAACCGGCGCCGACCCCGCGCACCGCTGACGCGATTCGACGTCGACCACGGGGATCGAGTCAGGAGCCATGATGGAACCAGAACGCGAGGACACGGGAACGCACCCCGAGACGACATCCGAGAGCGCCACGTCCGCGCCTCCCGCCGGGACGGAGTGGGAGGCGCAACTGACGGCCAAGGATCGCGAGTGCGCCGACGCCAAGGACCGCTATCTGCGATTGTACGCCGAGTTCGAGAATTACAAACGCCGCGCCCAACGCGATCAACAAGACTACACCAAGTTCGCGGCCGAAAAGGTGCTCAAGGAGCTGCTCCCCATCGTGGACAATCTGGAGCGGGCCGTCTCGCACGCGCGCGGCGCGCAAGCGGACGCCTCGATCGTGGATGGCCTGACCTTGATCGTCCGACAATTTCACGACGCGCTCCAGAAGTGCGGGTGCGAGCCGATCGACGCGGTCGGCAAACCGTTCGACCCCGCCTTCCACCAAGCCCTCGCGCAACTCGAGTCGGCTGAGCGCGAACCTGATACGGTCGTGGAGGAGGCGCAGCGCGGGTATCTGCTCCACGGCCGGATTCTCCGCCCGGCACTGGTCACGGTGAGCAAAAAGCCGTGATCACGCCGACGCGGAACGGCCTTGCGGGAACGAACGGGGACGTGATAGAACCACGCGGTTTACAGGCGATCTTCACGGACGATCCACACGGCGTCCGGTCCGGCGTCCCCACGCGGGGCGCCGTGTTCTCTGGCGTGTATCGACATCACGGAGTGTGAAAGGAGACAGTATGGGTAAAGTCATCGGCATAGATCTCGGCACCACGAACTCGTGCGTGGCGATCGTCTCCGGGGGCGACCCGGTGGTGATCCCCAACGCCGAAGGCAGCCGCACCACGCCGTCGGTCGTGGCGATCACGGACAAGGGCGAGCGTTTGGTGGGACAGATCGCCAAACGGCAGGCCATCACCAACCCCGAACACACCATTTATTCGGTCAAGCGCCTGATGGGTCGCAAGTTCGCGTCCACCCAGGTTCGCGAGGCCTTGAAGCGCCTGCCGTACAAGGTGGTCGAAGCCAAGAACGGCGACGCCCACGTGGAAATCCGCGGAAAGTCGTACAGCCCGCCCGAAGTCTCGGCCATGATTCTCCAAAAGATGAAACAAACCGCGGAGGACTATCTGGGCGAGCCGGTGACGGAAGCCGTGATCACGGTCCCCGCGTATTTCGACGACAGCCAGCGCCAAGCCACCAAGGACGCGGGAGAGGTCGCGGGCCTGAAGGTCTTGCGCATCATCAACGAGCCCACCGCCGCGTCGCTCGCGTACGGGCTGGAAAAGAAAAAGGACGAGAAGATCGCCGTCTACGACCTGGGCGGCGGCACGTTCGACATCTCGATCCTTGAAATCGGCGACGGGGTGTTCGAGGTCAAATCCACCAACGGCGACACCTACCTGGGCGGCGACGACTTCGACCTGCGGATCATGGATTGGCTGGTCGACGAGTTCAAACGCGATCAAGGCATTGATCTGCGCAAGGACAAAATGGCGTTGCAACGCCTGAAGGAGGCCGCGGAGAAAGCCAAGATCGAATTATCGGCGTCCCAGGAAACCGAGATCAACCTCCCGTTCATCACCGCCGACGCGAGCGGCCCCAAGCACCTGGTCGTGAAACTGAGCCGGGCGAAGATGGAACAGTTGGTCGATGATCTGGTCCAGCGCACGGTCGAGCCCTGCCGCCGCGCGTTGGCGGACGCGGGCTTGTCCGCCAAGCAGATCGACGAGGTGGTCCTGGTCGGCGGCATGACCCGCATGCCCAAGGTCCAACAGATCGTCCGCGAGTTCTTCGGCAAGGAACCGCACAAGGGCGTGAACCCGGACGAGGTGGTGGCCATCGGCGCCGGCATCCAGGGCGCGGTGCTCAAAGGCGAGGTCAAAGACGTGCTGCTGTTGGACGTCACGCCCTTGTCGCTGGGGATCGAAACCCTGGGCGGCGTGTACACCAAGTTGATCGACCGCAACACCACGATCCCGACCAAGAAAAGCCAGACTTTTTCGACGGCGGCCGACAACCAGAGCGCGGTGACGATCCGCGTGGGACAAGGCGAGCGCGAGATGTTCGCCGACAACAAGCTGCTCGGTCAGTTCGACCTGGTGGGGCTCCCGTTGGCGCCGCGCGGCGTGCCGCAAATCGAGGTCGCGTTCGACATCGACGCCAACGGCATCGTACACGTCTCGGCCAAGGACCTGGGCACCAACAAGGAGCAGTCGATTCGGATCACCGCATCGTCCGGGTTGTCGAAAGAGGAAATCGACAAGATGGTAAAAGACGCGCAGGCGCACGCCGAGGAGGACAAAAAGCGCAAGGAGGCGGTTGAAGCGCGCAACGAAGCCGACACCGCCATCTACAGCGTGGAAAAATCCCTGAACGAGTTCGGGGACAAACTGTCGGAGAGCGACCGCAACGCGGTGACCGAAAAAATCGCCGAGACGAAGAAGGCGATTGAGACCAATGATCCCGCCGCGATCCGCGCCGCGGTGAGCGCGCTCCAGAACGCCTCGCACAAATTGGCGGAGGAGATGTACAAGAAGACCGCGGCTTCCGGGGCTCAGCCGGGAGCCGGCGCGACGGGAGACGGCGGGGCCGAGAAGCCCAAGGACGACAACGTGGTCGACGCGCAGTACGAGGAAGTCGACAAGGACAAGAAATAACCATCACTCTTTAACGGCTACGCCGGGCGTCCGCGTGGACGCCCGGCGTTTAGCAGGACCCCGTGGCTAAAACCCGCGATTATTACGAACTGCTCGGCGTGTCTCGCACCGCGAGCGACGACGACCTGAAGAAGGCGTACCGCAAGCTCGCCATGAAATACCACCCGGACCGCAATCCGGGCGACAAGGCGGCCGAAGCGCATTTCAAGGAGGTCAACGAAGCCTACAGCGTGTTGTCCGACGCGGAGAAACGTCAGGCGTACGATCGCTACGGCCACGAGGCCTTTTCCGCGGGCGCGGCCGGGCCCGGTGGGTTCGGGGGCGGGTTCGACGCCAACGTCGGCGAGATGTTCAACGACATTTTCGAGGAATTTTTCGGCGCGTCCACCGGCCGCTCGCGCCGACGGCGCGGGACCCAAGGCTCGGATCTCCGCTACACGCTGGAAGTCTCGCTCGAAGACGTTCTGAACGGCAAAGAAGCCAAGATCAAGGTCCCTCACTGGGAAGACTGCTCCGCCTGCCGGGGCACCGGCGCCAAAAGCGCCACCGCCATCGCCACCTGTCCGGGGTGTAAAGGCGCCGGACAACTGCGGTTCCAACAAGGGTTCTTCGCGGTGAGCCGCACGTGTTCACAGTGCCATGGGCAGGGCAAGATCATCACCGAAAAATGTCCGACCTGTCACGGCGAACGTCGCATCCAGCAAGACCACGTGCTCTCGGTCTGGATCCCGGCCGGGGTCGAAGACGGGACCAACCTCCGCTTAACCGGCAAAGGCGCGCCGGGCGACGGGGGCGCCCCGCCGGGAGACCTCTACGTCGTCATCACGGTCAAGCCGCATCCGATCTTCACTCGCGACGGCGCGAACTTGATTTGTGAAGCTCCGGTGTCGTTCGCCAAAGCCGCGTTGGGCGGCAAACTCGACGCCGTCACGTTGGAAGGCAAAACCGTCACGCTCAAATTCCCCGCGGGCACGCCCCACGGCAAGGTCGTGACCTTTCGCGGGCACGGATTACCCGACATGCACGGCGGGGGACGCGGCGATCTTCTCGTCCGCATCCGCCTCGTGGTTCCCACCAAGTTGACCGCCCGCCAACGCGCGCTCATCGAAGAACTGGCGACGCTCGAAGGCGAAGACGTGAACGGCGAACCGGTCGGAATTTTCGCCAAGGTCAAGAACCTGTTCGATTGACATGCCGCACTTTTTCCTCGCCCCAGGGTCACTCCAGGGCGACGCGGTCATCATCACGGACGCTCTCGCCCGGCACCTCGCCGGTTCCCTGCGCTGTCGCGAGGGAGACCGGATCACGGTGGTGTCAGAAGAGGGCCGTCGCTATCGCATTGAAGTCGTGGAAGCCACCACACGACGCGTCAGTGGTCGCGTGATCGACGCGTTGACCGAGGGCGGGACGTCCGCGGTCCGCGTCACCCTCGTGCAAGCGATCCTGAAAGGCGATCACATGGACGCGGTTGTTCAGAAGGCGACCGAACTGGGCGTGCATCGGATTGTGCCGTTGATCACCCGCCGAACCGTGGTGCGACCGAAGCATGATCGGTCCGCGCGCCAGGTCGAACGCTGGCGCGCCATCGCGCTGGAAGCCGCGCAGCAGTCCGAGCGCCTCACCGTTCCGCGGGTGGATGATGTGCGGTCCCTGCCCGACTGGCTCCACGCGCGATCCGGCGACCGCTCGCTCCGATGGCTCCTGAGAGAACGCGAAACCCAGCGGCATCTCCGCGACGAATTGTCGTCCCGTTCGCCGGCCGCCGAGGTCGCGCTCGTGGTCGGTCCGGAGGGGGGATTCGAGGAGGAGGAAATCGACCTGGCGCGCGCCGCGGGCTGCGGGGTGGTCTCACTCGGTCGCGCGATCCTTCGCGCGGAAACCGCCGGCGTGACGGCGGTGGCCATTCTCCAGTACGCGTGGGGCGAATTAGGCGGCCCCCAGCCGGGGTCAGCGCCCGCGCATGTCTAACGAGGACGCCTTCAGCCCGCTCCTCACGAGCGCGCCGGAGCCCCCGGCGCCGCTTGAATCGGCGCGGCCGGCCGACGTGTTTCGTCGCGCCGTGGCCATGCTCTTTGATTGGACGATCGTGTCGCTGCTCTACACCGGATTCGCGCTCGTGGGCGCGTGGGGCGCGTCGCTGGGCGCGCGAGCCGCGGACGCGCGGTTTTTTTCCACCGACCTCGCCGAGGCATTGACCGGCCCCTTCACGCTCCTGTGGATCGGGCTCGCCTGGGTCTACATCAGTTGGTTCACCCGTCACGGCGGTCAAACACCGGGCAAGATGCTCTGCGGTATCCGCATCGTGAGCTTGGATGGACGCGAGCCGTCCTGGGGACAGGCGTTGCTTCGTCCCGCCGGCTATCTGCTCTCCTGGTTGCCGTTGGGACTCGGCTTCGTGTTGGCGGCGTTTCCCCCGAGCAAACGAGCGCTCCATGATCGACTGACCGATACCCGGGTGATCCGGACCGGGGTCCGGGTCCGTACCCCGCACGCCGCAGTCGCCTCGGCGGTCTCGGCGTGGTGGGTGGTCATGGCGTTGACCGCGTCGTCCGCGTCCGCCCTGGTGGTCGAACGAGTTCTCGCATCCGTTAATGACCGGCTGGTCACGCTCAGCGACGTGGTCGCGTATCAGACATTTTCCGGGAGCCAGGAGGGCCCCACCGAAGACGCGGTGCGAGCCCTCGTGGACCGTCGGTTGCTGCTCGACGAAGCCGATCGGTTTGCCATACCCGTTCCCGACGCCTCGGAGATCACGGCCCGCGTGTCGGCCGTCACCCTCACGCTCGGCGGGCCTGAAGGGTTGACCCGCGCGTTGGACCGTTTGGGATGGGGACGCGAGGATTTACACGCCTGGATCGCCGACGAGTTGCGCGTGGCGGAGTTCCTCAACCAGCGCATCTATTTTTTCGTGATCATCCCGCCTCAGGACGTCGACGCGTATATCGAGGACCACCGGAATGAGTTCGAGGGGATCTCGAGCGACGACGCCCGCGAACTCGCCGGGAAACGTTTGGTGCAGGAACGCGGCAACGCCAGGCGCGATCAGTTTCTGGCGGGGTTGCGGGAAAAAGCGACCATTCGGCTCAACCCCATCGACCCCGCTCCCTGATCGGCGCGCATATCAGGGCGACCACGTGGACCAGGCCAGTTTCGCGCCCACCACGTAGAGGAGTCCCGCGAAGACGATTTTGAGCCGATCGGTCGGCATCCGATGCGCCAGCCCCGCTCCCAATGGGGCCGTGAGCATGCTCGATACGGCGACTCCGGCCAACGCGGGCAGATGGACGAATCCGGCGCTCTGCGACGGCAACCCATCGGCCCAATACCCGGCCATGACATACCCCGCGGCGCCCGCGGCCGCGATCGGGAGACCCGCCGCGGCCGCGGTGCCGATCGCGTGGTGGATCGGCACGCGATGACGGAGCAGGTACGGAACGGACAAGGTCCCGCCCCCGATTCCCACCACCCCCGACACGAATCCGATCACCCCGCCCACCGCAACCAACGAACCCGTACCCGGGAGTTCCCTCGCGGGCCGCGGCGACGGATCGCGCACCAGACTCGTCGCCACCACCCACAAGAATCCGGCAAACACGGCGGTGAGCGTGGCGGACGAGAGTCGCGTCGCGCCCCACGCGCCGCCCCATGCCCCGACCGCCAACCCCGGCGCGAGCGCGCGGACGAGCGGCCAACGAACCGCGCCGCGCCCATGGTGCGCGCGCACGCTCGCTGAGGCCGTGAAGACAATGGCGGCCAGCGAGGTGCCCAGCGCCAGCGGCATCACGACTCGGTCGGCCATGCCCTGAGCCCAAAACGCGAATGCCAGGCAGGGCACCACGACCACACCGCCCCCCACGCCCAGCAGGCCCGCCAGCAGGCCCGCCGCGGCCCCGACCGCCACGTACACGATCAGCCATTCCACGACGGCATCCTACGCGCGGGATTCGGACTCCGTCAATTCGTCGAACGCTCGTGTGGGTGAACCGCCCCGCTGACCCGACTCGGGTCTCTTGTTCCTGCGGAAGTCCGACATGGCCATTGAACGCAGCCTCAGGGCATCTCGCGGTCCCAAATTCCGAACACGGCGCCGGTGGGATCCGAGACAATGCTGTACCAACCGTATCCCGGAACCTCGGCCGGTCCCTTCACAATCCCGCCGCCAAGCGCCACGATTCGCTCGGTCGTCGCAACCACGTCCGCGACCGCGATAAAGGGAATCCATTGCGACGGCGTATTGGGGACTTTGGATTGCATCATCCCGCCGCCCGTGCCCTCGCCGACCTTCACCATGGTGTATCGCAGACCGGGAATCTCTTCCAACCGCCAATCAAACAGCGCCGAGTAAAACGCTTTGGCCTTGGCGAGATCCTGGGTTTGAAGTTCGATATGGATGAACGGATTGGCCATCGTGTCGATTATCCTCCGCCGGCCGGAGACCGGGCTTGGACGATCAACTCTAATTCGATCGCCGCGCCCAAGGGCAATTCGGACGCGCCGAGCGCGAGTCGCGCGTGGCGGCCCGCGTCACCGAAGATCGCCACCAACAAGTCGGACGCGCCGTTGACCACGGCGGGCTGTTGCGTGAAGCCGTCGGCCGAAGCCACGTGGCCGCCCAGCCGAACGATGCGCGCGACCGCGTCGAGGCTGCCGAGTTCGGCCTTGATCACCGCCAACGCGTTCAAACACGCCAGACGGGCGGCCTCCGCGCCTTGCTCCACGGTCAACTCGCGGCCGAGCTTGCCGGTCCACGCGGGCTGACCCTCTTTCATGGGCAGGATCCCGCTCAAAAACAGCAGCTCCCCGCTCCGCACCGCGGGCACGTACGACGCCACCGGCCTCGGCGCCGGCGGGAGTTCAAGACCCAACGCGCGTAATCGGTCTTCTACCGCCATCAGAACCCCTCCTTGGATCGGATCGACTCCAAAAACGCCACGGCCCGCTGATCAGCCCAGTACGACGTGGCCCACGGCCATGTTCCATGCACAAAACCCACGTGACCTCCGCTATCGGGGAATTCGGCGTTGAGCCAGGACGACCGGGCCACGGACTCGCGCGGCAGATACACCGCGGGCAGAAACGGGTCGTCGGCCGCGCTGATCAGCAACGTCGGTTTTCTGATCTGCTCAAGCCACGGCACGCAGCTCGAGCGCGTCCAATAATCCCGCGCACCCGAAAAACCGTGGATCGGCGCGGTCACGTGTTCGTCGAACTCCGCAAAGCTGGACAGGTTGCGCACAAGCCCGACGTCGACCAGCCCGGGAAACCGTTGTGCCTTCGCAAGCGCTTTGGCCTTCAGCGTCCGCAGAAAAACCTGACCATAGACTCGGCCGAATCCGTGATCCACGCGATGGGCGGCTACACCGAGATCGTACGGTACCGAGACCGCAACTGCTCCGCGAACCTGGTCCGGCGCCTTCTCCCCTCGCTCACCGAGCCACTTGAGCAGCACATTGCCGCCGAGAGAAAACCCGACGAGGGCGAGTGGGCGATGCGGTGAGCGGGCGATGAGACAAGACGCGATCCAATCCAAATCTTGCGTTTCCCCGGAATGATAAAAGTGCGGGAGCCGATTCAGCTCTCCGCTGCACGAGCGAAAATTCACGGCCACCCCGTCCCAACCGAATGCTGCTGCGGTTGACAGCAGGCCGAGCACATACTTGGCCCGAGACGAGCCCTCCAAGCCGTGGAGGACCACCAGGAGCGGTGCAGGAGCCCTCGCGGAGGCGCGATCGACCCAATCGAGATCCACGAAATCCCGGTCTGGCGTATCGAGACGTTGGCGGCGGTAGGTGACCGGGGACGCTCGTCCCGCAACCCGCCGCCAGATCGTCTGCGCGTGTCGGTTGCGAAGCCACCAGGCAGGACAGAATCCGTTACTCGTCAACTCGGGTCGCGTCTCCGGGTCATTTCTTTGGAACAGAGTTGCCCGCCTCCTCTCCGGCAGCTTCAGAGTCCGTCGCCGTGTTCTCCTTTCCTTTTTCGTCACCCTCCGTATGGCCGGGTTTACCGCGAATGGCCGTGGCTGTATCGCCCTCGGATGCCTTGACCTCCACGTCCGGGGTCTTCAGGTCGTCCAACCCCTTGCCGCTGCTCTTGGTGCTCTTCTTCGGTGGTTTCTTGTCCGCGGCAAAACCAACGTCAGCCGGCAAACTGAACACCAATCCGAGCGACACCACCATCGCGACGCCGAGCGCGGTCAGTGTGCCGACCATGTCTTGTGCAATCCGGTGTCTGTTCATTGGTTATCTCCAGTTTGAAAGTTCCACCATGTTTCGCTTCGACGTCTTCAGGGACCAAAGACTTTCGTATGGGTGTTGTTGTCCGGGTTTTCGTCCGCGCAAGGCCCCGGATCCCTGCAGGCCACCTGGGCCCGTCCCCTCACACTGTTCGTGGCTAACTGCTTGCCACCAATCTTCCACCGCTTCTCTTCCCCGGGTGCAAGCGACTCGACCGTGTGCCTCTCGACCACGCAGCCACTCAGGTTAGGGTTTTGAATGCACTGGGTCGGCGTCGGGGGCGTGCTGGTGTGGGTGTTGACAACGAGGACGGCAAGCACGGAAAGCGCCTTGGTGGGCACCGTGCCCTTGTTCTTCACCTCGGCCTTGATCTCATAGCGGGTGTTCATGTCCACGTTCTTTCGCTTGAGCTTGATGGCCATGTCCGGCTGGCCCACGATCACCTGCCCGGTCGCGACGTTGTTGTCCCCTTCCTTTTCGTTGGAAAGCCTGGGCATCGTGGCACGGAGTGCGTACGTCCCAGCTGGAAGTGCGAACTGGCCGGTCCACGTCCGCACATCCTCGCTGGGCCACCCCGGGCCGTTCGCGCCGCTGACCTCCACGCTCTGTGGAGTTCCTTGTTGCCCGTTGAATTTCCAGGTCGGGTCCGGAATCGGCTGATCCGATGCCACCGGTGCCCCCACGTTGGTGAAGTTCGCCTTCGCCTCGCATGGCTGGCTCACGAAGCAAAACACCTGCGGCATGGGTCTGCCCTCGATGTCGGAAAAGAACCCAGGGGTTCCTCCTCCGCCGCCACCCGTCGGCGGCTGTGAAGAGCCCCCTCCAAGACGGCGATCCCCGCCGGGCCTGCTGGACCCGCGATCCTCGGTCCCGGCGTCCCCATCCGTGGGTGGAGGCGCGGGGTCGATGGCCAGCGCCGATGTTGCAACGATCATCCCACAGGCAACCGCCGCAAGAAGGAGGGGCTTCACGGTTGTCCTCCGGCCCGCCCGGACCAGACGTTCTGCGCCGGCTGCTGCCGATCGTAGTGCACGCGTCCCACATCGTCCTCCTTCCACTCTCCAGCCTCCTCAGGTGAGAGGTATTCGCTCGTGCCCTCATGGGTACGGCCGCGGTCATCAACGTAGCGGTAGCGGATCACCCACTGAGGCACACGGTTGACTAAGAAGTTGGTCGGCTCGACGCTTGTCACGATCGCGTCCGCGCTCACGCCCTCGCGCTGCAATCGCGCGCGCACGACGCGGCGTCGCACATCGTACGCCACGATCAACCCGCCCGCCACGGCGAACACTCCGCCCAGTCCGCCCATGATGAGGGGACCGGCCCAATCCGTTTCCCCGGCAATCCGGCTCTGCGTCGGGTCGTCCGGTAAGTACCGCACCTCCACCGGTCCTCGTTCGGTGAGGGCCTCCCACGTTTGCACGTTGACGCTGTCACGATGTTCGAACGTCCGGCCGTCGTCGGCCGTAAATCGGTAGGTCACCTCGTACCGCGTGCTCGTGCCGCCGTCGTTGCTCCGTGCGCGGTGGATATCGCGGGTCAACACCATGCCTTGCACAGCGACCGCGTCCTCGCCGAAGCGACTTTCGATCCGGAACAGATGAATCCCACCGAAGACGAACGGAAGACCGACCGTCAGCCACAGGCCGCCGAACACGAGCCAGAAATGCCGGCCCAGAACATGAAGCGGAATCCGCGCTCGGATCGCCACGCTACCTCCCCGGGGCCTCCTGCCTGCTCTCTATCGGAACCCGACGTGGAGACGAAGGGGCGGAGGAAGCAGGCGACTGAATCGGGGACAGGCCCCCAAGCTTGTTCTCCACGGCCGTCGCCCGCGCATCGGCGTCCCGCTCCATGGGCATCCTGTCGTGCAAGACTTTATAGTAGTCCGGGTTATTGATGTTGGTTGTCAGGGCCGAATACTCCAAGTGCTTGAACCACATCTCCGCATAGGGGTCCCGACCTCCCACCTCCTTACACTGCTCGGTGTGGCGAAGCTCATGGTAGAGCCAGAAGAAGTCGTCATCCACCGTGCCGGTTCGAAGCTTCTCCGTGTAGTCCCGGCTGCTGAAGTACATGTTGTGGCAGTCGGTCGTGGCATTTCCAGGAGGCTGCCGATCACTAAACCCGAATCGAACGGAGCGGAGATTGACGTTGGGGTAATAGCCCTTCAATTGATCCACGTAGTCATCCGGCAAACGGTACAGCGTCACTCCCGCTCCTAACACGTCCATGTAGCGGCGGTACAGGACGACTTTCGTCTCGCAGACGAGATCCATGGATTCGTCCAGGATCGGCAGCGCCGAGGTCGTCATCAACACCTGGACCGAGGCGTTCAAGGCAGCTTCGATCATTTCCTTGGCCACTTCATCCAGGTTGTTTTGAAGGGGCTTTAAATTGAGGCCCCCCACATGCCAGCGGGCTTCTACAGGACCCAGCGTTGGCATCCGGCATTGATCCAGGTCCGCGACGGGCGCTCCCAAGCGCATGACGAACTTGACCTTGGTGGCTGATCCGCTCACCTTAAAGGCCTTGCTGAACTTGCAGGTCTCCAACGGATTGCTCGCGTTGGGCTTCATGCGGATCTTCAGGGCTTGGAGGTGAACCCGGTCGATCATGAACTTCATGATGACGCTCTGCCCTTCGAAGCTGACCTGCGGGTTGTCCAGGCGCAGTTTGAATTTCCCGGCGCTGGCCTTGATGCCCAGGCAATTGTTGACCATGTATTTCTCGCCCCCCAGGAGGGCCACGTTGATCTCCCGCTTGGCCATGGCCTTGGCGGCCTTCATCATAATGTCCTGGCCCTTGGGAAGATCGGCGATACGCGTCACGTTCGCGGCGTGCGCCGGGCCTGCAAATAGCCCTGCGGCCAATAACGCGCCGGCCACTGCGACCAGCCAGTCCCCAACCACGTGCCGTAGCTTCATGGGAGTCCTCCTGATGGGTCCGAACCGACTGGCCCAGGACCCGCTAAGCGCCGCAGGCAGACCGGGCTTCCAACTGTGCGTTGAGGAACCCGGACAGGGTTCCACCCGTGTAGACCGCGGCGGAAGCGGCGTTCAAGGACGCCTCGATCATCTCCTTCGCCACCTTGTCCAAGTCGTTTTGCAGGGGCTTGAGGTTCAAGCCGCCGACCTTCCACTTCATCTCCAAATCATCAAACGTCTTGACGCGGCATGTCGCCGTGTTGATTTCGAGGGTGGGGATCGTGATCTTCAGGCTCACATCCGACGCCGATCCACTCACTTTAAAACGCTTGCTGAACTTGCAGGGCTCCAGGGGATTGCTTGCGTTGGGTTTCATGCGAATTTTTAAGGCCTCAAGGTAGATCCGATCGATCGAAAATTTCATCACCACGCCTGACCCTTCAGTGCGCGCATGGGGATTGTCCGGGCGGAGTCTGAATTTCCCGGCGCTGGCCTTGATGCCCAGGCAATTGTTGACCATGTATTTCTTGCCGCCCAGCAAGGCCACATCAATCTCCCTCTCGGACAAGACACGAGCCACGCTGTCCAGGATGTCCTGGGCATTGTCCAGGTCCGCCAGATTCTTCACTTCAGAAGCATCGGCATTCGGGGTCTTGAGTTTTGGATTCAACAACGCAGGCCCAGCGGCTTGGACTGCTACAGGCCCTAACGGAGCCAACACGTGAAGGACAAGGAGAACGCTCAACACGATCCTGAATCGAACAGGCGTCGATGTCATGTTCCTCCTCGCAAGCCGTCTCATCTGATCTCCCTCCTCTCCCGCCATCTCACGCTTGGTTGCGCGGGCCAAGGCTCGCGCAACGCAGTCATCGTTTGACCGGGCTCAGCCGCACCGTTCGGACCACGTGCTGGCCCCCGGGAATCTCAATGGCTTCCTCGTATGCGTCGTACCCTTCCGCGCGCACCGTCAGCGTGTGCGGTCCCACCAACAACCCCACTTCGTACGACAGGTCGTTGTTCTGCCTGAGACGCAGACCGTCGACCAGCACCTCCGCGTCGACCGGGTCGACCATCACGTAGAGCCGCCCCGCGGGAATCAGTGACGAGCGGGGCTCCGCCGCAGGCGGATAGTAGCTCTGCGGCGGCCACGGATAATACGGATACGGGTAATACCCGGACGAGGGTGGATAGTACGGGCCGCCGTAGATGGTGCCTCCCGGCGCCGGGCCGTAGGAAGGCGCCTCAACGGACAGTTCGACGGAGCTTCGACCTTTCTTCCCCTGGTCAGTGACTCGAACCTCGGTGCCCAATGCCACCTGGGCCACGAACACCAGAGAACCCAAGGCCGCAACGCTTGTGAAGGTCCTTCTGATCCGCATCGTCGCCTCTCTCGATCGATCTTCGGTCTCCGCCCCACGCGTTCTGTTCGCGCGTCGCGCAGGTCCGGAGGCTATTCGATCACCACGTCGTCAAACGTTCCGAGGCCGGAGAAGATGATGCCCACCGTTTTGGCAGTCGTAGGCGCCTTGAACGTAGTCTGGAACGTCTTGACCTCTCCAGGTTTGACCCGGCCGGCGGTAAACCCGTCAATCTTCACGAGATCGTACGTCTCGGCTGTCTCGTAATCCATCACCTTACTGTTGTCTCGGCTGATGGAGAAGTACTCGGCCTCCTTGCTGTTCGCGCTCACCGTCAGTGTCACCACCACGGTCAGCACCGCTCCACGACGCTTCACCTCGTTGAGATGCGCGACGAGATTGGGATCCACTTCGCTCTTGATGCTCTGAATGGTCTTGCGGGCCTTCGGCGTGCCGAGCTGGTCGGGCGCACTAGCCAACGATTGGCCGGTTGACGGCTTGGCCGAAGGCGCGGGTTTCGGCACCGTGGTCTTGGGAGCGGCTGCGAGCGCCGTGGCGCCCCCGGCCGCAGCCCCCACTGCGGCTCCGCCGATCCGTTCTCCCCTCGCCGAGAACCGATAGAACTCCTGCGGCGTTTGTGCAGCGATAAACTTGACCGATTCGTTGATCATCAGTCGGATGGCTGTCTCCATCGGGGTCTTTGAGAACCCGCCCAGCCCGCCGCTCATCTGGCCGCCGATGCCCAAGCCGCCGGCCCCGAACGCGGTTGCCGACCCCTGCACGCTGGTGGCCGCCAACACGCGCGCGGTGCGGGTGTCGACCACGCGGAGGTCCATAGCTACGTGCGCCTTCTTGAACGAGCCGGTGAACGCTCCTAACAGGTCTCCCCCAGGAATGCCGGCCATGCTCCCACTCCCGCCGGATGCGCCGGGATCAAACCCCGTAATCGCGGCCGTCACCAACAGATCCGCGCCCTCGATCTCCCCGATCGCCGCGGCAGTCTCCTTCTTGACCCGGCCCGAGGCCCCGAGGTTTTGCTCCGCGATCACCGCCTCCAGCTTTTCGCGTTCGAGCACGATGTAGCGGTTGGACTGAAACAGGGCGTTGGTCAGCATATCGCTCATCCCGCGACCATACTCGGCCCGGTACTGCCCGCTGCTCGACATCTTGTCCTCGAAGTCCGCGACCGCGATGCGCGCCTTGGGCCCGTTGTACGCCTCCATTTGCGCCGAGGCCATGTCCTGCCCCCCGGAGCTCGTGACCTTGGCCGTTGCGCACGCCGCGAGGCCGGCCAGCGCCAGCACACCCATCATCACACCCATCCGTTTCATCGACGTTCCTCCTTTTCGCAGAACAGCGTCATCAATCGTGTTCACCGGAGTTCGTTGATCGGTTCGCCTGGCCGAACAGAGGGCGCCGCCCCATGTGGACTCACGATGTTGCAGCACGGCTCGCCGCCGTGAATCGTCACCTTTTGGGTATCAAAATCGGCGTTCATCGCGGCGCCGACCTTGAGCGTCTTGAGCAGGGCCTTGTCCGTGACCTTGAATTGAAATGTCTTGCCGGTAGCGGTTTCTTTCGCCGTAACCAGACCACTGCGTGCGTCGATCGCCGCCACGCTGCAGCACGGCTCGCCGGCGTTCACCTCGGGCGGGGGCAGGGCGAACGCGCCGGCCATCAGGACCGTGGCAAGGCCCCACAGTATCCAGGTTGCTCTTTTCATGGTCCTCATCCTTTCCGGATGGTTCCCCATCCATGCGTAGTACATGCCTTGACCATCCCTATTCCTCGTCGTCTTCGCTGGCTGGAGGCCGTCCCCCGCCCGGCTTGCCCAACTTCTCGTACCAGGGCCGAGCGCCTTCCACCGTGGAGCCCTCAGACGAGCCCGATTCGTCGCCGTCGAACGGGGTGAAGCCCGGAACCTTGCCCGTCAGCTCGTCGTAATCAACGGGCGGTCCGGCTTCTTCGGCGGACTCGTCCGTGTAACCGTCACCGCCGCCAAACGTCGCGTCCGTGTCAGCATCCGAGTCAGGATCATCTTCGTCGGGATCAGGTTCTCCGTCAGCCTCCGCGCTCGCGCCGGCCTCGGCTTCGTCTTCAGACTCATCGGACTCGAACTCCTGATCTTCGGTGGGCTGCGACTCCTCCGGGCAGGGGCGTGAGCCTCGTGGCGTGAGCGCCTTGCTCCCCTTGCCGCACAGCGTCACCTCCGAGTCTTTCGATTCGCCCTGGCCGGGAACAGGCTCCCGTGTCGTGGATGTCGAGGTAGACGTCCCTCCTCCGGACCGGCGTGAACCTGAAGGCGTGCTCTCCCGTGACGGCGTGCTCTCCGGCGTCGTCTTGATCTGGGGACTCCTGAGGGTCGGCGATGACTGCGTGGCCGGAGCCTTCGGCGCCACTGCACTCGGGGCCGTGGATTTCTTGGGTGTCGACAATTCTGCCGCGTGGCCGGACCACGCGCCGAGGACCAGGATCGCGACGGCCGATGCGATCAGGCCGGACGACTTCGTGCCCACCACCCCCTTGGTACAACCGGATACAACGCGTATGAGGAACCCCATCTTCTCTCTCCTTCTTCTATCGCCGACGCTCATGACCGCTACGACGTCGGGATGTTCTGGCACGGGAGCCCGACCAGCCCGCTGTTGTTGATCTGTTTCTTGATCCAGTCGTCCACGTGGTTGTTCACGCCCTCCAGGTTGAGGCCCGCGAGTTTGAGGTGGTTGACACACACGCTCGCGCTGTTCGGCGACGGGCTCACCGTGTAGTGCCCAGCAATCCGCCCGGTGCCGTTGTGCGTGTCGCTGCCGGCTTTTCCCGAGACCGTGACTTTGATGCCGAACTTGTACGAAAAGTCTGACTGCGCACACGTAAGGTCAACGTCCTTCGGGTCCTTGATCGTCGCCTTCACCTTAACCTTGATGGCTCCGAACGGCGTGCTTCCGACCTTGACCTTGCCTTTGAACGTGGTGGGCGGCTGCGCCTGCAAGTACGCGAGGATCTTCCCCTCCGCCGTGGCCTCCCCACCGGGAATCGGCGCCATCAGGGCGCACGTGGAGTGCGCGGCCAGCGCCGTCCCGCTCATCGCCCCGCCAATGAACAACACGGTCACCAGGGATACTAGAGTTAGACGATTGGTCTCCATCTCTGCCTCCAGATCACACGAGGTCGTGATTGCCACGTTAGAGCCTCTCGTCCTTGAAGTTGTTGCTCTCATCGGATTCCTCGATTTCGAAGAACCGATCAAGGATGATCCGGACCGCGGTCTTATTGGCCGACAGCACGCTGCCGCCTACTTTAAAACTCGTGGTCTCGCCGGGAGCCAGGCTCGGGATCGTGTGGGTCGGGACAAGCTCGGGCCACCCGGTGACCGGCCAGACCCCTCCCGGGAGCGATGTGCCCCACACTTGAGTCGACGGCGACGGGGCGTTCCCCTTATTGATGATCTTCACTTTGACCCGGTAGGTCTCGTTCAAGAGGCCCGTGTAGTGCCGCTTGATGCTTTTGATCGCGAGGTCCGGACAGGGACGGGAGCTGTTGGCCGCCTCGGTCACGTTGTTGTCGTCATGCAGCTCTTCGATCTGATTGTTGGGATCGACAACAACCTTGAGGTCGCGCGCTTCCAGGCACTTGGGTTTGGAGTAGGTGGACGGTATCGGCACCGTAAAGGTCTCCGTCTTCTTCCCACCGATCCTGGCCTGCTGAACTGTGATCTTGTTCGAGCCCAGGTGGATATCGATCGATATCGGCGGACCTGACGTCGTGTTGCCATCCTTTTTTTTGAGGACGTTCACGCCGACTTCGCCTCGGTTGACCAGGGTGAAGGTGATCTCTCCCGCCCCGGTGAATCCGAGGTCCTTGGTCACGAGATCGGCAGTCGTCTGCAATGCGATGACATCGGGGTTGACCGCCTGGGTCTGGGCACCGGCCGTGGTCTGGGAGCTCGCCTGCTCCGTCGTTATTTTCAAAATCTTGCAACAAGGCTTTCCCCCGTCCAGCGAGACCCGTTTGGCCTTGAAGTCGGCATACACCGGCGAACCGACCCGCAGCTCCCGTCGCAGCGAAGGATCAGCCACCTTGAACTGAAAGGTGCGCTCGCCCTGAGTTTCCTTGGCCGTGATCAGGCCGCTCTTGGTGATGCTCGTTACCGCGCAGCAGGGCGTGACGGCGGAAGCCGGCGTCGCACTCCCAAGCGCACACAGGGCGAATCCTCCCACCACCATGATCTTCGCCGCGTGGTATCGCAGCGCTCCGGCCAACGCGGTGCAGAGACCGGTTGTCCTCGCAACCACATGCTTGGGTGATATCCGCTGATGCATCGTGATCCCTCCTTTTACAGACGATTGAATCCGTCGGACAGACGCTCTTCGAAATGTGTTCCTCCGGTGAACCGGTCGTTCGGTCCGCTGCTGCCTCCTCACTCCGTCGTCCGGCACCTCCGATCGGCGGCGCTCGGAGGCCAGCGCCGGTGCTATGGGAGGCGAATGGTCTTGCGGTCCGTTTCCCGGGTATCCATCTTCACGACGAGTTCCAGCGACGGTTTCCCCGGCGGCACCTCCGCCAACGGATCGAGCGAGATCACCACGATCGCGGTCTGTTTGAGCGCCACTTCCTCCTTGAGCCGACGCAGCGGCGTCAATTCGACTTGCCCCGGCTTCCACCGCCCAAGGATCTGGACACGGGCCTCGCCGGGCTTTCCTTCGTTGCGCAGGCTGAGTTTCACAGCCAAACCGTGCTGCCTCTGTTCTTTGACGGGTTGAATCACCGCACGCCCGATCGTCCACACCGCATCGGAGGCTGCCACGGCTGGTCCTACGACCCAGGCAACACACACCAGGCAGGCAAGATACCGTGCAAGCCTCGGAATCGACCGCCCGGGCGAAAACCCTCGGTGAGCGGGCGACGACTGCTGCGCTGAATTCATACCCGTCCCTTTCCAGGGAGCTGAACGCCAGTCTGACAGGGCCCTGACCCATCGCCTTTTCTCGCCCTTGCCAACCGGAACCTTTGAGCAATTCCATCGCAGCCCCCTTCTCCTGCTGTCCGCCTCGCGGGGAGGTGATAGCAAGGGCTGTGCCGACCCTCGGAGCGGGGATTTTTGGGCCAAACCGAGCGCAGCGCCCAACCGGAAAATGTCGATTCCGCAAAAATTTTATTTTTGAAATTTTTCATCACGACGGATGAACTCCCGGAAGCCTCGCGGGTTCCTGCTTCAAGCCATACTTCCGGATCAATCGATGGAGTTTTGTCTGCGTCAGCCCCAAGGCCTCCGCAGCCTCCTTCTGGTTCTTCGACGTCTCCAACGCGACCTGCAGACACAGCCGTTCGACCGCCGTGAGCACGCGCTGCCAAGCGTCACCTTTGAGGTCCTGTGGCACGATCGCGCAAAGATCCAGCAACCGATCAAAGGCGCTCGCCACTCCATCGTTCGCCTCGCCACCGGTCACCAACGCCTTGGGCGAACGCTCTGTGGTCACGGCCACGTCCTCGGAGCCGAGCACCTGACTGGCTGACAAGGCGACCGCCCGCGCAATGACGTTTTCCAGCTCGCGGACATTGCCCGGCCAGTGATACGACGCCAGCGCACCAAGGGCCGAGGGAGAGATGCCAAGAACGGGCTTGCCCAGCTTGCGGCTGTAGTGCTCGACAAAGTGTTGGGCCAGGACCGGGAGATCCTCGAGCCGCTCGCGCAGCGGCGGACACCGGATTTCCACGACTTTCAATCGGTAATACAAGTCTTCGCGAAACCGACCCTGCTTTACGTCATCTGAGAGGTTGCGATTGGTCGCTGCAATGACCCGCACGTCCACGGAAATCACTCGATCGCTCCCGATCCGTTGGATTTCGCCCTGTTGCAACGCACGCAGGAGCTTGGCTTGGGACTCGATCGGCAGCTCGCCGATTTCGTCCAGAAGCAGCGTGCCGCCGTGGGCGAGTTCAAACTTGCCCTTCTTCTGGCCGACCGCGCCAGTGAACGCGCCCCGTTCGTGACCGAATAGCTCGCTTTCGATCAGGGTGGGGGGCAGCGCCGCGCAATTCACCTTGATCAAAGGACCGCTGCTGCGAGCACCGGCTTGGTGCAGAAAGGTGGCGAGCAGCTCCTTGCCCGTCCCGCTCTCCCCCGTGATCAACACCGTGATGGGAAGAGACGCGACCTGGCGGGCTTGATCCATCGCGTCGCGCAGCCCGCCGTTCGCGCCGATGACCTCGCCGGGCGTGTGCAGCGAGCGCAATTGCTCTCTAAGCGCGACGTTCTCATCCGCGAGCCGCTCCTTGAGTCGGCCCACGATCTCCAATTGCGCGGTGAGGTCGCGGTTGAGCGCGGCGATCGTCTCGGCGGACTGGCGGTCTTTTGATCGGAGCTGGGCCAAATCATTCGACATCCGGTTAAACGCCGCGGTCAATCGGCTGATCTCGTCGTGCCCGGTCACTGACAGCGGTTCTCCCCACTCGCCGCGTCCGATCGCCAACGCCTTGGTCTCCAACCGCTGCAGGCGATTGGCCATTCGTCGCCCATAGGCCATCACGCCCACCCCTGAGATCAACAGGATCGGGACCGTCACGGCTACGATCCAGAGCAGCTCGCTGCGGACTTGGCTCGCCAAGTGGCTGGTGGAAAACGTCACCACCAGAGCCCCGCGGGTTTGGCCCCCGGTCTGGAGCAGGCTGATCACGCGGAAGCCCGCCGAGGACTCATCCGCCACCTCGGAGAGCCGGGCAGGCTGCGGAACCGCGACAAGCGGCGGCACGGGGTAGGATTTGCCATATTCCTCCACCCGGGAGTGAGCCGCGACGCGCCCGGCGGCGTCCACCACGTAGGCTTCCATAATGGCCAGTTCCCGCCGGCTTTGGAGCTCATGGAGCAGCGCGTCCAGGAGCACATCGTCCCGATCGGCCATGGCTTGCGAGAACGCCAAGCTCGCCGCCTCGATCATGTCCGTGGACCGACGAACCGTGTCGCGGTAGGACCGTTGCTGGCTGAACACGAACAGCGTCGCGCACACCGCGAGCGCGGCGAGCACTACCGAGAGCGCCACCGCGAACGCGAGTTGCTGTTGCACGCCGAGCTTAGCCACGGGGATCACCTGGAGAGGAGCCCACGAACGGCCTGGGGAGGACAGCCCGTCTCGGAACGTGAACGCGGAGGCCTGTGAGGAAATACCCGGACCTCCGTAGGCGATCGTCCGTGAGGCCTCTCGGTCGAGTCTCTGTTGTGAAAAGGAAGCCGAAATTTAGCAGAGTTGCAAAGATGCCGTCAAGCCAAGGCGTGCACAGCCAAGGCGTGCACGGGACTTCCGGACAGCCCAATCACGCCTTCTGCCGACGTGTGGAGCGTACCGTGTCGGCCTTCCACAGCCGAAACCTGAGCATCGCCCACCCCGCAACCAGGATCATCGCGGCGCTCACGATGTAGGGAGCGCGCACCCCTCCCACCATCAAGTCTTCGGCGCGAAAGCTGCTGACGAACGCACGGATCACGCCGTAGAAGATCAAATACAAGAAGATCAGGAAGCCGTCTCGGGTCGGACGGCGCCGCAGCGACCAGAGGATCGCAAAGCCGAACACGTTCAACACCAATTCGTACAACATCGCGGGATGCACCGCCATGCCGGGGAACTCCTGGCCCGCGGGGCTGGTCGGCGGGAACACGATGCCCCACGGCAGGGTCGTGGGATAGCCGTGCACCTCGCCGTTCATGAAGTTGCCGAAGCGGCCGAAGGCCTGACCCAGGAGCAAAGACGGCGCGCTGGCATCCGCGAGTTTCCAGAACGGAATCCGGTGTTTGCGCACCCACCACCACCCGCCGAGCGTGCCGCCGATCAACCCGCCGTGAATCGCGAGCCCGCCGTGCCAGATCGCGATGATCTCCGCGGGATTCGCCCCATAGTAATTCCAGTTGAACGCCACGTAATAGAGGCGGCCGCCCAGGATGCCGGAAAACAGCACCACCGTGAGGAACGACCACTTGTCGTCGTCCGAAATCGGCAGCCCCTTGCGACCGATCTCCTTGCCCAACAGCCAGCCGCCCACCAGGAACGCGGTCAAGTACATCAACCCGTACCAGCGGACGACGATCGGGCCGATCTCGATGAGGTTGGGATGCACGGATCGCTACGGGTGGAGGGCGGCGGGCGAGCGGCTCATGCCCCGCGCGCCGCGGCGACGTGAGTCTTCGCGCGCTGGCCGCGGCGCTGGTATTGATTGACCGCCTTGTTGTGCTCACGCAGCGTGCGCGAAAAGTGATGGGTCCCGTCGTTACGCGCCACGAAGAACAGGTAATCCACCGGAGAGGGATACAACGCGGCTTCCAGCGCCGCGCGACCGGGATTGGCGATCGGGCCCGGAGGCAGCCCGCGCCGGCGATAGGTGTTGTAGGGGTTGTCGCGAATCAGATCCACCTTACGCAGGTTGCCGTCGAAGTTCTTGATCGGATAAATCACGGTGGGATCGCTCTGCAGCGGCATCCGCATGCGAAGGCGATTGTGAAACACCCCGGAGATGATCGGACGCTCGATACCGGCCCCGGTTTCTTTCTCAATGATCGAGGCCAACGTGACCACCTGGTGTTGGGTCAGGTTCACCTCCTCCGCGCGCGCCGCCCACACCGGTTGATAGGCTTCGCGGAACCGCCCGACCATCTGCCGGACGATATCGGACGTGGCGATGTTGCGCGGAAACGCGTAGGTGTCCGGGAACAAGTACCCTTCCAGCGTCGCGACGTCCAGTCCGAGTTCCCGAATGAAGGCGGGCGACTCGGTCAACGCCGTCAGTTCGTCCGGGTCGCCGAGACCCGCCGCGCGAAACACCTCGGCGATCTGGCGGATGGTGTACCCCTCCGGGATGATCACCTCGTGCAACACCACCAGGCCGCGCCGAAAACGCTCCAGAATCTCCAACGGCCGCATCGACGGCGACAGCGCGTATTCGCCGGGTTTGAGTTGCCGCTCACTCCCGGTTAGGCGCCCGAAGATCACGAAATACGTTTGATTGCGGATCAGACCGTCGGCCGCCAACCGCGACGCCACGCGGGCCAACGATTCATCCTGGACGATTTCAAAGGGCGTGGAATCGTCGTCGTCGCTCGGCGCCGACCCCAAGAACGAGGCCACGTGAACGCCGCACGCCAACATGCCCAGCATGATACCGAGGCCCAAGAGCGAAGCGTATTGCGGCGGAACCAGGCGTTTCCGATCCAACGCGATCCCCCTTCAACGGTCCCGACGCGTCACGAGCCGCCCTCGGCGGCCTGATTCGCGCGCGTATCGAGATAATGCTGGAGAATCACCACCGCCGCGGTTTTATCCACGACTTGTCGGCGCTTCGCGCGCGAGAGATCCGCGTCGATCAGCACCCGCTCCGCGGTGACGGTGGAAAACCGTTCGTCCCACGTCGTGACCGGAACTTGCACGACCCCCTCCAGTCGCTTCATGAAGGTCCGCACGATGCCGGCGCGGGCCCCCTCGCTGCCTTCAAGGGTCAGGGGCAGTCCGACCACGATCGTCGCCGCGCCCCAGTGGCCGACCAACCGCGCGATTTCGGCCAAATCCACGGCCCACGAGCGGCGATGAATCGTGGTCACGCCTTGCGCCGTGAGCCCCAATTCATCACTCACCGCCACCCCGATCCGCCGATCGCCCACGTCCAGCGCGAGAATTCGCCCAACCCGCGGCTGCGCGGGCGCCGGGCTCGAATCGCTCACAACGGCCAGCATACCTCAACACCGACTCTAAGCAACCCGGCGCTCATGACTTGGTCGCCATCGCTTCGACCAGCCCGTACACCCGCTCCAGCGCCTCGTCGAGCCGTTCGGGGCTCCGGCCGCCGGCTTGTCCCATGGTAGCGTTCCCGCCCCCGGTCCCGCCGACCAGGTCCGCCACGGCCCGCACCAGGTTGCCCGCGTGGAAGCGGCCGGCAAGGTCCGCCGTCACCGCCGCCACCAGGTTCACTTTGTCGCCCGAGACCGCGCCCAGCACCACCACGCCGGATTTGATTTGTTCGCGCACACGGTCGGCCGCCGCCCGCAAATCTTTGGCATCCATGCCGTCGATCCGTCGCACAGCCACGGTGACGCCGGCCACGGTGCGTCCGCGCTCCGCCGACGCGTCGCTCCGCCCGCCGGAAGCCAGCCGCGCCTTGAGTTGTTCGATCTCGCGCTCGCGCGCCCGCAGCGATTCCACCAGCTTGCGCGCCTTGGACACCGCTTCCTGGGGCTGCACCTTGAGCAAGGTCGCGATCTCGTTTAAGTCTTGCCCGTCCTTTTTTGAGGCCAGGTAGGCCGGTTCACCCGCGACCGCCTCGATCCGCCGAACGCCGGCGGCCACGCCCGCTTCGCGGACGATCTTCAACAGGCCGAGTTCGCCGGTATCCCGCGTGTGGGTGCCGCCGCACAGTTCCTTGCTGAACGAGCCGATCGACACCACGCGCACCTGATCCCCGTATTTCTCGCCGAAAAACGCCAGGGCCCCGCTCGCCAACGCGTCGCGTTGCGACATCCACGTCTTGTCCACGTGGTGGTCTTCTTGGATGCGCCGATTGACCTCCTGCTCGACCCGCTCCAACTCCCGGGACGACAACGGCGCGAAATGGTGAAAGTCGAACCGCAACCGGTCCGGCGCCACCAAGGACCCGGCCTGTTTCACGTGGTCGCCCAACACCTCGCGCAGGATCGCGTGCAGAAGATGCGTGCCGGTGTGGTGGTTGGAACAGGCTTGCCGGGTCGCGCGGTTGACGCTGACCCGGTAGTGGTCGCCTTCGACCACGCGGCCGCGGCGAACCGTGACCGCGTGCACGTACAGGCCCTTGACCGGGATGACGGTGTCGCGGATCTCCGCGTCCGCGCGCGGCCCGGTCAACGCGCCCTGATCCCCGAGTTGGCCGCCGCCCTCGCCGTAACAGGGCGTGTGATCGAACACCAATTCGACGTGCTCGCCTTCCCGCGCTTCACGAACCCGCGCGCCGTCCTTGAGGATCGCGAGCACGCGCACGTCCGCCTCAAGCCCGTTCTCGTTCAGAAACGTGGTGGGGCCGGTTTGGGCCGCCGTCTCCTTATAAATGGTTTGGACCTGTTCGGCCTCGAACCCGCCCGCGGCGCGGGCGCGCTCGCGCTGCTCGTCCATCGCGGCCGAAAATCCCGCCTCGTCCAGGGACAACCCGTGCTCCTTGGCCACGTCCGCGATCAGATCCATCGGGAACCCGTACGTATCATACAACTTGAACAGGTCGGTGCCGGTGAGCGTCGGCGTCTTGGATCGTTTGGCCTGGTCCACCAGCCCCGAGAGGATCGTCATGCCGTGGCTGAGGGTTTGGGCGAAGCGTTCTTCTTCCGCGAGCAACGTCCGCGCGACCGCCTGACGGTTCCGCGCCAACTCGGGATACGCGTCCTGCATCTGCGCCGCCACGACGGCCGAGAGTTCGTGCAGGAACGGCGCCTCGAACCCCAACAGCTTGCCGTGCCGCGCGGCGCGTCGGAGCACGCGACGCACCACGTAGCCCCGGCCTTCGTTGGACGGCAAGACCCCGTCGGACAACAAGAACGTCAACGCGCGGAGGTGATCCGCGATCACGCGCATGGACACGTCGGACGACGCGTCCCGCCCGTACGTCTTCCCGCAGGCCCGGCCGATCGCGTCCAGCAGCGGCCGGAACAGGTCGCTGTCGTAGTTGCTGAGCACCCCCTGGGTCACCGCGGCCACGCGCTCCAGCCCCATTCCGGTGTCGATGCTCGGCCGCGGAAGCGGCGACAGCGTGCCGGAGGCGTCGCGGTTGTACTGCATGAACACGAGGTTCCAAATCTCCAGGTACCGGTCGCAGTCGCAGCCCACGCCGCACGTGGGTTTGCCGCACCCGACCCGCTCGCCCTGATCAACGTAGATTTCGGAACAGGGGCCGCACGGCCCCGTATCCCCCATTTGCCAGAAATTGTCTTTTTCGCCGAGGCGCCCAATGCGATCCGGCCGCACCCCCACCGCCTCGCGCCACAACCGAGCCGCCTCGTCGTCCTCGCGAAACACGGTGACCCAGAGACGCTCGGGGGGCAACTTGAGCACGTCCGTGACGAACTCCCACGCCATCCGGATCGCGTCTTCCTTGAAGTAATCCCCGAAGGAGAAATTGCCGAGCATTTCGAAAAACGTGTGGTGCCGTCCCGTGTATCCCACGTGTTCCAAATCGTTGTGTTTGCCGCCGGCGCGCACGCACTTTTGCACCGAGACCGCGCGCACGTAGGGCCGCGGATCCTCGCCGAGGAAGGTCAGCTTGAACTGCACCATCCCGGCGTTGGTAAAGAGCAGCGTGGGGTCCTGCGCCGGAATCAGCGACGAACTGGGCACGAGGGTGTGGCCGTGGCGGGCCACGAAAAAGTCGCAGAACGCGCGGCGTATGTCGGCCGCGTTCACGTGCCGAACCGCTCGATCTTGAAGCCCGGGTCCGGTGCGGCCGCCGGCGCCGGCTTTTGGGTCTCCCAGGTCAGATCCCCGGTGGACTGCACGCCCTTCATCTTGAGGGCGAAGTCATCCGGGTTCGACGACCAGCGCAACGCCTCTTCGTAGGCGATCAACTTGTCGCGGCACAACTGGGCCAAGGACTGGTCGAAGGTCTGCATCCCGTATTGGGACGTGCCCGCCCCAATCACATCGTGAATGCGGCGCGTCTTGTCCGCGTCGATCACGCACTCGCGGATGGTCTGCGTCGCCACCATGACTTCGACCGCGGGCACGCGGCCCTGGCCGTCGATCTTCGGGACCAACCGCTGGGAAATCACGCCCTTGAGCACCCCGGCGAGCTGAAGACGGACCTGCTTCTGCTGGTACGGGGGGAACACCGAAATAATACGGTTCACGGTTTCCGTCGCGTCCACCGTGTGGAGCGTGCTCATCACCAGGTGGCCGGTTTCCGCCGCGACCAGGGCGGTGGAAATGGTTTCGAAGTCCCGCATCTCGCCGACCAGAATCACGTCGGGGTCCTGCCGCAACGCGGACCGCAAGGCGGTACTGAACGATTCGGTGTCCGCGCCGATCTCCCGCTGACTGACCAAACACTTGCGGTCGCGGTGCAGAAACTCGATCGGATCCTCGATGGTAATGATGTTCTCGGTGCGGGTGCGGTTGATATGATCGATGATCGCGGCCAGCGTGGTGGACTTACCGCTTCCGGTGGTCCCGGTCACCAGGATCAACCCGCGGGTTTCCGACGCCAACTTCTCGATCACCGACGGAAGGTGCAGGTCCTGGAAGGTGAGGATCTTGGTCGGCACCGACCGAAACACCATGTTCACGGTGCCGCGCTGTTGGTAGCAGTTGACCCGGAATCGCCCGAGACCCGGCGCGCTGTAGGCCAAGTCGATTTCGGACTTCTCCTTGAATCGTTGCTTCTGCGTGTTGTTCATGATCGAGAACGCCACGGCCACCGCGTCTTCCTGCGTGAGCCGAATCGACGGGTCCAGCGGTTCCAGATGCCCGTCGACCCGCACCGTGGGCGGACATCCGACCTTCAGGTGGACGTCGGACCCTCGCTTGGCCACCGCGACCTTGAGCAGTTCGTCGATGTTTACACTCACGCGTCTACCCCCCTCTGCGCCGTCTTCTCTCGCGGGCTCAAGCCGTACGCCTCCCGGATGCGGGATTCGATTTCCGTGGCGACCGCGGCCTGTTCCCGGAGATAATGTTTGGCGTTCTCCCGCCCCTGTCCGATCCGGTCGCCCTTGTAAGCATACCAGGCGCCGCTCTTTTCGATGATGCCTTTCTCAACGCCCAGGTCGATCACCTCGCCGAGGCGGGAAATACCCTCGTTGAACATGATATCAAAATCCGCCTGACGGAACGGCGGGGCCATCTTGTTTTTGACCACTTTGACGCGCACGCGGTTGCCCACCACCTCCTGGCCTTCCTTGAGCGCGTCGGTCCGGCGGATGTCCAGCCGCACCGAGGCGTAGAACTTGAGCGCGTTGCCGCCGGTGGTGGTCTCGGGGTTGCCGAACATCACGCCGATCTTCATCCGGATCTGGTTGATGAAGATCACGGTGGTGTTCGACTTGCTGATCGCGGCGGTGAGCTTGCGCATTGCCTGCGACATCAGGCGGGCCTGCAGGCCCATGTGCGAGTCGCCCATCTCGCCCTCCAATTCCGCGCGCGGCACCAGCGCGGCCACCGAATCCACCACGACCACGTCCAACGCCCCGCTGCGCACCAGCGTCTCGGTGATCTCCAACGCCTGTTCCCCGGTGTCGGGCTGGGACACCAGCAAGTCGTCGGTCTTCACCCCCAGCTTCTTGGCGTAGACCATGTCCAGCGCGTGTTCCGCGTCGATGAACGCCGCCATCCCCCCGTCGGCCTGCGCCGCGGCGATCGCCTGCAACGAAAGCGTGGTTTTCCCCGAGGATTCGGGGCCGAAGATCTCCACGATCCGGCCGCGCGGCAACCCGCCCACGCCCAACGCGATGTCCAACCCCAGCGATCCCGACGGGATGATCGACGTCTCGGTCACCGCGCCGTCCGCGCCCAGACGCATGATGGTGCCTTTGCCGAACTGTTTCTCCAACTGCGCCAGCGCCAGATCCAACGCTTTCATGCGGTTGCCTTGCGGTTCCTTCTCCTTATCCTTTGCGATCATCCTCGACTCCTCCTTGGGAGCGCGTCCATGAACGGCCATCTGCGGCGTTGTCGCTGCGCGTCCGCTCCTCACGTACGACCCAGTACGCTCCGGTGCGGGCGCTCGCTCCGCCTGGCATCTGGCGCATTCCTGAACGCGCTGATCAGACCTACTCTTCCGTCACGCTCCTCCATGACGCCATCGTGCTCAACTCACTGCCGCTCCGGTCAGCGGCAGCGCCGCCGTCACTGTGTAGACCGGTCCCGCCGAGGTCAATTGGCTCGCCATCAGTCTGATCTCGGTCACCGCCCACTCTCCGTCGCCGCCGCGTAACGCCGGGGGCAACTCGGTCGCGAGCAGCGCCTCGACGCGGTCGCGAGGGGGCGGGGTGCGCCAGCGCCCCAACGTGACGTGGGGATGGAACGCCCGCTCCTCGGGCGGGAACCCCTCGGAGGCCAATGCCTCGGCCACGCGGCCGTGTATCCGCTGCAATCCGCCGGACGGATCCGCAACCCCCAGCCACAACACCGCGGCGTGACCGGGCTGGGGGAACACGCCGATCGCGTCCGCGCTCACCCGGCACGGCGCGCATCCGTTCGCGGCGTCCCTCAATCTCGCTGTCAACGCGGGCAAGCGTTCGCGGGGCACCGGCCCCAAAAACGCCAGGGTCACGTGCGCGCCGTCGGGCTGCACCCATCGGATCCCGCGCGCGGCGGAGGCCAAGCGATCCCGCAGCGCCGCCAGGCCGACGGCCCACCCATCCGGCACGTGAACCGCCACGAAACTCCGCACCTTCCCGGACATCGGCAGTTGCGCGCCGGACCTCCTGTTCACGGGTTCGCAAGCAGCCGCCGCACGGCGTTTAGCCCGAATTGCGAGAACGCGAGTTTGGTGTCCGACCGCGTGCCCGAGAACCGCCACCGCGTCGTCTCGGTGCCGCGCGCCGTGGCGAGCCCGACCACCAGCGTGCCCACCGGCTTCTCGTCTGAGCCGCCCTCGGGGCCCGCGATCCCGGTCAACGCCAGCGCCACGTCGCTGCCCGCGGCGCGGCGCGCGCCCTCGGCCATCATCGCCGCCACCGGCTCGCTCACCGCGCCGTGCGCCGCCAGCGGCTCGCGCGCCACGCCCAACCACCGCGTCTTGGCCTCATTCGCGTAGGTGACCCACCCGCCCACGAAGTAGCGGGAGCTCCCCGACACCTCGGTGAGCCGGTGCCCCACCAATCCGCCGGTGCACGACTCCGCCACGGCCAGGGTCCACCCTTTGGCGCGCATGAGGTCGCCGACCACCGCTTCCATGGCCGCCCCGTCGTACCCGTACACCGCGTCGCCCAGCCGGCGCGTGATTTCGGCGACCACGCGGTCCAACTCGTCGCCGGCGCGATCGCCCTTGCTGGCGCGCAGCCGGACCTCCACGCCCTTGGGCGACGCCAAAATTCCGGTCTCGCACGCGGCGTCGCGAAACAGGTCCGACAGCCGCCGATCCACCTCCAACTCGCCGAGCCCGAAGAGGTGCACGGTGCGCCGCGGGATCGGATCCCCCGCGCCCAGACCCCTCAACCACGGCGCCACGGACGCGTCGAACATCGCCCGCATTTCGGCCGGCACCCCGGGCAGCGCCACCACGTGGGCCCCGTTTTCGGTGAGGCGAATTCCGGGGGCGATGCCTACCGGATTCGGCAACGCCTCGGCGCCCGCCGGCAACAAGGCTTGTCGCTCGCTCGCGGGAGGCGCCTCGCGACCCCGGCGGCGGTACGCGTCACGAATCTCGGCCAACACCTCATCCCGCAGGACCAGACGACGTTTGACCACGCGCGCGATCGCCCGCGTGGTGACGTCGTCGTGCGTCACGCCGAGCCCACCGGTCAAGACAACGAGCGGCGCGCGCGCCAGCGCGTCCGAGAGCGCGCGGGCGAGCGTGTCTTCGTCGTCGCCGACCACGGACTTGGCCGTCACCTCGACCCCGAGCGCCCCCAGCGCGTCCGAGAGCGCCACGGTATTGGTCTCGACCCGGTCCCCCCACAACAACTCGGTGCCGACCGCGATGAGCTCCGCCTTCACGACACGCCCAACGCCCAGCGCCCGATCCGCACCACCGCGTTGGCGTAGAGCCCCGCGACCACGTCATCGAGCATGATGCCCCAGCCCCCGGGCTGCGCTTCGAGACGGCGGATGGGAAACGGCTTGGCGATGTCGAACAACCGAAAACACAGAAACGCGGCCAACGCCTCGCCGGCCTGAACGGGAAGCGCCCAGAGGGCCACGAGCATGCCCACGACCTCGTCGATGACCACGATGGAGGGATCTTTTCGACGCGCGGCGCGTTCGGTCCGGCTCGCGGCCGCCACGCCCAGACCGAACAAGGCCACGGTCAAGGCCGCGGACCACGAAGAGCCGAGCGCGGGCCACGCCCACCACGCGATCGCAAGCCCCACCAGACTCCCGGCGGTGCCCGGCGCCCAAGGCACGGTCCCGACCCCGCCGGCCGTGGCCACCCACCATGCCCATCGCTCCCGCACCCGCCGTCCCCCCGGCCGATCTTGCCGGAAAAAGCGGCCCATTCTAGCACCCGGTCGGAGGGGAATCAAGACGGGACGGCGGCGAATGGCCGGGGAGAATATACCATTACGGACTTGCGCTTTTCGTCGTGACTCGGGGCCTCAAAAAAAATTTCGTTCCGACGCAATTTTTTCTTGACTTGGAGTTCGATTCAGTTATAGTACGGACCAAAATTCACACCACGCTCGCGCGACTCATCTCGCCCCGCGCGCGAGACGACAACACGAAGCGTAGCGGGGCGCGACGACGAAAAGGGGATCAGAAGGTGCACGGATTAGGAACCCATCTGTTGGCGGAGCTGAAGGCGTGCAATGCCAAGCTGCTCAACGATGTGAAGAAGGTCGAGATGATCATGGTGGAGGCCGCGAAAACCGCGAAGGCCACCATCGTGGACGTGCATTTTCACAAGTTCTCGCCGTTCGGGATCAGCGGCGTGGTGGTGATCGCGGAGTCGCACCTGGCGATCCACACCTGGCCCGAGTACGGCTACGCCGCGGTGGACGTGTTCACCTGCGGCGACGTGCTGCAACCCGAGGTCGCCATCGAATATCTGATCGAGAAGTTTCAGTGCAAGCAACCCTCTATTATGGAAGTGCGGAGAGGCATCCTCTCGAAGGGCAACGTGAAACTGCCCCACAAAACCGTTCCGACCAGCGAGGCGACGCCCGTCGATGACCGAGGCAAAGAGCTACAAATGGTTTCTTGACTTCCTCAACCCTGAGGAAGGGCATATGCATGGTATCCGCACCATGCTGTATGCCGCGCAAACCAAATACCAGCAGGTCGAGATCATGGACACCGGCAGTTACGGCCGGTGCCTGGTGCTGGACGGCAAGATGCAGTCGTCGGAAGCCGACGAGTTCATCTACCACGAGGCGCTCGTCCATCCCGCGCTGCTGACGCACCCCGAACCGAAACGCGTGTTCATCGTGGGCGGCGGTGAAGGCGCCACGCTGCGGGAAATCCTCCGCCATCGCACGGTGGAACACGTGCTGATGGTGGACATCGACCAGGAAGTGGTCGAAAAATGCAAGCAGTTTCTCCCCGAGTGGCACCAGGGCGCGTTCGACGATCCGCGCGTGGAACTGAAGTTCCTGGACGCCCGCAAGTACCTCGAGGAAACGAACGAAACCTACGACACCATTATCATCGACATCTCCGAGCCGGTGGAGGAAGGGCCCGCGTACCTCCTCTACACCAAGGAGTTCTATCAGATCGTGAAGCGGCGCTTGACGCCCCAAGGCATGATCACGCTCCAAGCCGGCTCGACCGCGGTCAACAGCATGTTCTGCTTCGCCGCGGTGTGCCAGACGCTCAAGACCGCGTTTCCGATCGTGGCGCCGTACGACACGTCGATTCCCTCGTTCGGCCTCCCGTGGGGCTTTGCGCTCGCCTCCAAGTCGTTGGACCCGCGCGCGATCACCCCGCGCGAAATCGACGAACGGATCGCGAAACGGCTCACGGGCGAGCTGCGGTACTATCACGGCGAACTCCACCAAGGGCAATTCATGTTGCCCAAACACCTGGTACAACGGCTCGCCACCGAAGACCGCATCATTGAAGACAACCAACCGCTGTTTACGTACCACTGACGCGAGTGATGCGCCCCTCGGCGCGAGGCGGACGATCCGCCTCGAACTAAATCGTGCCCGACCCTAGCGCGAGCGAACTCGCCTCCGCCACCGTCAACGGCAGTCCACCCGAGGCCCCGCCCACGCCGTCCGAGCGCGACGAACAGCTCCGCACTCCGCTGTTCGACGCCATGGTCGGCCTCGCGGAGAGCCGGAAGGTCTCCTTCCATACGCCGGGCCATAAGAGCGGCAAGGGCATCTCCACCCGGTTTCGCAAATTCGTCGGCACCAAGATTTTTTCCATCGACCTGACCACGCTCGACGAAGTCGACTCGCTGCAAAAGCCGCGCGGGGTGATCAAAGAAGCGCAGGAACTCGCGGCCAAGGCCTACGGCGCGGACCGCTCCTACTTCCTGGTCAACGGCACCACCGGCGGCAATCAGGCCATGATCCTCGCCGCGTGTAACCCCGGCGACAAGGTGTTGATCGCGCGCAACGCCCACAAGTCCGTGTTGGCCGGGCTCATCCTGTCCGGCGCGCAACCCGTGTTCTACAGCCCCAGGGTGGACGCGCGTCTGCAGATCATGCTGAACGTCACGTTCGAGGAAACCAAGGCCGCGATCGACGCGCACCCGGAATGCAAGGTGTTGTTTCTCACCAGCCCCAACTACTACGGGATCTGCGCGGACCTGGAGCGCATCGTCCCCTACGCCCACGAAAAGGGCGTGGTGGTGTTGGTGGACGAGGCCCACGGCCCGCACTTGAAGTTCCATCCCGATCTGCCGGCCTCGGCGCTGGAAGCCGGGGCGGACTTGTGCGTGCAGAGCACGCACAAGATCATCGGCGGCATGACCCAGGCGTCCATGCTCCACGCCCGCGCCGCGCGCGTCAATTTGTCGATGGTGAGCAACGTGCTGCGCTTCGTGCAAACCACCAGCCCGTCTTACATCCTGATGGCGTCGCTGGACTTGGCGCGCATGCAAATGGCCACCGAGGGCGAAAAACTGCTGGACAAGGCCATCCGCCTGGCGCAGGACGCGCGCGCCCGCATCAATAAGATTCCCGGGCTCTTCTGTCTTGGGAAGGATAATGTCGCGGGCAGTCTCTTCGGACAGATGGGCGATCTCGACGTCACCAAGCTGACCATCACCGTGACGGACCTCGGGCTCTCGGGATATCAAGTCTCCCAAATTCTCAACACCAAATATCACATCCAGGTCGAAATGGCCGACCCGTTTCACATCCTGGTGATCGTGAGCATCGGCGACCGCCAGGACGACTTGCGCCGCCTGGTCGACGCGCTCCGCGACATCGCCAAGGAATACGGCACCCGGTCCGGCCCCTCGCCGCTCGCCTCCGAACCGTTGCCCGCGTTCGGACACGACGCGGTCATGACCCCGCGCGAAGCGTTCTTCGCGGATCAGGACTATATCCCGCTGGATTCCGCGGTGGGCGCGGTCTCGTCCGAGATCGTCACCGTGTATCCGCCAGGAATTCCGGTGCTCGTGCCCGGTGAAATCATCACCGCCGAAGCCGTCACCTATCTGAAACGCATGTTGGTACTCGGAGGGACCGTGGACGGTCTGGACGAGACCAACAGTTGGATCGGCGTCGTGAAACGCTGATCACGGCCCCGCCGTGACGCCCGACATCGCCACCATCCTTACCTCGCTCCACGAAGAGCGCACGTCCGCGTTTTTGTATCGCACCCTGGAATCGGTGGAAAATCCCTTCCGCGCCGCGTTGTTCGCCAAACTCCGCGGCGCGTCGGAACGACAAGCCTCGCTGTGGGAAGAGCGTCTCCATGCGCTGGGCGCGTCACCCTCTGAGTTCCACCCGCCCATTCGCGCCAAGATCGTCGCCCGACTCGTCCACCTGCTGGGGCCGAAGGCCATGCTCCCGGTGCTGGCCGCGATGAAGGTTCGCGGACTGTCGATTTATCGATCAAACCCCGCGTTGTCCGGAAGCGCGGACGCCGACGCCGCGTTCGCCGCGGCGATAACCCCGACCGCGGAGACCTGGCACCGCGCGCAACAGGGCGGCGGCGCATTACGCGCCGCGGTGTTCGGGGTCAACGACGGCCTGGTGTCCAACGCCAGTTTGATCGTGGGCGTGGCCGCGGCCGGAGCGGACCCGCACGGCGTGGTCATCGCGGGCTTCTCGGGGCTGCTCGCGGGCAGTTTGTCCATGGCCACCGGCGAATACGTCTCGGTCAAAACCCAGCGCGAATTGTTGGAGCACCAGATCGCGCTGGAACGCCACGAACTCGACACCATGCCGGAGGAAGAAATCGACGAACTCGCCGCGATCTACGAGGCCAAGGGCTTGTCCGCCGAGGCCGCGCGGTCGGTGGCGTCTCGCCTGATCGCCGATCCCAAACAAGGACTCGACACGCTCGCGCGCGAAGAACTGGGGCTGAACCCCGCGGATCTGGTCTCCCCGATCTCCGCCGCGCTGGCGTCGTTCGCGAGCTTTGCCGCTGGCGCCCTCATTCCGCTCGTCCCGTTCCTGCTCCCAACCCCGCAGCCCGGCCTGTGGGGCACGTTCTTCGCGATGGAAGCGGGCTTGCTGATCGTCGGCGGCTTGATGAGCCTGTTTACCGGACGCGGCGTGCTCTGGAGCGCGGTCAGGATGGCGGTATTGGGCTCGGCCGCGGCAGCGGCCACGTTCGTGATCGGCCGGTTGCTGGGCGTCGCGGTCGCGGGCTGACCCTACAACGTCACGACCGACGGAATCGCGGCGATCCGCTGTTCGACCCCGAGCGGAAAACGTCTCGGAACATCCACGCCCGCCATCGCACACTCGTCGGCCACCAACGCATTGAGGTGGTTGATCAGCGCGTTGAGGTCGCGCGCGGGGCGAGGCCCGCTCCACACCGCGCGATCATACCCCGGGATCAGATTCATGGCCTCGGTGAACGCCGCGGTCAACGCCACGCGCGCCACCTCCGGAAAATCCTGGACCCAGAGTTCTGACAGCCGGTCCAGATCGGACGCCATCAACCGAACCACCACCGGCACCACCCCCAGCCGCGGCCCCTCGCTCGTTTCTTCCACCGCAGCCTTGGTCAACACCACCCCATGTCCACCCGCGGACTTGAACGCCCAGGCCGGATCAGCCGACCCCGGCCACGCCGTGAACTCGCCGAGCGTGAGCGGCCGATCCGTGGACACGACTTCCACACTGAAATGATCCAGAAAAATCTCGCGCAGCCGCCACGTCGGCGAAAACACGCGCAACACATCGCGCCCCTCGCGCCGCGGCCCCGCCAACGCCGTGACCGCGAGAGCCAACGGCACGCCGCGCCACCCGGACGCGCCCGCCGGAGATTTTTTCTTGATCTTTTTAACCACGATACCGAGAGGAGTGTGCTGAACTACCCGCGTATGCGGAGCCTGTTCAGGAATGCGTCAGATGCAAGGCGGCGCGAGACCCGCACCGGAGCGTACGTGATTGGTACGTGAGGAGCGGAAAGCGCACTGCGCCGTCTTGTGGCGCTGTCAATGTCCCATTCGACTCGCTTGGCGAAGCAAGCGCAGCGCCAACGCCGCAGATGACCATTCCTGGACAGGCTCCTAACGAAAGACGCGAACGTTGGCAGCCGGCTTTGCCGTGCGCGAGCCGGTCGACGTCCCACATTGCACGCAGCGGTAATCATACAAACTCCCGCCGTCGGCCAGAACCAATAAGAGGACTTCTCGCGTCGGGGTGGCCTGCTTGCACTTAGGACAATACAGCGCCGAGGCCCGCAACTCCTGGAACTGTTCAGGACGCTGCGTCGGCGCGGGAGTCGGACGTGCCTGCTGAGACGGAGGAGCCGCACCCGGCTTTAGGGGCGCGCGGCCTGGAGCCGACGGTCGACGAGCAATCGGAAATCGCACGGCCGGATTCTAGGAAAGGACTTGGAGCAAGTCAAGCGCGCCGCGGAAGCGGTGGTGCGTAAAGATGAAAGATGCGACCCCGACTGTCTTTCGAATCCCGAGCCCTGCCGAGCCCGGATCGTCTCGGCTACGGGACCCAGCCGGGCAACGCGGCCGCCTGCTGTACCCAGGTCGCCATCTGCGCCTCGTCGAGATCATCCTCGTGGAGGTCGATCCAGCGCGCGTCCTTGCCCGTGCCACCGGGTGGAACAGGTCGCAGCGACGTGCCGCGGAAGAAGGTCGCCTTGACGTAGTGGGTGAAGACGTGGAACGACAGGAACCAACCCTGGCCCGCGATGCCGTAAAACGGCGAGTTCCACTTCACGGCCTTTTGCACGTTGGGCACGTTCCGCACGATGAGCGCGTCGAGCCGGCGCCCGACGTCACGCTTCCAGCCCGGCATGGCCGCGATGTAGACCTGCACCGGCGCGTCGCCGTCGGCCTTCGCGATCTGCGGATTGCCGCCGGCAAGGAGTTTCACCGGCGTGGCCTCACGCGCACCCGACTTGGCCTTACTTCGCCGGCGCGCCATTCTGGGTCACCGCGGCCTTCACGAGCGCCTTGAACGCGCCCGCGTCGACCGTCTCCCCTTCGTGGATATCGATCGCCCTGCGCGTGTTGCCTTCCAAGCTGGCATTGAAGAGGCGCGATGGGTCTGGGATGCTGGCCCCCCGAGCGAACGTGAGTTTCACGACCTTCGTGTACGCCTCCCCGGTGCAGACAATCCCGTGGTGCGACCAGACCGGAACGCTCCACTTCCACTCCTCGATCATCTCGGGGTCGGCTTCCAGGATCAGCGCCCGCATCCGGGCCAAGGTCTCCCCGCGCCATCCCACCAGGTCGCGGATCCGCTGGTCGATGAACCGGGAAGCCGGTTTCCCAGTCGCTTGCTCACGGGCACCGGGCTTGGCCTTGGTGCCTCCCTTCGGCGTGGACTTGGCGAGCGACGTGCGTGGCTTGCGCGCACGCGACGTGTCCTTGGCCGTCGGCTTCGCCTTTGGTCTTAGCGCCACGGTTCATTCTCCAATTTGTTGTGACGCCCCGAGCAAATCGGGAGCAGAATACTATTTTGCTCGTGATAAAACCCTGTTCTCAAGAAATAGTACTCTGACCAATCCCTCTTCAGGCCCTACCTCTCAACAATCCCCAGAGGGGACGCTCCTAAGTAATTAAATAACTCTCTACTCGCCCCACGCGTTGGCTCTTTAGCCCAGCCAGAAATTAGTTAATTATTTAGGACGTCCCCTATCCGGCCCTGGCCGCAGATAATTTCCTCCGCCGACTTCTGCGAAACAGCCCTGGATGGCCATTGCTCGGTATGGCTCGTTCAACAATCGCGATCAATCACCGGAAAAAACACGGACAACATCGCCCGTCCATCTGTTCACCTCGACGCCATAGCGGCCACGGCGGCAATGTTCAGTCTTCCTGTTCAGGCAGTTAGGCGTACCTTCAATCCGCCAGACGCGTTCATCAGGGCTGGGATTCTCCGCAAGGTACATGACCTTGAACGGCATTTGCATGCCGACTTCCGCCCGGCCAAACACGGCTATTAAGACCTTCAAGGCCTGATGGAGGGCCGTGTCCTCGTCCGGAACTATGCCACCCTGGTTTTTGGGAAAGAGCATCCGCCGCAATGTCACCAAGTCGTCCATCGTGGGATTGAGGTACGCTTCCTTTTGCTCTGCTTCCCGCCAAATGAGTCGTGAATAACTTGTCACATTTACGACATCGCCGTCATTCATGAACACCAAAACTCTGCCGTTCTTCTCCGGCCTACCCAGACCGCATTGCTCGTTTTCGCTCAGCGTGACGTCCATCACGCCGCCCCACTTGCCTTTGTCTGGTAGCCCTTTGAAGGCTTCATCTACGAAGATTCTGTAGACACCTTGCCCAAGTGCAGCATCTTTGATCCTTTCCCTTACCGTGCCAAGAAAGACTTTGCTGTGTTTGCTGAACTGCTCATAGAGACTACCCTCTGCAGGTGAACAGGCTTGCCCTATGTTAGGCAAGGTAACAAGGAATACGGCTGTGGATGCGCACCAGAAGAGAACGGTTCTCACAAATCTGTCTCCTTTGCTTTATGACCGATGTCGAATCAGAGAACGGCGCTGCACTCGTGGCTCGCCAGCGGCCTAACGCTCGACGCTGAGAGGCGCGCGGCTGTTAGCGCGTCCGCTCCAGCGTTTTGTTATGCGTCACCCTCGACCTCCTGAACCAGCACCGCTTTGGCCTGGAGTACCAGAAAGAACGCCTCTTCGATCGTGCTATAGATTCCGTGATCCTCACTGACAGTCTTCATAAATTGGTCGAGATCGGCGAGACTTTTCCCGGAGCCGTTAAGCAAGGCTTCGAGCCCTAGTCTCATCGAGGACCGATCTCGGTTCTTGCCCTCGCCATCGCATAGAATGGCGTTCCCATCCGCCTCCATGGCGTCCAGGCCTCTATCGATTACCTCGGAGTCAACGTGAAACGCTGCGACATTGCGCATTTCACGAAAGAAGGGGGCTCTTTCCCACCGGTCTTCGACCTCACGTAAGGTCTGCCAAGGCTTGCTGGCGAGGTCCAGCATGTTGCGCTTCGCCAGGGCGCTGCGGAGGTCACGGAGTGCGAGCGCAAGCTCACGGAGCGTCCCGACCGTGAACCAGACCATTGTCTGAAGGTTACGGGTGAAGCCGCGCGACGAACTCCCGTAATGTTTTAGGCTAAGGCGGCCGAAGCTGATCAGACTCATAAGGCGGTCGGCGTGGACGAAGCAGCGGCAGAACGCGTTGACAACATCCGGACCGAGCGTGTCGCGGAAGGATTTCAGATCGCGCAACTCGACCTTCCAACGGTCGGTCCCCTTCTTCCTTACTAAAGCCGCAAGTGGTTTTTTACCGCTCATCACTCATATCGCCTCGCGTGACGCCTAACGCTAGCGTTGAGTGGCGCGCGCAGTATGCGCGTCTGCTCCAGCGCATGGTTCGGCCACCCTGCGGAACCCGCTCAACCCGAAGGAGGTTGACCCGGGAGAGTGAACAGGCGCGAGGCGTGAAACACAGTCAGTACCTGCACCGCGCTCTCCGTAACGCGGTACACGATGCGGTAGTTTCCGAAGATAACTTCCCTCACGGTCTTCTGGCCCAGTTCCGGGACGATGCGTCCGGATAAGGGGAACGCCGAAAGGTGGTCGACGGCTTCGACGATTTGTTCCGCAATGTATGCCCCGTATCGCTCGGAGTCCCGCGCGATGTACGCTCGGACCGCCTCCACGTCGCCGATCGCCTGAGGGGTCCAGACGATGGGCGTCAACGGGTCAGCCGGGCCTTGGCTTGTGCGTGGGGCACCGTCTCACCGGCGTCGGCTTGAGCGAGTCCTCGCTCCACTTTCGCGAGAAAATAGAGGCGCTCCATGGCGTCTTCGACGGTCGCGTCGGACGGTAACTGTTGAACGGCTTCCAGGACCTTTTGTTTCACGGTAGCAGGGGCCATCGGCGTTTGCTCCCTTCTTCACGGCAGGACTGCGTGTATGTGTAAAATCTTACACGTCTACGGCTACTCCTTGCAAGGAATGATGGGGCCGAACGAAAAGCTAACCCGCCGACCCTGGATGAAACGAGCGAAGCGAGTGCGCCATGCTAAGCCCCGGTCGGGTTGAGTGACTGGTTAGGCAACATCGTTTTACTTACCGGGAACAGGGGCCAGGTCAATCAACGTTGGAAGACCTTTTTCCTCAATCAGGCGATAGCGACCATTTTTTTGAACTAAGACAGTTATCTCTACTATTTCGCGATCGTTGTTTGGACTGCGAAGATCGCTAGTTCTGACTGCCAATACATGTGTGCCTTCTCTTATTCTTGCGACGGGCACAACCGTTACCAACTGTCCGTGTTTCTGACGCTCGGGTGGCGCGCCATCAACTGACACTAATTCGTAATCCGCGCCAACAACAAAGTCTTCGATAGTCGCATAGCCTTCATAAGGCTCATAATCTTCGCCCCATACGAAATCGTGAAACATTCCGCATGCGCTACTGCCAAAAATCAACAGAACTAAGCCGAATCGTCCAACAAAATAACCCATCGAGTTCTTCCCGCCCAACGCAAAAGCTAACCCGCCGGCCCCCGACTCAACGAGCGAAGCGAGTCCGCCACGCTAGTGCCCGGTCGGGTTGAGTGACTTGTTGGGCGTCATTTTACTGCCAGTTGAGCGAGGCGGCTGCCCACATCCTTGGCAAGCAAGTCGAGAGCGTCAGTTTTCGCATTTCTGATGATGTGCTTCTCTTCAATGAAGAAGGCGGGCGCAGTCTTGTGTACGACACCTTCCGCTTCTGTGCCAAGGTACAAGAACTGATTCCTAACATCCCACATTGACGCGTTCGCCATGAACAGCCCCTCTACGACTGTTCCAGGAACGAAGAAGCCGGTTAAAATCAGAATATAAGTTGGTCCCAATGCATTGTTGTATCGGTCAATGTCAGCAGTTCCGCTCACGATAAGCACTGCATCCGCCCCGGTGCGGGCCGCGGCAAGGCGGATGGCCTTATTGTCGGTTCCGTCCATCGCCGTCTCTGGAACTACGAGTACGTCAGACACAACACCATTCGCGCGCAGGGGGGAAAGGGAGGAGACGACCCGGTCTTTGTCTTCGCCGGTCCAAGTCCATTCCGCTCGGTAGTACCAGTTGGGCTTTGCCGGCTGGGCAAAGTACACTGCAAGCTTGAATGGCTTCGGCAACTGGGGCTTGGCTTCAAGAGCCCTCTTAATATCTTCCTCTGTGACCGTTCGCTGCGGAGATATTTCGGAGCGTAATGCACCACGATCGAAACCACGGCTCGACGTGCATGCGTACAATGCACACACAACTAACACGACTATCAGTAGTCTCATGGGTTTCCCTCTCATGACGCCCAACGCTCAGCGCTGAGTGGCGCGCGCTGTGGGCGCGTCCGCTCCAGCGCTTTGTTGGGCAACTGAGTCTCTCCGGAGCAGAGTGGCAGAGTCCGTTCCGTTCTTCTGCAACCTCTTAAGCTCCTGAATGAAACCATCCAGCAATACAGGCTCGCTTGTAAAATAAAGAGTCGTGCGGCTAGCTACGGAGGTTGTTGTGAACTCTCTCCAATCCGACTCGGCATGGACTGTGATGAAAAGCTGCCCACGTCCCGGCTCGTAGAAGTGCAGTCGCGCATGGAAGGCGCCGCCTGCATACTCAGGACCGAACTCTCCGAACCGTATGTCGTAAATGCCACCGTGAACGTGACTTTTGAAACGGTCCAACTCTTCAACGACACGCTCAAAGTCCCTGTGACCCACATATACATCGACCCTGAAGAGTGACTGCCCGTCCGAGCTCGTGATGGCAAACTTGCCGAGATCGTCGTCGGACCAAACTTTCTTTATAGAGATCCCGGAATTCATCTTCACGCCCAACGCCAGAACTAACCCGCCGGCCCCCGACTCACCGAGCGGAGCGAGTGCGCCCCGCTGGCATCCGGTCGGGTTGAGTGTCGGGTTAGGCAGCCACCGATCGCTTCCGCCAACGCCATAAAGACCCCACTTTAAA
>JBMOMD010000047.1:0-43511 GCA_049325295.1 Nitrospirota bacterium
AAGGATTGGCGCAGGCGAGTAGTCTCACTAACCCCTTGATATTAAATGGTGCCGAGGGGGAGAATCGAACTCCCGACACAAGGCTTTTCAGGCCTCTGCTCTACCGACTGAGCTACCTCGGCGCCAAACGGCGATCAGGCGGGGAAAATCGAAGGCCGTACGATAGCAGACGCCTTGCCGCGAAGTCAACGCGTGAAGCGTTATTTGATCTTCATCCCGGGCTGCACGGGTTCCACATAGGCCAGCAGCGCGGTCACTTCCTTGTCGCCCGCGGCCAGGATCATGCCTTGAGATTCGATGCCCATCAGCTTGGCGGGCTTGAGATTGGCCACCACCGCGACCAGGCGGCCGATCAACGCGTCGGGCTCGTATTTGGTGCCGATGCCCGCCACGATCTGACGCGTTTCGGTTCCCAGATCGACCTGTAGCTTGAGGAGTTTGGAGGACTTGGGCACGCGTTCCGCCGCGAGGATTTTCCCCACGCGCAATTCGACCTTGGCGAAGTCGTCGATGCTGATCTGAGCGGCCTGCGGCGCGGCGGGTGCTGCGGCGGCCGGGACCGGTTGACCATCTGTGGGTGCGGCAACGGGTGGCGTTTCGGACACGGATGTTCTCCTTGGAAACAACGCGGGTGGTTTTGAGATCTGCTGGCCCTTGGCCAGATATCCCCAGGTGACCGGGCCGCAGTTCGGAACTTGCGACAACCCCAGGCTGTCCGCGATGGCGCGGGAGGTGCCGGGCATGAACGGGGAAATCAGTCGCGCCACGTGGCGGAGGGTTTCCGCCAATGCGTACAAGACATCGTCGAGGCGGACGCGCTGAGCCGGATCTTTCGCAAGACTCCACGGCGCGGACGATTCGATGTAGCGATTGGCGCGATCCACCACGACCCAGATTTCCTGCAACGCGCGGTGGAATTGGAACGCGGCCAATGAGTTGTCCACCTCGCGGTCGGCCGCGGCCACCAATTCCTCGAATCCGTCGTCGGGTCCTTGGCCGGGGAGGCGTCCGCCGGCGTAGCGCTCGATCATGGTGAGGGTCCGGCTCACCAGGTTGCCGAGGTCGTTGGCGAGGTCGCTGTTGTAGCGGCCGATCAACGCGTCGCGCGAGAAGTCGCCGTCCTGACCGAACGGGACCTCGCGCAGCACGAAATAGCGGAACGGGTCCACGCCGAACTCGGCCGTGACCGCGCCGGGGTCCACCACGTTGCCGCGGCTCTTGGACATTTTTTCGCCGTCCACGGTCCACCACCCGTGCGCGAAAATCGTCTTGGGCAATGGGAGGTCGAGCGCCATGAGCAGGGTGGACCAGTAGACCGCGTGCGTCGTCAAAATGTCCTTGCCGACCAGGTGCACGGTCGCGGGCCACCACCGGTCGAATCGCGCGCTGTCGGTCGCGTACCCCGGGATCGAAATGTAATTGACCAACGCGTCCACCCAGACGTAGGTGACGAACGTGTCGTCGAACGGAAACGGCACGCCCCAGGGCAGCCGCGCTTTCGGCCGCGAGATGCACAGGTCGTTGAGCGGTTGCGCCAGGAATCCCAAGACTTCGTTGCGCCGGCTTTCCGGGCGGATGAAGTCCTTGTGGGTTTCCACGTGCTGGAGCAGGCGCCGCTGATACTTGCTCATCCGGAAAAAATAGTTGGTTTCCGCGAGGCGCTCCACCGGGCGACGGCACTCGGGACACAATCCGTCCACCACGTCGTCGTCCGCCCAGAAGCGTTCGTCGGGAAGGCAATACCAGCCTTGATAGGTCTGCTGATACAACTCGCCGCGGTCGCGAAGCCGGGTGAGCACGTCTTGTACCACCGCGGTGTGTCGCGCCTGCGTGGTGCGCACGAAGTCGTCGTTCGAGATGTCGAGCCGCTTCCAGAGTTCCTGAAACCGTCCGACCAGTTCGTCCACGTGTTGCTGCGGAGACACGCCGCGCCTGGTCGCGGCCTGGTGCACTTTTTGACCGTGTTCGTCGGTGCCGGTGAGAAAGAACACGTCGTCCCCGCGCAGGCGATGGTGACGAGCCAACACGTCGGCCGCGATGGTGGTGTAGGCGTGGCCGATGTGGGGGACGTCGTTCACATAATAGATGGGGGTCGTAATGTAGTAGGACGTCACGAGGGTCTGAGATTGGTTGGCCGGTGCGCCGGTGTGCCGGTGCGCCGGTGAAAAAAAGGTGTGGACACTGCGTTTGCCGGTATGTAACCGGCTAACCGGCTAACCGGCCAACCGGCCAACGATTTTCTGCGCCGCTCCATCACACCTTCAACTGTACGAGTTTCTGCTGTTTCGGCTCCGGGCCGTAGTACTCGTAGGCCAGGCAGCATTTGAGGCGGCCGCACGAGCCGAGGAGTTGGGAGTTGTTGACCGGGAGGTTCTGCGCCTTGACCATCTTGGTGGTCACGGGGTGGAACTTGGTCAAAAAGAGCGAGCAGCACAGTTGCAGCCCGCAGCTGCCGATGCCGCCGAGCAGGCCGGCTTCGTCGCGCACGCCGATCTGTTTCATCTCGATGCGCGCGCGGAACTTGCCGGCCAGGTCCTTGACCAGGGCGCGAAAGTCCACGCGTTGTTCCGCGGAAAACGAGACGATGATCTTGCTCCGGTCGAACAACACTTCCACGTCGGAGAGCCGCATGTCCAGGCGGTGTCCGGCGATTCCTTCGCGGCAGGCGTCGCGGATCTGCTGCGCCCGCGTCCGGCATTCCTGGATCCGTTCCACGTCGCGGTCCGTGGCCTTGCGCACGATCGGCCGCAAGGGCGGCGCCGCGTTGAGCGTCGGGAGCAGCGGCCGCGAGGGCGAGAACACCCGCGCGGGCGTGAGCCGTTCGGTTTTGATCAACACCCAATCGCCGCGTTCCAGGTCGAAGTCGGTGGGGTTGTAGTAATACGTCTTGCCTTGGTCCCAGATTTTGACCGCGACGGTCTTCTTTAATGATGCGTTCATCGTGTCCGTTCCATCGCCGGCCCCGGAGGTCCCAAGCGAAGCGAGAGATTGAGCAACGCGACCTCCGCGGCCAACTGCGGATTCAGGTTGCGGGTGGTCGCCAGCCACAACGCGTGCAGGCCGGAAGCGGCGTCCAACACGTCGTCCATGGTCAAACGGTCCGCCCACCACGCCAGGTCCGTTTGCCGGTGGGCGTTGAGGAGGCGCGCGGAGGCGCCGGCGGCCTGCCACGCAAGCACGTCGCGCAGCCAGAGCGTGAGCCACGCGAGCAACGCGCGAAGGGCTTCTTGATCCTTGCCCACGCGTTCGGCGACGTCCAACACGCGCGGCGGCGCCGCGATCACGTCGGGTGCGCCTAGGTCGTCGAACGCGGCGGTGTCGGCCGCGTCGTGCGCGACCGCGCGCACCGCGGGGCCGACGCGGCCCTGCGCGACGGCCAGGATACGTCGGGCCTCGTCGGGCGACGCGCCGAGCGCGCCGGTCAAATGGTCCAGCACCGCCTCGGGAGGCGGGGGCGCGCAGCGGATCATCTGGCAGCGCGAGAGGATCGTGGGCAGCAGCCGGTCGCGTTGCGCCGTCACCAGCAGAAACATCGCGTGGCCCGGCGGTTCTTCCAGAATTTTGAGCAAGCCGTTGGAGGATTCCTGGTTCAGCCGCGCGGCCTCGGGAACGAGCACGACGCGGCGCGCGGCCGTGAGCGGCCGGTACGGGAGCTCGGTCTGCAGACGGCGGACTTGGTCGATCGTGACCACGGACGCGTCCTCGGGTTCCAGCACGAACACGTCGGGGTGGCCGGCCGCGTCGTGTTGGCGGCACGAGCGGCACGCGCCGCACGGTTCCAGGCGTGCGGGCGCGCCCGCCGGCGCCTCGCATTGGATCAGGCGCGCCCAGATCAGCGCGAGCGTGCGTTTGCCGATATCGGGCTCGCCCACGAACAGATACGCGGAGCCGAGCCGGTTCGCGGCGACCGCGGACCGCAACCGCGCGATCACCGGGCCGTGGCCGACCAGTTCGGCGAAGCGCGTGGGCGCGTTCATGGACGGCCTCCGGACGCCGCGGCCGCGCACAACGGTTCGACCGCGGCCCAGATCGCGCGGCGGACCTCGTCGATCGGCCGGCGCGCGTCCACGATCGCGAAACGGCGCGGCGCGGCCGCCGCGAGCGCCAGATATCCCTCGCGCACGCGGCGATGGAACGTCACGGTTTCCCCGTCGAGGCGATTCGGATCCCGCCGTTCCCGCACGCGCAGCAAACCGTCCTCCACCGGGAGGTCCAGCAGGACGACGAGGTCGGGTTCGAGGCCGCCCGCGGCGAATCGGGTCAACACCGTCACCTCGTCGAATGGCAGCCCTCGCCCGTAGGCTTGGTAGGCCAAGGTGGCCTCCGTGAAGCGGTCGCACAGGACCAGGGCGCCGCGTTCCAGCGCGGGGCGGATCACGCGGTCCACGTGTTCGGCGCGGCTCGCCAGATAGAGCGACAGTTCGGCGCGGGCGGACATCCCGACAAAGGCGTGGTCGAGCACCACGCCCCGGATCGCTTCGCCCAACGGCGTCCCGCCGGGTTCGCGCGTGGTCACCACCGGCACGCCGCGATCGGTCAACGTCGCGGCCAACGCGGCGAGTTGCGTGGACTTGCCGCTGCCGTCCACGCCCTCGAACGTGATGAACCGGCCGGCCCAGGTCCTCGGCGTGGACGACCGTCCGGTCATGCCGCGGACAACGCGATCTGGGTGACGCCGGCCGCGGCCGGAACGGGCGCGTTCGTCAAGAGCAGAATCTGGCGTTCTCCCGCGGCGGCCGCCAACGCGTTGATCAGCGCGACGCGTCCTTCCGGATCGAGCCCCGACAGCGGATCGTCCAAGATCAACGGCACGCCCAGCCCCGCGCGGCGCGCGATCCACGCGCCGACCGCCACGGCCACGCGGACCGCCAAGGCCTCGCCGGAACTGAGCGCCTCGATCGGCACCGGGTCGGGAGACTCGCGCCGCGTGACGCAGATCGATCCGTTGCGCTCGGACACCGAGGTAATCCGGCCGCCGGACAGGGCGGCCACGCAGCGGTCGATCTCGGCGGCGTGGTCGCGCAACGGCGCAAACCCCGGTCCGGAGCCGGGCGTGGATTGCGGAGACGGCGCACTCCGCGCGGGCGACGCGACCGGCGCGGCGTCCAATTCCGCGGAGAGCATCCGAATGGCGTCGCGGAGACTTTCCACGTCCGCGTCCTCGCCGCGCGCGTTGAACAACGCGTCGGCCTTCGCCTTGGCGGCCTGCCATTGCGCTTCCAGGTCCGCGCGGGATTTGCCCCCGAGAATCGCGGCTTCCTCCCGATCGAAGGCCTGCCGGCCGGCCTCCCAGTCCTTAGCCGCGCGGCGGTTGGCCTTGAACGTTTCGACGTCGTCGGATTTCGTTTGCGCGATCAGCGCGGTGAGCGCGGCGAACGGCTTCTTGAGGCGGTCATCGAGCCTCGCGGCTTTCTTGCGAAGGTCGGCCAACGCGGCCTCCGCCGCGCTCCGGGCGGCTTGGCGCCGGAAATCCAAGACCAACGACGTCACCACCAGCCCCAACCCTCCCAGCAGGCCGACCAAATAAATCGCGCGATACCATCCCTCCATCGGCACGGCCAACGCGACCAAAAACGACAGGGCGGTGACGACCGCGCCGGCCTGAAACATCGGCGCCTTCACGAAGGGTTTGCCGTCGGTGGCTTCGACCCGGGCGACGAGGTCGGCGGTCTGTTCCTCCAGCGCGGCCCGCTCCTGCTCCACGGCCGGCACGGCTTTCAGGTACGACTCGATCAACGCGTCGAGGTTCTCCGGACCTTTCAGAAACGGGTTCATGTCGTCCCCGCGCGCGGCCGCTTCTTGGCGGCGCGCCGCGAGCGCGTCCAACGCCGCGACCCGCCGGCGCAACTCCGCTTCCCGCGCCGACGCGGTCGTCTGTTCCTCCGCGGATTGCGCGGCCTGTTCCGCGCGCGCCAAGCGGCCTTGCAACTCCGCCAACCGGGTCACCTTGGCCTCGCGTTGCTCCGGGGTGAGGGCGACGACGGGCGGCAACCGCGCCGCGTCGTCCGCGTTCCACGACGGCGCGTCGGATTCTGCGCCGGTCGGAGGAAGCGGGGCGCGGGGCGACCAGACCGACGCGGAGCGGACATCGGGGAGCGCGAGGCCGTCCAACTCGGCGCCCCACGGATCACCCGCGTCCGCCGCGACTGGCGTGAACGCGCGCGTGCCGGCGTCCCATTTGAGCGTCTGCGTCACGCCTTTGCCGAAATCGCGGATCACGCGATAGATCTCGCCGGTGCGAACCTTGACGGTGACCGCGGCCTGCGCGGCGTTGCCCGCGGATCCGGCGGGAACCCCGAGCGTCTCGGGCGGCGCCCCGAGCAGCAGGACTTGAAGACACTCGACCAGCGTGGTTTTTCCCGCGCCCGTTCGTCCGGAGATGACGTTGAGCCCAGGTTTCAAGGGCAGTTTGGTCACCTGGCGGAACGAACGGACCCCCAGGCAGGCGAGCTCGATGATGATCATCCGACCGTGTCGGCGCGCGTCCGCACGCGCGGCATCCTACGTCACTCGGCGGAAAAATGCAAACCTCCGGCCCGGCGCGATATGCCTTGCATCACGTTGAAAAACTTAGTAGAGTGGTCGCGCGTTTCGCGGGCCCGGTCGCTCGACCGGCGGGTCGTCTCAACGACCGTTCGCGGCGTCGGCGGAGGGAGCGGCATCCAGAATCAACTGAAACGGTACTTTGTCGCGGGCCTCTTGGTCGTGACCCCACTTTGGGGAACGTACCTGATTCTCAAGGCTTTGTTCCTATCCCTGGAAGGCGTGCTCGGGAATTTGCTGGCGTCACACACGGCGTTCTACATCCCAGGTCTCGGCATCGTCGTGCTCGCCATCCTGTTGTTGGCGGTCGGCATGATGGCCACGAACATCTTCGGCCGCAAGTTCGTGCAGGCGTGGGAGAATCTGCTCAAACGCGTACCGGTGGTCAAGACCATCTATCAGGTCCTCAAGGCCGTGATGGACACGTTATCAATCCATAACCGGGAGCAATTCAGTCGGGTGGTGCTGGTGGAGTTTCCGCGCAAGGGCCAATATTCGATTGCGTTCGTGACCGGCATCACCAAGGGCGAGATCCAGCGGATCACGCCCCAGCGTCTGGTCAACGTGTACGTGCCCACCACGCCGAATCCGACGTCGGGATATTTCTTGTTCGTGCCGGAACCCGAGATCATTCCGTTGTCCATGAGCGTGGAGGACGCGATGAAGATGCTCGTTTCCGGCGGGATGTACACGCCGACGAGCGGCGACGAGCCCACGCTGGCGGCATCCGGTTCGACGAAGTGATGACGACCAGAATTCGCGGAATGTTGAATAATGGGAGCCTGTCCGATTCACCGCGAACGCGGAGCCCGTTCAGGAAAGCGCCAGATGCAAGGCGGCGCGAGCACCGGAGCGGAGCGTACAGGGCTCGTACGTGAGCACCGGAAGCGCAGCGCCAACGACGCAGATGGACTTTCCCGAACGGGCTCACGACCTCGCCGTGATCATCATGGCGGCGGGACACGGCAAGCGCATGAAGTCCGCGCTGCCCAAGGTGTTGCACCCGGTGGGCGGGCGTCCCATGGTGGAGTATCCGCTGCGCGCGGCCGAGACGCTGGGCGCCTCTCGGGTCGTGGTCGTGGTGGGCCACGGAGGCGACGCGGTGGCGGAATTCGTCGGCGACCGCGCGCTGATCGCGCGCCAGGACCCGCCGCGCGGCACCGGCGACGCGGTGCGGTGCGCGTTGGCGCGGATGCCCGAATTCGCGGGGACCGTGGTGGTGCTCAGCGGGGACACGCCGCTGGTGCGGCCGGAAACCGTGCAGCGCCTGCTGACCCGGCACCGCGACGCGGGCGCGACCGTGACGCTGGCGACCATGCGGCTTGACAACCCCGCGGGGTACGGCCGCGTGCTCCTGGGCGCGGAGGGCCGGGTGACCGCCGTGGTCGAGGAGCGCGACGCGACGCACGATCAACGGGCGATCCGGGACGTGAACGCGGGGCTGTACGCGCTGGACGCCGAGTTTCTGCGCGGCGCGCTGAACGCGCTCAAACCGAACAACGCGCAGGGCGAGTATTACCTTCCGGACGTGATCGGGCGGGCGGTCGAGGCGGGCTTGGCGGTGCGCGCGGAGCCGGTCGATCCCGAAGAGGTGTTGGGCGTCAACACGCGGGCGGAGTTGGCGCGCGTGGAATCCGTGATGCGCGAGCGTATCCGGCGGCGCTGGATGGACGAGGGCGTGACGTTGCTCGATCCCGCGCGGATTTGGATCGACGACGCGGTCCTGATCGGGCCGGACACCGTGATTGCGCCCGGGGCGTGGCTCGAGGGTCGAACCGTGGTGGGATCAGGCTGCCGGATCGGTCCGTCGAGCCGGGTGACGCACAGTCGGCTCGGGGATCGCGTGACGGTCAAGGACGGGTGCGTGATCGAGGAGGCGGTGATCGAGGATCACGCGTCAATCGGTCCGTTCGCGCACCTGCGGCCGGGCACGATCCTGCGGCGGGACGCGCGCGTGGGCAACTTCGTGGAATTGAAGATGGCGGATTTGGGCGCGGGCTCCAAGGCGAACCATCTGAGTTATCTGGGCGACGCGGTGATCGGCGAGGGCGTGAACGTCGGCGCGGGCACCATCACGTGCAACTACGACGGGGTGAAGAAGTCGCGCACCGTGATCGAAGACGACGTGTTCATCGGCAGCGACAGCCAACTGGTGGCGCCGGTGACGGTGGGCAAAGGCGCGATCGTGGCGGCCGGCACCACGGTGACGCAGGACGTGCCGCCGGACGCGTTGGTCATCGGCCGGGTGCGGCAGATCGTCAAAAAAGGCTGGGCCGCGGCGCAACGGGCGACCGCGCCGACGCGGGCGCCAAAGACGAAGCAATCCGGGAAACAATCCGGATCGGACAAGCCGGCGGCGCGGGCTCGCAAGACCATTAAGAAGCGGTAAGACCGGAAAGGCGGAGACGGCATGTGCGGTGTGATCGGGTACGTCGGTAAACAACCGGCGGTGCCCATTCTGATCGACGGACTCAAACGACTGGAATATCGCGGGTACGATTCCGCCGGCGTGGCGTTTCTTGAACACGGGACGCTTCAGGTGCGGCGCGCGGTGGGTAAACTCGCGAGTCTGGAGTCGGTAATCGCGGGTGAACGCTACAGCGCCACCATCGGGATCGGCCACACGCGTTGGGCCACGCACGGCCGTCCGTCGGAGGAAAACGCGCACCCGCACCGCGCGGGCCGGGTGGTGGTGATCCACAACGGGATCATCGAGAATTATCTGCCGCTCAAGCGCGAACTCGCGGCCGCGGGCCGCACGTTCCGGTCCGAAACCGACACCGAGATCATCGCGCACCTGATCGACGGCGAGATGGCCAAAGGGCACTCGTTGGAGCCCGCGTTTCGCGCCGCGCTGACCCGGTTGAAGGGCGCGTACGCGGTGGTGGCGATGGCCGAACACGAGCCGAACGTGTTGGTCGCGGCGCGGCACGGGTGCCCGCTGATCGTGGGCGTGGGCGAGGGCGAGCAGTTCATCGCGTCGGACGTGCCCGCGATCCTGTCGCACACGCGGTCGGTGGTGTTTCTGGACGACGGCGACGTGGTGGTCGCGTCCGCCGGGCGCGTGGCGATCAGCGACGTGCAGGGCCGGACGCGCGAGCGGCGCCCGGTGCAGATTTCCTGGAGCCCGGCCATGGCGGAAAAGGGCGGGTTCAAGCACTTCATGCTCAAGGAAATCCACGAACAACCGCAGGCGCTGATCAACACCATCCAAGGCCGCGTTTCGCTCGAGACCGGGGAAGTGTACCTGGACGAATTGGGCGTGCCGGCCGACGCGTTGCGCGCCGCGACCAAGGTGACGATCGCGGCCTGCGGCACCTCGTGGCACGCCGGACTGGTCGGCAAGTTCCTGATCGAAGAACTCGCGCGGGTGCCGGTGGAGGTGGACATCGCGTCCGAGTACCGGTACCGCGGGCCGATCGTCTCGTCCACCGACGTGGTGGTGGGCATCTCGCAGTCCGGCGAAACCGCGGACACCCTGGGCGCGCTGCGCGAGGCCAAGGCGCGGGGCGGCCGCACGTTGGCCATCTGCAACGTGGTGGGCAGCACCATCGCGCGCGAGGCCGACGGCGTGTTGTACACGCACGCGGGCCCGGAGATCGGGGTGGCGTCCACCAAGGCGTTCGTGTGCCAATTGGCGGGCATGATCCTGCTCGCGCTGGCCTTCGGGCAGGCCAAGGGGCGGCTCGACCCCGCGACCCGCAAGCGCTTGGCCGACGCGTTGTTCGAGTTGCCGGCGCGGGTCGAAGCGTGGCTGCACGATTCCGCCAAGACCGTGCTGGACGTGGCGCGCCGGTTCTCGGGTCGCAGCGACTTTCTGTACTTGGGCCGCGGGATTCAGTACCCCATCGCGCTGGAAGGCGCGCTCAAGCTTAAAGAGATTTCGTACATCCACGCGGAGGGGTATCCCGCGGGCGAAATGAAACACGGACCCATCGCGTTGATCGACGAGCATCTGCCGGTGGTCATGCTCGCGATGCGCGACGCCGCGTACGACAAGAGCGTCAACGGCCTGATGGAGGTCAAAGCGCGCGAAGGCCAGGTCATCGCGGTCGTGACCGAGGGCGACGAGGACACCGCGGCCAAGGCCGACGCCGCGATCAGCGTGCCCGCGCTCGATCCCTTGGTGATGCCGATCATGGCGGTGGTGCCGCTGCAGTTGCTCGCGTACCACATCGCGGTGCTGCGCGGCAGCGACGTGGATCAACCCAGAAACTTGGCCAAGAGCGTGACCGTGGAGTGAAAGGGACGAAACGGAGAATGGGGGAATGGGGGAATCGGAGAGGGTTTTCGCCGATTCTCCGATTCACCGTTTCTCCGTTTCGGTTTTTCTCGGTGAGCTGATCGGAGAGCGATGACCGACCTGTTGTCAGAACTGAATCCCGCCCAACGCGAGGCGGTGCTCCGCACCGAAGGGCCCTTGTTGATCCTGGCGGGCGCGGGCAGCGGCAAGACGCGGGTCATCACCTACCGCATCGCGCACCTCATCGAGACCCACCGGGTGCATCCCGCGCAGATTCTGGCCGTGACGTTCACCAACAAGGCCGCGGGGGAGATGAAGGATCGGGTGGAGCGGCTGCTCGGTTCGGCGGGACGCGGGGTGTGGGTGAGCACGTTTCACTCGGCCTGCGTGCGGATTCTGCGGACGCACGCCGAGCGTTTGAGTTACCCGCGCGAGTTCGTGATTTACGATTCCGGCGACCAGGCCGCCTTGGTCCGCGAGTGCATGCGCAGCCTGGGCGTCAACGAGGACGTGTACAAGCCGCAGGCCGTGGCGCGGCGCATTTCCGACCTCAAGAACGCGTTGACCACGCCGGAGGCGTTTCGGGGCACGGCGCAGACGTTCGGCATGGACGACGCGGTGGCGCGCACGTACCTGTTGTACCAGGACCGCCTGGCCCAGGCGGGCGCGTGGGACTTCGACGACCTGTTGATGCAGACCGTGCGCTTGTTCGAACGCGCGCCCGAGGTGTTGGCCGCGTACCACCGGCAGTTCCGGTATTTGCTCATCGACGAATACCAGGACACCAATCACGCGCAGTACCGCCTGGTGCGGCTGCTGGCCGGCGAGCGCGCCAACCTCTGCGTGGTGGGAGACGACGATCAGAGCATCTACGCGTTCCGCGGCGCGGACGTGCGCAACATCCTGGAGTTCGAAAAGGATTTTCCGAACGCCGCGACCGTCAAACTGGAACAAAACTACCGCTCCACCCAGTCGATCCTCGACGCGGCATCGGCCGTGGTCGAGCGCAACCCCTCTCGTAAACCCAAACGCCTGTGGACCGAGCGGGTGGGCGGCGAGAAGATCACGGTCGCGCGATTGGCGGACGACGAGACCGAAGCCGATTATTTGTGCCGCACGTTGCGCGAGCACGTCCGCGCGGGCCGGGCGTACCGCGATTTCGCGGTGCTGTACCGCACCAACGCCCAGTCGCGGGCCCTGGAAGAGCGGTTGCGCAACGAAGCGATTCCGTATGTCATCGTCGGGGGGCTGCGCTTTTACGAACGCAAGGAGATCAAGGACGTGATCGCGTACTTGCGCGCGATCGTGAACCCCGCGGATACGATGAGTCTCAAACGCATCATCAACGTGCCGACCCGCGGGATCGGCGCCACCGCGTTGGAGCGCATCGACACGCACGCGACGCAGTCCGGCTTGCCGTGGGCCGAGGCCTTGCGCGCGATGGCCGCGGATTCGGAGCGGCTGGTCGCGAACTCGCGGCGCGCGATCGAGCGCTTTCTGGCGTTGATGGACGGGTTGCGCGAGACCGCGAAAACCGCGACGTTGCCCGCGCTGCTGACCGCGGTGCTGGAGCGCACGCGCTACGTGGAATCGCTGCGCGAGGAGTTCGGCGCGGAGGCGGAGTCGCGGATCGAAAACATCCAGGAGTTGTTCTCCGCGGTCGAGGAGTTTGGTGAAGAATACGGTGAAGCGGGAGAGACGTTGTTCGTTGATAGTTCTTCGTTGTCCGAACAACCAACACCGAACAACGAACACCGAACAACGAACATCGCACAACGCCTTTCGCCCTTAGCCGCCTTCCTGGACCGCGTGGCGTTGGTGGCGGATACCGATGCGCTCACGTCATCCGACGGCGCAGTGCCGTTGATGACGTTGCACTCGGCCAAGGGCCTGGAATTCCCCGTGGTCTTCCTGGTGGGCGTCGAAGAAGGTATCTTCCCGCACTCGCGTTCGCTCAACGACCCGGACGCGATGGAGGAGGAGCGGCGACTCTGCTACGTAGGGATCACGCGCGCCAAAGAGCGGTTGTACGTGACCTACACCGGACTGCGGCGACTCTACGGCTCGGTGCAGTTCAACGCGCCGTCGCGGTTTATCGAAGAGATCCCCGACGAGCTCAAACACGAGATCGGCGTGCGGGAGCGCGTGGAGACCGGCGTGGGGCGCGGGTGGGAATCGCCTGGGCCGCGCCGGACGGGCATGGGAGAGTCGTTCGCCTCGCGCGGGAGCGGGCGAACCCCTGCGTTTAACCCGTATAATCAAGAACCGCCCGAGTCGGCCGAGGGAACACCCTTCGCAGTCGGCATGCGGGTGCGCCACCCGGTGTGGGGCGCGGGCACGATCCAGGCCTCGGAAGGCATCGGCGAGGACGCCAAGGTGGTGGTGGCGTTTCGCGCCGCGGGCACCAAGAAATTGGCGGTCAAATTCGCGAGATTGGAGCCGGCGTAGGGGCGTATTGCCTACGCCCGTCACCGGAGAGACGATGGACATTACGCGTGAACAAGTCGAATACGTGGCCAAGCTGGCGCGGTTGGCGATCAGCGAAGAAGAAAAGGCCGTGTTCGGGAAACAGCTCTCGTCGATCTTGACCTACGTCGAGACGCTCAACCGGGTCGATACCAGCGAGGTGGAGCCGACCTCGCACGTGATCCCCATGCAGAACGTGTTGCGGGAGGACGCGGTCAAGCCGTCGTTGCCGCATGAAGCGGCGTTGGCGAATGCGCCGGACTCGGATAGTGGGTGTTTTCGCGTGCCGAAAATCATCGACTGATATTGGGGTTGTACATGAATACCGGGTTTCGCGGTACACGTCTTAAATCCCCCCCTGCCCCCCTTTTTCAAAGGGGGGTAAGGGATAAGGGCTTTGTATCTTTTACGCAGTTGGTCGTCAGCGGTGCCCACCCGCGTCGGACTAAGTCCCCCCCTTTGAAAAAGGGGGGCAGGGGGGGATTTGCTGTGTCGCCGGGGAGAGGGGAAATCCGCTCCGCCGGCCATACGACAGGCTTTCGATTCTCTGGACGAGGAGACGTATGTTGCGGTTGATGCTGCGGTCGAAAATCCATCGCGCCACGGTGACGGGCGCGGATTTGGATTATGAAGGCAGTCTGGCGTTGGATCAGGATCTGATCGACGCGGCCGGCATGTTGCCGTACGAGCAGATCATGGTGTCCAACCTCCAGAACGGCGAACGGTTCGAGACCTACATCATCCCCGGTCCCCGCGGGTCCGGCATGGTGTGTCTGAACGGACCGACCGCGCGCAAGGCGATGATCGGCGATCAGATCATCATCTTCTGCTACGAGTACTACTCGCAGGACGAGCTGGCGAATTACAAGCCGACGATCGTGAAAGTCGATGAAAAGAATCGGATGAAATCGTAGAGGCACGGCATGCCGTGCCCCTACCGGAACCGGACATCGTCATTGTAAAGGTGACCGGTCGGTCGTCGCGTTATCAATAGGAACGCAATGCACATCGACGTCTTGAAGCGGCCGGAGCTGTCCTTCGTTCGGGAAATCGCCACGCGATTTCCCCAGGCCCAGGTGTACCTGGTGGGCGGAGCCGTGCGCGATGCGATGTTGGGGCGCGAGACCAAGGATTTGGACTTCGTGGTGCGAGGGGTGCCGGGCGAGACGTTGGCGCGCGCGTTGGCCAAGCTCGGGTCCGTCAATTACGTGGGGAAGACCTTCGGCGTGTATAAGTTCGTGCCCCGCGGCGGCGATCCGCAGGAGCCCATCGACGTGGCGTTGCCCCGCACCGAGCACTCGGAGGCGTTGTCCGGCGCGTACCGCGAGTTTTCGGTGCAGTCCGATCCCCTGTTGCCGGTCGAGGAGGATCTGGGGCGCCGCGACTACACCGTGAACGCGATGGCGCTCAACGTGCTCACCGAGGAACTGGTGGACCCGTTCAACGGCAAGGGCGATCTGTGCGGGCGACGATTGCGCGCGGTGGGCGAACCGGATCGTCGCTTCGCCGAGGATTACTCGCGGATGCTGCGCGGCCTGCGGTTGGCGTGCCAACTCGGATTCGAATGGGACGCGGACACGTGGGCCTCGCTCGTGCGGTTGATGCCGCGGATCAACGCCGCGAGAGGGAACGATTTCATCGTGCCGCGGGAAACCGTGGGGCGGGAACTGGTGCGCGCGTTCGCCGCCGACCCGGTGAAGGCGTTGAATCTGTGGGACGCGAGCGGCGCCGTCGCCGCGGTGATGCCGGAACTGTTGCCCATGAAAGGCTGTCCGCAGCCGCCGAATTATCACGCGGAAGGCGACGTGTGGACGCACACGCGGCTGGCCTTGGAACGCGCGACCTCGCCGGAGTTCGCGGCGGAGTGGCCGGAGCGTCGGTTGGACGCGGAGGTGATCTTCGCGGTTCTGTTGCACGACGTGGCCAAACCCGTGACCATCACCACGCCGGAGAAAGACGGCACCGACCGGATTCGGTTCAACAACCACGACAACGTGGGCGCGCGGATGGCGCGCGCGATTTGCGAGCGGTTGAAGTTGTCGCAGTTCCCACGCGAATCGCCGTGGCACATCGATTCGGAACGGTTGGGCTGGCTGGTGGCGCACCATTTGTTGCTCGTGCACGGTCCGGTCGCGGACATGAAGAACTCCACGATCGAGAAGTATTTTTTCGCGGACCCCGAAGCGGGCGAGCAGTTGCTGATGGTGATGTGGGCCGACGGGTCGGCCACGGTCCCGCCGTCGGGAACTCCGGATTTGACCAACTACCGCGCCATGCGCGGCCGGATCGCCAAGTTGTCGGAGCTCGGGCGCGCGCGCAAAGGGCTGCCGCCGCCGCTGGTGGACGGCCGTCGCATCATGGCCGAGTTCGGCGTACCCGCGGGGCCGGTGGTCGGCAAATATTTGGCCCTGGTCAGGGAGGCGCAGTTGGCCGGGCAGGTGGCGACCGCGGACGACGCGGTGGCGTGGCTCAAGCGGCAGATCGGAACGGCGGTGTCGGATGGCTGAACGGGCGTTGCACGGATTGACCATTCACGAGGCGCGCGCGTTGCTGGCGGCGCGCACGATCAGCAGCCGCGAGTTGCTGGAGAGCGTGGAGGCGCGCGTCGCGGCGGTGGAGCCCGAGGTGCACGCGTATCTGTCGCTCACGCGCGACCTCGCCCGCGCCCAGGCGGACGAGGCGGATCGGCGGCTGCGCGCCGGCGAATCGGTGACGCCGCTGACCGGCGTTCCGGTCGCGCTCAAGGACAACATGTGCGTGTCCGGGGTCAAAACCACGTGCGCGTCCAAGATCCTGGAAGGGTTCGTCCCGCCGTACGACGCCGCGGTGGTGGCCCGTTTGCGGGCCGCGGGCGCGGTGTTCATGGGCAAGACCAACATGGACGAATTCGCGATGGGTTCGTCCACCGAGAACTCCGCGTTCGGGAACACCCGCAACCCGTGGGGTCGGGACCGTATTCCGGGCGGATCGAGCGGCGGATCAGCCGCGGCCGTGGCCGCGGACGAGTGCCTGGGGTCGTTGGGGTCCGACACCGGCGGATCGATCCGCCAGCCAGCAGCCTGCTGCGGCGTGGTCGGCCTCAAGCCCACCTACGGCCGGGTGTCGCGCTACGGGTTGGTGGCGTTCGCGTCCTCGCTGGATCAGATCGGCCCGTTCGCCAAGGACGTGGAGGACTGCGCGTTGCTCCTCAACGCGATCGCGGGGCACGACCCGAACGATTCCACTTCGGCCGACGTGCCGCGCCCGGACTACGCCGCGGAACTCAAGACCGGCGTGCGGGGCCTCCGTGTCGGGGTGCCCAAGGAGTACTTCATCGCGGGCATGGATCGCGACGTGGAGGCCGCGGTCAAGGCCGCGATCCGCGCGCTGGAACGCGAGGGCGCGCGGATCGAAGACGTCTCGCTCCCGAACACGGAGTACGCGGTGGCGGTGTACTACCTCCTGGCCACGGCCGAGGCGAGCTCCAACCTGGCGCGGTACGACGGCGTGAGGTTCGGGTATCGCGCCAAGGCGCCCGCGAACCTGATGGACTTGTATTTCCGCAGCCGGGCCGAAGGATTCGGCCCCGAGGTCAAACGTCGGATCATGCTCGGCACTTACGCGCTCTCCTCGGGCTACTACGACGCGTACTACGTGAAAGCCCAGCGCGTGCGCACGTTGATCAAACGCGATTTCGACCGCGCGTTCGAGCGCGTGGACGTGATCGCCACGCCCACCGCGCCCACGCCCGCGTTCCGGCTCGGCGAGAAGACGCAGGACCCGCTGCAAATGTACCTCTCGGACATCTTCACGATCTCGGTCAATCTGGCCGGCGTGCCGGCCCTGTCCATGCCCTGCGGGTTCTCGGGCGACGGCCTGCCCATCGGGCTGCAACTGATCGGCAAGCCGTTCGCGGAATCCACGATCCTGCGCGCGGCCGCGGCGTACGAGCGGGTGACGGATTGGACCACCAAGAAACCGGCGTTGGGATGAACATTTTGTTGATCGGTGGCATATCTCAGTATGAATCAAATCCCCTCTTTGAAAAAGGGGGGCAAGGGGGGACTTACGGGTGACGCGACCATGACGACATCAACCGCGACAAAAACCGCCTACGAGACCGTGATCGGCCTCGAAGTGCACGCGCAACTGCTCACCCGCTCCAAGATGTTTTGCGGGTGTCCGACCGCGTTCGGGGCGTCGCCGAACACGCAGGTGTGCCCTGTCTGTTTGGGGATGCCGGGCGTGTTGCCGGTGGTGAACCGGCGGGCCGTGGAGTTCGCGATCCGCTTCGGCCTGGCGGTCGGGGCCAAGGTCTCGGCGAGCCGGTTCGCGCGGAAGAACTATTTTTATCCGGATTTGCCCAAGGGCTATCAGATTTCGCAGTACGAATCGCCCATTTGCGACGGCGGCGGGCTGGACGTGGCGCTCAACGGGACGACCAAACGCGTGACCTTGGTTCGCGCCCATTTGGAGGAGGACGCGGGCAAGAACCTGCACGACGTGGGCGACGGCGAGAGCCACGTGGATCTGAACCGCGCGGGCACGCCGCTGCTGGAGATCGTGAGCGCGCCGGACCTGCGCTCGTCCGACGAAGCCGTGGCGTACCTGAAGGCGTTGCGCGAGTTGGTGGTGTACCTCGGCATTTGCGACGGGAACATGGAGGAGGGGAGTTTTCGCTGCGACGCGAACGTGTCGATCCGGCTCATGGGCAGCACGACCCTCGGCACGCGTGTGGAACTCAAGAACATCAACTCGTTTCGGTTCGTCAAACGCGCGATCGACTACGAGGTGGAGCGCCAGATCGAACAAGTGGAGGCCGGCGAACGCGTCGTCCAGGAGACCCGGCTGTTCGACAACCAGCGCGGGGTGACCGTGTCCATGCGCAGCAAGGAGGACGCGCACGACTACCGCTACTTCCCGGACCCTGACCTGGTCCCGGTCGCGCCGCCCGCGATGTGGATCGAGGAAATTCGCGCGGCCATGCCCGAACTGCCCGAGGCCAAACGCGCGCGTTTCGTCTCGCAATACGGGCTGTCGGTCTACGACGCCACCGTGCTCACCGGCAGCCAGGCGCTCGCGGGCTACTATGAAGACGCGGTCTGCCACGGCGCCCCGGCCAAGGCCGCGGCGAACTGGATCATGAGCGAATTGCTCGCGTTGCTCAACGCGGACGGGGTGGACATCGCGGCGTGCCGCGTGTCCGCGCCGTCGCTGGCCGTGTTGTTCGGGTTGATCGAGAACGGCACGATCAGCGGGAAAATCGCCAAAACCGTGTTCGAAGAGATGTACCGCACGGGCGCGGATCCCCAGGCGGTGGTGGCGGCCAAGGGTTTGACCCAGGTCAGCGACGAGGGCGAGTTGGCCGCGGTGATCGATCGGATCCTGGCGGACAGTCCCAAGGAACTGGAGCAGTACCGATCCGGCAAAGACAAACTTTTCGGGTTCTTCGTGGGGCAGGTGATGAAACGCACGCAGGGCAAGGCCAACCCCGCGAAGGTCAACGAGCTGTTGAAAGCCAAACTGGCGTGAGATTCCGCCGGCTGGCCGTCGGTCTCGTGGTCGCGGCGGTGCTCGGGGTCGCGTTGTCCGCGGGCGGTCGCGCGCTCGAGAAGAGCCCGACGTTCTGCGTGTCGTGTCACGAGATGGAGCGTCCCGGGAAGGGATGGGAGGTGTCGGGGGCCAAGGAGGATCATTCCAATTGCATCATGTGCCATTCCGGACCCGGCCCCTTGGGCGTGATCGAGGCCCAGACGCGCGGGCTCGGCATGATCGTCGCGCACTTCGTGAAGAGCGAGGAGGACCTCAAGGGACCGTTCAAGGCCAAGACGCCGGATCGATTCTGCACCCAGTGCCACGAGCCCAAGAAGATCGAGGCGCCGCACAAGAAATTCCCGACCGAAGGCAAGGCGTGTCGGGATTGCCATAAGCACCGAGAGGATTGGGAGTTCAACGGCGAGCTCCGTGAAGATGATACGGATTCCAGACGGGACACGTAGGGGCGACCGGCCGGTCGCCCCTATCGACGGGACAAAGGATTGATCAGATGAGCGAGATCGTGCAAGTGTTCGGGCGGGAGATCATGGATTCGCGCGGGATGCCGACCGTGGAAGCGGAGGTCATTTTGGACAGCGGGGCGAGCGGGCGGGCCGCGGTGCCGTCCGGGGCCTCGACCGGGGAGCGCGAGGCGCTGGAGTTGCGGGATCGCGACGCCAAACGGTACTGCGGCAAAGGCGTGCTCAAAGCGGTGCGGCACATCAACGAAACCATCGGGCCGGCCTTGGTGGGATACGAAGCCGGCGAACAGTCCGTGGTGGACGGGGCCATGATCGAGATGGACGGCACCGAGACCAAACAGAAGTTGGGCGCCAACGCGATTCTGGCCGTCTCGCTCGCGACGCTGCACGCGGCGGCCGCCGAGCAGGACGTGCCGTTGTACCGCTACCTGGGGGGCATCCGCGCGCGGCGGTTGCCCGTGCCTATGATGAACATCCTCAACGGCGGCGCGCACGCGGACAACGGCATCGACATCCAGGAGTTCATGATCATCCCGTGCGGGTCCGGGTCGTTCGGCGAAGCGCTCCGAGTCGGGGCGGAGGTGTTTCACGCGCTCAAGGACGTGCTCAAACGGGCCGGCCACACCACCGCGGTGGGCGACGAGGGCGGCTTCGCGCCGCGTTTGGGCTCCAACGAAGAGGCGCTGACCATGGTCGTGCGCGCGATCAAGGCGGCGGGCTACGAGCCCGGTCGCGACGTGGCGATCGCGCTCGACGTGGCGTCCAGCGAGTTGTACGCCAAGGGCAAATACGCGTTTCGGGCGGGTGGAAAGACGGAGCGCACGGCCGGGCAACTCGTGTCGTGGTACGAAAAATTGCTCGATCGGTTTCCGATCGTGTCGATCGAAGACGGGATGGCGGAGAACGATTGGAAGGGCTGGCGCTTGCTCACCGAGCGGCTCGGGTCGCGCGTGCAACTGGTCGGCGACGATTTATTCGTGACCAACGCCCAATCGCTCGCGCGGGGCGTCGCCGACGGGTGCGGCAACGCGATCCTGATCAAACTCAATCAAATCGGCACCGTGACCGAAACCCTCGAGACCGTGGAAATGGCCCAGGCCGCGGGATTCGGCGTGATCATCTCGCACCGATCGGGCGAAACCGAGGACACCACCATCGCGGACCTGGCGGTGGGCACCAACGCGGGGCAGATCAAAACCGGTTCGTTGTCGCGCACCGACCGCATCGCCAAATACAACCAACTGTTGAGGATCGAAGAGGATCTGGCCGAGTCCGGGCGTTACGACGCCGCGGACCTGTACGCCGCCGCGAAGCCGCGCGGTCGGGGGGCGCGGTGAGCCGACGATCGGGCAACCGGGGCTTCCTGGCCGATTGGCGGCCCAAGCCGGCGCGCGTGCACCGGGGCGGCGCGTGGTCGCGGGCGAACCGGCGCAAAGCCGAGGCGGAGCGCCGGCGTCGCGTCGGACGGGCCATCACGTTCGTGGTCGGGATTCCCCTGGCGTTGGCGCTGGCCGGCGCCTTGGTGTTCGGCGAGCGCGGCCTGTGGCGCGTCGCCGGGATGTCGGACCACCAGCGGCAACTCTTGCGGGACATCGCGGCGATCGAAGCGCGCAACGCCGCCTTGCGCACCGACATCACGCGCCTGCGGTCCGACCCGTTCACGATCGAGGCGATCGCGCGCGAACGGCTCGGCATGGGGCGCAAGGGAGACGTCGTGTATTACTTCCAGCCCCCTGAGCAGGCGGAGGCGCGGTGAACGAGGCTTCGACCGAGACCGCGGCCCGCGCGGGGACGGGGGCGCGGCCCGCGTTTCGCAGCGGGATGATCGCGCTGGTGGGCCGTCCCAACGTGGGCAAGTCCACGTTGATCAACCGGCTCGTGGGCGAGAAGGTGGCGATCGTGTCGCCCGTGCCGCAGACCACCCGGACCCGCGTGCTCGGTATTCTGCGCCGTTCCGAGGCGGAGTTGATCTTCGTGGACACGCCGGGCGTTCACAAGCCGCGCCATTTGCTCAACGAAACCATGGCCCGCGCGGCGCGCGCCGCGCTCGACGAGGCCGACGTGGTGTGTCTGGTGATCGACGCCACCGCCGGCTGGCGTCCCGGCGATCGCGCGGTGTTGAACCTCGTCACCGCGCGGCGCGGCCCCGTGTTGCTGGTGATCAACAAGGTGGACCGGGTCAAGAAGCCCGCGCTCCTGCCGCTGATCGACGAGTGCCGCAAGGCGCACGCGTTCGCGGAGATCGTACCTATTTCCGCGCAACAGGACGCGGACTTCGAACCGTTGCTCAAGGCGCTCGTCGCGCTGATTCCGGCCGGCGAGGCCAACTATCCCGCAGACGAATACACGGACCAGACCTCTCGCGCCATGGCCGCGGAGCTGATCCGGGAAGCCATTTTGCTGCGCACGCGCGAAGAGGTGCCGCACGCGGTGGCCGTGCGCATCGAGGAGTTCTCGGAAGACCCCGCGACCGGACTGGTGAGCATCCGCGCGCAGGTGCTGGTGGAAAAGGAGTCGCAGAAAGCCATTGTGATCGGCGCGGGCGGGTCGATGATGAAGCAGGTGGGCGAGCAGGCGCGCCTGGAGATCGAACGCCTGCTGGGCGCGAAAGTCTATCTCTCGTTGTGGGTGACGGTGGAGCCGTCCTGGCGGCAGGATGCGCGGCAACTGGGCGAATTGGGGTACGCGTGAAAACCCATTCAGGAAAGAACCATCTGCTGTGTTGGCGCTGCGCCTGCTTCGCCAAGCGAGCGGAACGGAGCATTGCCAGCGCCGTACAACGGCGCAGTGCGCTTTCCGGTGCTCAGGTACTTACACCGTACGCTCCGCTGCTTCGCCAAGCGAGAGGAACGTGCCATCGACAACGCCACGGATCGGCGCAGTGCGCTTTCCGGTGCTCGCGCCGCCTTGCATCTGGCCCTTTCCTGAATGGGTTCAACTGGCGGGTTACTCGGACACGCTCGTGACCGACGCGACGTTCGACATGATCGTGGAAACGTTCCGGAAGTTCCTGCGCCGGGGCGCGATCACGCATTTGTCCAACATGGCCAACAAGATGCGGCCCGCGGACCTGGCGCAGGTGATCCGTCACCTCGGCGCGGTCCAGGAGCGGCGCACGGTGTTCGAACTGCTCCGCGACGTGAAGGCCCGGGCTGCGGTGGTCAGCGAGAGCGAACCCGGGGTCATCGGCGAGCTGCTGCTCGACATGCCGCCCCACGACGTGGTGGTGGTCCTGCGCGAACTGGCGTCCGACGACGTGGCCGACATTCTCGGCAACCTGCCCGAGGAAAAGGCGCAGGAAATCCTGCACATGATGAAGGCCGACGAGTCGAGCGAGGTCAAGGACCTCCTGCAATACCCGGAGGAGACCGCCGGCGGCATCATGACCACCGACTTCGTGTCGCTGTACGAGGACACGACGGTCAAGGACGCGATCGCCCACCTGCAGGAGACCTCGGCCAAACAGATGGTGTTCTACCTGTACGTGACCGACCGCGCGGGCCGGTTGGTGGGGGTGGTGTCGTTGCGGCAGTTGCTCGTGGTGTCGCCGATCACGCCGCTCAAAAAAATCATGACCACGGACGTGATCAGCGTGGCGACCGACGTGGACCAGGAGGAAGTCTCCAAATTGGTCGCCAAGTACAACATCCTGGCGATTCCGGTGGTGGACAAGGATCACGTCCTGGTCGGCATCATCACCGTGGACGACGTGGTGGACGTGATCCGCGAGGAAGCGACCGAAGACATCCTGAAACTGGCCGGCGCCACCGACGCCGACGTGCTGCAACTCTCCAGCATCCGGGCCGCGCGGATTCGCATGCCGTGGCTGCTGACCAGTCTGGTGGGCGGCATGATCACCGGCGTGTTTCTGTGGATCTTTCGTCCCGCGATCCAACACGTGATCGCGTTGGCCAGTTTCATCCCGGTCATCACCGCGATGGGCGGCAACGTCGGGCTCCAGACCTCCACGTTGGTGGTGCGTGGGTTGGCCACCGGCCGCATCGAGTCCGCGGAAATCCGCGCCGTGTTTTTCAAGGAACTGTCGGTGGGACTCATGTTGGGGAGCCTGTGCGGATTGATCGTGGGCGCGGTGGCGCAGCTCTGGCACGGTCCGGCCATGCTGGGCGTGGTGGTGGGCGTGTCCATGTTCTCCGCGATCACGGTCGCCTCACTGATGGGGACGCTGATGCCCATCCTGCTCCGGCGGGCCGGCTTCGACCCCGCGATTTCCTCCGGCCCGTTCGTGACCGCGGCCAACGACATCACGGGGCTCGTCATTTACTTGGGACTGGCCACGGTGTTGTTGGAACACCTCTTGGTCTAGGAGCCTGTCCATGAAAGGCCATCTGCGGCGTTGCCGCTGCGCATCCGGTCCTCACGTACAACCTCGTACGCTCCGGTCCGGTGCTCGAGGCGCCTTGCATCTGACCTTCCCTGAACAGGCTCCAACTGGGCTCATTTGGACAGGCTCCTGACCCGGCATGTGGCTTGACAGTCAGGCCATCGTGTTGGCGGGCCAGAAACTCGGCGAGTCCGACACGGTGGTGACGCTGCTGACCTTGGAGCGGGGACTGCTCAAGGGCGTGGCCAAGGGCGCGCGGCGGATGAAGAGCCGGTTCGGCGGCGCGATCCAGCCGTTCACGTACGGCCAGGCCGTCCTGTTCGAGCGGCGCGCCGCCGGGTTGCGGTCGCTCAACCACTTCGATCCGATCCATTCCTTTCAGCGGTTGCGCGAGGAGTTCGACCGACTGAACGACGCGGCCGTGCTGGCCAACGCGGCGCGACGCCTCTTGCCGGAAGACCAACCCGCGCCCGACGCGTTCGCGACGCTGCTCAAAGCGTTCCGATCGCTGGAGGGCGGACGCGACCGGGACGGCGGCGCGTTGTGCTGGGCGTTGTTGGCGTTGCTGCAAGCGGCCGGGTACCAACCGCGGGTGGATCGTTGTCTGGCCGGCCGTCACGGCCCGCGGACCGGGGCGGCTTCCGGTCGGTGGCTGTTCGTGCCCCATCTGGGCGGCGCGGTGTGCCCGTCCTGCGGCTTGGACGCGGCGTCGGGGCCGACCGGTCAGGCCGCCGCGTTTCCCATGACGCCGGGCGCGCACGCGCTCTTGCGTCAGGCCCTGCGGATGCCGCCCGCCTTGCGGAGCCGGCTGTCGGCCGAGGCGGCGACCATCCGGGAGGTCAAGGCTTTGCTGGAAGCGTCCATCATTGAACGCGGGCGGCGCCTGGTGAAGCGCCCGGTGCCGGACCGTTCAGGCGGCCGGCCCGTGAATGTCCGGGAGCCCCGCCACGTCTAATGCGTCGACGGAGATGAGGAGTGTACTGAGCGTGGCCTCGTCGAGTCCGCCGGTGATCGATGACGACGGTCCGTTGGTCGCCAAGGCGCAACGGGGGGACGAACACGCGTTCGGGGAATTGGTGACCCGCTACCGGACCCGCATGTATCAGTTGGCCTACGGCATGGTGAATCACCACGAGACCGCGATGGATCTGACGCAGGAAGGGTTTCTGCGCGCGTACCAGCATCTGGCCGCGTTCCGGGGCGAGGCCAAGTTTTCGACGTGGTTGCGGCGGATCGTCACCAACGCGTGTTTGGATTACGTACGCAAGGCCGAACACCGCGCCGCGACCGCCTCGTACGACGAGACGCGGGCCGAGGACGAGGACCCGGACGGCGTGAGCCTGGCCGGCGCGTTGGATCCGCCCGACTCGGGGGTCACGCGCTGGGAACTCGGCCGCGCGATCCTGGAGGCGATGCGGGAGTTGACGCCGGAGCAGCGCGCCGCGATCGTGCTGCGCGAAGTGGAGGAGATGTCGTACGAGGAAATCGCCAAGACCATGGACTGCGCCGTGGGCACCGTGATGTCGCGGTTGCACTACGCGCGCAAGCGGCTGCAGTCGCTGTTGCGGGAGCATCATGAGCGTTGATCCGACCATCGCCGAATCCGGCGAGTGCGACTCGATCGATCCCTTGTTGAGCGCGTGGGTCGACGGCGAGGTGTTCGGCGACGACCGCGCGCGGGTCGAGCGCCACGTGGCGGGCTGCGCGCGCTGCCGGGCCGCGGCGGCCGACTACCGCGTGATCGGCGCGACGTTGTCCGCCGCGACCCATCGCGCGGCGGCCCGGGACCTCTCCGCAATCGCGTGGCCTCCGAGACCGTCGACTGCGCCGGTTCACGCCGAGCTCGCCTTGACACCCCGACGGCGGCTCCTCTATGATGTCGCGCGATGGTTCAATCCCTGGCCGGTCTATGCCGGCGCGGTCGCGATGGTGGCGTTGATCGTGGGTATTGGTGTGTGGCGGCCGGCGATCCCAGAGGCGTTGGTGGAAATCGAACGCCTGGACGCAGCGGGGCCGGTGATGGTGTTGACAGGCGGCGACGGCAGGACCACCATTATCTGGCTGGTGGAACCCGAGGTAACCACGGAGTCCGAGACATCCCCGATATGACACGCACCACGCTTGTCGCACTGTTCATGGTTCTCGCGGGCTCGATGGGCTTCGCCGGAGGAGGATTGGCCGCGGATCAACCGGTGAAATTGACCGTGCAGGTTATCCAGGCCTCGAATAAGGGCGACAACGTCGATCCGGCGTTGTCCAAGATCAAGGCCCAGTTGTCGTCGTTGAAATTCAGCAACTACCGACTGCTTGAGACGCATCCGTTGTCGACCAAAGTCGGCGCCAAACACCTGGTGGCATTACCGGGCGGGCGTACGATGGATCTCTATCCCTACGGAGTTTCCGGCGATAGCCTGGAAGTGCTGGTCACGATCTTGGAAGGGACCAAGCGTATCCTCGACACCACGGTCCGCCTCCACAACAACGGGACGATCGTGATGGGCGGGCCCTCACATGGCGACGGGGTGTTGATCGTCGCGCTCTCCGGTTCGTTCTAACCAAGGATCACTCAATGCGAATGGGCAAGCGATCGGCTGGACCGGGATGGGGATGGTACGTGTCGGCAATGGGCGCGTTGATTCTGGTCACTGTGGGATCGGCAGGAATCCGAGCGTTGGCAGCGGAACCGTCGGTGAGCGCGCCGTCACCCGCGCCGGTGAGTCCGGACACGCAACAGACAAAATCCGCGGGGTCGATTGTGTTCCGCGCGCCGGCGTCCACGCTCCCCAACACCGCCGAGGTGGTTAAGGGCAAGGCGCCCGATGAGGTCGTGGAGATCGTGCTTCCCGGTCGGCTGTACACGCCGCCGCTGAAACTCGAACCGGTCGCGACGCGAAGCGAGGCCAATCGAAGCACGCCGGAACAGGCGTCCGCTTCGGATTTCTCCGCGTTTCGCGCAGCTGACGGGGAGTGGCTGAAGGAGAATTTTTCGACCGCGGACTACCCGTCGATCAAGCGCTTGGTCGAAGATCGCAACATCCGGAAGCAGAATCAGAGCATCTTCATGCGACACGGCTCCAAAGCGGTCGTGGCCACGTCCATGTATCGGGACCACGCGTTGGTGTTCGTCCAGTATGACGGCGCCAAGGCCGGAGGACTCATCGAGGTGTACACCAAGGTCGGCGACGCGTGGAAGCGGACCAATGAGCTTGCGAAAGATCCAACGGTGGCCGTCCTGCTCCCCATGTTCCGAAACGGCAGCGTCGAGTAAGCCGCGCAGTAGTTCCTCGGCGAAGTGCCATATGTAGGTCCTTCGACACGCTCAGGACGAACGAATGGGTACTCGATTGTCCGAAGGCGGTACCGTTCGTGGTGAGCCTGTCGAACCACGATCTGGAGTCGTACCGGGACCTGCTAGGGCCGCCGCGTCCCTTCTCCATTTACGTCCCTGAATAATCTCGCGCCTCCCGCGTCTGTGTGGCTGAGTCGAGCTATAGACGCTGCACAAAGGAGGACGCAATGCCGAGACCGTTACTGATGGCGCTGATGCTCTGTGCTGGGTTGTGGTTTGGACCAAGCACGGTGTCCGGGCACCCTGAGGCGTGGGACGATCGACAGGACGAGGCGCCCGACGCGGAGGCTCCCCCGGACTTCGATCGGTTGTCGGCGTACGGGGACTGGGTGTGGGAGCCCGCGCACGGCCGCGTGTGGCGGCCCTACGTGGAGGCGAATTGGCGGCCGTATTGGCGCGGACACTGGTCCCGCCATGGCGAGTGGGTCTGGGTGTCGGCCGATCCGTGGGGCAGCGCGCCGTTCCATTACGGGGAATGGGCGTGGTCGGTCCGGTTCGGGTGGGTGTGGATCCCCGGCACGGTGTGGGCGCCCGCACGGGTCACGTGGATCGTTGACGGCCCGGTGATCGCCTGGGCGCCGGCGAGCGTGCACATCACGTTCGGGTCCGACCATCATCGACACTGGGTGTACGCGGATCGCGACCAATTCCATCGGCACGTGGTCCGTCCGCACCGCCTGCCTCCGGCGCAGCGGCACGTGCACCGAGGCGCGGTGATCCGGGACTTTGACCGCGTGGTGACGCCGCATCGCCCGTCACAACGCACGTTTCGGATCGAATCGCCGCGCGAGCGCACGCAGGCAGTCAACATGGAACGGCGCGCCATCGCCAAGCGGGAAGACCGCCAGAACCGCCGATTCACGGTCGAATCGCCCGGTGAATCACGCCGGGGCGCGGGTTCCGGGCGCGGGTTCGAGCACCGCGGCGCTCGGTAAGGGATCTTCACCAAATGAAGCCTTGGTTGCGACAGGCCGAGGGTTTCTTAACCCGCATTATTCACGAATCCGACATGGGATATCTAACGTATCGCAGTCAAGTCGATGTGTTACATGCGATTTTCAGCCGTGGCCTGCTTCGACACGCGGTCGAAGCACCGATAAGAGTGATCATCAGAGACACGCATTGGGCCTGATTTTGCGAGAACCGCATTTTGTCGCGAATTATCCAGGGTGCGAGGCTCTAACAGCACTTCGGGCCGTGACGGCCTGACGGTCCGGGCACCAGCCGGCGCACGCGCGACGGTCCTCGTCGTCATTTCGCCGCAGGCCGGAATCCAGTCTCCTCGCGATATTGACAGACGCTCGTACAGTCGGACATCTCGAGAGGCCGACGCGGTCAGCCGAAGCCGTTCGCGTTTCGGAGTGTGGTGAATTGGCGCAGTTGGTGCCGCTGATACTGTCGCATTCACTTCGAGGACACCCCGATCCAATATCGTATTTCCGCCAGTATGAATGTTGCCGGCCTCGTAGGCGCTCACGGCGTCAAGGCGTTTGCGCCACAGCATCTGAGCGAGGGTCGGAGACAGATCCTCGTCCAGATAGAACTTCACGCTCCGCGAACCCAGCCGGAGATCTCGCTCTGGACCACCTCTGGGGAAGGCGTCTCGTTCTCGGCGACGAGGGTATCGATTTCATCGCGATAGAGGCGGTAATAGGAGAGAGCCGCCTTGAGCTGGGCCTCCGTCAGCCGTGGGAAACGCGCCTGAAGCGCCCGTTCGTCGTTTGCCACCGCTTTCAAGGCCGCGATGATCTCCCACGCGCCAAGGCCTGTGCCTGCGATTTTCGCCTCACGGCCCGCAGGTTCGTTCGCAAAATAAATCCCAGGACAAGGGCGCATCCGCAGCGCCTCCTCGATCAAGTCCTGGGTGACCTCGGAAAAGGAACGGCGAGCCTGTTTGGCGAGCCGGTCGATTTCTGAGCGGAGCGACTGGCGAAGCCTCAGGGTTTTGGTGGCTGTAGTCGTGGGGTGCCTCCTGACGAAGCATAACACGCTGTGTTTGTCTTCGAGCTGGCCACAAAAAACTGCTTTGAAATTGCCGACAAAGGTCAACAATTTCATCGTCTCCGGGTGAGGCGGGCCGCCTCATGACCACTGCCTTGAAATTGCCCGAACAAGCCTTCAATTTCATGGTCTTGGGTGTGGCGGCACGCCACATGGCCACTTACCCCGAAAAGCGAGCATCCTTGGGGCGATGTTTCGCGACGCGATTCGACACCGTCGGGCCACCTTCAACCCGGCGGCCGAGGGAACCCTATAGGGGTGCGGCCCGTGTTTGCCATCGGGGGCGGCGCCGTGTCTCATTTGGGACGCATTACGGCAGGACGGCGGGATCAACAATACGCAGACGGTCGAATCCAGTTCGGTAAAACCCGCGGTCGCGCGTGAGGAGTTGGTCGCACTGCGTCACGGCATGTGACCCGATCAGAAAGTCCGCGACGACCCGGCCACGTTTTCCACCCTTATGTCGGTAGCGGCGCCAGGCTTTCGCCGCCAGCAGCGCGGTTTCTTTCGCGATGGGGAAAAACTCGATGCCGAGCGTGTGCATCGCCTCGACAAATCGCTCATTGTCCGGGAATGCGGTCCCGGTCTCCGTCCACACCACCTCGCACGCGCCCACGGCCCCTTGGCCGAGGCAGCGGCGCAGCGCCTCGGCTGAGAGGCGGCCGAACGTCCGATCGGCGGTGAAGATGTCCAGGAGGACGTTGGTGTCGACGGCGGTAATCACGCGGGCCCGCGCAGCTCCTCGATCAGTTTATTTGTGGACTTCGACGATTCGAGACATCCGTACACGCGATCAATGGGATCTGCGGCGCTTGCTTTGGTCGCCACGAGTTTTCCGTCCGCTTCAGTGAATTCCATGACTGTCCCCGGTTTGATCCCCAACCGTTCCCGTAGCCGTTTGGGAATGGTCACCTGTCCTCGTTCAGCCACGACCGCTTTCATGGCGTCTCTCCATGTTATGAATAGTATGGATTATGAGTATGAAATACATATTTGTCAATGCGTAGTATCTCGCGATGACACGGGGTAGGTGTCGTTACCCCCAGGCGAGTTGGCGCTACGGCGCAAAGGGGAATGTCCCCTGGAGCGGGGCGACATTCTGCCAGATCGAGCAGCGGGGCGCCGTATGGTCTGACGACTCGGAATCGATGCCAGGACTGGTTCACCTCGATTCGCGAGCGCAGCGCCGCATGGCGAGGACGGCTCAACATTCTGCTGGCGAGATGCAGACGAAAAACGGGTCAACCCGCACGCCAAAATGGTTCCCGACTGTCCGACGGTATAGACAGCCCATCCCAAACTGTGCTGTAACGGAGGCTGTTCCGGTCTTTTATTGCGTGGCGGCTGTTTCCCCTCTGAGCCGACATGTATGCGGGAACGCGTCGAGCTCATGAACGCTCAGTTTTTGCGCGTCACCGCCCCTCCGCACCCGTCCGGGACGGTGGATGTCAGTGTCATAACGGGCGGCGGGAACGAGGTCACGGCGGCGGACGCGTTCGAGTACTTCCCCGGTCCCGCCGCCGGCGCGGATTCCGACGCTGACGGTCTCTCCTATGCTGCGGAGGCCGGGGGTGGGACGTGCGGGTCGACGACAGCGGGTTCGGAGTCGGGAGCCCCCGCCGCGTGACGAGCAAGTCGACCCAGATCGACGCTGACGGCGACGGTCTCTCCGACCTGGAGGAGTATACCCAACGCACCGATCCGAACACGGCCGACTCCGACGGCGATGGGCTGTCGGACGCCGACGAGGTGCGCCGGTGGCGCACCAGCCCGATCTCGGTCGACACCGATGCCGACGCGCGCGGCCCGCAGCGGAACCTGCCCCCGGCGGTCGCTCTCTTTGACGGCGCGGAGCGTCGGCTCGACGCGAACAGCAGCGCCCCCGCGGCCAATGCGACGTCGCCGACCCTCGACGACACCGACGGCGACGCCCGCACCGATTATGAGGAGATCGTCCCCCTGGGGCGCAGCCCGGTGATCGCCGATCTGCCGCGCCTCAAGGTCGAACTCGTTGACAAAATCGATGTGCGGCTCAACGTGCAATACGCCGAGAACGAGGGACAGAGCACCTCCTACGGCGTCACGACGACGCACACCGAGTCCACGTCCGACACGAACGAAGATGCCGGCAAGGTCGGGATGAAGTTCGCTATTGGTCGGAAGGGAGCGGAGTGGACATGGGGGGTAGACGTCTCGGGCGAGTATAGCCAGCGGTTTGCGCATACCGAAACCGATTCGGACGCAACGGCGAACTCAACTCTCCGCGCCAATTTGCGCAACCTGACCGAGACGGTGTCGACCGGCTCGCTCTCGGCTGGCGTCCGCCTGTCGAACGTCGGTGCGATCGCGTTCACCGTGGCGGACCTCGCCTACACCGTGCGGATATGGGTCCCTGACCCGAACAACCCCTAAGGAGACGAGGACCGGAGATGGTGGCAGGAGCCGTTTCCGGTCCAGGTCGGGTATGCCACACGCAGCAACCCCATGTCCCAGAACGGCGAAGAACGGTTGGTCATCCTGCCCCGGATTTTCCGGGAGAACGGCGAGTCTCGACTGGTCGAATACCATGCGTGGCGGTCGCCCGGCTTCAGCGACGCGCAATGGCTCATCGGATTCGCGGCCCGCGGTTCATCCCCCGACGATTGACGGAGCCGCGGGCCGGAAGGTGCCGGGAACCAGTATGTAAGCTGGTCAAGAACGACAGGGCTTTCGCGTGCGGAGTGGGTGGCGAAAATGGTTCCGGCCTTCAAAATGCCGATAAAGGCGGGCATTGTCATCGTCTTCGGGTGAGGCGTCGCCTCATGACCACCGACACCATTTCTGGTCCCGGTCCCGCGCTTTCAGTACGTACTTTCCCCCATTGACGCGCGGATTGATTCCATACTAGGATAGGCCACTATCCCCCACGGGGGGATAGTCCAACCCGATTCCCACGGAGGCGTTATGAAGCTGTCCCCTGTCCTACTCGGAGCCCTTCTCATGCTCGCCGGCTGCAGCGGCGGCAGCGGCGGCAGCAGCGACGGCGGTGGGGGCGGGACTAACGGGACGCTCATCGGTTCCAGTGGCGGCACCGTCACCAGTGGGAACGGGACCGCGTCCCTGACCATTCCGGCGGGCGCGCTGGCGTCGAATCAAGCCATCACCGTGGAGCCGGTAGCCAATCCGCCGGCGGGCGCGATCGCGGCGTTTGAGCTGGGACCGGACGGGCTGCAGTTCAGCCAACCCGTGACCGTGACCATCACGTACGACGAGGCGAGCCTTCCGGCCGGGGTGTCCGAGGCGGACCTCTTCCTCCGCACCTTTGAGAACGGGGTGTGGATCGCCACCGGCGCGGTTGAAAACAGCACGGTGGATGCGACTCAGAACACGGTCTCGGCGCAGACCACGCATTTCTCCGTCTTCGGGGTAGTTCCCCTGCTGGTGCTGAATGCGCCGACCGTGTCGCTCTCGTCCACTCCTGCGTCGGGTCCGGCGCCCTTGGAGGTCACCTTGACCGCCACCGCCGCTGATCCAGACGGGGGCATGATCGTCAGTTATGAGTGGGATTTCGAGAACGATGGCGTCGTCGACCAGACCACCACAACGGGAAACGTAACGCACGCCTATCCCGCCGGCGCGGCGACCGCCAAGGTCACGGTCTCGGACGACGAAGGCCAACTGGCCGAGGCCACGGCCAGCGTGTCGGTAAGCACCACCACTCCCACCGTGTCGCTCGTCGCGGATCCGCCGTCCGGCTTCGTGCCTCTGCTCGTGCTGTTCACGGCCACGGCGTCGGATCCGGATGGCGGCACCCTGGTCAAGTATGAGTGGGACTTGGACGGAGACGGCACGTTCGAGGTGGATACGGGCACGTCCCACACCGCCGCCCGGACCTATAGCACTCCCGGCGTGCTCACCGGCCCGACCGCGGCCCGGGTACGGGTAACGGACGACGAAGGGGCAACGGCCGAGGCAACCGTGACCGTCACGGTGACCTTGGCGTCCGCCCCGGAGCGCGCGTTGTCGGCCGGAGGGTTCCACACCTGCACGGGCGGCGGCACGGTCGAGTGCTGGGGGTCAAACGTCAGCGGCCGGCTCGGGAACGGCACCACCACGGACTCCAGCACCCGGGTGACCGTGACCGGAATCACGAACGCAACAGATGTTTCAGCCGGAGGCCTTCATACCTGCGCGGTCCTGGCCGGTGGCACCGTGCGGTGCTGGGGCGAGAACGAACGCGGCCAGCTCGGGGACGGAACACAGACCGAGTCGCACACGCCGGTGGATGTGACTGGCATCACGACCGCCACGGCGATCGCCTTGGGATTACAACATACGTGTGCGGTTCTGTCGGATGGCACGGTGAACTGCTGGGGGAGTAACGCCATCGGCCAGCTTGGAGACGGGACGACGACAGACTCCTCGACGCCGGTGTCCGTGACCGGGATCAACACCGCCATCGCTGTGTCAGCCGGGTTCTTTCACACCTGCGCCCTCCTCTCGGTCGGTACCGTGAACTGTTGGGGCGCAAACTTCAACGGCCAGCTCGGCAACGGGACCACCACGGAATCGTCCACGCCGGTTGAGGTGGACGGCATCACGACCGCCACGGCCATTTCGGGCAGTGTGGGGGACCACACCTGCGCGGCCCTTTCAAGCGGCGCCGTGAACTGCTGGGGGCGCAACGCCGAAGGCCAACTCGGGGACGGCACAACCACGGATTCCAGCACGCCGGTGCCCGTCACCGGGATTACCACCGCGATGGGAATCTCGGCTGGGTTTCGGCACTCGTGCGCAGTCCTGTTGAACGGCACGGCTAAGTGCTGGGGCGACAACGAGCACGGTCAGCTCGGGGACGGCACCAATACCGAGTCGCATACGCCGGTGCCGGTGACCGGGATCACCAACGCCACGGCGATCTCCGCGGGCGGCGAGCATACCTGCGCATTGTTGGCGGACCACACAGTGGACTGCTGGGGGATCCCCATTATCTTGACCGCAACCCCTTCCTGGGGAGGAGTTCCCCTTAGCGTGACCTTTACGGCGGACGCGATGGTGTCGGATCCGGATGAAGGGACTATTGTTAGTTATGAGTGGGACCTGGATGGGAACGGCGCCTTTGAGCAGAACACCGGGACGACCAAGACGGCGCCCCATACCTACACCACCGCTGGCGACTACGTCGCGAAGGTCAGGGTCACGGACAACCAGGGTCGGACCGCTCAGGCCACGACATCCCTGAGTCCCGGAAGACTCCTCAGCCTGTCCGGAGACATTACGATGACTCACCAAGGGTCGCCGTCGGGGGATCCGCGGATTAGGTACGATCGTCACTTGACGGCAAGCTTGACGGTTGAGGTGGACGAGTACTGGAGGGTGACCGTCGTTGACGCGGTCGGCACGTTTCAGTTCCTAGTCGAAGTTGTTGATTCCGCTGGATGCACCAGCTCATACTCAGTGAACGGCCAACTGGATGGCACCGGCTATGGATACCAGATCCACCAGGGCCTGCGCGGCGGTCTCCAACTGGGATATACGGGCGTGTATGCCGAGAGGATTACGGCGCCGCTGTTTGACGACGAGGGCAATGTTACCGGCTGCGCAACCGTTAGCGAGTCGCAAGTACCTCAGACGGGTTTTACTGATGAGCACCTCTTCGACTTTGTCCTCTCCGAAGACGGGGTGACCCTTGTTGCGCTGGACTTCAACGTCACGACCGGAGACCCGCCGATCGTGGGAACCGGACGGCTCGAGTAGGGCCGCTGGGGGTGGGGCACGCGCGGCTCTGGATTCAATGCCGAATGCGCGACCGAGCCGGGCTTGGCGTTGCGCTAGAAAAAATTCTGGTGGGCTATCCCGGGATCGGGTGCTACACTTTGTCGCGCTCTGATCCATCGTCAGAACCGCAGGAGGAGCATTGACATGGACCGTCAGGATCGCCGCCGCGGAAGTCGCGTTCCTCACTTGGTTGAAATTCGCTACGCCAGTGACAGCCCGGTCTTAACCGCGCGGGTGACCGACGTCAGCGAGACCGGATTCTTCGTGGACGCGCGCAGCCCGTTGCCGGACGGCGCGCGCGTCACCTTCAGCTTCTTTGCTGACAAATTCGCCGTGGGATCAACCCATCACGGGCGAGGGGAAGGTCGTGTGGCGCCAGGAAGGGGTGGGGTGGGCATTGAGTTCATCGCCATCACCGACGCATGGGTGCAATGGGGTCGGACCCGTGCAATGTGTTGAAAAATCATCAGTCTTTGGTCAAAATGAGGCCGCTGGAGGTCTTAGCGCGCACACTTGAGGGCCCAAACCACGCTTCACGGAGGAGGCGTTATGCCGCGCGCCCATCGCTATTTTCTTCCCAATCACATCTGGTATATCATGCACCGGTGGATCGAGGACGCGATCCGGGGACCGAGTAGGGGACGGTCCCAACTCAATAGTGTCCGGTTAACTGTCGAGCAAAATCAATTGGTCCGTGGTGGGTGGTGGTTCGGACTGACTCGGAAACGGTGTCAGGAACCGGTTCACATTTCTTAGCGAGCGCAGTGCCGCATTGCGATGAACGGCTCAACACCCAGCGGGTAAGACGCAGACGAAGAAGGGGGCCGCCTGCGCGCCAAAACGGTTCCTGACACCGTTCTCGGTCTGCTGACACCGTTCTCGGTCTGACACCGTTCTAGGTCCCTGGTTCAATTTCGAATTTAGGGACCTGAAGGGCGCTGGCCCGCCGAGCTGGCAAATCTTCTGCTTGGCTATCCCGCGATTGGGTGTTAAACTTTGTCGCGCTCTGTTCCATGGTCAGGATCTCAGGAGGAGTGTTGACATGGACAATCAAGATCGGCGCCGCGGGGGGCGCGTTGCCCACATCGTTGAAATTCGGTATGCCAGCGACAGCCCGGCCTTGACCGCGCGCGTCACCGACGTGAGCGAGACCGGCCTCTTCGTGGACGCGCGCAGCCCGTTGCCGGACGGCGCGCGCGTGACCTTCAGCTTCTTTCTGGCCAATTCGCCGTGGGATCAACCCATCACGGGCGAGGGCAAGGTGGTGTGGCGTCAGGAAGGGGTGGGGATGGGTATTGAGTTCATCGCCATCACGGACGCGGACCGCATGAAGCTAAAGCTCTTCGTGGGGCATCAGGCGGCGTAAGGCCGGTTCAAATCCCCCCTTCCCCCCTTTGTTCAAAGGGGGGGATTCAACATTATCGTGATGGGGACGTGCTTCGTCCCATCAACCTGGCAAGCGCGGGCACGCCGAAGAGCCGGAATCCCCTGAGCGCTTCGGGGGGGTGCCCGGCCACGCACACGATCGGCACTTGACCGACCACGCCCATGATCAAGGGTTTGCCGGACCGCATGGGCACGCCGTTGACCACCACGCCGGGCGAGCCCAACGCCGCGACCAGGTCGCGGACGAATTCGCGGCCGTCCACCGCAGTGCCGCCAGCGATCACGATCATCCCGCAGTGAGACAACGCGGCGGTCACCGCGCGCTGGAACGTGTCGAAGTCGTCGCGGATCACGCCGTAGGCTTTGGGCACGCCGCCCTCGCGACGAATCAACGCGGAGAGCGCGGGGGTATTGCAGTCCCAGATCGCGCCCGGGGTGAGGCGGGCGGTGTGCGGGATCACCTCGTTGCCTGATCCAAAGATCCCCACGATCGGCCGCGCCGAGACCGCCACCGCGTCGATGCCCTGCGCCGCGATCAACGAGACTTCATCAGGGCCGATCTGAGTGCCTTTGGCCACGACCACGGTGCCGCGCGTGAGATCGCAGCCTTGGGCCTCGATGTTGGCGGCGGGTTGAATCGGCGAGGAGCAGGTCACGCGTTGCCCCGCGCGTTTCGCGTCCCACGCCCTGATCACCCCGCACGGTCCTGGTGGCACCGCGCTGCCCGTGAACACTTCCCACGCGGCGTTGGCCGCGATCTGTTTGGGCGCGGGATCTCCGGGGCGAATCGTGCCGGCGATGGTCAATGAAACGGGACTGGCGTTGGACGCCGCGCTCGTGTCATCCGCGTTGACGAGAAAACCTTCCACGATCGCGCGCGCGAAAGGCGGGGAGTCGAGCGTGGCGGAGATCGACTCCGCCGACACGCGATCGAGCGCTTCATCGAGCGTCACCCGCTCAATGGTGTTCGAGCCCTCGGGGAACGCGTTCAGAAAACGCGCAAGCGCTTCCTTGACTGGATCGTTTTCTGTCGGATTTTGACTTAACGACACGAGAGACCGTTACGAGGCTGCCACGTGGTGATACGATTTGAGCCTGTTCAGGAGTGCGTCGGATGCAAGGCGGCGCGAGAACCGCACCGGAGCGTACGTGGTGAGTACGTGAGGAGCGGAAGCGCAGCGCCAACGCAGCAGACGGCCACTCATGGACAGGCTCTTATGCCGGGGTGAACTCGCGACCGCTTACCGATGCCCGTCGGCGGCGAATCGCGTCCAAGATCTCTTTGTTCGTGGCGTACTTAAACTCCTCGACGCCGGCCTTCGCGGCTTCTTCCCGCTCCACCTCGGTGAGGAGTTGGATATCTTCCTTGGTCACGAGGTTCGGCTGACGCGAGTTGAGCAGGGTCTTGAGCCGGCCGGTGAAGTCGTCCAGCTTCGCCGCGGTTTTGGCGGGCCGACCGGTCAAATAGCGCTGCACGACTTCCGCGCACCATTCGCCGTCGCGCTTGGCGATGCCGACCAGGCCTTCGCTGGCTTTTCGCGCCCAGCCCGCCACGAACACGCCGTCCAGCGCCTTGCCGGAGGCCTCGTCGTAGACCTGGAACCACGCGTCGTCGGGCTCGTTGCCGGACGAGGTCGGGTTGGTGATGAACATGCCGTTCTTATAGGGGAGGCCCACGGTCTGATCCACGCAATCGCCGACCGCGAAGATCACGCTGTCGCAGGGGATTTCGTCCGCGGTTCCGGTGCCCTTCGCGGCCGTGTCGTCGCCCTTCTTTTCGAGCGTGGTGTTTTCGACCTCGATCGCGCGCACGCGGTTCTGCCCGTCCATCAGGACGCGACGCGGCGACGAGAGAAAGCGAAACTTCATCATGGTTCCGCTGACCGGCGGGTCGGGTTTTTTGAACTCGGCGATCATGTCGGAGTGGATCTGGTCCGGGTTCTGGCCTACCGCCTCCAAGCGCTCGCGAATCCTGGCGAACTCGCGCGACAAGGCGTCCTTGTCGATGTTCGCGCACACCGCGTGCGTTTCCTTGGGGCTGTATTTACGCTCGGCCGGGCCTCGTCGCACGATGGCCGTGACCTCGTGTACTTTCTTGTGGCGAATCAACCAATGGGCGATGTCGATCATCACGTCGCCGATGCCGATCACGCACACGCGTTGGCCCACGTCGAACGGCTTCTCGGAGAAGCCGGGGAGCTGGTTGTAGTGATAGACCACGTCCTTGGCGTGAAACACGCCGGTCGCGGAGTCGCCGTCCACGCCGATGGTCTTGGTGCCTTGCGCGCCGGTGGAAAATACGACCGCGTCCGCGCCGGTGGCGCGCAGTTCATCGACGGTTAGGTCGCGGTCCCGCCCCACGGTGGCGTTGCCGTAATACAGCACGTTCGGGTTCGAGAGGATTTCCCGGTAGGTTTTCTGGAGGCCTGTGCGGAGACGGTGTTTGCTCGGGAAGATGCCGTATTCCGCCAGCCCGCCGACCTTGCAGTCGCGGTTGAGAATGACGACGCGATGCCCGTTCTTGGCGAACTGCGCGGCCGCCGACATGCCGGCCGGGCCGGCGCCGACCACGACGATTCCATACCCTTCTTGTGGGTGACTCATAAACAAACTCCGCTGATGCCAGGATGTGAACGACAGAGTGCCCATCGTAGCCGAGGGTTTGGGGGGATGTCAACGGGAAAGGCGGAAAGGGGGGCTGGAAGTCCCGGTGATTTCAAGGATTCCTGGGTCTTTCGGCCTACGAGAGCTTGTTCAGCGATGCGTCAGATGCAAGGCGCCGCGAGCACCGGAGTGTAGGGGTTCGGCATGCCGAACCCCTACGCGGACGCGTAGCGGCGACGCCGCAGCCGGAGCTTTTTGAGCAGCCGGTGGTTTAGGCCGTTGTCAGGATCCCGTGTACCTGCTGACCCCTCCGTAGGTGCCAAACCATTTGGCGCCGGTGGAGTCGATGACAACGGCGTACACCGCGTCGTGGAACAGGCCGTCGAAGGTGGTGAATTTGGTGAATTTGCAGGTGGGTTTACGGCCCGGAGGGGCCGCGGCGCAGGCGGCGGGATCCATTCGGCTGACGCCCGCATCGGTGCCGATCCACAACACGCCGCGGCGGTCGAATGCCAGCGCGTTGACCACGTTGCCGGAGAGGCCGTCCTGGGTGGTATACGTGACCCAGTGTTTGCCGTCGAACCGCGACAGGCCGCCGCCCCAGGTCCCGAACCACTTGTTCTGGGCCGCGTCGATCACGGTGGCCAGGACGTAGTTGGGGTTGTAGTCCGTGATGTCCTTTTCGGACTGTTGGTGGTGCGGGCTCGGGGCGTTGGATTTGGCCTGGTTTGAGGCGCGCGGCAGGTCCGCGCCCAGGCCGTCCTTGTGCGTCCAGCTCGTCCAGCGTGTGCCGTCGTACATGGTCACGCCGCCTTCGGTTCCGAACCAGAACCGCTTGTTGCGATCCATGGCCATGGAGTAGACCCACTTGTCGATCAAGCCGTCGCCCGTGCTGTAGGTGGTGAACGTCTTGCCGTTGAACCGGCTGGCGCCTTTCCAGGTGGCGGCCCAGAGGGTGCCGTCAGGGGTGAACATGGTCTGGTACACCCACAAATCCCCGATGCCTTCGCCGCGCTGGTAGCGTTGGTAGCGACCATTGTCCGCAGGCGAACCGGTACACGGCGTAAATCCCCCCGTGCCCCCCTTTTTCAAAGGGGGGATAGAGGGATTGGAAGAGCAGGGGTTACGGTAGTCGCCGGTCGTGCCCGCGCCGTACGGGGTGTAGGTGGTCCACCGGTTCTTGCCGTCGAACCGGGTCAGCCCGCCGCCGTAGGTGCCGATCCACGTCGAGCCGTCCGGCCCGATCGTGATGCCCAGCACCACGTTGCTGAGCAGCCCGTCCTTGGTGGAGTAGATACGGTTTTTTTCGGTCGGGATGTGAAACTTCATCACCCCGTTGGTGGTACCGATCCAGATGGAATCGCCTTGGACCGCCAGCGCGCGCACCAGGGCGCCCACGCGCCAACTGGTCCATTCGGTGTCGGGTTGGGCTTGGGCGGGGTGGGAGGAGGTGAGGCTCGCGGCCAGCGCCGCGACCACGATCGCTACGCTTCGCCCCACTTCAGTTTTTCTCGCAGGATCGCGTAGAAATTCTTTTCCGGAGCGCGGATCAACGTGATCTTGTGTTCCGCGGCTTTAACTTCGATCACGTCGTCGGGGCGCAGCGTGAAGCCGACCTGGCCGTCGAACGTGACCATGGCGCCGTCCTCGCGGCTCTTCATGGTCACGCTGATCGTGGCCGTGCTGGCCATCACGATCGGCCGGTGCGTGAGCGTGTGAGGACAGATCGGCGTGAATACCAGGGCCTGCACGCTGGGGTTCACGATCGGCCCGCCGGATGACATGGAATACGCGGTCGAGCCGGTCGGGGTCGCGAGAATGAGTCCGTCGCCTCGCAGCGAGGTCACGAACTGGCCGTTGATCGACACTTCCAGACGAATCATGCGGGCCAACACGCCCTTGCTGATCACCGTGTCGTTTAAACAATAGGACGACACCACGCGTTCGCCCTGCCGATACACCTCGGCGCGGATCAAGAGGCGCGTGTCCGGCGTGTACTCCGACTTGAAAATCTTTTCGAGCGTGGGGAAGAGCTCGTTGAGCGTGACCTCGGTGAGAAAGCCGAGCCCGCCCAGATTGACGCCCAGGATCGGCACGTCGCGTTTTTCGAGCAGGCGGGCCACGCTCAACAAGGTCCCGTCGCCGCCCAGCACGATCATCAAATCCACCAGCGGCGGCATCTGCGGCTTGGGTAGGCCGTTCTTGGCGCCGACGAGCGCCGCCGTATCCAGGTCGAGGCACACCGCCTTGCCGCGTTCGGTGAGCCACGTCATGAGTTGCTCGACCACGGGTTTGGCGGCTTGATGATGAGGCTTGGTGACGATCCCGACGGTGTTCACGCGTGTCCAGGGCCCAACGTGCGCCCATTGTAATGAGGGCACTGGAGCGTGTCAATTTGGGAGTGAGGGGTCAGGAGCCGGCGGCGTGCAGCGCCTCACGGTTTCCGGTGACCGCGGGTGAACGATCGCGTCGCGGTTCGGTCCGGCCGAACGCGGTCCAAAGACGGATGCCCAAGAGCGCGACCAACACGCTGCCGTAGATCAGGGGCGGGCGCACATCGGCCTTGACCAGCCAGAAATAGTGCACCACCCCGCCGATCGCGATCGGATAGACCAGCCGGTGCAGCAGTTTCCAGCGCCGTCCGCCCATACGCCGGATCATGCCGTTGGTCGAGGTCACGGCCAATGGCGCTAATGCCGCGAAGCTGACGGCGCCGATCGTAATAAACGGCCGTTTGACCACATCCGCCACGATGTCGCCCCACGCGAAGAACTGATCGACCCCGACGTAGGTCGCGGCGTGCAGGCACGCGTAGAAAAACGCGAAGAGCCCGAACAGGCGCCGAAATCGCGCAACCCGGTTGAGACCGGGCAACCGTCCGGCCGGCGTCACGGCCAGCGTGATCAACAGAAAGATCAGGGTCCATAATCCGGTGCTGCGCACGAGCGCCTCGATCGGATTCGCGCCCAGATCGTCGGTCAACCCGCGCCACACCAGCCGCGCGAGCGGAGCCAGGCAGATCAAGAAAACCGCCGGCCCCAGGGCGGGGAGGGCCAAGACTTTCGACATCACACGAGTCAACATGTCGCGTCGCTCCTCTCGCTCAAAAGTTGGTGGTCAGGTTCATGCCCGAATACAGCCCGGCCACTTGGTCGGCGTAGCCGTTGAACGGCAGGGTCTTGCGCCTGCGAAACTCGCCGATCCGCCGCTCGCTCGCTTGGCTCCACCGCGGATGATTCACCGCGGGATTCACGTTCGCGTAGAACCCATACTCGCGCGGATTCATGGCCGACCAGGTGGTGGGCGGTTGCCGTTCCGTGAAGGAGATCTTCACGATCGACTTGATGCTCTTGAAGCCGTACTTCCACGGCACCACCAACCGCAGCGGCGCCCCGTTCTGATTCGGCAAGGTCTCGCCGTACAAGCCGACCGCCAAAATGGTCAAGGGGTGCATGGCTTCGTCCATGCGCAGCCCCTCGACGTACGGCCAGTCGAGCACCGGCCGACGTTGACCGGGCATGCGTTTGGGGTCGTACAAGGTGGTGAAGCTTACATACTTGGCCTTGGAAGTGGGCTGCGCCCGCAGGATCACTTCGCGCAGCGGAAACCCGACCCACGGGATCACCATGGACCACGCCTCCACGCACCGGTGGCGATAGACCCGCTCCTCCAGGGCGTACGGTTTGACGAAGTCATCCAACTCGTAGGCGCCCGGACGCGCCACGTCACCGTCCACCGTGAGCGTCCACGGCCTGGGCTTGAAGCCCTTGGCGAGCACGGCCGGCTCTTCCTTGTCCGTGGAGAACTCGTAGAAATTGTTGTAGGACGTGACATTCCCATACGACGTCAAGGCGTCGTCGGTCCCAAACGGTCCCGGTTTGACGCCCTCTAATTTCGTGCCCGCGAGCGCCGGCTGGGCCTTCAAGAGTCCAGGCGCCGCACTCACGGCCGCTCCAACCAAGGCCAGCCGTCCCGCGGACTCCAGAAACGCCCGGCGATTCATGACCGCGGCCCGCGGCGTAATCTCCGAGGACTTCACATCCGGCGCTCGCTGAATCAACATAAGTCCCTCGCGTGGTTTCGTGGCCCGAGTTCGTCCCGTCCAACGAGGCTCACGATACCAACCCTGCATCACGGTCTTGTGGCGGGAATATGACGTGTTGATGACGACGCCTTGACCCCCAACTCGGCAACGGAGTATTCTGACCGTACATGTCCGGAAACGGCACCATGAAGCTGCTCATCGAGCTTGATCGCGAGGAAGACGGGCGTTGGATCGCCGAGGTCCCGGAACTCGCGGGAGTCCTCGCGTATGGCCAGACGCGTGAAGACGCGCTGGCCCGCGTTCAAGCGCTGGCGCTCCGCGTGATCGCGGAGCGCTTGGAGCATGGTGAAGCCGCGCCCGAACTGCTCAGCGTGTCTTTCCGCGCCGCGTGACCTAGTGGCCGTCCGTGAAGGCGCGTCGCCTGTTGGCGGCGCTACTCCGGATCGGATGGACGATCAAAAGATAATCCGGCTCCCATCGCACCCTGTCACGTCCAGAATGGCCGGACGTGGTATTCGCATTTCACGACCAAGACGAAATCGGCCCCAAGATGCTCGCTCGGATCGCTAAGCGGACTGGGTTAGAACCGAAGGATCTATAACAGATGTGGACTCACACCTGGGAAAATGGTTCCTGACACCATTATCTCCCCCTGCTCAGAAAATACCACCACCCGGTAGTCGGTTTTAGGCCGCGACGGGTTCGAGGATGACCCGATGGCCGAGCCCCTCCAAGAGCTTCACATACCGCCGCGTGGCATACTCCCGGTGGCGCTGATC